>JABGQS010000016.1 GCA_018648645.1 Clostridia bacterium
GGTTCTGTTGCCTCAACAATATTAATGAGGAGGAATGTATAGATGAGACTGTTAACTTTATTGATGTACGGTGCAAAGAGATTTGTAAAGGACGAAAAAGGACAGGCAATGGTCGAGTATGGATTGATTATTGCATTGGTTGCGGTGGTGCTTATTGTTGTATTGGTTGCGCTAACCGGAGGGCTTGATAGCATTTTCCAAGGTACAGCAGATGTACTAAATGATCCAGGTTCCGCAGGGGGCGAATAATAGTTAGATGGGACTGGGTATAATGACTCGTAAATTATTTGGGAAAAAGGGTCAAGCTTTAGTTGAGTTTGCGCTGATACTTCCAATTTTGATTTTGCTATTATGCGCGATCCTCGATTTTGGTTGGCTTATTGGCAATCAATTATTGGCCACTTACGGTTGCAGAGAAGGGGCACGTTATGGTGCGGTCAGAGTTACTTCGTCTGATTTTGAAAACGAAGTGACTACGAAAGTCTATGACGCGATGCCAGTGTATACGTACGATGGGTTAGATATTACGGTAGAACGTACTAACCCATCGTCACCTAGGGATGGTGATGTAATCGTAAGTATCGATTATTCCTTCCGCCTTCTTACACCATTTTCAGTGCTATACTTTGGCGATATGGATTATACAGCTCAAACTGAATGTACGATGAAGGCAGAATAATTTATTGTACCATTTTTCAAGAACGGACAATTAGGAACTTTAAACCGGGAATAATTCTGGTGAAATGAAATGAAAAATAATAAATGGTTTAAATTGATTAGGAAAAGACGGGGTGCGGTTTCGGTTATCGCTGCGTTTTCGATTATTTTCATATTGATAATAGCAGCATTTGTTATTGACTTTGGATTATCATATTTGAAGACAGCTCATATGCAAAACTCAGCTGATTCTGCATCTTTAGCTGCTGCTTCATTATTGCCTGTTTCTTATAATGATACTTATGGGATACAGGATGTTAATCAAAAAGCTCTTGAGTATTTGGAGAAAAACGATATTACCGAAGAGGACTACACTATAAATGTTCAGCTGAATTTGGGTGCAAACAACTTGTATTCAAGCGTAACGGTAGATATCGACAAGCACGAGAGGCTATACATCGCGCCGGTCATTGGAGTAACGCATTTGGATGTATCCCGAGAGGCCACGGCGCAGATCTCGCCGGCTATCGGTATCGGGAATGTTGTTCCGTTAAGCATTACAAAAGAACTCATGGATTATGCAAAAGCAACCGGGCAAACGCAGCATCTTGAACTGAAGCTTGGAGCGTCGGATATTGATGTTCTTTTTGGTGCATTTGGAGCGCTGGATTTGGACGGAACCGCCGGCGGCGGTTCGAGTTTGTACAGTGAATGGCTGGAAAATGGTTTCCAGGGGATATTGTATGTCGGACAGCAGCTGCCTGTTGAACCCGGTAATATGTCGAATCCAACTATGGCGGCATTTACTGAGAGATATGATAGCTGCACCCACTTCCCGTCGAGCGGTGGCTGTACTATTGATCACTATGTTGAGACGTGTCCGCGCGTTGTTATAGTTCCTGTTATTACGTATATTGATTCGCACGAAATTGTGATCGAAGGTTTTTGTGCTTTTATTATTGAGGATTGCGCAGGACAGGGCGTTAACAGCATTATAACAGGGTCGTTTGTTAGGGACATTATTGTTAACGGACAAGGGTCAATTGATGATGTGCTTGGAGGCTCAAACGACTTTGGACTGTATGCTATTACACTGATTGATTAATGAATAATAGCCAATTGAATAAGGGGGTAATATGAGAAAAATTCGCATCATTGCCATTTTTGCAGCAATTATCACCGCTGTTCTTGTGTACTTTTTTTTATCAAATATCAACAAGCCTAATGAAGTGCAAACAGCGTCCGTTGTTACGGCAAAATATAATATTGCAGAAAATATAATCATATCGCAGGATATGCTGGAAGTGGTTGAGCTGCCGTCCGAAGCTGTCCATTCTTCTGCTGCGCAAAGTATTAGCGAGGTTGTAGGGAAGGTCAGCAACGGCATGATTGTAGAGAATGAGCAGATTATTGTGACCAAGCTTGTCGAACCCGGCGAGAGCTTTGACAGCCTTGCTTATGCGATAGAGGAAGGGCAAAGGGCATTCACTGTCGCAGTAGACGAGGTGAGCGGTGTTGCAGGGCTGCTACAACCACAGAATTCTGTGGATATTCTTCTTACCATTACGGTGGAGAAAATTGCCGAGACTGACCCTGACGAGGAAGTGGAGGATCCAATAATTGGAGAGGATACCTTATTAGAGGAGACTACCATTGTTGAAGAAAACATCATAATAAGGGAGACATATTCTGCAGAGCTTTTTCAAAACATCAAGATTCTTGCAGTTGGATTGCAGCTTAACCAGAACGTGCCGGAGGAAGAGACCGGGTACAAAACGGTGACTCTATCCGTGACGCCGGAGCAGGCGGTCAGATTAAATCTTGCCATTGCCACCGGACAAGTTCGGCTTATACTGAGGTCTCCATTGAATGATGAGGTTATTGAGATGGATATAATAACTATTGATGATTTGATAACGGAGCTGCAAGAGAATTCGCCAGGCTGGCAGGAGAATCAATCATGAGTATAAAAATAATTATTATCAGCAAACTTGAAGAGACGCGATTAAAAGTAGCAGCAGCACTGGAGAGCGAAGATATTTATATCGCCGGTCAGTTTAAGGACGGCGCATCCGCTTTGAGCCGTATCGAGAGCGTTGATCCCGATATAGTAATAATGATGCTGGATACTGATGAGAGCGATGTTTTTGCAACCAGCGAACGCATATATATGAACAGGCCCAGCAGCGTAGTAATGTTGATAACAAAAAATATGGACGTTGATGTTTTGCAAAGAGCCATGAAGGCCGGCATCAGGCACGTTATTCCTTGGAAGAGAGAAAGTCAATATCTAATCGAGAATGTTAGAACGGTGTACAATGAGGAGAGCTCGCACCGGGATGCTTTGAAAGGCGAGCAGAGCCTTGGGCACACCTCGAAAGTTATAACGGTGTTTGGCAGCAAAGGGGGCAGCGGGAAAACAACTATTGCAGTTAACCTTGCGGTTAATCTTGCAAAAAAGAAAAAGAAAGTTGCTTTGATTGACCTTGACTTGCAGTATGGCGATGCAAATATTTTTCTGAACCTTGAAACGAATGACACTTTAGATGAGCTGATACAAGGCTATGCAGACTTTGATATTGATACAATCCGGAATTATATGAAGACTCATTCGTCCGGCGTGCACATACTTATTGCGCCGAAAAGTCCGGAGTACGCAGAATTTATCACGAGAGAACATGTTGAAAAGCTTATTAATATAATACGACCGTATTATGATTATTTAATTATTGATGTCTCGGCGAGTTTTGACGACATCACTATATTGGCTATTGACAGCTCGAATTTGATATTGATGGTTACCGGACTTGATGTGTCCATATTAAGGAACTCTAAAATCAGCCTTAAGGTTTTAGAATCAATAAAACAAATAAGCAAAGTTAAACTGGTTATCAATCGTGATTCAAAAGGGTCGATCTCTGTTAGCGATGTGGAAAAGATACTTCAGTGTCCGATTGCGGCGGTTATCCCAAGCGATTGGAAAACGGTGGGTACCGCTTTGAATACGGGTATACCATTTGTGCAAAATGTGAAAAGAACAAGAGCGGGCGCGGCAATTGACGCTTTAACGAAAGAGGTAATAGAATTTAGACCGGTTATTGAGAAAAAAGAAGAAGAGTAGTTGAGCCCACATTTATGAGAAGAGGGAAGGTAGCTGAAAATGGCGCTGTTTGAACGTATAAAAAAGGACCTGGAAAGTGAGAAGGACATCGCTAATCCCGAGATAGGGTTAGATTATTTTGATAATTTTGTTGAGGTTAAGGAGAAAGTACACAGTGAGATAATTGAAACATTCAAAACCTCTTCGGACAACCCGGGAAATAAAGTTGATAGTCAGCTTTACAGAGACGAAATTACAAAATCTATCGAGGAGATATTAGGCAAGGAATCGATAAACGCAACGAGGTTGCAAAAAGAACGTCTTGCAAAAGAGGTTTTTAATGATGTTGCCGGGCTTGGACCGATTGAGCCGTTGCTTGCTGATGATACGATTACCGAAATAATGGTGAACGGAGCAAAAAAGATTTATATCGAGAGACAAGGGCGTATAGAATTGTCCAATGTCGGGTTTCGAGATAATGATCATGTGTTGCAGGTTATCGACCGCATCGTGTCTTCTGTCGGGCGCCACATTGACGAATCCAGCCCGATGGTCGATGCACGTCTCAAAGATGGGTCTAGGGTGAACGCGATTATTCGGCCTGTATCTTTAGCGGGCCCGGTATTGACTATCAGGAAGTTTGCAAGAGATCCGATTACAGTAACGGATTTGGTTGATTTTGGGTCAATTACTCCGGTTATTATTAAATTTCTTGAGTGCTGCGTTAAAGCAAGGCTCAACATCATCGTTACTGGGGGCACAGGAAGCGGAAAAACAACATTCCTGAATATATTGTCCGGATTTATTCCGGAAAGCGAAAGGATTATTACAATCGAAGATGCAGCAGAGTTGCAGCTTAGGCAAGAACATATAATTACTCTTGAAAGCCGTCCTTCAAATACAGAAGGGCACGGCAGGATTACAATAAGGGAACTGGTGCGAAATGCACTGCGTATGCGTCCCGACAGGATGATTGTCGGCGAAGTGCGCTCGGGCGAAACGCTTGATATGCTGCAGGCGATGAATACAGGGCATGATGGCTCTATGACAACGGCACATGCGAATTCACCGCGTGATGTTATTTCAAGGCTCGAAACGATGGTGCTTATGGCGGGTATCGAGATTCCTGTTAAGGCCATTAGACAGCAAATTTCGTCTGCACTAGATTTAATTATTCATCAGTCAAGGTTGCGTGACGGCAGCAGGAAAATTGTAAGCGTTACAGAGGTAGTTGGTATGGAAGGTGATGTAGTTACGCTTCAGGATTTGTTTATTTATAAAGGAGGCAAGCATAAGGCAACAGGTATTTATCCCGGATTTGTCGATAAACTATCGGAAGCCGGAGTTGTGTTAAATGAAACATGGTTTAAGAAATAAGGAGATTGAAGATGGTAATAGGGATTGCGGTTTTATCTGCGGTATTTATATTTTGCTTTTTTTATATACTATTCTATCGACTGGGTATTAAAAGAATACGGGTAGATGATCGTATTAGCAAACTCATCACTAAGGAATCTGAGGTAGAGAAAGCCGACAAGGGAAAAGAGAAAAAGCGCAGAGACAAAAGAAAAAGCGGCTTTGCAAAGAAAATGGCCGCGGAACTTGAGTCAGCCGGAATTTTATTGAAGGCTGAAGAATATCTGCTTATTTGGGCAGCGTCTACGATAGTGCCTTCGCTGCTTTTTTACATAGTGGGAGGTCAGCTTTTATCGGTTGTTGCCGTGCTCTTGGTGGGCTTGATTATACCACCTTTTCTTGTGGCCAGATCTAAAAGAAAAAGGATGAAGAAATTTGAAAAGCAGCTTGCAGATTCGATTGTTCTAATCAGCAACAGCCTAAGAGCAGGCTTTACGTTTCAGCAGGCCATGGAAAGTGTGTCCAAAGAAATGCCTGAGCCGATATCCGGCGAGTTTAGGCGCACTTTATTGGAGATACAGCTTGGCTCGGCGACGGACGAGGCAATGGAAAGAATGGTAGAGCGGACGAACAGCGCAGACGTGAGTTTGCTTATTTCTGCTGTGCTTATTCAATGGAAAGCAGGCGGAAATCTGGCCGATGTGCTTGATAATATATCCGGAACTATAAGAGAGAGGCTGAGGATAAAAGGGGAGATAAGAGTGTTGACTTCGTCAGGCAGGATGTCGGGGTTGATAATTGGGATGCTGCCGATATTCTTAGTTGTTATTTTAATGATTATAAACCCGGTATATATCACAGAGTTCTTCACAACGACTATCGGAATAATATTGATTGTTATTGCGGTTATTATGGAATTGGCGGGTTTTATGATTATAAGAAAGATTATTAATATCAAAGTATGAGGTAATTATGATTTATATCGCATTATCGTCAGCTGTTTTAATATTTGCATGTCTGATACTGTTGCTTTCGCCTTTAACCAAGAAAAAAGAGCGGATCAATTCTAGAATTGAACGTATTTCCAATATGTATGATAAGAAAGACAAATTTAATGATGAAATTCTTAAGAAACCTATGGGGCAGAGATTTGTAAAGCCGCTGCTAAAAAGGTTTCTAGAAGGAATTTCTAATATATTTCCAAAACTTGATACTAAAAAATCTAAAATGGTTTTAGAAAAAGCGGGATACAAAATTCCGCCTGTAACATATAATGTTATTCTGTTCCTTGTTATTATTGCATCCGGGATGGGGTTTATGCTTCTTGCTTTTATATTAGATTCGGACGTGCTCGTCGTTGTCTTGTTTACTATTTTAGGCATGGTATTTGGAATGCTGATTATGAAGTATATACTGCGAATTAATACGCGGCGCAGGAAGGAAGCACTTGGCCGGCAGATGCCGGAAGTCCTCGATTTGCTGAGTGTAAGTGTTGAAGCCGGGCTTGGATTTGATGCTGCTTTGCTGCATGTAATCTCAAGGATAAAAGGACCATTGACTGATGAATTGCTTGTGGCGCATAGAGAGATTAGTATGGGCAGATCCAGAAGAGACGCTTTGGCGGCACTGGGTGAGCGCAGTGGGCTCGAATCGATGATGTCATTTACAAACGCTGTTATACAAGCAGAGAGGAAGGGACTCTCGCTGAAAAATGTATTAAATATTCAAGCAAAACAGATTAGGCAGCAGCGGCGGCAGGCTATCGAGGAAAAGGCTATGAAAGCGCCGGTGAAAATTATTGTTCCGTTAGTGGTTTTCATTTTCCCGGTTATCTTGATCGTGCTCTTAGCTCCGGCGATAATTAATATTTTGGGAATTTTAGGAGGAATGTAGAAAAGCAATTATGAAGATGAAAATATCTGAACATGAATTTAGGATTATTGATGCCAGTACTTTTGGTAAAAGACTTGTTGGGCTCATGGGGAAAAAAGAGCTTCAAAAGGACGAGGCTATGCGGCTTATGCCGTGCTCCAGCATTCATACGTGTTTTATGAAATTTGCGATTGATGTTGTTTTTTTGGACAAAAAGAATAAGGTGGTCGACACCATTAAAAGCTTGCCGCCTTGGAAATTTAACGCGTATAGCAAGAGCGCTTATCAAGTTGTTGAGATGGCTGTGGGGGCTATCGAAAGAGCCGGTATAAAAAAGAACATGGTAGCAAAGTTTGAGGATTTGTCCTAACGATTAGCATAAACTATGGTCGCGGGCTATGGGCAGTAGACTAAAAAAAAAGACATTGTTATTCTCATATCGATAATTACAGGGCTTGGTACTGATAATAAATTTAGACAATAAAATTAGTGAAATTTGGCGCAAGGAAGCTGAAAAGATGAAAACTGTATTTTGTGTTCTGATTGCCTTGGCATTCCTGAGTACATTTATTTTGAGCTTTGAAACTGCTCTTTCATATGACGAGGATGAGCCTGTTAGTTTTATCATTGTGATGGATGACAGTGGGTCGATGCGGGGATCGGACCCGGAAGAGTTAGCTCTTGATGGGGCAAAGCTGTTCATTGATCTGCTGCCTGCGGGCAAAGCGAACATCAGCGTTATACTTTATGGACGGGATGCCGTAACAATCGTTTCTTTGACAAGTGTTGATTCGGTAAGCAAAAAAGAGATAATTAAAAGCACACTAGTAGAAGAAATCAGCTATAGGCAGAACATGACCGACTATGGGGCTGCTCTTGATTTGGCAGTCAACAATCTGATTGAAGCAGGCTCGCAGAAAGCGGCGATTTTGTTATTTACTGACGGAAAATTATACGGTGGGGATGTTCAGGAAGTAGAAAATCAGCTGGAGGGAGCTATAAATTATTGTAAGGGCATGGGGTGGCCAATCTATACTATCGGATTGAATTTTGACGGTAGTGTTGACCGAGTTAGTCTGGAGGAAATATCACTGGGCACTGATGCGGGGGATCCATTGATTACCGAAGAGCCGCGGGAATTGAGCGAGTTTTTCTCAGAAATATTCAAGCGATATTATAAAAATATACAGCCAAGAGAAACTGTCGAGGTAAAAGAAGGTGACGCGTTCTATAAAATCGAAATTCCGCAAATGGTTCTTGAAACCAGTATAGTAATAAATGGGGTGAGCGCTGATACGGTGACGACTCTTATGGGACCGAGCGGTGTGGTCATAGAATTTGATAATGTGCAATATCAAAAATTTGGGGGAAAGACGTACAATGTAATCAAGCTTATTGAGCCCGTAAGCGGGGAGTGGAGCGTGCAAATTAGCGGGCTTGATTACTCAATGGATGCAATCTCGGTTCAATCTTTGAATGTAGTTGATTTACCGGTGGTTCTTGAAGTTCCGCTAGACGAAATATATATCGGGAAGCCGGCTCTAATTGAAACATACCTGCTATATAAAGGCGAGAAAGTTACCGACGAGGATTATTATAACGGGGCTGATGCGACAGTCTTGGTTACGAATGCTGCGACAAATGAAGTTGAATCATACCCAATGACTTTTTGCGGATCAAATCTTTGCGCAGACATTATATTTGAGGATTTTGGCGAATATATTGTAAAAGCAAATATCGTAACTCCGTATTTTGAGAGGGAAAGCGGTGAAGCGCAAATCCTAGTTACAAACCATGCGACCGAAATAAAAAAACAGTTTGGCGAGGTTAATCTGAAAGTAGGTGCCGGTGATCAATTTGATTTATCCGACTACTTTAGTGATTCGGATAACAATATAGTGAGCTATGAAGCCCTGATGTCTGAACAAAGTGCTATAACGGCACAAATAAGACGAGACGTTTTGTATCTTGATGCAGGAGGGCAAGCAGGAAAGGTAAGCGTTATCGTATCTGCCATTGACAGCGAAGGAGAAAAAACGGACCAGGAGTTTACTGTAGTGGTGAAGAATACTCCGACTTTAATCGAAAAACAAATTGGGGAATTGTTGCTGATATTAGGAAAAGAATACACTTTGAAACTTGAGCAATATTTTTCTGACCCGGATGGGTTGCCTGTCACAATTCAAGTGGAGATAGAAGACAAAGTGAACTGCGTTGTGTATGAGAGCACAAACAACATGCTGTATATAAAAGGAGTTAATTCGGGAAGGGCGAGCATAAGCCTGGTCATGACAGACAGCGATAACGAAAGCGTTGAAATATCGGGGGAAGTGGTGGTAAAAACTGCGCTTGTATATTGGTTGGAGAGATTTTGGTATCTGATTGTGCTTCTTGTAGCCGTGCTCATAATAGTCGTCTTGATGTTGCGCAGAGTCAGGGGAACGATTAGAGTTCAAGTACAAATTGACGGAAACTGGCTGGAATCATATGATGTGGCAACAGGCAGCCGATATGTACAGAGCCCTGATTTAGGGAAAAGCAAGTTCACACTAAAGGTACTTCTGGACGTGTATTCTCCTATGGCAAAGTGGTTTGACGGAAACGAGATTACAGAGTTGCTGGACACGTTTGACACTTCAAATGTAGCTGTTATCAGTCCGATTATCGGAAAAAAAGTGAAGATAACGGCGAAAAAGGACGTGAAATTAAAATATGTAAAACATGGCGGTGACGAGAAAGCGGCAAATCCATGCTACCTTAATAGCAAAGACAGCGTTACTATTGTTCTGGATGAAAGCGCTGGAGTAAATATTAAATTAACATATTTCAGATGATTTTAGGGTTTTGCAAGGACGAGAAACGCGTCGGGAGTGTTAATCATAAGGAAAACGGTTAAGTATATAAATACAGGGTTTGGTCTTTTACATCAGGAAGAAGGAATTTTTGAACCACAGTTGATTTTGTGATAAAATATTGGGGGGGATATATGAGGAAATTTTGTTTGCTGGTAATCTGCGTATGTATGTTTGGCGGATGTTCGAGCGTGGGTGTGCGCGAATCGCAGCCCGAAAGTACACAGGCGCAGCAAACGCAGTCGCAAAGCATGCAGGAGCAGGAAACGCAGCCAAAAAGCGTGTTGGCGCAAAAGCTTGAGATCTTGTCGTTTGAAGCGGTTTCGGATTATTATTCGAGAAATGTTGTGCAGGATGGTGCGAGTATAACTGAGATGCTTGTAATCGCAGATATGCGCTTTGTAAGAATTGCAATGGGCGATGATGAAGAGGAAGTGTTTGCCTATAATTATTTCAGCGATGAATTTACTTATATGTATTTTCTTGCGGATGAGCTTGTTGTCAAAGTTGTTTACAACATCGGAGATGACAAAGTAATCGAAGATAAAGATGACTTTATTGATTTGGTAAAAATAGAAGCTATTGAACTAAAGGAGTATTTTGAATCGCTGATGGAGACTGCTGATATCAGCGATATAGAATTGTTGAAAGGCGGAGAGAAACAATGAACAAAAAATTTATTGCACTGTTGATCGTGGTTATGATGCTTCTGGTACTTTTTAGCGCAGTTGCATTGGCGGACGATGAGGCGGATGGGGGAGAACCCGGAAACGGAGATCCTCAGGAAAGAGAAGAGCGGGCAGCTGCGAGGATGGAAAAATGGCTGGAGCGAAAAGCCAAAATTGCTGAGAGGAAAGCACAGTTGGAGGCCAGAAAAGAAGCTTTCTTTGCGCTAAAAGAGCAAACGAAGCAAGAAGTGGCTGCGCAAAAGGCGCTGATAAAGGAGTTAAAAGCGTTGATTATCGAGCAAGTTCATAGCATAAATGAGATGGAACCTCATGAGCGCAAAACGCTTAAAGGACAAATTAAGCAACTTTGGAAAGAAGTCCGTGATACGCAAAGGTATCTATGGCAGGTCCGCCAAACAGCTGTGGACAGTGCGCACGGGATTTTGGGTAAAGTGGAAGTTATCGGCAGCGGCGTGGGCGCGGAGGATCTTGAATTAATAGAGGATTTCATGGATCAATTGTAAAACTATTTACGTATCTGCTGGGGGGCGCATGTCAGAGTTTTTCTAGATATTTCTTGTGAAAGGAGAAATAATATGAAATTAACAGTACCATCAAAGATAATTTTTTGGATAAGTTTTATTCTGGCTATAGTTGCAGTATTGAGTATTATTATTGCGATACCTTTCTTGAGCGGTATAGCTGTCTGGATACTTCTTGTCGCTTACGTTTTGTTGTTCTTGGGCAATATGATTAAAGGAATGTAGTTTCGTAATTACAAACGAATTTATCAAAAAGCCATGTTTTCACGGAGTTTACTAAGTAACAGAACATGCACCCTCAGTGTGTGCTAGTGATTTGCCGGCTTACCCGAAAGATTTGTACAAGTTGTAATCAAGTATAGGTAGTTGCTTTTCGTTTTAAGGTATTGATAAAAAATAAGGAGGAAATTATGAAAAGAAAAATTAGTAGAAGTATCAAAGGCGCAGCGGCAATAGCAATATTATTAGGTGTTTTGGGAGCGGCCGCTGCAATTGTTCCCGCTATAGCTAATAATGAAGGCTATTTCCTCGGTATAGTTTTAAGTGTCACATTGATATTGGGTTTCTATATAATTCATGTAGTGCTACGTGGATTTGCTGTAATTGTTGAGAATTACGAGAAACCGGAATCCGAAGAGAAACCGGAACAACAAAAAAGCACTAAATCCGTTACATAGGTTTTTAAACCGATGTAAAAAAAGAGCAACCTAAAAAGCAGCTTTTCCTCATGCTATTCAATATTTTGATAAGCTTTATTAAGATATCACCAGAACTACGACAGAGCTATTAGTGATTCTCTACTGTTCTGATATTCTGTTGGAAACTTGACCACCGACATTGGTAAGATTTCGTTGAACGGGGGGAAAGACGCTGCTCAATCCAAACGGATATTTTTTGTACACGAATCCGAAGAATTCGAATATGTTGTTGGATAAAAGTATATGTGGTTTTGGCAAAAACTTTATTGCTAGGGTGACCTTGCCCCACAGGGTTCTGGTGCAAAGATTCTAAACTAAACATTAATATAAGCTCCGTATGGTATAATCAAGCTAAAAACTATACGGAGTTATTAATTTGACAGAGAATTTGTTTAAGTGGAGACATTTTGAGAAGGAAATAATTTTATTATGTGTAAGATGGTACTTAAAATACCCACTAAGCTATAGAGATTTGATGGAAATGATGGCGGAGAGAGAGGTAATCGTTACGCACACGACCATTATGAGATGGGTTCACAAGTATTCTCCGATATTGGATGGAAGAGTGAGAAAGCACATTAAGTTAACAAACGATTCGTGGCGAATGGACGAGACATATATAAGAATCAAGGGCAAAAATGCCTATTTATATAGAGCAGTAGACTCAACTGGGAAAACAATAGATTTCTATGTATCAGAGCGGAGAGATAAGAAGGCAGCAAAGAAGTTTTTTCACAAAGCACTAGGAGCGGAGCATAACAGAGAGCCAAGAGTTATCACAACTGACAAGTATCCAGCAACAGAGATGGCGATACTCGAGGAGAGATATTTCGGAGAAATGAGCTGTAGGACTCAGCATCGAATGTGTCAATATTCGAATATATAGAGATGTTCTATAATCCAATGCGATTACATTCAGCATTGGGGTATAAATCGCCGATAGCGTTTGAAAAACTACATTTTAACTCATGAATCTTCTCTATGTGTCCAATAAATCGGGTATAGTCCGTATCGCAGTCATCTAACTTCTTGCAGTAGCGATTAGTGAATACATAGTCTGCATTTCCCCACTCGGCAGACTGCCTTTCTCTCCACAATGATAACTCGGTTACCGTTTTCTCCTAGATGTACACTATACGGTCTTTACCTCCTTTGCCTTGGTGAACAATCACTTGTCCGGTCATCAAGTTGATGTGCTGCCATTTCAACTCAATCGCTTCTGAAATTCTCAGCCCTGTTTTAAGCAAAAATAAACACAGGGTTCTATTCCTGTGGCGGCAGATATATTGAGTATTAAAAACGTACAATAACTGATTTTTTTCATCCCCGGACAGGAATACAGGTAATTTCTTTGATCGCTTCATAAAAACCCCCGATTTGAGTATAACCCCTGTTTTCATATATTATCATGGGTTATAAATGATGTTTTGTATTATATGACATACTTGCGAGAAATCCAACCGGAAATCATGGGTTATACATTTTCTCTTAATTTTCCTCTTACATGCTTTATTAAAGCTTTCTGATTCAGGGCAAAATGAGAATTCTGATCTATAAGGGATAAGTTTCGACTTTTCCATCACTGGCAACTTTGTAAATGGGGGAGATACCATTATTAGCTTTAGCTATCCAATAGTATATATTGTTATAGGCAACCAAGCATCTTGAGGACGATCCTTTATTTCGTAAATCTTTGATCTATTATTTGTTTTTAAATCAAAGCGGTATAGGATTGTTCTGAAGCTACCTCTGTTAAATTCAAAAATTATATATTTCTTTGTTTCCAATATAATTGTATTATTATTTTCTCTTCAGTATCAATGTTGTGATAATTCTGTAGAAGATGCGAAAAATAAAAAATGTCAAGGTTTTTGTTGCAAACCTTGACATTTTGGTCGGGGTGACAGGATTTGAACCTGCGACCTTTTACTCCCGAAGCAAACGCGCTACCAAGCTGCGCTACACCCCGACATGTTGTAGATAACTCCGTTGCAAGCAACGGCGCGTACGGTTTACTCATTGTGCCCACAAACGTTACTGCGCGATTGAACCACACGAAGTGTGAACCACACGAAGTGTGTGGAGCCAATGAGCGGAATTGAACCGCTGACCTGTTCATTACGAATGAACCGCTCTACCAACTGAGCTACATTGGCATAGCTTGATGCTTGCCGACTGAAAGAGATTATATCACAATATTTTATGTGTGCCAATATATTTTTTGCAGATTGTTTGCGCTTTTAGCAAGCAGGGATTTTTTGGAGCGGACGGATGCCCAATTGCACGCGAATTGCGCAGTGAAGGGGCGGGGAAGGAGAAGGGGAGATTGAGTTGTCATAACTTGCCGCAATTTTGATGTCAAGTCATGGGGGGAAGAGCCTTCGACTGTGTTCGGGATGACAAGGGGGGAAGAAGACCAGTTGGTTGCACTTGGGGTGATGCGGGCGCAGAAGGTGGGAGATATCGTTTGGGTGCCAAAAATATGACTGGACTAAGCCAAAAAATATTAGTACAATAAGAGGCAGGGAAAATAGTTAGTAATAAACGCAGAGATTGCGATTAATAAAGGAGATTTTTTTAAATGCAGAGATTGAAAGGGAAGCGAGCAGTAATTACAGGGGCGGCGCAGGGACTTGGTGCGGCGCTGGCAGAGCGCATGACGAATGAGGGCGCTAAGGTAGTGATTGGGGACATGAATATTGTGGGTGCAAAGAAAACGGCGGACGCGCTTGAGGGTGCGGTGGCGTATGAGCTGAATGTGGCGGACTATGAGTCGTGCGAGAAGTTTATGAAAAGCGCTAATGACTATCTCGGTGGAATAGATATTTTGGTTGCGAACGCTGCGATTGTGTTCTCGGGCGCGATTGGTGAGATTGAAGCGGCAAAATGGAGCAAGGTTGTTGAGGTGAATTTGTGCGGGTTCTTTAACACTGCGAAGGCGGCTGTGGAATACATGGACAGCGGGTCGATTATACAGATAAACAGCAAGTCGGGCAAAAAGGGCTCGTATAAGAATTCGGCGTATGCTGCAAGTAAGTTTGGCGGAATCGGGCTAGTACAGAGCTTGGCGCTGGAGCTGGCGGAGGACAACATTCGGGTGAACGCGATATGCCCGGGTAACTTGCTTGACTCGCCGCTGTGGACGAACAGCCTGTATAAGCTGTATGCCAAAAACCAAGGAATTACCGAAGACGAAGTGAGGCAGAAGTATATCAATCAGGTGCCGTTGAAGCGCGGATGCAGCTATGAAGATGTTGCAAACATGTTGGTGTATTTGGCCAGCGAGGAAGCGACGTATATGACAGGGCAGGCCATTAACATTACCGGCGGGCAGCAAATGACTTGATAAGAGCGATACGAATCGACCGGACGGAGCAATGAGATGCCGCCAGGCAGAGGAGAGCAAGGAGACGTGATGAGCAAGTATACTGTTAGCAAGCCGCAGATGATGGTTGATGCAGCGGGCGCGAGGTTTAAACCGAGGGTGATTATCGCGTGTTTGATATCTCTGGCGATATATGCTGCGTATAACATTGTGGCTACGATTATCGGGCTGGTTTATGTGGGTAGCGAGGTTTTAAAGGACCCGGGATTTTTACAGGGATCGTTTACAAAGATGCTGAGTTCATTGTATGACATTGTACTGTCACAGACGTTTATGCTGATTACGTTTTTCAGCATGGTTGTGCTTATCGGGTTTGTGATTATACAGGTGCGCGCGATTGACAGGAGAAAGCTGTATACGATCGGGATGACGAAAAAGCGCGTTGTGCGCAGCTACTTGATTGGGATTGGCATTGGCGCGGCGCTGCTGCTTGTGATGCTTGTGCCGACGCTGATTACGGAGCGTGGCAGCATTTCGTACAATGGGTTTAGACCCATATTGATTGTTTTCTTGTTTGCGTTTATAATTCAGTCGGCAGCCGAGGAGATATTGTTCAGAGGATATTTAATGACGGCGCTGGGCAATCGTGTGAGCACGTTTTGGGCTGTTATGATAAGCTCGGCGGTGTTTGCGCTGCTGCATTTGATAAACGGCGGTGCAACGGTGAGCTCGATTGTGCAAGTATTTTTGCTGGGCGCACTCTTTGCATTTTATGTGGTGAGGAGCGGCAACATTTGGGGCGCTTGCGGTATGCATTTTGCGTGGAACTTTGTGCAGGGGCTGTTTACCGAAATAAGAATTGCCGGTGTGTCGATGGACTATTCGATCATAAAGTTTAAAAATGTGGATTTTTATCCCGAGGTTGGCAATTGGATTGGGAACCCGACTGACTTGATTCCCATTGCGTTGTTTTTAGTGGCAATTGCTTTGATGCTGTTTGTCGGTAAGAATCGGATTGTGGTTAAGAGGCCGCGGCAAAGCAGCGATGATACTGTTTTATCGTAAGATAGTTGTAAACATTTTATGGCTATGAGGCGCGTTCTTTGACATGAGTTTTTAATGCGTGTATAATAACAATGTAAAAAATCCTGTGGTGGAGACTGGTGTAATCTAATGAAAAAGACTGTTATGTTAATACTTTTGGCTGTGGTTTTTGCAGCATCCTTTGTTCCGACAACGACAGCTAACGCAATGCCGTATTTTGAGGACGCAACCGTGATTGGCGAGGAAGTGAATATGCGGATGCGACCTTCTACCGACTCTCCTGTGATTACGCAGCTTAATGAAGGCGCGCGAATTGGCGTGTTTTGCGAAGAGGAGCCGGGATGGTATCGAATTATATACGGAAACTATAGGGGATATATCTCCGCTGACTACGTGTTTTTACCCTCGAAAGATTATATGATTGCGCACGTGCAAGAGGGCGGACTTAATATGAGAGAAAACCCCGGTGTGTACAGCACTGTGATTATGAAGCTGGACGAAGGCACCGGCGTTACCATTATAAACTTTTTTGGCGAATGGTACGAGATTGAGGTGCAGGTTGGTATCGGCGAGGATTCCGTTATAAAAACAGGATATGTTCACAGCGACTATTTGAAGATAAGCACGGCTGATAGAGTGACAAATATACTGAAGCAAGGTATGCAGGGAGCTGCGGTAAGAGATTTGCAGACCGAGCTTAGAAAACGAAAGTTTATGATAGCCAGAGCAACCGGGTATTACGGCGACGTGACCGTGGGCGCTGTGAAAGCGTTCCAAAAAGAGGCGGGGCTGGCGCAAGACGGTATTGTTGGCGAGCAGACGTATGAGCTGATATTCGGCGAGAACGATATCAGTACAACGGTTGCGAAGATGTTTGGAATTACCGGAGAAGTTAAGAAGTCGACGTGGGACGAGATTGCTAAAGTGTTTACCAAGGGCAAGATTGCTACGGTGACGGATGTTAAGACGGGCAAGAGCTTTAGAGTAAGACGGTTTGGCGGATGGTGGCACGCGGATGTTGAGCCATTGACGGCAGCTGATACGGCGATTATGAAGTCGATATATAACGGAACGTGGTCTTGGGACAGGCGCGCGATATGGGTAACTGTGGGCGGCCAAACATTTGCAGCAAGCCAGAACGGTATGCCGCATTTGGCAAGCCCGACGCCGGATAACAATTTCCCCGGTCACTTCTGTATTCATTTTAACGACAGCAAGGTGCATGAGACGGGGCGAGAAGGTCCGCGTCACCAATACATGGTTGATTATGCGTACAACAGGGCGCATTAAACGAGATAAAGTGCCTTTCTTTGCGCAGGGTAATTGTGCAAAGGAAGGCTTTTTATATGCCAGGAAGTTGCACTGAGCATGAAAATTATACAAACGTTTAGCGGGGGTATTGAATGAAGAGATCGAGTGCCATTTTGATGGCAGTTGTTGTGGGTATTATGGTTTGCGTTGTGACGGTGTTGGTGACGATTGTTATCTTCAACAACCAGCTGAAGGGTGACGAGGATTCGCTTGCTCTGCTGCAGTTTAGTGAGCTTGAAGATTTGATTGACGATTATTATCTTTATGATTACGATATAAAGGATGCACAGGACGCTGCACTAAAAGCGATGGTAGCGTCGCTCGACGACCCATATACTACGTATTATACCAAGGAAGAGTTCGATGCGTTTAATCAAAGCTCGGAGGGTGAGTATGAGGGTCTTGGGATGCTGATCAGCGAAGACAAGGATACCGGAGATACTGTGATTATAAAGTTTTTCGACGGGTCTTCTGCGCAGGAAGCAGGCGTTATGGTGGGTGATGTTATCATCAACTTGGCAGGTGTGGATGTGCGGGGAATGTCGCTTGAAGAAGTTAGCTCGCTAAGCCTTGGTGAAAGCGGAACGCTGGTGAAGCTTGGCGTGCTGCGCGATGGGCAGGAGTATTACTATGAGCTGGAGAGGCGCGCGATAATAGTAGATATGCTGACGTATGAGGTGCTTGATGATAATGTCGGGTATATAAGAATATTCCAGTTTGGCGGAAATGCTTCAGTGTTGTTTGCCAAAGCTATGGGCGAGTTTGCTGACCTTGGCGTGCAGGGCGTTGTGATTGATTTGCGCGATAACCCGGGAGGGTTTATGCATGTTGTGGTGGAAATGCTGGATATGTTGCTGCCTGAGGGTACACTCGTGTATACTGAGGATAAGTATGGCAACAGGGATACGGAGTATAGCGATGCCGCCAATATCGATATGGAGTTTACGGTGATTGTGAACGGTAACACGGCTTCAGCTGCCGAGATATTTGCAGGAGCTATGCAGGATTATGATTATTGCGAGGTTGTGGGCACGACCACGTATGGCAAAGGCGTAGTGCAGGCCGTTTTGCCCATGCCGGAATCAGGCGGCGGTGTGAAGATTACGATGTCTGAGTATTTTACGCCGGACGGGCGCAGCATACACGGGAATGGTGTGCAGCCGGATATCGTTGTGGAAGTTGATGAGAGCGGCGAGGATGTTCAGCTTAGCAAAGCGATTGAAGTGCTGCAGATGAGCATCAATTAGCAGTTAAACTGTGGTATAATATAAAAAGATATTGGCTACATAAATAGGAATAGACAAAGAGGAGAATGACATGTACGATGTGATTATTGTTGGGGCAGGAACAGCAGGATTGACAGCGGCGCTGTATGCGGCGAGAGCGAGTATGAAAGCGCTTGTTTTGGAGAAGATATTCCCCGGTGGGCAGATTGCGCGGGCGCATATTGTGGAGAACTATCCCGGATTCCCCGACGGAGTGAGCGGTATTGATCTCTCTATGAAGATGAAGGAGCATGCCGAGAAGCAGGGCGCGCTCATCAAGACGGAGGATGTAATCGGGTTTGAGCTGGATGGCTTTGTCAAAAAAATCATAACCAAAGATCAGACGTATGAAACGTGCACGGTTGTGCTTGCTATGGGTGCGAATTACCGAGAGCTTGGGCTTAGCAGAGAAAAGCAAATGGTGGGCTCGGGCGTGTCGTATTGCGCGACTTGTGACGGTGCGTTCTTTAAGCAGCGCGACGTTGCGGTGATAGGCGGCGGTGACACTGCGCTTGAGGATGCTGTATATTTGTCTAAGTTTGCAAGCAAGGTTTATGTTGTGCACAGGCGCGACGAGTTCCGCGCGCAAAAGGCGTTGGTTGCAGGGGCGAAGAAGTGCGAGAATATTGAGTTTGTATATGACAGCGTTGTGGAGAGCATCGAAGGTGAGTATGCTGTGCAAGCCTTAAAAATCAAGAACAAGAAAACGAAGGAAATCAGCGAGCTTAAAGTTGGCGGAATGTTTGTGGCGGTTGGTATTATTCCTGAGTCGCAGGACGTTAGAGACAAGGTTGTCACCGACGACTTTGGGTATATTGTGACTGACCAAGGCATGGCGACTAGCGTGAAGGGTGTGTATGCTGCGGGCGATATCGCATTAAAACCGCTAAGACAGGTTGTTACGGCGGCGGCGGACGGTGCAACGGCGATTTACTCGATACAGAATTATTTGATGGAGAATATGTAGTACACGGACGCATAAGGTGGGTCGATAGATAGGACTATACCAATTTGCGTATTGGTATACGCTGAGCTATAATGGTGTAGCTCGTGGAAACGAGGAGTTATGGGAAGGTTATTTGGAACGGACGGAGTGCGTGGTATTGCCAACGGTATGCTGACTTGCGACTTGGCGTTTAAGCTGGGGCAGGCAGGCGCGTTTGTGCTGACGAGCCAAGTACACAAAGCGCGGATACTGATTGGTAGGGACACGCGGATATCCGGCAACATGCTGGAAGCGGCGATGGTAGCCGGGATATGTTCTGTTGGTGCGGAGGCTGTGGTTGCGGGTGTGATTCCGACATCGGGCGTTGCGTTTTTGACACGCGATTATGAAGCGGACGCGGGCGTTGTTATAAGCGCGTCGCACAACTCGGTTGAGTATAACGGTATAAAGTTTTTTAACAGCGAAGGCAAGAAGCTGCCAGACGAGGTTGAGGACAGGATTGAGCGCATTATACTTGATGGCAGCGAGGAGATTAAGCTGCAAACAGGTATTAACATAGGGCGAAAAGTGAGCGCGGCAAAAGGGCTGGCTGAGTATAAGGAGTTTTTGATATCGGCGGCGGACACGAATTTGCGCGGGCTGAAAATTGTGCTGGACTGTGCGCACGGGGCTGCATCGTTTGTGGGACCGAGGAGTTTTACTGAGCTTGGGGCGGAAGTGATTCCGTACTATAACACGCCGGACGGAACGAACATCAACGATTATTGCGGAAGCACGTATCCGCAGAAGCTGACACAGCTGGTGGCGGAGCTTGGCGCGGACATGGGGTTTGCGTTTGATGGCGATGCGGACAGGCTGATTGCGGTGGATGAGCACGGCGTAATCGTGGACGGCGACGAGATTATGGCGATATGCGCGGTCGATCTGAAGAAACGCGGACTGCTGAAGCGAAACACTCTGGTTTGCACTGTGATGAGTAATCTTGGGCTCGACATCGCAATGAAGAAAAATGGCATCAAGACGGTTAAAACAAATGTCGGCGATAGGTATGTTCTTGAAGAGATGATACGCGGCGGGTATAGCCTTGGCGGAGAGCAGTCGGGGCATATTATATTCCTTGATGACAACACGACGGGCGACGGGATATTGACGGGGCTGATGCTGGCTTCGATAGTTATGAGACGCGGAAAGTCGCTGAGTAAGCTGGCCGATGTGGTGAAGATATTGCCGCAGGTGTTGATAAACGCGAAGGTTAAGGACGAGCATAAAGACCACATCATGGAAGATGAAGAAGTAAAGAAGCGTATCAAGAAGTTGGATAAGCATTTTCACGGAAACGGGCGTGTGCTGATTAGGCCTTCGGGCACAGAGCCGCTTGTGCGTGTGATGATTGAAGGCAAGGATAAAAAAGAAATAGAGCGTCAAGCGGTCGAAATGGTAAAACTGATTGAGAGTCGTTTGGCGTAAATAAACGCCGGAGGACTAATATAATATGTGTGGAATCGTTGGGTATGTCGGGAGCAGAGACACAGCGCAAGTGTTGATGAGCGGTCTCAGTAAGCTGGAGTACAGAGGGTATGACAGTGCGGGAATTGCGGTGGTGAAGGACGGGAGTCTTGATATCCGCAAAGCGCAGGGGCGGCTAAGCAACCTAGAAAAGATGCTTGGCGATTATGAAGCGAAAGGTGCGACGGGTATCGGGCATACGCGGTGGGCAACGCACGGTGAACCGTCGCAGCGAAACTCGCACCCGCACAGCAATTGCGCGGAGACTATCGCGGTTGTGCACAATGGAATAATTGAAAATTATATGAAATTGAAGCAGTGGTTGATTAGCGAAGGCGCGGCATTTTCGTCCGAGACGGACACGGAAGTGGTTGCGCATCTGATCAATCATTTTTATGATGGAGATCTTTTGGAAGCGGTGAGAAGCGCGATTGGCAGGATTGAAGGCTCGTATGCGCTGGGCGTGGTGAGCGAAAACCACCCCGGAACGATTATCGCGGCGAGGAAGGACAGCCCTCTGGTTGTGGGAATCGGGCAAGGCGAGAATATTATTGCTTCGGACATACCTGCACTGCTGGCTTATACACGAGATGTTATTTTCCTTGGGGACAAGGAGATTGCGATGTTGACCCGTGACAGCGTCAAGATTCATGATGAATATGGGCGGCAGGTTGACAGGGACACTTATCATGTGGAGTGGGACGCTGAGCAAGCCGAAAAGGGCGGGTATGAGCACTTTATGATAAAGGAGATTCATGAAGAGCCGAAGGTGATGACGGACACGCTGAAAATAAAGGACGGCATGATTGACCTGTCGCAGATTGGGATTGATGAGAAGGCGATTGCGGACATAGATAAAGTGGGCATCATCGCGTGCGGAACTGCGTATCACGCGGGGATGGTCGGCAAGTATATTATAGAGGATTTGGCGCGCATACCTGTGGAGGTGGAGATTGCTTCCGAGTTTAGGTATAGAAAGCCGATTATTAAAGAAGGGCAGCTGGTGATTATTATCAGCCAGTCGGGCGAGACGGCGGACACGCTTGCGGCGATGCGCGAGGCAAAGAAGTGCGGCGCGAAGATTGCGGCGGTGGTGAATGTTGTCGGGAGCACGATTGCGCGGGAAGCGGATGCGGTATTGTATACGCACGCGGGACCCGAGATAGCGGTGGCATCGACCAAAGCGTATAATACGCAGTTGATTGCGATATATATGATTGCTTTGGAGCTGGCGCGGCTGAAAAAAAGCATAGACATGAACGAGTATACGCGGTTGGTGGATGGGCTGAGTGAAGTGCCGAAGCTGACGGAGAAGGTATTAGATACCAAAGGGCAGCTGCAAAGATTTGCTGCGAAGAATTTCCATAAGGGCAGTGTGTTCTTTATCGGCAGGGGGCTTGATTATGTGTTGTCGATGGAAGCGTCGCTGAAGCTGAAGGAGATTTCGTATATTCACAGCGAGGCGTATGCGGCGGGCGAGCTTAAACATGGCACGATTGCGCTGATTGAGGACGGAACGCTGGTGGTGGCGATTGTGACGCAGGGCAAGCTGATAGAGAAGACTATCAGCAACATTAAGGAAGTGAAAGCGCGGGGCGCGAAGGTGTTGGCTGTGTGCTTTGAAGGAACGCAGTTGGCGGAGGATGTGGCGGATGAAGTGGTGTATCTGCCAAAGGCCGACGACGTGTTTGCGCCGATATTGACGGTAACGCCGATGCAGCTGTTTGCGTATTATATGTCGGTGGAAAAGGGCTGCGACGTGGACAAGCCGAGGAATTTGGCGAAGAGCGTGACGGTGGAGTAGGCTGGGGTGGGAGAGAAAGGTAAAAGGAGAACGTCCTTCGGACAGGTGGAGAAGGGATTCTTCTTTTCTTTAAGAAAAGAAGCAAAAGAATTAAGCTATGCCGCGCTGCGGCATAGCGGGGAGAGGATAAGAAACCCATGATGAGCGATGCACGTGGGTTTTTTCTATGTGTGGAATATGGTATAATAAAACAACGGTATAAAAACTATAGTTATCAGCAAGGTAGCGACAAATAGCGAGAAAGCGAGATTAAGTAAATGAAAAATAACGGCGAAATAATTCCTTTCTTAAAACAAAAGGATTACATTATGGTTAATAACGATTTAGGGGGCGGCTCTTTTGGAAAGACAGTATTATTGCAAGACCCCTTTATTGATGAGTTGTTTGTCGCGAAGAAATATGAGCCAGAACAGGAGCAAATCAGAGAGAGATTTTATAAGAATTTTCTTGATGAAATTAAGATTCTGTATAAGCTCAACCATCCAAACGTTGTACGAATATATAATTACTATGCGTATGAGGATATCTTTACAGGTTATATATTGATGGAGTACGTCGAGGGAAGAGACATTGGGGAATTTATCGAGGATTATGCGGGATCTCTCGATGATGTATCATTAGACAATATTTTCTTACAATTGATCGATGGATTTTGCTGTGTTGAAGAAAGCGGAATTCTTCATCGTGATATCCGGGAAGGAAATATTTTAATCGAAAAGACAGGGACAGTTAAAATTATAGATTTTGGGATAGGCAAGATTTCTGAGAAAAAGGCAGATGAGAGCGATAGCTTGGTAGCAGATATCAATCGAGCCGGGTCTGATACATTGCCGCAGGAGTATTATGACGGCACATATACGTCCAAGACTGATATGTTTTATCTTGCAGAGTTGCTTAATCGTTTACTCAAGGAAGTTCATGTGGATTTTCTGGATTTCTCCTATTAGGATATCTTGAATAGGATGATGGAAAAACAGCCACAAAACAGATATTCAACTTTTACAGAAATTAAAGATGCGATTGGGAAACATGACTTTATAGAAATGGATATTTCCCAAAAGGATAAGGATATATATCAGGCATTCACCAATTTGGCTTATGAAGTACTTTTATCTTTTGCGGACGAGCAAAAGTTCAATTATGAAACAGGGGTGTTTATTACTAAGTTAGAAAAAGTGCTGCAAGATAATCTCTTTGAAGATGTTATTCAGAAAAATGAGGAGGTTATTAATAGTATAGTTACCGGCTCATATCACTATAAGTCTGGAACTGAAATACATTGTTATATAGTAAAGGATTTCCTTGATTGGTTCAAGAAATCAACTTCGCAATCCAGGAAGCTAATATTAACGAATATCATTTCTAAGCTCTCCACGATTGTAGTTATTGAAAGTGAGTCTGAAGCTCCCTTTTAGTTGAGGGAGTATTTGCATCATGCATACAAAATTATGGGAACACTGCAAAAAGGCTTAATGAAATGAGGGGCGAATGATTAGACTGGCGAAATTGAGCGATGCAGCTGCGGTTGCGGATATCTATAACTATTACATTAAAGAGACGGTAATTACGTTTGAAGTGGAGCCGGTGAGCGCGGAGCAGATGCGGGAGCGTATCGCGAAGGTGCTGGAGCGCAAACGGTGGTTTGTGTTTGAGGAGGACGGAATAGTTGTTGGCTATGCGTATGCAGGGCAGTGGCGCGAGCGGGCAGCTTATAAGGAGACGGTGGAGACGAGCGTGTATTTGGATAAGAATGTGACAGGCAAAGGCATTGGCACCAAGCTGATGAGCTTTTTGATGGGCACTTTGAAGAAACAGGGTGTGCACGTGATTATGGCAGGTATGTCAATTCCAAACGAGCCAAGTGCTGCTTTGCATGAGAAGCTGGGGTTCAAGAAGGTGGCGCACTTTGAAGAGGTGGGCAACAAGTTTGGTAGATGGATTGATGTTGGGTCTTGGCAGTATATTGTTGAGTGATTGATGTGAAGTCTCCTGCGCAGTGAAGTTTTAAAATAGCATTAAGTGTGAAACGTCGAGCGTGGAGATATCGGCGTTTTTTTGTTGCGGTAAAAAGAGCGCGGCGGATTTCTCATATTAATCTGAAAGTGGTATAATGATACCGGGAATGATGGAGGAGAGTTATGAAAATGACGATTGATTGGCTGTTGGAAAGTGACCCTTGGGTAGAGTATCGCACGAGGATTGATTTGCTTGGGCAGACGGAAAATGATGAGCCGGTGAGGAAGGCGAAAAAGGATACATTGGCGCATCCGATGATACAGCAGTTGATTGCTGATATTGGCGAGTGGAAAAGTGAAGTAATCAGCAACCATAAGAAAGCCGGCGCATGGACGCATAAGCTGTCGTTTTTGAACGAAGTTGGTCTGAAGGCTGATGATGATGCGGGTTTGAAAAGAGTTATTGAGCAAATTACGGAACACGTGACGGAGCAGGGCGTTCCGCAGGTGTTGGTGAATATACCAAAACGATTTGGCGGAAGCGGCGAGGACACGTGGGGATGGTCGCTGTGCGACGCACCGTTGGTGATGTTTTCGTTGATGAAAATTGGCGATTGGAATCATCGTGATGGTTTGAAGTATTTGATGAAAAATGTCCGTGAGAACGGCTGGCCGTGTTCGGTTTCGCCTGAACTTGGAAAGTTTAGAGGACCGGGTAGAAAGAGCGATCCTTGTCCTTATGCGACGCTGCTGATGTTAAAGGTACTTGCGCAAACGAGCGATTTGAAGGATAGTGAGCAAGCACACATCGGTACGGATTGTTTGCTTGAACTTTGGGAGAAGAGCAAGGACACACATCCGTATATATTTTATATGGGAACGGACTTTAGAAAGCTGAAAGCACCTTTTGTTTGGTACGATATTCTTCATGTGGCAGATGTACTTTCGCAGTTTGAGCGGGTGACAGATGATGTGCGATTTGCCGATATAGTTGCGAAGATTACTGAAAAGAGGGATTCCGACGGCAGATATACTCCGCAGTCGCAATGGCTGTCTTGGAAAGGTTTTGAGTTTGCACAGAAGAAGCAACCTTCGGCATGGCTCACTTTTCTTGTAATGCGGATATTGAGAAGGCTGGAGCAATAGTCTAAAGCCACTCTGCATGATATATAAAACAAAGAACGGTGCGATAGAATTACGTTCGCAAGGCTTTGTTAAGAGCGTCATTTACGGCATCGATAATGCCGTCCGAGGTTCTTGTTGCACCCGACACGATGTCGACATCGCAGCACTGCGCTTCTATAATACGTTCGGGAATAAGCTCTACGGGCACGCCCCAGAACTTTTCCTTTTGCTCGTTGTGCTCAATTACCGTTATACTTGTAATAGCGTCGTTTTCGATTACGACCTCTACCACCAGATCCGGACCGTAACCGGTGCCCGTGCCTTGGTATGTGCCGTCGATATAGGTTGAGGGCACTGTTGATTCATCTGGAAT
Source organism: Clostridia bacterium (assembly GCA_018648645.1). GTDB lineage: Bacteria > Bacillota > Clostridia > Christensenellales > SZUA-584 > JABGQS01. Next base: position 26,400 of record JABGQS010000016.1, read on the forward strand.
CGGTTGCTCTGGCGCGGATGTATCAACGGCTGCAAGTACCGGCGATTCGGTGATGTCCGGCACCTGTGTTGTCGGCGAGAGGGACGGCGCATTTGAAGGCAGCTGTGCAAGATTATCCTCTTCCGACGTGTTTGCGTATTGCAGCTCTGTTTGCTCGGGCAAAGAGGCAGGCGGTTTTAGCCGTCCGGCTATCATATCGTCGAGTACGAAGCCACCAACATTAAGGATGTGAATGACAAAAATGCCGACAAAGACGACGGTCAAAACGCGATGAATTTGCATCCACCATTTCTTTAGGTTGAGTTTTTTGCGTAGCATCCAGCTTAGTCCGAGCAATATGGCGACTATCAAATTGGTCGTTCCCCAGTTTATACTTAGTAACTCGTCGCTGGAGAGAAGGCCGTGGACTAGAGCAGTTGCAATCAGCGAGAGACCGACCCACTTGTGGTGTTTACGCAGTGTGCGATTTATTTTTTGTAGAACCGGTATTTTCTTTTTTTTGTTTAGCAGTCTTAGTCCCCATATTACGATTAGTAAAAAGCCTAATATAAGTGCAATCCATGCGAAAACGATGTTGAGCCAAAGTGTCATGTATCTCTCCTGCCAGTTTTGTATTGCTATATAATATAAGCACAATATTGCAGGAGTATGATAAAATTATGAACATAGTTTGAACAAAGCCTGACAATCAAAAAACCATCAAGAATTTAACAATATTGCTTGCGAAAGGACGAGCAAGTGTTATAATAGGAGTGTAGAAATAATCTTAGGAGGATATTCGTTATGGAGGCATTGAAGAAAATAATAAAAACTGCGCGAGCGGATTTTGAAAACGTTGGGTTTCTCAAGTTCCTGGTGGCAGCCGGCGTATACATATTTGCGGCGGGTGGGCTATTATGGTTGATTGCGGGATTTTTACCGTATACGGGTCCCGGGATATTCTTTGTAAGATCGTTGCTCGCTTCGAGCGGCAGGGTACTGCTGGCAGTTGGATTGCTGTTTGCGGTTGTTAAAGGAGAAGAGCTGCTGCTTATGATTTTTAGTGCGGTGATAAGCCTTGGCGCACTGGTGATGATGATAGTAGAGCTGGCTGCAAGAAACTATTATGCAACCTTTGAATCGTGGCTCTTTATGATATTGTTTGGCGGAATTGTAGCGCTCATAATTATATTCGGCGACAAGTTTAAGCAAATGCGCGCAGATGCAAAAGCAGCATCGCAAGCACGAGCGGCCGGGCAGGCTGCGCAGGCACAACAGGCCGGAGCACCGCCGAAGCTGATTGCGTGCCCGAACTGCGGAGGACCGGTACCGTTTGAAGCGGCGTTTTGTCCGGCATGCGGGGCGCAGAACCCTGCACAAATGCAGCATGCACCGCCGCCTGCACCACCGGCGGCAGCAGCGGCAGCACCGGCGGCAGCAGCGACGGCAGCAGCGGCAGTACCACCGCCTGCACCTGCACCGACACCTGCACCTGCACCGACACCTGAGCCAAAAAAGACCGCAAAACCTAAGAAGGCGGCAGCGCCTAAGAAGGCGGCAGAGCCTGCAACAAAAGCGTGTGTGAACTGTGGAGAGCAGATTCCTACGGGTGCTGCTTTTTGCGGAAAGTGCGGCGCTAAGCAATAACGAAATTGACTGAAATAAAAAAAGGACTGCCAGAAAAATTGGCAGTCCTTTTGCTATGCTATGAGCCAGTCGCGGTGAGGATTAGTGACAATGCATGAAGCGTTGCGTAGCGCTGTATGAAAGCGCGCTCGGATATGTGACCTCTGTATAGGTTGAGTTTTTTGGTGGTGGTGAGCGCATCGCTGTTGACGCTGATGTACACAAGACCGACCGGCTTTTCGTCTGTGCCGCCACCGGGGCCCGCGATGCCTGTGATGCCGATGCCGATGTCTGCGCCGCTTAGCGCGCGAACGCCTGATGCCATTTGCTGCGCGGTTTGCTCGGATACGGCGCCGTGCACAAGAAGAGTTTGGGAATCTACACCCAAAAGCTTGATTTTCATGTCGTTAGAATATGTAACAAGACCGCAATGAAACACTTCTGACGCGCCTGCAATTGACGTGATTGCCTGCGAGAGCGCACCGCCGGTGCAGCTCTCTGCCGTGGCGAGCGTTAAGCCCTTTGCCCGAAGCGCGGTGACGACAGCGTTTTGCAGACTACCGACGTCCACGCCGTATACTGCGCTGCCAAGGCGCTGCTTGATTTGCTCGACAACCGGGTCGATGAGAGCGTCTGCTGCTTCGGCATCCTTTGCTTTGGCGCTGACACGAACTTCGAGACCGACTTGCTTTGCGTAGGGCGCGATGGTCGGGTTGGTGTATGTCGTCATTATGTCGCGAAGTTTCTCTTCTACCAAAGACTCACCGAGACCGAAGATGTTGACCTTTTGTGAGCGCAGGGTGGAGGTTTGATCCTTTTGCAAAAACGGTACGACTTTGTTTCTAAACATGGGCTTCATTTCGCCGGGAGGGCCCGGGAGCATGATTACCGTTTTGCCGCCTTGCTCGACAGCGATGCCGGGGGCAAAGCCTGTGTCGTTGAAAAACACGACAGCGCCGAGCGGAACCTCTGCCTGGAGCAGGTTGTTGGGAGTCATCTCGCGATTGAGTGAGGCGAAAAGCGCTTCAATTTTTTCGACAGAGGGGGCGTGAAGCTCTAAGGAAAGCCCGAAGTAATCGGCGACTGTTTTTTTGGTGAGGTCGTCGTATGTTGGCCCAAGACCGCCGGTGGTGATGACGATGTCTGCGCGTGATAAGGAAAGCTCCAACGACTCGCGCAGGCGCTGCGCGTTGTCGCCGACGACAGACTGGTGGTAGATGTCGATGCCGAGAGCAGCGAGCTCTTGCGCTAAAAAGGCGCCGTTTGTGTTGACGATGTCGCCAAGCAGTATTTCTGAGCCGATTGCCAATATTTCTGCGTTCATGTTTCCTCCAATGGATGCGTTTTAGTGGTAATACTATATCATATTGCGCGGGATATTAAAACTGATGACAGGAGGAGGGAAAGATTCTTCACTACGCTTGGAATGACAGGGGGGAGTGAGGGCGCATTGGTGGGCAAGCAAGCGGGCGACACGGCTCGCCCCTACGTTGGTGAATGATGGGGGAAGAGTGCGCGTTGGTGGGCGGACAAGCGGGCGGGCGAACAATGTTCGCCCCTACGTTGTAGAATGACGGGGGGGATTGAGGGTGCGTTGGTGGGCGGACAAGCGGGCGAACAATGTTCGCCCCTACATTATTGAATGATGGGTGTGGAGGATGTAAGGAGAGCGAGAAAACTGTGCAGCACGGCTTGGGGAGGGGAGGTGGCGCGCAGTGAGAAGGTGTGGTATATTAGCAGAGGCAATGAGAAAGAGGAGACTGATATATGAGGATGACGACGGAGTGTATATTCTGTTCGCTAAAGATGATGAATAAGAACTATGCACAGTTTGAAAAAGACGGCGCGGCGCAGACGCGGTTCTTAAAGCGGGTGTGCGATGTTATTGCGCAGGCGGACGAGCAGATGTCGCCGCCTGAGATTAACAGCAGCATTATGAGGATGATTGCCGATGAAGTTGGCATTGATGATTTGTTTGAGAGTGAGAAGCGCGAGTATAACAGCGCGATAATGGGCATGGAGGACGAGATTTGGCGGCATATTGAGCAAGCGGACGATAAGCTGTATCGTGCGCTGCAGTATGCGATGACGGGAAACTATATAGATTTTGGAGTTACCAGCAGCGTGAGCCGTGGGAAGCTGATGGAGTTGATCGAAGCTGCGGCGGAAATTGACCTTGGCGACACGTATGAGCGGCTGGAAGCGGACTTGAGAAGCGCAAAATCGCTTGTGTATCTGCTGGACAATTGCGGCGAGATTGTTTTTGACAAGATGTGTATAAAGGAGATTATGCGGCTGTATCCGAAGCTGAAGATTACCGCGGTTGTGCGGGGGATGCCGACGTATAACGACGTGCTGATGGCGGACGCGCAGCAGACGGGGTTGACGCAAATGGTGGATGTTGTGGACAACGGCAGCGATGTGCCGGGCACGATATTGCCCGATATAAGAAAGAGCACGCGGCGCTTGATAGAGGATGCGGATGTGGTGATTGCAAAAGGCATGGGCAACTATGAGACGATGGTTGGCTGCGCTCTTAACGTGTACTATATTTTCTTGTGCAAGTGTAAGCGGTTTGAGCAGGAGTTTGGTCTGCCGCAATATAGCGGTGTGCTGGTCGGCGAGGTAGAATAAGGCGAGCATTTACGACAAATTTGTGGTATAATATGTATTGGTAAAAACCTAAGTGGTTAACATAGTGGTGAATAATTTTCCGGGGGAAGGGTACTAAATGAGAAAAAGATATTATGTGAGAAAGCGCAGAAGGAGAAGGAAGGTTAAGGCGCGGTTCTTTATATTGATTGGCTTGGTTGCAGTTGCGCTCGCAGTTGGAATTTATTTTATTGTTGTTTGGGCAGGAAGCGAGCCGGGTACGGATGAGTCGCCAAGCGAAAACGCTACGATGGCACCGCCGAGCGAGGAAGATATCGCGGTGACTGTTGTGACGCCAACGCCGATTCCGACACCGACATTGCCGCCGACACCGACGCCGATGCCTACGCTTTCGCCGGACTTACTGCCGCAGCAAGTTGCGGCTACGAACCCTGAAAACTTTGGGTTTGTAACTGAAATTATGGACAACGGCGAGGAAGTGGATACGTATAACAGCGGTGTGGACATAACGTTTGGCACAGGCGCGGAGTATACTGAGCTTGAAGGTGTGACGACTTTCAGGGGGAACAACTACAGAGATGCGGCGAGCTTTGGGTTTGCCGATATTGATGTTGGCAACGAGACGCTGACGCTTATCAACACGAAGACGACAGGAAGAATAGACCGATGGGGCGGAAGCGGATGGACAGGGCAGCCGCTGGTTGTCAAATGGACCGGCGAAGTTCTTGCAAATATGGACGATATGCTGCTTGATGATTTTAAGGGCAGAGAAGAGCTGACCGAGGTTATAATAGCTTCGCTTGACGGTAACATATACTTTATGGAGTTATCGACGGGAACAAAGACAAGAAATCCTGTATTTAGCGGAGGACCTGTGAAAGGAACGCCGTCGCTTGACCCGCGGGGGTATCCGATAATATACGTTGGGCAGGGGCTGACCCCGAGTGGAAGCATCAACTCGTCAGCCAGCATATATTTTAGGGCGTTTAGTTTGATTGACGGCGAGCGGATAATGAGGGTGGGCGCAAGCACTGCCGATCCGTTTGCGCTTAGAGGATGGCAGGCGTATGACTCAAGCCCGCTGATTGATGCGGAGACGGACACGCTGATTTGGCCGGGTGAGAACGGCGTGATATATGTATGCAAGCTGAACACGCAGTATGACGCGGCGGCGGGCACTGTGAGTATGGATATGGACCCTGAGAAGGTGAAGTATCGCTATACCTCTACCAGAAACGATGCGATGAAACGATGGGGTATCGAAAACTCGATTGTGACGTGGCGCAACTATATGATATTTACCGACAATGCGGGTATGCTGCAATGTGTGAATTTGAACACGATGGAGCTTGTGTATGCGAACGATCTAAGCGACGACAGCGATGTAAGCATGGTGCTGGAGGAGGATGTGGTTGCGGCGACGTTCTATCTGTACACCGGCTGTGAGTATGATGAGCTGGTGAGACCGCTTGGAAGAAGCGGACCTGCGTATGCGCGCAAAATTGACGGGTTGACCGGCGAGATTTTATGGCAGACCGAGTTTACTGTAATTGCGACGGACAGCGTGGACGGTGGGATACTCGCATCGCCCGTGCTTGGCAAAGATGGCACGACGATGGAAGGGCTTATCATATATAACGTGACGTATGAAGTGAAGGGCGACAGCTCTACAAGCAGGTTGGTCGCGCTGGATAAGATGACGGGCGACATCGTTTGGGAGTATGATATGGATGCGGCAGGATGGTCGCCGAGCTCGCCTGTGCCTGTGTATACCGAGGACGGGCAGGGCTACATCGTGCAGTGCGATATTGACGGCGACGTGGCGTTGATACGCGTGGACGGACAAACGGCGAGCGAGGCGGCAAAGCTGAACGTGGAAGACAACTTTGAAGCGACGCCTGTTGTGTATGAGAATATGATTGTTGTGGGAAGCAGGGATGACCATTTCTTCTATATTGAGATTGGGTAAGGAATTGGGTATGGAAATGTAAACATGATGAAAGACACTCTGCGGGGTGTCTTTTTTTGTGGAGGAATGACGGGCGGGCGGGCGGGCGATTGATGATCGCCCCTACATTGGGGGTGAGGGGTTGAAAGGATTCCTTGGAAGGCTCGGAATGACAGGCGGGCGGGCGATCGATGATCGCCCCTACATTGGGGGGAAGCGCAAGCGGGTGTGATTTTAATATAAAAAAAGAAGGAAACTTTTTCTCTTGAAAAAAGTTGTCCTCTCATACGCTAATGTTTAGCGCATGATTCACTTTCAAAAATGCGCTTATGGATATGGGTTTCGCCTTGAGAGGCGACCAAAGGACTCGCGTCCTTCGGGAACCTCGCAATTTTTTGAAAAAAATTGAGTAAAACTTTTTTGGTTATACTTCGTAAAATTGTGTTTATTCGTTTAGCATGTAGTCCATCATGGCTCTGGCCGCGTCTTTGCCTGCGCCCATAGCGAGGATGACAGTTGCTGCGCCCGTGACTGCGTCTCCGCCCGCGTATACGCCGGGGATGGAGGTTGCGCCGGTTGCTTCGTCCGTGATGATGCCGCCCCAGCTTTGTGTTTTAAGACCGGGTGTGGACTCGCGCATCAACGGGTTGGGGCTTTGACCGATGGCGACTACTACAGCGTCGAGCTCTAGGTCGTACTCGCTTCCTTCGATGGGGACGGGTCTTCGGCGACCTGAGTCGTCCGGCTCCCCAAGCTCCATTTTCTGCAAGCGCATACCCGTGACATCGCCCGCCTCGTTACCGTGAATTTCGGTTGGGTTGATTAATAGATGGAACTCGATGCCTTCTTCTTTGGCGTGCTCGATTTCTTCGTTACGTGCCGGCATTTCTGCTTCGCTGCGACGGTAGACTATGTATACGTTGTCAGCACCGAGACGCTTTGCACAGCGTGCCGCGTCCATTGCAACATTGCCGCCGCCGATGACTGCGAGCTTTTTATGGTGCACGATCGGTGTGTCGTGACTGGGGTACAAGTAGCCTTTCATCAGGTTGATGCGTGTTAGAAACTCGTTGGCTGAGTATACGCCGTTGAAGTTTTCGCCGGGGATGTTCATGAACCGCGGCAGACCTGCGCCTGTGCCGATGAAGATGGACGCGAAGCCCATTTCCTTGAGGTCGTCTATGTCGAGAATTTTGCCCATGACCATGTTGGTTTTAATTTCTACACCCATGTCGGTTAATGTGTCGATTTCCTTCTGAACCAACGCTTTGGGAAGCCTGAATTCGGGGATGCCGTATTTCAGCACGCCGCCCGGCGTGTGGAAAGCTTCGAAAATGGTAACGTCTACACCTTGCTTGGCTAAATCGAGAGCGCATGTGAGACCTGCGGGTCCGCTGCCGATGACGGCTGCTTTTTTGCCGCAGTGACGTTTGCATGTTATTGGTCCGACGCCTTCATTTATTGCGACATCGGCACAGTAGCGCTCGAGACGACCGATGGCGACAGGTTCGTGCTTGATGCCGCGCACGCAGACGATTTCGCATTGCTCTTCTTGGGGGCATACTCTGCCGCAAATTGCGGGAAGTCCGTTGGTTTCGCGAATCTTCTTGTACGCTTCGATGTGCTTGCCCTCTGATATGAGCTTGATGAAAGCCGGGATGTCGATCTCTACAGGGCAGCCTGCGATGCATGGTTTGTGTTTGCATTGTATGCATCGGTTTGCTTCGTTGATTGCCATTTCTTCTGTGTACCCTAGAGCCACTTCTTCAAAATTAGATGCGCGCAGTTTTGCGTCCTGCTCGGGCATTTTTGTTTTTTCCGGTTGCATGTTTGCCATTAATCTACCTCACTATAAAGTCTGCACGAATCGTCTTCTTGCTTTTTGTACATTCCACTGCGTCTCATTGCTTCGTCAAAATCTACTTCGTGTCCGTCGAAGTCGGGACCGTCTATGCAAGCGAACTTTGTTTTGCCGCCGACTGTTAGCCGACAGCCGCCGCACATGCCCGTTCCGTCTATCATGGTTGAGTTCATGCTGACGATTGTTGGGATATTGTATTTCTTGGTGAGCTGTGATACGAATTTCATCATGATTATTGGCCCGATAGCGATAACGAGGTCGAATTTCTCGCCTGCGTCGATCTCTTTCTGGAGCGCGTCTGTCACAAAGCCTTGATTGCCGTTGCTCCCGTCGTCCGTTGTGATGATGACTTTATCGGATACGGCGTTTAGCTCGTCTTCAAGGATGATGAGCTGCTTGGTGCGAAAGCCTGCGATGGTGGTTACATCTATGCCGAGGCTGTGAAGCTCTTTGGTCTGCGGGTATGCGATGGCGGTACCGAGACCGCCGCCGATGACAGCCGCTTTCTTGATACCAGCGTCAAAATGGGACGCTTTGCCGAGGGGGCCTACGAAGTCTTGCAGGCTGTCGCCCTCATTTAGCTTACCGAGGCTCATCGTTGTTCGCCCGACTTCCTGAAAGATGATTGTGACTGTGCCTTTATCGGCATCGTGGTCTGCTATTGTCAGCGGGATGCGCTCTCCCATATCGTGCACCCGAAGTATGATGAACTGACCGGGTTTTGCTTTTTTTGCGATGAGCGGGGCGTCGATTACCATTAACTTGACCTGCTCGTTTAGCGTGTGTTTCTCTAGAATCTTATACACGGAATGTCTCCTTATTATATAGATTTGTATTGTATGCTGAACTTGCCTTTGTGATTATAACATAAAAGGCTAATTTAGCAAAGTGCAAGTTTTGAAATGATAACTTGCAATATTGCCTTGTTGTTTGCACAAAGAGGGTAATCTGTGTATGATGAGAATAACAATTAATTTAAGGAGTGAAATTATGTTTAGACACGTTGTAAGTTTTAAGCTGGCTGATGATAAGAAGGACATGATGGATGAGGCGAAAAAGAGACTGTTGGCATTGAACGCGATTGATGAGGTTGTGAATATGCAAGTCGGGATTAATGAGTTTAAGTCGGAGCGCTCTTTTGATTTTGTGATCGTGGTTGACTTTAAGAACCTGGAAGATTACGAGGTGTATGACAATCATGAACTGCACAATCCTGTAAGAGATTTCATACACGAGATTATCAGCGATGCGGTGGCGGTTGATTACTTTGTAGAGTAGGAACTGCGCAGTCCGGCAATAATATAAAAAATAGTTGTTATTACAGCAATAAAAATCTTTTGTTTTTTTAAATAAAAATAAAGGTTTTTTTGCGTTTATGTCGAATTAGTTAAATGTAAGGTACAATTAGTACAAGTTACAGTACAAGCTGTGGCTTGTTTTAGGCGGTTTAGGAAGGAATAGTGAATGGATAGGTCTTGTGTACAAAGAGCAGTAACATTGAGCATTTGCAGCAGCATGGCGAAGCAGGGGCGGTATTATGTGCCTGCGGCGAGCTCTGCGCGGCATGTGCATTTGTGCCAAAAGGATATTGAAGTGCTCTTTGGCAGCGGGTATCAGCTAAGCGAGTTTAAAGCGCTGAGCCAACCGGGGCAGTTTGCGAGCAATGAGAAGATTTCACTAAAAGGAAGCCGTGGGCAGATAGACGGCATAAGGGTACTCGGGCCCGCGCGGCCGGATACGCAGGTGGAGATATCGCTGACCGATTCGTTTAAGCTGGGCGTGAAACCGATGGTTAGGATGTCGGGAAATGTGGACGGTGCACCCGGAGCAACGCTGATTGGCCCAAAAGGTCAGGTGGAGCTGGTGCAGGGCGTTTTGATCTCTGCAAGACATTTGCACATTAATGAGCAGCAGGCGGCGGAGTTTAACATGAAGGACGGAGACGTTGTTTGCCTGAAAAAAGGCGGAGAGCGTGAAACGATATTTGGCAATGTAGTGGTGAGGTGCGGCAGCGGGCACAGCCTGGAGGTGCATTTGGACACTGACGAGGCGAACGCGGCGCTATTGAAAAACGGCGATTTATTGGAAGTAATCAGATAAAGGCGGACTATTTTGAACGAGAGTCAGATTAAACAGCTGATTAAAAGAATAGTGGAAGAAGTGCTTATCAGACTGAGCGGGTTTGGCGGATACAAAACGCTGGCGCTGATGTCTGATATGAGTGCGCATATGAGCGAAGCGTGCGAATATTTAGTGGGCAAGTCGGCTTTGGCGGCAATATTTGGCGAAGCGCAGGAGCCGGCTGACATAGACAGCAGAAGAGTGGACACGGACGAGGACAAAAGGAATTTGTTGACAGCGATGCGCAGCGCGAACGAAGTTGTGCTGGTGGCGCCGTCGTTGACGCGGCTTTGCGCGGTGGCAAATGGAGAAGAGTGCTGCTTTGCTGCAACTGTGTTTGAAAAAGCTATATTGAATGGGAAAAAGACGACGGTTCTATTGGATTTTGTGCCACCGAAGTTTAAAAGGGGTACGCTGTTTGAAAAGGCGATAAATGCTGTGGATGCTTTACGCGACATGGGCGTGACGGTTGTGTATCTAAATGCAAAGGCGGACGAAGGGTATGCGCTGGTGACTGAGTTTGAGATAAACGAAGCAGCAAAGCGCGGTATAGAGCGGATAAAATGCGCGCCGGGCGCGATTATAACGCCGCTGGCAAGAGACGCCGCGAAGGATAAAGGAATAGCGATTGATATTTAAAGGAGATAGATTATGATACTGGCAAGGGTGAGAGGTAATGTTGTAAGCACAACGAAATCGGACAGGCTTGAAGGACTGAAGCTGCTGCTTGTGGTGCCGATTTCGATTGATACATTTGAAGAAAAGGGCGCGCCGTTGGTGGCGATAGACACGGTGGGCGCAGGCGAAGGCGAAGTTGTGATGTGCGTTAGCGGAAGCAGCAGCAGGCAGACGACGCTGACGGAAAACAGACCGGCTGATCTTTCTATCATCGGGATTATTGACAGCGTGGAGCTTGGCGGCGATATGGTATTTGAGAAGTTTAGGAACGAAAGACGGCAGGGGTAGCGATAGCAAAGGTAAGGAAGGGTTAGTATTATGGAATTAACACAACAACAGATTGAACAAATTGTGAAGGATACGGTCAGCAAGCTGGCAGGGGCGAGTGGCGGCGCATTGAGCGGCAGCGCGACGAGCGGCGAGTGGCTTTGCGATACGGCCGAGCAGGCTGTGCAAAGCGCGAAACGTGCGCAGGAGCAGCTAAGCGAGATGAGTATGGAGCAACGGGGCAAGCTGATTGCTGCGATGCGAGCTGCGTCGATTGACAACGCAGAGTATTTGGCGAAAATTGCGGTGGAGGAGACGGGATACGGTATCGTTTCTAACAAGACGGCGAAGAATTTGCTGGCAGCAGAGAAAACGCCGGGCATTGAAGACTTGAACACGGGAGCGCTTTCGGGCGATTACGGACTGACGATTACCGAGATGGCACCGTATGGTGTGATTGGCTCGATAACACCGTCAACTAACCCGACATCGAGCGTTATAAATAACTCAATCAGCATGATTGCTGCCGGAAACTCGGTGGTGTATAACCCGCACCCTGCGGCAAAGAGGGCTTCGACAGAGACGATGCGCGTGCTTAACGAGGCGATTGTTGCGGCGGGCGGACCGAATGCGCTGAACTGCACGGTGAAAGAGCCGACAATCGAGACGAGCAATATTATAATGAATCATCCTGATATAAAGATACTTTCCATAACGGGCGGAGAAGCTGTTGTGAACGTTGCTATGAAGACGGGCAAGAAAGTTATCGCAGCGGGACCCGGAAACCCACCTGTTATTGTAGATGAGACGGCGATTATCAACGAAGCAGCAAAGGACATTGTGGATGGAGCGAGTTTTGACAACAACGTGCTGTGTATCGCGGAGAAGGAAGTGTTCGTGGTGGACAGCGTGGCGGACGCGTTGATGAGCGGTATGGAACTTAGCGGCGCTGTAAAAGTGAGCGGCGGAGATATTGAGAAAATTGTGAAGACTGTGCTTGTGCAAAAAGAAGGCAAGTACATGATTAATAGGAATTATGTAGGCAGAAGCGCTCAGGTGATACTGCGGGACAGCTGTGTTGCGTTTGACGGCACGCCGAGACTGATTATCTGCGATGTGGATGAAAAGCATCCGCTGGTAACAACCGAGATGATGATGCCGGTGCTTGGTGTAGTGAGGGTGGCAAATGTGGACGAAGCGATAAGCAAAGCCATTATCGCGGAGGGCGGGTGTCACCATACGGCGATGATGCATTCTCAGAACGTGACTAACCTGAGCAACGCGGCAAGGGCGCTGGACACGACGATATTCGTGAAAAACGCGCCGTCGTACGCAGGGCTTGGGTTTGAAGGCGAAGGGTATACCACGCTGACGATTGCGACACCGACCGGCGAAGGACTTACGAGCGCGAGAAGCTTTACGCGAAGCAGAAGATGTGTATTGCACGGAAACTTTAGGATTATATAAGGTAACGAGAAGGAAAGATAAGACCCTTCGACTACGCTCAGGGTGACAATGTGTGGCGCAGAAGGCGGGCGAACAATGTTCGCCCCTACATCGGGGTGACAAGGGATTGTCAGACGGTAAGCGATTAATGAGAGGCTATTATAAAGAGGGAAAACGAATGATCATTGACGAAAAAATTCGTGAAGCCGGGATTATCGGAGCAGGCGGGGCCGGATTTCCGACACATGTAAAAGTGAAATGCAAGGCAGAGGTCATTATAGGCAACGGTGCTGAATGTGAGCCGCTGCTGCATGTCGATCAACTGTTGATGCAGCATTATGCACCGAAGGTTGTGCGCGGCATGGAGCTTGTTATGACGGCGACCGGGGCAAGCCGTGGCGTGATATGTCTAAAAGAGCATTATCACAAGGCGGTGGATGCGCTTAATGCGGCGATAGCAGGCAAAAGCAATATTACGCTGAAGCTGATGAAAAGCTATTATCCCGCGGGCGATGAGCAGACGATGGTTTATGACGTGATGGGCGAGGTTGTGCCGACGGCGGGACTGCCGCTGGATGTGGGCGCGGTCGTCAACAACGTGAGCACGTTTATGAGCATTGCCGATGCCGTAGATGAGAATAAGTCGGTGACGGACAAGTATGTGACGGTGGGCGGAGATGTGCAGCAACCTGTGACGCTGAAGGTGCCGATTGGCACGCCGTACAGAGCGCTGGCAGTTGCTGCCGGATTTGAAGGTAATGAAGACGATTATACGCTGGTGATTGGCGGTCCGTTGATGGGTAAGCTGTGCCATGACTGGAGCGAGACGGTGACCAAAGCGACCAGCGGGGTGCTGGTGCTGCCGAATGAACACTTTTTGGTAAAGAGCAAAACGCGTGAGGACAAGTCGGACTTGAGACTAGCTAAAGCGGTTTGCTGCCAATGCAATATGTGTACGCTGATGTGTCCGAGAAATATGTTGGGGCTGCAAGTTGAGCCGCACAAAGCGATGCGTGCAGCGGCTATGGGCAATGCTTCGCTATTAGGAGACCCGAACGGCGTATATTCGTGCTGTGATTGTGGACTGTGTACGTTTTATGCGTGCAACTTTGGACTTAACCCGAGCGGTATGATGCAAAAGATGAAGCAGGGGCTGAGTGCTGCGGGGTATAAGCCGGTTAAGCAGGTGAAAAGTGCGCCGAATAGTGGGATGGAGTATACGCGCGTTCCTGTGTCGCGGTTGGTTGGACGGCTGGGGCTGAGTAATTTTGACGTTCCTGCGCCGTTGGTGGACAAAGACCTGCCGATACACATTGTGCGGATATCGCTAAAGCAGCATATAGGTGCGCCGAGTGTGCCTAGCGTGAAAGCGGGCGACGAGGTTAAAAAAGGCGACATGATTGGCGAGATAAAGCAGGGAGCGCTTGGTGCAAGAGCACATGCAAGCATTGATGGCGTTGTGACCGAAGTGACGAGCGATTATATAGAGATTAAGGCAAGAAGATAAAAGGAAGAAACGTTTGTGTCTGGAGAAGGAAAGGAATGGGCGTATAAATGAACGCGATTGGAATGATTGAGACGAACAGCATACCGGCAGGGATTGAAGCGGGCGACGCAATGCTGAAATCGGCGAACGTGGAGCTGGTGAGCGCTATGGCTGTGTGCGCCGGCAAGTATATCGTGATGGTGAGCGGAGATGTGGCGGCGGTTAAATCGGCTGTGGCTGACGGCAAGCCCGTGGCAGGGAACTTTCTTGTGGACGATATTGTGATACCGAACGTGGAAGACCAAGTGATTACAGCGATAGCGGCGTGCAGCGAAGTTGGAGACATGGCTGCGCTTGGTATCGTGGAGACGTATTCGCTGGCGAGCGCGGTGATTTGTGCGGACGCGGCTGTGAAGGCGGCGGATGTGTCGCTGATTGAGATACGGCTTGGGCGAGGGCTTGGCGGAAAAGCGTTTTTTACCATGAACGGGGACGTTGCGGCTGTGAAAGCTGCTGTGGAAGCTGCGAGCATTGAAGGTGAGGAGCACGGAATGATGGCAAATACGGTGGTGATACCATCGCCGCATAAAGATATTTACAAAGCACTGTATTAGAAATTTCAAGTAATTGGAAGGAGAGAATAAGACAATGGAAGCATTAGGAATGGTTGAGACAAGAGGTTTGGTTGGCGCTATTGAAGCGGCGGACGCTATGGTGAAAGCGGCGAACGTTGTGTTGGTCGGCAAGGAGAAAGTTGGACGCGGGCTGGTCACTGTGATGGTGAGAGGCGATGTGGGCGCTGTGAAAGCGGCAGTTGATGCAGGCGCAGCGGCAGCAAAGAGAGTCGGCGAGCTGGCGAGTGTACATGTGATACCGCGTCCGCACAGCGATGTTGAAGGGATTTTACCGGCGAAGAAATTGAAGAAAGCGGCAAAACCGACTGAAAAACCGGCAGCAAAACCAGCGGCTAAGCCGGCAGATAAGTAAATGTATACGGGTAAAGTAGTGGGGAGCGTGGTTTGCACGAGCAAAGACCCTGCGCTGGAAGGTGTCAAACTGAAGCTGGTAGAAGTGATTGAGGACGGGGTGGTCACTAAAACAATCGTGGCAACTGACGCAACACGTCAGGCGGGCGATGGAGATTTTGTGTACCTGATCGGCAGCAAGGAAGCCGGTATGCCGTTTTTGGATCAGCATGATTTAAACCCAACGGATGCATCTATTATGGGGTTTATCGATGAATATAATGAGAACATGTAAATTTGAAAGGAGCAACAAAAATGGAAAAGCAAGCATTAGGAATGGTAGAAACAAAGGGATTGGTTGGAGCAGTTGAGGCAGCGGACGCTATGGTTAAGGCAGCGAACGTAACGTTACTCGGCAAAGAGAAGATTGGCAGCGGACTTGTAACTGTGATGGTTAGAGGCGACGTTGGCGCTGTTAAAGCGGCAGTGGACGCAGGCGCAGCAGCGGCTAAGAGAGTTGGCGAGCTGGTGAGCGTGCACGTTATTCCCCGGCCTCACGAGGATGTTGAATCTATACTTCCAAATAACTAGGCGAGGTTAAGAACTTGAAGATTGGCAGAGTCGTGGGCAATGTTGTGTCTACGGTTAAAAACGATACCCATTATGGGTATAAGCTATTGCTAATAGAATACATAGATGCAAAGGGCAACGCAGTCGGCGCAAGGCAGATAGCCTTTGATTGCGCGCACGCCGGGGTTGGTGACATTGTGCTTATCAACGTTGACGGGGGCGCGGCAAAGACGATGCTGGAAGACGATAAAGTGATTGCTGATTTGACCGTATGCGGAGTGCTTGACCACTTTAGCTATGACGGTGAAACTGTGCATCTCGATTAGAGGGTAGGTATGGATTTAAATAATATTGACGTGAGAGAAATTGTAGAAAAAGTAACGAAGGAAGTGTATGCGCGTATTGGCACGCAGGGCGCGGCACCGCAAAGCGCGAACTTGTCGTTTACTGGCAGCGAAGTAGCGGCGTGTCTTGAGCATTCGCTTTTGAACCCCGACATGACGCGCGAGACTATGATTGCCGGGTGCGCGGATGTGAAGAAGTATCGGTTTGGCAACGTGTGTGCGACGCCGTATTTGGTGAGCGACGCGGCGGAGGCGCTGCGTGGCAGCGGTATACCTGTGTGCGTGCCGATTGGGTTCCCACATGGGGCGGCCAGCACGGCTGCTAAGTGTACTGAAATCCGCGAGGCGATTAAAAACGGTGCGGGGGAGATGGATGCTGCGCTGCAGATTACTGCGATAAAGTCGGGCGATTGGGACGAGGCTGAAAAAGACCTTTGCGAGATGATTGACGTTGCCGGCGGCAGAGCCAAGGTGAAAGCGATTTATGAGCAGGGGCTGTTCAGCGAAGACGAGAAGCTGAAGGTTTTGACTATGATTAAGCGCTGCGGTGCGGATTATATCAAAATCAGCAACGCGCTGACCGGCAAGAAAGCGACTGCGGAGGACGTGCAGTTTGTGCGCTCTATAGTCGGCAAGGGTATTGGCATCAAAATTGATGGCGGCGTGAAAACAGCGGCGAGCGTGAAAGAGCTGCTTGCGGCAGGCGCGGACAGAATAGGCGCGAGTGCGTCGGTGAAAATCGTTACAGAAGGATAAACACAACACTAACATGGGCGCATGGTTTTGTGCGCACTAAAGCGGAATGTGTTTAAAAAAGAATGAGGACGAGTATGGGCGCGGACGCTTTGTTGCAAAACAAACTGAATAGCAATGATGCAACCCCGCTCTATTTGCAGTTGACAGCGCAGATTAAAGATATGATTAGCTCAGGTGAGATTGAGGTCGGCAGTTTGCTGCCAAGCGAGCCTGAGATGTGTGAGAGCTTATCTATCAGCCGCAGTACCGTGAGGCAGGCGCTTGCTAACCTTGAGGCGCAGGGCTATGTAGTGAGGCGCAGGGGCAAGGGTACGTATGCTAGCAAACCGAAGATTCAGCGCAGGCTAAGCCGGCTGTGCAGCTTTACCAAGCAGATGAGTGAACTGGGGATTACATCGCAGACCAGCGTTATTGAGTTTGCGGTGGTGAGCGATGATAAAAAAACTGCGAAGTATGGGCACAAGGGCGACGCGTATAAGATTAAGCGGCTTCGCAAAACGCAGGGGATGCCGTTTATGATTGACACGGTGTATATGCCGACGGCGATTGTGCCCGGGCTGACAAGGCGCGAGCTGGATGGGACGTCTTTGTATGATATTGTGGAGAAGAAGACGGGCAACGTGCCGTATCGTGCGACCGAGTCGTATGAGGTGGTGAAGCTGAACGCGAAGCAGCGAAAGATGCTGGAGACGGACAGTGAGACCGCTTTTTTGGTGCAGCGGGTGAGCAGGCTGATGTCGGGAGAGGTGTTTGAGGTGGCGAGCATGCTGATACGCGGGGACAGGTGTAGGCTGGAGGCGACATTGATGAGCGATACTATTGCGTTTAGCAGAACGCCGAGTTTTGCTGTGAAGTAGGGCAGGGTTGGATAAAGCGGGAGCTGAGAGGCTCTTTTTTTTGTGCGGAGAAGTAGGGGATGGTGGCTGTGGTGATTCGGAGCGTATCGGGGTGACAAGCGGGCGATCGATGATCGCCCCTACATTTGGGTGGCGACCAGAAGCAAAGAAACCTTTTCTCTTGAAAAAGGTTTCCTCTCATACACTAAATCAAAGATTTAATGTATGATTCACCTTCCCAAATACGCCCGTTGGTTGGGGTTTCGCTGTCTGCGGTCAGCGATTTAGGGCGCTGCCCTAAAGACCCGCAGTTTTTTGTAAAAAATTGAGTAAAACTTTTGTGTTAAAAAGCGAATAATTATTGGTAAGGTGGGTTATTCGGATAGTGTGAAGAAGGTGTTTTTGTATATCGTTGGGGCAGCGGCTTTCCACTTTTCGATGAAGGCTTGCGCCGAAGATTTGGAGTAGGTAACGAGGGTAAGCTCGAACACGGGGATTTGGTTTTCCAAGACTTTGAGCATGACTTTGTATTCGTTGTCGTCGATTTTGATGTAGTCGGCAAAAAGCTCTGTCTCGAGGCGAAGGTCGGCGCGGTTGGTTTCGCAGTAGTCGTCGATGGCGACGCGCCAAGAGTTGCGCAGCTCCTTCTTTAGGTAGAGCAGCGTGTTTTGACCGAGCTCTGAGATGACGTAGAAGGTGCCGTTTGGGGTTTCGCGCTGCTCGACCAGGTTGCTCGTGGTAAGCTCGAAAAGCGACTCTTTCATGTCGAAGTAATTAAGCCAGCCCTTTTCGGTGACAATGCGAAGAATCTGCAGCTCGGACAACTGGATGTTGATTGAGTTTAGCAGGTATAGTATCAGCAGTTTGTTTTGTGCTATTGGTTCTATGCGCATGAGAGCCCTCCGAAATTTGTCGTGTATATCAGCTACATTATACCATAGTCTTTGTGAAAAAAAAGCAAATGTGGTATTCTTTAAAGAAAGTTCATCAATATGTTGTATTAATGGGAGTGAAGCATGATAGGTGAGATTGAAAAAGCGATGAGAGAGCTAGGCATTGATGTGTTTGGCACGAGCGACTGCGCCGATGTGGTGCGCAGTGAGTTTGAAGATACGCCTTATGCGGTGACGTTGGGTGTGAGGCTGAGCGACGCCGTGATTGGCAAGATAGAGCAAGGACCGACCAAGATGTACTTTGCGCATTACAGGGCGGTAAACGCGATGCTGGACGCTGCTGCGACGAGGTGTGTGGTGATGCTGCAACGAGCGGGGTATAACGCGTTGGCGGTGCCGGCTTCGCAAACGACGAACAGTGCGGGGATTTCGGGGGATTTCTCTCACAAAACGGGAGCGAGCAAAGCGGGTCTTGGGTTTGTCGGCAAGAGCGGATTGTTTGTGACAAATGCGTTTGGGCCGAGGGTTCGGTTTGCGACGGTGCTGACTGATATGGAGCTGGAGAGCGGCGAGATAAGCAAGAGCGGGTGCGGGGAGTGCAGGGCGTGTGTGAGCGCGTGTCCGTGCGGCGCGATTGTCGGAAACGAGTGGAAAAGAGGGATGGGCAGGGACGAGATTGTGGACGCGGCGCTGTGCAGCGCGCATATGAAGGAGCGATATCAGCAAATCGGCAGGGGCAGTGTGTGCGGAATATGTGTCGCGGTGTGCCCGATGTATAAAAAGAGCGGGGAAAAAGCCAAAATAGCTATTGATTAAATCGTAGAATTGTGTATAATATGAGTACTGGATTTTTGCGGGATCATAGCCCAGCTGGTTAGAGCGCTACGTTGACATCGTAGAGGTCGTTGGTTCGAGTCCAATTGATCCCACCATATCCTGCGGTGTTCGATAACGCCTTTGTTTTAAACCTACAGATTGTTTAGGGAGCTTGGAGTCTATGATTGAAGCCGTGCCCGCTTTGACGGGAAGGCCGAGAAAAATGGCAGAGCACCCACCTGTGTTAAACGCAGGTGTTAAAACTTGGCGAACGGCATCTCGGGACATATTTTTAGCGGAATTGTGTAATGGTAGCACATACGACTCTGACTCGTATAGTCTAGGTTCAAATCCTAGTTCCGCTGCCAAAACGGAAAGCACCCCATGAGGGGTGCTTTTTGTTTTGTGGAACTAGGATTTGAAGCGAGCGGTATGCGCAGCATGAAAAACGTGCCTGTGGCACGTTTTTAGCGAGGCGTCCGTGATAGGGAGCGGAGCGACCGGAGCGTGCCCGGGTTTTGTGGAGAGGGTGGGGGTTTGAAGTGAGTGTTAGTTGACATGCAATATCTAAATTTTTCCTTGTAGCAATGTGTGCTTATATATCATGCATAAATATGGTATACTATTGACACAGTTATTAGTGACATGTATGATAATAAATCCACAAAATAAACTCAGTAATTAATTAACTAATTAAGGAGAATATAATGGCTGAAATTAAAGTAATTTTCTATAAATCCTCTTCAAGGTTCTATCAGGAGATTTGTCAGCTTTGTGAAGAGGAATTTGAGAATTATATTCATGATAATTCTTCAGATGTATTAAAACTTTCTTATAGCGAACTGCAAGAAAATCTCATAGTTTTTAAGAGGTTATTTGAAACAACTAAACGTTGGAAGAAAACCGAGTACTATTTAAATAATATTGAGATATTAAAATCTGAAATTGATTGCATTTTTGAAGTTATGGAATGCAATCAGAGATTTGAAATTCAAACGATCGATAACGAATACTGTTATGAAAATTGTGGCTGGGGGTGTTCATTATTAAGGTCTATTCAACTAAGAAATGAATATTCTTATGGATATTATAGGCCTGATTTCTCATGGTATGATTTCGGTAGTTTTATTGATGATAGATGGGTAATTAACCATAAATTAATTACTGAAACATTAAATGAGGAGGTTGATAAGAAACATATTAATTTATGCAGTAACTTTGATTTTGCAAGAATTCAGACCATTATTAATGATTTGCCGGAATTTGTTGTTGTTGATGATGGTGGTTCTTGGAAATATAAATATAGGAGTGCTCCTGTAGGCATGACCCAAACAGAGATTATTGGAATTGAACCCAAAAAAGAAGACAATAGATTCTCTCAGGGGCTAAGCATAAATACTATGATTTCAGATGGGATAGATGATACAGAGGATAAGTCTCAAAAGTATATTCCTGATGTTACATTCGAAGATGTGGGTGGAATAGATAATATTGTGCAAGAGGTTAGGGAAGTAATCGAGCTACCAATCATTGCTAATAATATATTTGAGCATTATCATATTAAGCCGCATAAAGGCATACTGTTATATGGTCCTCCTGGTTGTGGAAAAACTCTAATTGCAAAGGCAATAGCGAACGAAATAAATGCGCACTTTGTGACAGTAAATGGACCAGAAATAATTAATAAATTTTTAGGTCAATCAGAAGCAAATTTAAGAGCCATTTTTGAAGAAGCAAAAAAGCTCACACCATCAATTATTTACTTTGATGAATTTGATTCAATCTCAGCCAGAAGGGATGCTGAACACAATCCGCTAAATACTACAATAGTGAACCAGCTTCTTACTTTGATGGATGGTATAGGTACCACTGAGGGGATATGTGTTATTGCATCGACTAACCGAATAGATATTATTGATGAGGCAATAAAGAGACCGGGGCGTTTTGATTATAAAATTGAAGTCGAGAAACCTACTTTAGAGGGACGAAAAAAGATTTTTCATATTCATACCGATAAAATGCCTGTGGATACCGCTTTCAACAAAGACGACTTTGTTGAAAAAAATCTTACTGGTTTATCTGGCGCAGATATAGCGTTTGTTGCAGCCGAGGCTGCATATAACTCTATTCGAAGAACAATCGATATGGATGTGATATTTCAATCTAATGACGATATTCTAATGACTGTTGACAATATTATTGTTGACTTGGATTTTCAAAAGGCAATCAAGAAGTTAAAAACAAGTATTACTAGAAGTGAAAGTGCAAAATATAGATATTGAAGCACATTTATTTTTGTAAAAACTTAAAACGAATATATAGAACTATCTTTAGGAAACCTTATAATGCTAAACCTCCTACACAAAATTAATACTCAATCTATTAATAGCGCAATATGTAAAAATGAATATATTCCAAATAGAAAAGCCGTAATAGTCTATCAACCGCTGCAGCTTTTTCTATGCAAAGAAACCTGCTCGGCGATGTTGGGAGCGGGGGCGACTTTGCGGTAGTTTTGTGTGTCGGTGTCGCCTTCGGTGGAGAAGAGGAAAGAGAAGACCCTTCGACTGCGCTCAGGGTGACAAGGGGAGAGGTGAGCGTCCTGCGGACAAGAAGTGAGCGTCCTTCGGACAAGAGGGGAGCGTCCTTCGGACAAGAGGTGAGCGTCCTGCGGACAAGGGATGGCAGAATATGGTAGTTGAGAGTTTATGAGGAGTAGGTGAACAGACGGGGTAAGTTATGCAAAGGGAAGCTGCTCGCCGAGGTTGGGAACCAGACGACTTCGCGGTAGTTGCTGTGTCGGTGTCGCCTTCTGTGGAGGGGGGCGGCGTCCTTCGGACAGGAGGTGGCAATATATGGAGGTGAGAGAAACCGCTGTTTTATGGACAGGCGGTTTCAGTTGTGATAATATACAAAAGAATTTCGATATTAAAGAAGGAGAATCGTATGATTACAGCCTATATTGGAAGCAGCCTTTTCTTTTTGATTTTGGTTTTATATATTTTGTTAGCCGCCGGTGTGCCCCTTGGTGAGCTTGCAATGGGCGGCAAGTATAAAATCATGCCGAAAAAATATCGCATTACATGTGCGATAAGTGTGTTAGTGCAGGCATTCGCCATCCTCGTACTGTTGCAGCTTGGGGGTATATTTTCAATTGGGCTGCATGAAAACACTGCAAGAATCTTAGGCTATTTCTTTGCGGCATACCTTTTTATTAATATGATCATGAATGCAAAATCAAAGAGCAAGAAGGAAAAGTTTATTATGACACCGATATCTGCGATTATTGCAGTCTGTTTTTTATATACGACAATAGTATCATAAGACAAATTTCATAAACGAGACAATCTGAAAAAACCAGTATGCGTATGTACGGATTTTCCGCTGCGGCTTTGCTATGCAAAGGGAAGCTTCTCGCCGAGGTTGGGAGCGGGGGAGCGTCCTTCGGACAAGAAGTGAGCGTCCTTCGGACAGGAAATGACAGAATATGGTAGTAGAGAGTTTTTGAGGAGTAGGTAAATAGGCGGGCTATGCTATGCAACGGAAACCTGCTTGGCGAGGTTGGGAGCGGGGGAGGTGAGATGGCGACTGCGCTTGGGGTGACGGCGGTTGTGTTTCTCGGACAAGAGGGGGGGGGTCCTTCGGACTAAGATGGCAGAATATGGAAGTAAAGGAATATTGAAGTTTGTGTGGTGTTTCAAACAGCGGTAAAATGGTTATATATATAAGTATTAATTTTGGCGCGTGCATTAGAAAGAGGAATTATTGTGCAACGACAGATTTTTTGATATAATAGTGAGGTGAAATATATGAGGAAGCTTTTTATAATAGTGGTTTGCATATGTATGCTTGGGGGATGCTCGAGCGTAGGTGTGCAGGGAACGCAGGTCGAAAACATGCCGGAGCAGGAAACGCAGCCTGAAAACGCGTTGACGCAAAAGCTTGATACCTTATCGTTTGAGACGGTTTCGGATTATTACTCGAGAAATGTTGTGCAGGATGGCGTGGAAATAACCGAAATGTTTGTAATCGAGGAAAAACGTTTTGTAAGGATTGCATTGGGCGACGATGAAGAGGAAGTGTTTGCGTATAATTATGCCAGCGATGAGTTTACTTATCTGTACTTTCTTGCGGATGAGCTTGTTGTCAAAGTTGTTTATAACATCGGGGACGACAAAGTGATTGAAGATGAAGATGATTTTATAGATTTGGTTAAGATAGAAGCTATTGAGTTGAAGGAGTATTTTACATCGCTGATAGAGACTGCGGATATTAGCGTTGAAGAATTATTGAAAGGCGGCGAGATATTATGAACAAACGATTAGTTGCATTGTTGATTGTGGTTGTAATGCTGTTGTTCCTTTTTAGCGTACCGGCATTGGCAGACGACGACGTTGATGGGGGCGGCTCGGACACGACAGAAGACGGTGGGCCCGGAAACGGTGGACCGCCGGATAAAGCAGCCAAAGCAGCTGCGAGAATGGCAAAATGGCTGGAGAGAAAAGCTAAAATTGAAGAGAAAAAAGCGCTGATAGAGGCCAGGAAAGAAGCTTTCTTTGCACTGAAAGAGCAAACGAAGCAAGATGTGGCTGCTCAAAAGGCGCTGATTAAAGAGCAGAAAGCGTTGATTATTGAACAGATTCATAGCATAAATGAGTTAGAGCCGCACGAGCGCGATGCGCTTAGAGCGGAAATTAAGCAGCTTTGGGGAGAAGTGCGCGCGACGCAAAGGTATCTGTGGCAGGTACGCCAAACGGCCGGAGAGGGTGCACGCGAGATTTTGGGTAAAGTGGAAGTAGCGGGCAGCGGAGTTGTTGCAGAGGATCTTCAAAAAATTGAGGGTTTGATGGATCAGTTGTAAGGAAGCATTGATATAAACAGATACTAGAAGATGTATATTTTCTTGAATCGCAATCAGCGTAAATGTTGGTTGCGATTTTTTATGTGATGCATTGAATCAGCTGAATAACGAAAAGTGCTGTGCAAAAGAAACCTACTCGCCGAACTTGCCGTGCCAGACGACTTCGCGGTAGTTTTGGGAGTCGGTGTCGCCCTCTGTGGAGAAGAGCAGGACGGTGGAGGTGCTTTCGAGAGCTAGAGCGGTTTGGAGACCTTTGTCTGCGCGCATGACGTACTCGAGGACGCCTGTGCCTACTGCGCCCGATTCGCCTGCTGTGACGGCGGGGTCGGTGTGCAGGGGTGCGGCGAGGATGCGCATGCCGTTGGCGGTGATGATGTCGTCGATTGAGAGGAAACCTTCGGCAAAGTTTTTGATGATGTTCCACGCTACGGGGTTGGGAACGCCGCAGGAGAGACCAGCCATGATGCTGTCCATGTCGCCGGTGACGCTGTGAGCTGTGCCGTCGGCCGCCACACCCGAAGCGTAGTAGCAGTTGGCTTGGTGGGGTTCCATGATGAATATTTTGGGTAGGTTGCCCTTGTATGTGTTGGCGATGCACGCGGTCATGGCTGCGGCAAAGCTGCCAACGCCCGCTTGCAGGAACACGTGAGTTGGGATTGTGCCGTTGAGCTGATGCAAAATCTCAACAAACATGCTGGAGTAGCCTTGCATGACGTAGAGAGGGAGAAGCTCATCTTCGCTTTCGCTGGTGTCGGCGATGGCAATCCAATTGTCGTAGAGGTCGCAAAGTTCGTATACCATTTGGACACAGCCGTCGTAGTTGGTGTCGGTGACGATGACGTTTGCGCCCAGCGCTTCGATGGCGCGCACGCGGTCGGGCACGGTGCCTTTTGGCATGTAGACGACAGCGCTTTGGTTGAACTCTTTGGCTGCCCATGCGACTGACTTGCCGTGGTTGCCGTCGGACGCGGCCGCGAAGGTGATGTCGCCGAGCTTGGATTTGACCTCGGGTGATTTTAAGTAGTCGAAGCTGAGGTCAGCTAAGTTTTTGCCGAGCAAGCCGCTTAGACATTGGGCGACGGCGTATGAGCCGCCTAGAAGCTTGAACGCTTTTAGGTCGCCGCGCTGTGACTCGTCCTTGAGGAAGATATCGGCTATGCCCATGTCGTCCGCGAGACCTTTAAGGCTGTGCAGGGGGGTGATGTTGTATTTGTCACCCATCGATTTGTGGAACGCGTTGACTTTGGCGATTTGCTGCGCGCTGAACAATGCGGTTTTGCCGCCGGGAGTGCCCGTTTTCATTTTGTTCTGCACAAAGTTTATATATGACATAATTGATTCCTTACTTGATATCGAATTTCATGGCGATTGTTTTGCCCTGACCGTTTTCTACCGTCCAATGCGTTGTCATTATACTGCCATCGGACAACTTTATTGCGCCCGGCTGACCGAATTTCAAGAAAGCGAAGACGGCAGCCATGGAGGTGTCTTTGACGATTGGGGCGTCGGGCTCCCAGATTACCGACTCGGATTCGATGTTCCATTTGCCGTCTGAAAGATCGACGATGTAGGCGTAGATGCCGGGGCGGTCGGTGCCTTTGCGCATGGCGTGCAGGGCGAGAAGTTTGTTTTCGCCGATGGCGGTAATGCCGGACGCTTGACCGAAGATGCCTGTGTCGACGGGGTCTGAAAATGTAAGTCCGTTGTCGTAGGATATGGTGTATTGGTTGTTGTAGCTTTTGCCCGTGATGAGGTCTTCGCACCACGAGATGTTGACGATGGCTCCCGATTTCTCTAGCTGGCAAATGCGCTGCTCGTATGCCGAGACGTTTTCGCCCATGTCCATTACGATGACGTCGTCACTCCACGTTTTGCCTTTATCGCTGCTGCGAAGAAGACGACCGCAGGAAGGCTCGTACCGTACGCCGTCATAAGACTGGAAAGAGGTGATGGGTGCTGCCCAGTCGCCGTTTGCAAGAACTGTTATGGGTGCGGAGGCTTCGATGGGTCCTTTGAAAACGCTGGGGACTTTTTCAGGTTTGCTCCATGTTTTGCCGTTGTCGCTGCTTTTCGATATGATTATATCGGAGGGCTGAACGCCGCCTGTTTTTGGGTTGCCGATTGTTTGGGTTTCGTCTTTGCGAAGGTATTCGTAGCCGAGAAGAATAACATTGCCGTTGCCGACATTGGTCGGTTTCATGGAGTCGGAAGTCATGACGGCAAAGTCGCTTTTGTCGTAGAACACGGGCAGAAGCTCCCACGTTTCGCCCTTGTCGCGGCTGAGGGAAAGGCGGGTGGTACCGTTGACGCTCTCGAACGCTTCGCCGACAACGTGAGTAGCGAGAATATCGCCGTTATCGAGCTGCGTGGCGCCGGGGAAAAAACTGTGTATGCTTTTGAGCGCGGGAGTTGGGTTGGTGTAAATAACATTTTCGCCGGTCTTGATAATTTTCATTGTTTTCCTCCTCGAAATGAACGCAATATGCGAGTAATTTGTGGTTTGCAATCATAATATAACACAAGCAGATGGTGTTTGAAATGGTTTTGGAGAAAAAATATAAAAATAGAAAAAAGTGCTTGACAAATGATGTGTTACGATGTAATATTACATTGTAATATTACATAAAACGGAATTGGAGATATATGATGGTGGTAAATATCGGCGAAAGCGAATGGTATGTGATGAAAGCGCTGTGGGAAAAAAGCCCACAAAGCGGGAATGATATCGTGAAGATTGTGAGCGCGCGTACCGATTGGTCGCAAAGCACGATATTAACGATGGTGCGGCGCTTGGTGAAAAAGCAGGCGATCGGCGTGGAGAAGCAGAGCGTGATGATGTATTATCCGCTGGTTGAAGAGGGTGAGATTGTGCGCAGGGAAACCGATTTGTTCGTCAAGAGGGTGTACGAAGGCTCGGTCAACATGTTGATAAAAGGCTATATTGAAAGCGGAGAGCTGTCGAACGAGGAGATTGACGCGCTTAGAAAAATGCTGGAGAAAACGAAGTAGGAGTTTGTCATGTCGCAGATTTTTGAAACGATACTTTCTATGTCGATAGGGGCGAGTGTGTTGGCGGTGCTTGTGCTGGCTGCAAGGGCGATAATAGGGCGCAGGCAGACTGTGGTGCTGACGATATTGTTTGCGATGCTTATTGCGAAGCTGGTTGTGCCGCTGTCCATCGAGAGCAGGATTAGTATATTTAACATTTTACCCGAAGCAGTAGCGCAGTCTGCACAGATCGATACGATTGGTACGCCAATTGAGGATGATGCTGTAATTGCAGCGATTTCGGATGAAGGGACGAGCGCGGCGGAGCAAGGCGGCACTGTCGCGCAAGCAGATGCGGATGAAGAGACAGCAGCGGTGTTGGTGCCCGAAACGAATACAAACGGAGCTGCAGACGTAGTGCCGGCGCCCAATGGGGCTGACGCGGTGGCAATGCTTGATACATATGCAAATGAAGCGGTATTGGGAGACGGCACGGCAATTGTGCAAGCGCAGCTGAATGCAAACACGGCAGAAGTAAGCACAGATACGAGCGGCAGAGCACCGCCCAAAGCGCCGATGTCGGCAATAGACATATTGGCAATTGTGTGGCTGGCGGGCATTGCAGTAATGGTATCGATTATCGCGGCAAGCAACATTGCGTTTATGCGAAAGGTGAGGCGGAACAGGGCGTATACATCGCCGGGGTTTGACGAGATGTTGAGTCAATGTGCGGACGATCTGCGCATACGGCAGAAAATTGGCGCGGTGCGCATGAGCGACATTAACACTGTGGCGGTGTGCGGGATATTCCGGCCGAAGCTGTTGATATCACCACAAGTGTTTGACGCGCTGGGTGAGCAGGAGAAGCGGCACGTGATTATGCACGAGCTAGGGCACATTAAGCGCAAGGATACGCTCGTGTGCTTGATACTGACGATTGTGAATGTGCTGCATTGGTTTAATCCGCTTGTGTGGATTGCGTTTGTGCTGTTTAGAAAAGACCTTGAGATTATGTGTGACAGCAAGGTTTTGCGCGGATTGCCGAGAGCAGAGCGTAGCCGCTATGCCAATACGCTGCTGACGCTGGTGGGTAAAACGGGGACGAAACGAAATCGTCTTGCCATGGCGATGTTTATGAGCAAGGCGGGTATTAAAAGGAGAATAGCTATGATAGCTAAATATAAACGAAACAAGCCGATTGTTGTTGCGCTGGCGCTGATTTTGGCGGTGGGGATTGCGATTACGGGGTGTACGGTTGGCACGACGGATATATCAAAAATTGGAGAGTGGGAAGCTGTTGAGATCGGAGACCTAGAGCTGCTTGCATCACATACGATTGATTACAGTGATTATGTTGGTGACAAGGCACGGGTGCATAACATTAAGAAAGCGGCGGAACTGCTGAACGGTATTCGTATTGGTCCCGATGAGCAGGTGGACCTGCTGTACACAATAGGTCCAATTACAACGGAAAACGGATGGAGGAATGCGAGCGGAGTAAGCTGGGAGACCGTAATACTGCTTCTTGGACATGAGGACACTGAAAATGAAACGACGCTTGGTGCTGACCCGCATACTGTTCAGACGGGCGGGGGAGTAGGTTTGGTGGCGACGGCATATTGCATAGTTGGAGTAAACGCCCGTATGGATCAGGTAATTAGTGGAGATATGGAGG
>JABGQS010000017.1 GCA_018648645.1 Clostridia bacterium
AGTTCATGATGAGATTCGGAACGAAACCGACTTTCATTGAACCAGGCAGCCCTTGGGAGAATGGTTTTGTTGAATCCTTTAATGGTAAGATGCGTGATGAGTTGCTAAATAGAGAAATATTTTATACAATCAAAGAAGCAAAGGTGATTATCGAACAATGGCGACAGTACTACAATACGGAACGACCGCACAGCTCCTTGAACTATAACGTGCCGGTTCCACAGTCATATTTGTTAAAAGCAGGTCTTGAAGCGGCTATTAGATACTAACTTAAAAACTGGACACCCTATCGGGGTAAGGTCACATCTTTAACAATTCACTCATTAATTCACCTCAAAAGCACTTAAGCTATTCAATATCATGTCAGTATTTTGCGTTTATATTGTATAAAACTATTGGATAAATTAAAATGTGAAAACCAACAACAAAATTGTGATTTTCTATAATGATTTATTATCGAATCGCAGCTAAATTACCGCAATACAATACAAAACCCGTCAGGATAGTCTCCTTTCGGGCTTATTTGTATCATGCTATACATATTTAGTTGAAACGAAAATCTACTCCGTAAACGGGAACACGAGCTTCTGATTCTCGGGCAAATACATGTTTTCCTTGTCAATCACTTCCGACCCTGTGTTAACGGATCTTGGAACCTTCTCGTTGCGAATCGCGTCCAGCGCATACTTTACTCCGAGATACCCCATGTTAAACGGGTTTTGTATTACAAGCGATTGAATGACATCCTTCTCCATAAAACTGATTTCCTCAGGCGTGCTGTCAAACCCGATAATTTTTATCTCGCCTGCATATCCCAGCTCGTCAATTGCGTATGCTGTCCCTACAGTGCCATATGCGTTTAAACACACAAACGCGTCAATTTCCGTCTCGCTGTTTACAATATCTATCGTAAGCTGCTTTGCAAGCGATTCTTCAGAGTTGCAATACAACGTATCTATTACCTCTATGCCTTCATATTGGCTTATCTCGTCAAAGAACCCTTCCTCTCTTTGAACAGCGGTCGCAGTTCCTTTAACAAAACTCATTACTACAATTCTGCACTCCGCTCCCACCTTATCAATCAGCGACTCCCCAAGCTTTCTTCCTGCGTCCACATTGTCTGTGCCTATAAAGCTGTCTATCTTATCAGAATTGAGATTTGAGTCGATGATAATCACAGGTATTCCGGCCGCTTTTGCTTTTTCTGCCACCGGCACAAGCAATTCATAGTCGCTGGCTGCCAATACCAATGCGTCAACATCTTCATCGATGGCTTCCTGAACCATCTCTATCTGACCGTCGATATCCCGCTCATATGTCGGACCGTCAAAATCAATATTTACATTGAACTCCCTGCCCGCAGCCTCTGCGCCCATTTGCACTACTGCCCAAAATCCGGGTTCTTGCATTTTGACAACAACCTTGATGTTAAGCTTTTTTTCCTCAGTTGTCAGCTCTCCGCTCGAGCATCCAATCAAGGACACGCTTATAACCAGTATCAATATCAATATGACTATTCTATGTAATCTTCTCATCACTATCTCCTATCTGCTCCCCGGTCAGAGGTATCGAAATACTCACAGTAGTCCCAACCTCAATCTCGCTCTTTATATCCACGCCATACTCATCCCCATAGCTCAGCTTAATTCTCTCATACACGTTTTTCAGCCCAACGCCCAATGTTCTTTTGTTCGTAGGCTCCGTTTCAAATATCTTTTTCAAACGCTCCGGCTTTATTCCAAACCCGTTATCGGCAACACGGAAAATAATCTTGTCGCCTTCAATAAACACTTTGATGTAGATCTCGCCCTTGTCTTGAATCTTGTTAATCCCGTGATATATCGCGTTCTCGATAATCGGCTGCAAAATCAGCTTTATCGTTTTATGATGAAGCGCCTCGTCCTGCACATCAATAGTATAATCAAACTTGTTCTTATACCTGATTTTCTGAATGACCAAATAGCTTGCCGCATGCTCAACTTCGTCACTTACGTCAATAACCTCGTTGCCTTTGCTTATGCTTATTCTAAAGAACCTCGCCAATGCCCCCGTCATCTCAGACACACCCTCGTGGTTTTGGTTCTCGTTCATCCATATAATCGAGTCCAGCGTGTTATACAGGAAATGCGGATTAATCTGCGCTTGCAAAGCGTTAAACTCGCTTTTGCGTTTCGCTTCCTGCTCGCTGATAATCTGGTTCATCAGCATTTTGATTCGCGATATCATCAGATTGAACGCCTTCGTCAAGCGCTTCACCTCGTCCTCGCCCTTCACTTCCAAGTTTTCAATATCAAAATCGCCCTGTTCCACGCGGTTCATCTGATGCTCAAGTCTTTTAACGGGTTTTGATATCCTTGACGAAATGAATATTGACGCCAGAACAACAAATACAATTCCAAACACCAATATAATTATAATAAAGTTGGTAAAGTCACGCATGTTCGGCACAAGCTCGTCAACATAACTGACCCCAACCATTTTCCAATCGGAATACTGTATGTTTTTTATCGTTGTGATGCGCCGCTCACCTTGAAAGTCGTCAACAAACGACCCTTGCTCAAGCTCAATCACTTCGTCTATGCTCTCCTCTTTCAGCCCCGAATATATGAGCTGCTGCTGAGGATGAAAGATGATATTACCGTCTTTATCCACCACATAAATGTATCCGCGGTTCCCAAGGCTGACGCGGTTGCAAAGCTCTTCGATAACGCTGAAATTCATATCGACCATCGCCGCCCAAGTCTCATCGCGTCCAAGGTACTCGACACTCAAACCTCTGTTCATCGAAACCACCCAAGGTCGCCGTCCTTCAAACAGCCTTTGTACATGCGGCGGTTGAAACAAATACGCTTCCGGGTCTTCTATCGTTTGGTTGAACCAATCCTGCTGCAACACAGAATAGGTTCTGTCCGTGTCGTGCCCCGGGTTCGTCAGCATCACGTTCCCATTGCCGGTATATATCGCAACCGTCACAATATCTTCCCTAAGCTCAAGCGTCAACGACAGCATATTGTCAAGGTTTTGCATATTGTCGGGCGATGTATCAATCATATTTGCGCTTATCAAGTCGGATATTTCTATCATCGTCTCCAAATAGTTTTCAAGGTTTATAGTCGCCTGGTCCATAATCTGCTGGGCGCTCGAAGCCGCGTTCTTCTCGGCGTTGCTGGAGAACGTGCTGTACAGCCCAATCCCCACCATAATCATCGCAATAATCGTTATTGTAGAAAACGACAACGTAATAATCGACTGAATGCTGTTTATTCTGAAACTTTTTCTCACCACTTTGGGCGTTTTTATTAATATTCGCTTTAGCCTTCGTCTCACTTGGTTGGCTCCTGACCGTTAAGTGCTGTGTTCTTATACTCTCTCGGGGAAACACCAAAGTTTTTCTTGAAGAAATAACTGAAATAGCTTACATCAGGGTAGCCTACCTTCTCTGCCACTTCGGTAATTTTCACATTCGGTTCTTTTAATAAGCTTTTGGCCGCACCCAGCCGAACGCGTATCAAATACTTCAAAAACGTTTCCTGCGCTTCTTTTTTGAAAATCAAGCTCAAATAGCTCGAGCTGATAAACAAATGATCAGCCAGCTTTTGAATACTCAGCTGGGTATCGCCATAGTTGCTGTTGATATAATCCTTCGCTTTTTCAAGCAGCTTTTGTGTCGCGCTCATGCGCTTGCTCGAAATCCTATTCATCAACTCCCGGCTTACGTTCTCAATCCATCCCTTAACCTCATCCATGGTGTTAAAGTTGTTAATTTGCATATACATGTTATAGCTCTCCGGCAAAATATCCATAATATCAAGCTGATAGGTTCTGCTGAGCTTTGACACAACGGTGAAAATCTCCATAAAGTAAAGCTGATACTCATCGATGGACGCAGCAGCCCCCTGTAAATCGTCAAACAGCATGTTTACTGCGCTCGTCACCGTTTCCTCGTCACCAAACTTAATGCTAGACACCAGCCTGGCTTCCATTTCCTCGTCCAGCACGATCGCGCTCGTTTTCCCAGGCTCGATATCGCCTGCATAGATTACCTTGTTGCCGCCAAGCACCAGCTTATACTCAAGCGCTGTGCTTGCCGACTTATACGATTCCTTCATCTGGTTGACGCTATCATAAATGTCGCCAAGTCCAATCGTTACCGTAAGGCTTAAATACTTTTGCACAGCCTGCCTAATCTCCTCCAACAAGCTAAACAATCGATTGCAAGCGACCGTCTTGTCTTGCTCGTCCATCCCCGCAATAACAACCGGCGTGTTCCCATAAAAGAAAGCCGCGCCCACGCTGTACTTGCCTAGTATCTCTTGCGCGATATTCAAAACCGCGAACTTCATCAAGTCACCGCTCTTCTCGTGCACGGCTGCGCTCCCCGAGCTTTTTTCATCAAGATTAATAACCGCAGCCGCAAAACTGCTGCCCGAAATGTTCAAGTCGAAAATGCGTATCTTCGCCTCAATTTCGCTACTCTTTGGGTTCCCGATAATCAGCGACGTTAAAAAATTGTCCTTCAATATCGGCAGACTCTCAAAATAATGCTGCTCCAGCTTACTCCTATCCTTCTTATCCTCAAATTCACTGTCCAATTGAGTCTTCAATCTACCAAGCAGCTCGTTTAAATCTTTCGGCAAAACGGGCTTTAGAACATAATCCGAAACATCGTGCTTAATAGCAGCTTGCGCAAATTTAAAGTCGTCAAAACCGGTGAGAATCACCATTTTTACCATGGGGTAATCTGTCTTTACCGCAGCCGCCAACTCCAGTCCATTCATCAGCGGCATGTTGATATCGGTAATGATAATATCAGGCACATTGTCTTCGATGATATCAAGCGCCTCTCTGCCGTTCTCAGCCTCACCGACCACTTGAAAGTCAAACCGTTCCCAATCTATTTTTTTTACTATTCCGTGGCGGACTTCTTCCTCGTCATCCACAATAAGTAATTTATACACGCGTTTCCTCCTTAGGTTTCCGGTTGCTGCAAACGCATCGCAAGATGTTAGACTTATACTCATACAACAAACTTATGCTACATAAGTGTGTTTAGTGTGGACTAAATGTACCATAAAAGATTTGAAAACTCAAATGACACTCTGTTTCACATTATATGTTCGAAATCCCTACAGACCAAGAAGCACGACCGCCGTAAAACAGATTACGCCGATAATCGACCCGATAGATAGGGTGTTAGAAACATAGTTCAAATCTTCTGTTGAGGGGTCTTTCATGAACACAGGTATCACAAACGGTGCTGGCAAGCAGCACAAAGCATACAGCGCAGTAATAATACGGGCATCTACGCCTAGCGGCACAAGCACTGTTTGTACTAATATAAATGCAAACAGCAGCGCAAACGCAACTTTCAGCAATGCCGTCAATATCTCCATTTTCATGCTCTTTATAGACAGCTTTAAGCCGCTTCCAATCACCAGGCATATCAATAACGCGGTCGGTGCAGACGCGAACGAAAAAATATTGTCAAACGCTGCAAACACTTTACTTCCCTCATATGCCCAAAGCCCCGCCAGTGATCCTGCCAGCCCCAATATAATCGCCCAAATCACAGGCGATTTCATTGCCGTTTTAAGCGATGTCTTAATACTGGCAAGCCCTTTTTCGCTGCTTCCCATATTGATAATCATCGGCACAAACACCAAGAACACAAACACGACCTGACCGATATCCACCACAGCGAAATCAGCCGCCGCATCCGCTCCAAACACAGCCGTAAACAACGCATACCCCATCATGCCCGCCTCAAACCCGGTCAGCAAAAACGGAAAATACTTTGATTTAATCGAGAAAACTCTTGCAATCAGCTTCGCAATAAGGAATAGTAAAAAGCATGTGACAAAAACGCACGCAATTATAATCAGATATTCCACTTTGAACTGGATTTTTATAAAAGCCAAAAACAGCCCAGCCGGAAGTGTCACGTTAACGACAATCTTCTTGAACGCGTCAACCATGCTTTCTTTTAGAAATCCCGCTCTTGTAAGAAAATACCCAAGCGCGATGGCAACGAGTATTGGTATTACTTTTATCACTATTTCAAATGTATTCATTATTACCTCTTCATTGATGTCTTATATTTATTGCTATCTGCTGCACAGCTTCGTCAGATTTAATAATCTTCAAAATCGCCGTAGCCCGGCTTCTTATACAGCGCATACTTCTTCATAAGAATGTCGGGCTCATACACCTGCTTCATCCATTTATCGCTGTCAACCTCCTCAAACGAAACAGAAATGCTCTTCTCGTCAGCACATATCGTCTCTTCAACAGCTTGACTAATCCTATTGGTCAGCTCGCTCTTCTGCTTCTCTGTCCTACCCGGCCATAGCTTAACTATGATATGCGGCATAAATTCCTCCTAAAAGCTTCTCTGTCTACACAAATCCCTTATTCCGATTTCGCTTCCTGCTGCCAAATTTCGCTTTATACCCATCAACAAACGCGATGATCTGCTCCTCGGTCATATCCTTGATATTCTCCGCATCAATCTCCTGCCCAATCGGACACGCGCTTATACATATTCCGCAATCCGTTCCAAGGCTTCGCCAAGTTTTATAACACTTCTCCTGCTCAATCCTCCAAGTCGCGCTATCGCCGGATTCGGATATCGTTCTTGCGGGGCACGTCTTCACACAAAGCGCACACAACCTGCAAAACCGCTCAATGTTCAGGTTCGCCTTTGCGTCCGTTTGCAGCGCCAATTCCGTAGTCACAATACCCAGCCGTACAAAACACCCGTTAGCTCTGCTAATCAGCAAACTGTTGCGCCCTCGCTCTCCAAGCCCCGCTTCCACAGCAATCGGAATCGCCGGCATCAAATAATTGCCGTCCATGTGACACCGCGCGTCATACCCCAAACCTCTGATAAATTGCGCAATTTGCAGCCCGATAACTGCCGCATCCACATACGCCTTGCTCGTCTCAAGGCACGCCGACATGGCAGGTGCTGTGTTAACAGCATCTACGCTCATCTCCACCGCAAACACAATCGCGTATTTGCTGCTCGTGTCCACAGCATCTCCATAGTTTTGTGTGTGTCTGCCTCTATGCGAGTAATAAAATTCCTCGTCGGTACGCGCTATTCCAACGTCAACCGCGCCGTAATGAGCCGTCATGTTTTTTATCAGCGACGAAATCTCCTGGGTATCAACCTGCGTTTTTATTGCGTTCACTTCGCCATTGCAAAACTGCCGCAGATGTGCCAACAGCTCAAAGTTCGCTTCAACGGCAGGCACCAGCATCGGGTCATACGTCGGCGTGTTTTGCGCACACAAATGCGGCATGTCCCTCAGCTCACCGTCAATCGCTTCCCGCTTAGGATGTCGCTTATAGTAATCAAGATATTCTACCCCGCCGGGCTGCAAACCCATCCGCGCAAACATAATGTCTCTCTCGTCAACTCTTTTCATATGCAAATTCCTTTACAACTTGTAAACTGTACTGCTTTCCGGCGCGTTATTTCCTACCGACTACAACGACCAGTTTGCTGTCCTGCTCAGCAGCAGCGGTCACGTTCAAGTCGCCATACACCCACTGCACAAGCACACTGCGCCCACCAACGCTCACACGCCCCTTAATACGAAACACGGTTTCCGGCAGTTTGTCCTTGACGACGCGCTCAATTAGCCCCTTCAGCGCTTTTTTATCAGCAAGCGGCTTCACATCCAGCACAAAGCTATAAAATTCGTCATCATCCGCCTTGTCAGCGTGTACATGTTCTTTTTTCATAATATTACGCCCATTTCCTTCGTTTCCATGCCCATTTCGAGCATGGTCGCACTCGTCAACGACGCTTTCGCACCCATTCTTGCTCCCGTCGTACTCATTTTGCCCGTGCTTGCACTCGTCATCGCCCTGTTTGCACCCAATTCCTTCACAGTCGACTTTGCCGCCTTCACTGCCACTTTTGTCGCGATATCCCACTCCCTCGCCTGCTGCAAAGTCGCTGACATCGCTATATATGCGCTGTGCACCCCTGCGCTCCTCAACGCTGCGCTGTGCATCGGCAAACACATCGCTGTCGGCGCCCTCTTTCCTGCTAATATATATGATGTTTGCGTTGTCAATTTGGTCGTTATAGAAAGCACCAAGCAAGTCCATGAACTTCATATGAAACACAGGATTCACAACCGTTATCTTGTTGTTAGTGTATGCAATTCCCCTCAAAGATTCGTGCCCAGTAGCATCAGCAACATCGCTAAGCTTTGCCACCCCCGTCGTCTCAATTACGATTCGGTCAAGTTCAAACCTCTCGCACAGCTCCTTAATACCCTCAATCAAGCTGACTTTAAGCGTGCAGCAAACGCACCCGCCGGTAATTTTTGTGATTTCGATATCGCCGGGCAGCAGCGCCGAGTCAATGTCCACTTCGCCAAACTCGTTCTCGATAATCGCAACTCTCTCACCTTTGTATATCGCTGACAGCAGCGCGTTTATCAGCGTGGTCTTGCCCGACCCCAGAAACCCGGAGATAATATCTATCGGTATTTTTTCATTCATGATAAGCTCTTTGCTCCCCCGCTCAATCGCACAGCTTACGCCTAACGCCTATCCCAAAAACTCTTTTTGTATCAGCCCTTGCATCTCGTCAATCTCCTTGAACGATTCGCGCAGCAATATCTCTTCCATGTTCCCAAGCTGCGTTGGATCAACAAAGTTGTCAAGCTTTTCGTTGCGTTCAATCGCCAATACTTGGTTCCACAATCTCAGCCGCACCAAAGTCTCATACGCCGTAATAATGTCGCGGTGCTTGCTGTCAAGTATTATCCCCAGGCTCTTTATAGCGTCAAGCTGCAGTAGCGTGTTCGATTCGCGTATAGCGTTTTTCAGCGTGTACAGCCGCGCAAATGTTATAATCGCCATCGCCGGCGTCTTCACGTCAATTCCGGGATTGTTTTTGCCGCCCGAAGTCATGATGTTACCAAACAGCCGCAGTGGCGTCCTGAATATCAGCGCGTTTTGTGCAATCTGCGATATAAAGAACGGCGCATCCTTAATCTCTTTAAAAATATGGTTTCGCAGCTCCGCCGCAAGCTCAGTATCCCCCGACACCGGCCGGAAGTCAAACAATATGCTAAACTCAATCACGTTCTGTGGCGTGCTGTTGTGTATCCACTTGCTAAAATACGACTTCCAAACAGGCAGCGGCTTGCACCACTCGGGGTTGCTCGCAATCTTGCCGCCCTCGCATTTTTCGTACCCGACAAGCTCAAGGTCGTCACACACAATTGTTGCAAGCTTGATGAAGTACTCCTGCAAAGTGTCCTCGTCCTGCCGCCCTGTCGGTTGATAAACGAGCGCGTTGTCCTGATCGCTAAACAGCGTTTGCGACTGCCGCCCGTGGCTGCCCAGCGCCAAGAAAGCGAAAGCCGTCGGCGGCTCGCCAACCTCTTTGATGGCAAGCTCAATAATTTTTTGCGTTATCAAATCGGATATGGTCGATATCATATACGCAACCGCTATCGACGACGTTCCGTTTTCCAGAAGCGACACAACCAACCCGCGCGTCTTTTTGCCAAGCGTCACAACCTCGCTCACATGATGCGCATCTCTAATCGAATCAGCTAAGTCACTGGCTATGCTGCTCGGCAGATGCAGCAAGCGGTTCAGTGCCACATGCGTGCCCGTGTGCTCCGCGATGTCAACAGAGCGCCGCACCAATATCATAGACCCCGAATTCGGGTCGTTCATTTCATTCTTTATTGTCAGCTTACAGCTTATCAAATTGCCGTTGCACCGTTTGATAAACCCGCTCACAACGTTCGGCACAAAAGCCTGTCCGGCATTTTCAAGTATTTCCCTCCACTCCTCGTTTCCTTCAATATCGGGGAATATGTCGTCCAAATCCAATAGCTCAATCATATTGGACGCGCACCCAAGCAACTCATACATAACGGTGTTTGCATACCGCAATCGTCCGTCATACACATACAATGCACCCTCGGTCGCCGCTTCGCTAAGCGCTTGATACCTCTCGGTAGACTCCATCAACAGCGTCTGCGCTTCGCCTCGCGAAGTTTCCAGCTTCACACCCTGCCGTATCAAATACAACAGTATCAGCATAACAATCACAACGATGCCAACTGATATATTCGCAAGATAATTGCGCAGCTCGGCAATCTCTGCCTGCACATCGTGCACATAAAGCCCCGTACCGATTACCCATCCCCACGGTTCAAAAAGGCGCACAAACGATTCCTTTTGCTCAAGGCGCTCCTCGTCGTCCACCCACTGCCAAACATAGCTGACATACCCTTCGCCTTCTTTAAGCACGATATCCGCAAACTCGACAAAGATTCTATGGCCTTGCGGATCGGTATAATCCGACACGTCCTGGTCGTTCAAGTCCGTCCTGAACGGATGCATTAATATTCGCGGCGACGTGTCCTGCAGCCAAAAATAACCGCTGTTGTCCACTCCATACCGCATCGACGAAATTTGTCTTTTTGCCAACGATTGTGCTTGCTCCAGCGACATCTGCCCGCTTGCCACTTCCTGCTCCGCTTGGCTAAGCACGCCCCAAGCCGCTTGGCTAAGCTGACGTATGCTTTCGCGCTTTCTGTCCATCAGCGTCTCTTCAAAGTAAGGCAGTATAAACACGAACAACGCCACCACAAACAGCGCCAGCGACAAAACGGCGGGCAGCAGTATATTTCTGATAAACGCGAACCATTTATTCTTATTTCGCTTTGGCTTTTTGACCGACTGAGTTTCATCAACCTGAACGGTTTTCGCAGCCACCCTAATCAGCGCGTTTCTAAACGTCTTCCACTGCGCAACGCTGATGCTCTTGCCCACTTCATTGCCGTTTGGTTTGTGAAAGTCGGTACCCGCAGACACAAACAACTTGCCTTTTGCCGCAATCTGCAAAAGAGTTTTCTCTTTATCGCGCGTGTTTGGTCCGTACAGCGCCTCTATGCCGTCGAGCCCAAGGTCCGCGAGCTCGCTCACCATCGTTTTTAGCACATGTTCCCTCGGCTCTGTATGAAATGGATGCGCCATAACAGCAATACCGCCCGCGCGGTGTATAATATCAATAATTTCTGATGATGTGCGAAATATTTTTGGCGTTGGATTACGCCCCGTCGTGCTGGCGGTTTTCTCATCAAGCAGCTCAACAATCTCGGAGCTCTCCGAATCAAACCCATAGCCCAGCAAATGCAGCACGTGGTGCTTGTGCACTGTCGTAATCTCCACGCCCGACACATAACCAATACCATACTTGGTCAACGCACGCCGAAACGCCGGCAATCCTTCGATAGTGTTGTGGTCGACAAGCGCGGCATACTTGACACCCGCATCAGACAACTCCTTCGCCACCAGCGCGGGTGAGAGCGCTCCGTCGCTAAACGACGAGTGGCAGTGCATATCAACACGTATGGTCTTGCTCGATTCGTCTTTTCTACCCTTTTTGTTCAGCGTTTCTTCAATTTGATCAAACTTCATATCGCTTCCTCTGCCAGTATATTTTGAAAAAAGTTCGGTGTAAATCTACTGTCGCTAATCGCAGACAATTATACCATATCAAATGCGTTTTGAATACTCTATTGCGCCCCACCTGCCCTGCTTTCTATTTCGTCAACCAAGTCTGTGTGCGCTTGCAAACCAATCACATCCTGCTGATTTGCCAATACAAAAGTTTCGTCAAACAGTCCGTGCTCAATTTTGAACATCAGTATTCGCCGCACAGCATCGTCCAGTCTCTCCTGCGATATCTCGCCGCTTTTCACCGCCGCCAGCAGCGCATCAAACGTCTGCGCTAAATTGATTTGGTCAACCAACAATATATCCGCCCCCGCCTGCACAGCCATAACGCTCGCCTTTGGCACCGGCGCAAAATTGGCCATACCCAGCATGTGCATCGAATCGGTAATAATCAACCCTTCAAACCCAAGCTGCTCCCGCAAAATTTCCGTCAGTACAAGATATGACACCGTCGAAGGTTTCTCATCTTCCATAACATTTGGCAACACAACATGCGCGCTCATCACGCCATCGCTCCCCGCTTCTATCCCCGCAACGAACGGCAAAAACTCGCCGACTCTCAGCTGCGCCAACGTGCTGTCGCTGTAAGTCATTTCTGTGTGAGAGTCCTGCAATGTGCCGCCATGCCCCGGAAAGTGCTTCAATACAGTGCCAATCCCGGCGTCGCGCATGCCCTTCACCATAGCTGACACCATCTTAGACACGAGTTGCGGGTCATCGCCAAACGACCGGTCGCCGATCACAGTATTTTTGGGATTATTCCAAATATCCGCAACCGGTCCCAAAACAAGATTGACGCCAAGCGACATAAGCTCAGTGCCAAGAACCTGCCCTGCCCTGTATGCCAGCTGCGGGTCGCCCGTCTGTCCTATCATAAACATCGAAGGTAAAAGCGTTGTCTCCATCTCGTTCTTAGTCGCTCGCGAGACACGTCCGCCTTCTTCTGTAACCGTAATAATCAGCGGCAAATCGCTATAGCTGTTCAAATCCTCCACCAGCTTTCGCGTTTGCTCTGCGCTTTGAAAGTTAATCTCACCAAAAACAATACCGCCCGGCGCAATTTCTCTCATCAGTGCCACAGCATCCTCGCCCGCAACCGCGCTATTGTAATTCGTTACGATCAACTGCCCCACCTTTTGCTCACTCGTCATGCCCCGCAATATCGTTTCCACAGCTTCATCCCGAATCTCTTGCTCGCTCATTTGTCGCCCAGATGTTGGCGTAGTACATTCGCTTGCTTGCATAGCACTGCTCTGCGGCCCTGCCGAGATCTTTGGCGTGAGTTCCACCTCTGCCTGCGCCGAATTGTTGTCATTTGTCACGGAAACTTGCGCATCACTATTAGGCGCGCATCCCGCCGCCGCTATCAATAAACACAATATAATCAACAATACTCTTAACGCAGTCACTTTTCCCTCCGCAATTTAGACAATTTACTATTACTGCAGTATTATACCATTCGTACATGCCGCTTTCAATCATTGCGCGCGATACGCCCACCCCTTTTCGCGATAATATACGCATTATTAGCACTTGCAACTATGATTTGCACATTAATTGTGCTATAATTATTGTTAATATCAAATTAATTTTTAGGGGTGGCATATGAAAATCAGACAACTTAGAACCTGGCACATTATAGGTGCCTTTGT
Source organism: Clostridia bacterium (assembly GCA_018648645.1). Classification (GTDB taxonomy): domain Bacteria; phylum Bacillota; class Clostridia; order Christensenellales; family SZUA-584; genus JABGQS01. The sequence continues at coordinate 13,158 of JABGQS010000017.1, forward strand.
AATATTCGCGCTCGCAGCGCTTTGGCATTTTGTATATGCATGGATACCAAGCGGGGTAACAGCCGTAATCTTCCCGGTTAACGAGAGCATTTGGGAGCACGCAAAGCTATTCTTCTTCCCATCAATCATATTTTTTATAATCGAATACATCGCCGTGGGCAAAAAGTTCCGCAACTTCATATTCGCACAGGCGCTGTCCATCTTTTTCATGACGGGAATCACCTTCGGGCTTTTCTACTTGTACCGCGACGGTTTCGGCATTGATGAAAACCTGACCATCGACATCATCCTCACGTTTGTTGGCATTTGCCTCGGGCTGTTGATAGGATACAAGATGACTGTCAGCAAAAAGAAAATCGGAAACAGTGCCATCGGCATTATTCTCGCAATACTGCTTTGCGCCGCTTACGGCGTGCTGACGTTCTTTGTTCCCGAAAAACCAATCTTCATGGACAACGCTTCGCAGAAGTACGGCATCGAAGCTTTTGACGCCAACCACTCGCACACCGAAGGCGATGTCCACGATGACGACGAAGCACACTCCGATGACGAAGACATCGACGACGCCGACCACGTAGAAGACGACGACCACTAGACGAGTTTCAGTATAAACAAAGACCCGAGGCAACCGCTTCGGGTCTTTTTATATATCACTATTTGCTACCCCACTACCGCGCTATCCCCGGCAACCCAAACGCCGCCGTGCTCATCTCGTCGATATTCTCGCCTTTAATGTCCGCCATGCAAGTGTGGCTGTTTGCCACCACATATCCCCCACAGTTCTCAAACGCTCTGTAGTTTCGTATAACCTCTTTGCGAATGTCATCGGGGCTGCCGAACGTCAACAGGTGCTGCGCGTCAATCGCGCCAAAAAACACAATCTTGCCGCCGTAATGCTGCGCCAGCTCCTCGACCACCATTCCTTGCGCGCTCGTTTGTATCACCAGCAGCGCGTCCACACCCATGTCAATCAGGTCGGGTATCACTTCACGCACCGCACCGCACGAATGGAACAACACCTTAAACCCCGCGTCCTTCAAATATCGTATCGTTTTTTTCAAATACGGCTTGATAAGCTCTCTCCACATGTCGGGGCTAAGCAGCAGTCCTGTCTCTCCGGCAAAATCGTCACCAATCCACGCATAGTCGCAATAATCCCGCGCGCCTGCTTCCACATTCTTTTTAAACACACCCACCGAGTAATCCGACTGTATCTGCGCATACGCTTTGAACACCTCGCGTTCAAGGTGCATTTTTACCATCGCTTCCTGCATGCCAAACGCTTCGCACGCGCCGCTGAAAATCGGCATCCAATACGGCACCAATATAAACGGAAACTCCGGCCATCTTGCCTTTGCGCCTTCAAAGTCCGCGACAACCGTTTGGCTCGCGTCAGGGCTGAACATTTTAATAACGTCACCGGCGCTGTGCGCATTTGTCAATGGGCGCTCCACATCGTCGGTGTACGAACCCGCTTCATCCGCTCCGTCCGCGTCAAACTCATGCTTGTTCATCTTTTCGGGCGATCCGGTATACAGCCACCTGAAATCCGCGTGCATATGCGTTAGAATCTGCTCGTCATTGCTAAAATCATATTTATTATAGAAATAGCTTCTCAGCGCCGGCCAAACGTTGCTTTCCATCAAATCAATCGGCGGTCTGTCCGTCTGCTCAAAACTAAACGTTTTTGTCGTTCTCTGCCTACTGGTCATTTTTTGCATTGCGCACTCCTTAGCTGTTCATACATTTACTGCGTTCACCGTCTCGCCGCCTATATGGCTGACCAAATTACTAACCGCCACCGCCATAAGCCGCTCTCTGCTTTCCTTCGGCGCCCATGCTATGTGGGGCGTAATCACAATATTTTTCGCGCCCAATAGCGCATTATCCATGCCAATCGGTTCTGTTGACACAACGTCGCAAGCAGCTCCCGCAACCTTGCCGCTGTTAAGCGCATCGCGCAAGTCCTCCTCCACAATCAAGCCGCCGCGCGAAGTGTTGATAATCATCACGCCATCCTTCATCATCGCAATCGTCTTTGCGTTAATCATACCCTCCGTGCTCGAAAACAACGGACAGTGCAGGCTTATGACGTCACTCTTTTTCAGCAAATCAACAAGCCGCGTATAGCGCAAATTGCTGCTTTGCAGCTCCGTGTGCTTGTATTCATCATATGCGAGTATATTCATGCCGAACGCCTGAGCAATCTTTGCCGTCGCCTGCCCTATTTTCCCAAGACCAACGATACCCATAGTTTTGCCCGACAGCTCGACAAGCGGCGTATTCCAATAGCAAAAATCTATCGATTTGCTCCAGTCGCCCGCTTTCACAGTTTGCTCGTGCTCCCCTACGTGATGACACAGCTCCAGCAGCAGCGCAAACACCATCTGTGCAACCGCCGTTGTTCCATAAGTCGGCACATTGCATACAGGTATACCCTTAACTTGCGCGTGTTCAACATCCACCACGTTATACCCGGTTGCTAGCACGCCTATCCACTCTATGGCAGGGCAAGCGTCCAGCACTTCCTTCGATATTACGGTTTTGTTGGTATAAACGATGCTGGCGTCACCAATGCGCTCGATAGTTTTTTCCGCAGGCGTTCGCTCATACACCGTCAAGTCACCCAGCTTCTCCAAACCCTCCCAAGACAAATCTCCCGGGTTCAATGTATATCCATCCAGTACAACAATTTTCATGCTAATACCTCCAATAATTTTCTATTTAATATCAAGCGGGTTCCAATCCTCGGGCAGCCAATAGAGCATCATCAACCCTTGCGGTTTTAATGCGTCCAGCATTGTTTGCACCTCGTCCCGGCTAAGCTCGCCGTTAATCAGCACACACTTGTCAGCGTCCTGCACCGTTTTGCACGCCTGCATCACCTTGTCCAAGCTCCATTCCGGCACAGCTTCTCTGTCAAGGTTAATTTGCACACATCCAAGCTCCTTTATTTTAACCAAACTTTCGATAACGTGCAAGCCCGTATAGTGCGTGTGTATCAATGAATACTCGAACTCGGCGACAATTTGCGCATCAAACTCAAGCAGCAAATCCTCGTACATGTCCCTGCTAAAAAGATTGGACGCGTCCACTTGATAGCTAAGCAGCTCGCCCGGCGCATACACGCCCCAAGAAATCACGTTACCGCCCCGCCACAAACCGCGCTTCTGTATGTCGCTTTTTGCCGTTTCAATATATAACTCAGTGAATTTGCTCGCAAGCTGCTTAATCATGTCGGGATAATCGTAAACCGCCAAACACAGCACGTCCTCTTTAAAATACGCCGCCAACATATCCACAATCCCGCGCAAATGAAACTGCGATGCCGCGATTTTCCCGTCAGCGTGCCCTACAATCGCGTCCGTGCACTCCTGCAGATACTTATACCAATCCGACTTCATTGCCCTCTCAACACTGAATTTCTCTGCCGCCTGCGCAATATCGCCATACTCTGCGCCAAGCGCGCTGCAGCTTACCCCAGAAGCACATATCGGACACCCGATTATCCCGCTCATCCAAGCCTGCGGATAAAGCGGCATCACACAATCGATTCGGTTTCCATAATGCAAGTCAGGTATCGGTTTTCTGAGTCCCAAAAACTTTGCTGTGTTGATTTCGCTCGGCACAATTTGCTGCACATCAACAATATCGCCGCCCTTTAGCGGATACGGCTTTGTGCGCCACCGCACAAACGGCACCTGCTGCAAAACAGCCTGCTCGTTGCTTCGCTCCCAAAATGCGCAATGCTTCTCAATCACGGCTTCAATGCTATGTGCTTTCTCCTGCATACCTGCCCCCAATATAGTAAATGCTTAGTGCAAACCGCTTATCGCTTCCCGCGCAATCTTCGCCCAGTCGATCAGCTTTTGCGGTTCATTGTTTATGGTCTCAAGGTCACTGAGGTTCAAATCAAATGTCGCATTATTGCTTTTATACTGTCCGCAAATCCGTTTAATATCGCTTGCAATCTGCTCGTGACTATACGCAAACAGATGGTTCGCGGGATGCACGTGCGCTTCATATACGAATCCGCTGCCAAGCTCCGCCGTAATTTTCCCGATATCCGACCACGGCGATATATGAAACCGCCGCAGGTTCGGCAGCTCCTTTATATACTGCGCCTTTTGCGTCAAATCCTCGCACCCATGAAAGTACACTTTGCCAAACAGCTTAGTTATCCTCTTGTGATAAGCAATTATAAACTCGCTGAACATATCGGGCGATATCACGCACGCGCTTTGGTCAGAAACATAAACCCAACAGTTTTTGAGCGTGTTTCGTTTCGTCTCGTCCTCTATACGGTCATGATGAATCCGAAAATCCCACGTCTGCTCAGGGTCATAGCCGATACCGTCAAGCTCTGTAAACCGCCTGATAATCATCTTCGTAAACGTATCCATCAACGCGTGCACCAGCTCCGGATTATCAATAAAATCTAGGTACAAGTCGTCCATACTGCGAAACTTTGCCGCAAACTCAAAAGGGTTCGCGTGCAGCATAGGCATCTTCACTTTTATAGGTATCTTGTCACCTACCAGTTCGCGCATGTGCTGTATTTTCGTCTCGGTTTTCTGCTCGTCAATATCAAACACAGGCTGCTTGAATTTGCTAACATCCTCAATGTTCTGAATCACCGATGTATACTTAATGCTCACACCATCGTGCGCAGCAAGTTCGTCAACACCAAACATACTGCTTTTCTCGCTCATCACAGGGTTTACCCAAACAGTAGGCTGCATCACGTCATCATCATCAATTTTTGTAAACTTGTATATACGCTGCAAAAGCGTGCGCTCCAAAAATATCTCGTCCTCGGTTTTGCTGACAATCTCGCTGTCAGGGACAAGCTCCCTCCAAAGCGGGTTAATCACATTCTTCCAAAAATGAACGTTGATCAATATCTCGCCATCGCTTTGCAAGTTGTTATGCGCTATCCACTTCTTTTTGCGTTCTGCATTTTTGCTTGAGACATCAAGCTCTCTGATAGTGTCTGCCAGCTCTAGGATTCTACTGTTCATGACTCCTCCGTATAATGCAGATTAATGTGCGTATACGTTGCTTTGATTGTTAAACTCAAGCTAAATATATACACATTCACCCTTTTTGTAAAGCATTATTTGCTCTATATCACGCATTTCCTTTCAAACGCTGTAAGTATAGCAAAAGCAGCCTTGTCTAATAAAAAAAACACAGCTGCTTTTCAATCGTACTCATTGTCCGCGACTAGTCAGCAAGGCAATAATTCGCGAAAATCGCTACGCCCAGCGGCAATATATCTTCGTCAATTCTATACTTGCTGTTGTGAATCGGCAACGTACACCCCTTCTCCTCGTTATATGTGCCAAGGAAAAACATCGAAGCAGGGATATGCTGCCCGAAACATGAGAAATCCTCAGAGAACATGTACGGCGTTTCGCGTATTTTTATCTGGTCGTCGCGCAGAATCTCGCGCGTTCGTTGCAGCAGCTTTTGCGTAATCGCCTCATCGTTTATTGTCGGCTGCACCGAATACACCGGTCGCATCTTACAGGTAGTTCCAAACGCGGCGCACACTCCGTCCGCAATAGTTTGAATCTGCTCAAACACCTCGTTCCTGACCTTCATATCGTGCGTCCTTATCGTACCGCTCATATACCCCTCGTCCGGCACGATGTTATATCTGCTTCCCGCGGCCATTTGACACACGTTGACCACAACAGGCTTTACCGCCTCGATTTTTTTGTTGGCGATGTTTTGCAGTGCTATTACGATGTTCGACATCGCAATAATCGGATCAACACACACGTGCGGTGCGCTGCCGTGTCCACCGCTTCCATATACGGTAATCTCAAACATATCGCTGGACGCCAGCATAACACCATTCATAGTCTCCATCCTGCCCGCCTCTAATGTCGGCACAACGTGCAACGCTATAATCTCGTCAACATGTGGATTCTCCAAAACCCCATCGTCAATCATCACCTGCGCCCCCGCGATAATCTCTTCCGCCTGCTGAAAAATAAACTTGACTTTGCCGCGCACTTTCTGCTTGTTTTCACTGAGCAGCTTTGCCGCACCAAGCGCCATCGTCATGTGCGAGTCGTGCCCGCACGCATGCATCGCGCCTTTGTTTTGCGATCTGAACTCCAGCCCCGTTTCCTCAGTTATAGGCAGCCCGTCAATATCCGCTCGAATGCCCACCGTTTTGCCAGGCAGTCCGCCTGTCAGCACCGCGCTAAGCCCCGCGTTCTTGTCGCCGCGCTTAACCGTCAACCCTAAATCGGTCAAAAACTTCTCTATATACTCCATCGTATTATATTCTTTAAAACTCAGCTCCGGGTGCGCGTGCAGCTGCCTGTATATCGCGCTAAGCTCCCCCGACATCGCCTGTGCCTGCTCTAATACGTTTGTGTTCATCAAGTTTCTCCCTTTGTGCTTCTCGTTAGTATTGCTTATATCCACTCTACTACTTTATCTGTCAAAAATCAATAACAACACTTTATAGTTTTGTTCCCGCAAAAACAGCCAAGTCATTGCTCTTAAAATAAATATCAACGCGCTTAAACCCAATTATTCTTAGCCAATCGACCTGCGTTTCTCCTGAAAGCAATATGTTGTCCTTTTTATCTGGTCTGTTATGAAACTCCTCGGCAATTTCCTCTCTTGTTCTTTTCCCCCCAAGTTTTGCTTCGTACGCCTGTCCCGAATCAATAAACGCTTCATCGGCAAGCATTTCGCCCCACGGGGACCTAGACGAAACATGCTCTAGATTAATGAACATTCCGTTGTCGGATAATCTACTATAGATTTCGCTATACAGCTCAAATTTGCGCTCATGAGTAAGATGATGAATGGTGTATCCCGAAACAACAGCATCTACCTTCTCATCAAGGGTTTTAAATATCTGCTTTTGCCAGTCCGGGCTGCTAAGATCACCATTAATAATCTGCATATTATCTTTATGCTTCACCATCTTCTTTTTTGCCTCGTCAAGCATAGGCTGCGAAAAATCTAAAAGATATGCGTAAGCCTCCTTGTACTGTTGCAAAATCAACTGAGCAAGTATTCCGTCACCAGTACCCAAGTCAATAAAACTACTAATTCTCTTCTCGTTATAGTGTAGTAGTTTCAGCATAACCAAAATTTGATCAATCGAGTACGGAAACGAAGCACGTCTGTTTTCAACGTATTTTTTAACAACATCCGCGTCTTTCCAAGCTGATTGAGTACCCATTCTCAAGCCTCCATATGAATTGTTATATTTGGACATTATGTTTATATATTACATACATCTTACTGCATAAACTTATTTTAAGCAACTCAAATCTTGCCACACATCCTCTATTTAATACTTCCCATACTCTTTCGCGGTTTTGCTAAACTCATACAGCAGCTCGGGCGATACTTCGGGCGATATCGCTTCCCCAACGTTCAGTATATAACCACCGCCCTTCCCGGCATCCTCTATCGCCTGCTTGGTCGCCTGCCTCACCGTCTGCGTTGTGCCCATGTCAAACGTATAGCACGGGTCTATCCCACCCATCAGCGCCATACTATCGCCGTACAGCCTTTTTGCATCGCTCAGCGCAATGTCTCCGCCTGTGTCCGGCGGCTGCAACCCCGATACGCAATCAGCGCCCGCATCGGCAAGAAAACCCATCACATCCTTTAGCTTACCGTCGTCATGAATTACAAACAGCGCATCATAGCTGTGCGCGAGGTCTATGACTTCCTTTATCAGCGGCAAAAACACGTCTTTATACGTATCAATGCTCCAGCCCGTCGACAAGCTGCATTGGAACCAGCTGTCCATCACAACCTTCACGCCCTTCTCCAGCATCGCTTTTATGTTATTCAAATGCGCATCATTTTGTATCCTGCACACGCCTTTTAGCAAAGCGACATCGTCTACGGATGCAATCAGCATCTGCTCGGGCAAAAACACCTCCGTGCCCCAGCTGCCAAAATTAACACAGTCCAGCGCCGCCAGCACTGCGTCGTCCCCAAGATCCTCCATGATAATCGGTATCTCCGCCACCAAATCACGCCGAGGCTGCGGATACAAAAACTTCAGCGCATCCAAATCCTTGCTAGATTTAACAAGCGGCTCTTCCCTGTGCGGATTGGGTCCGTCACCATACCCCATGTCGGGTCGCGCCCACCGAATCACGTCCCTCAGCTCCCCTGCAGGCGTTATGAATTTTCTGTCATAAACGACCCATTGCTCTTCGTTTTTCACTTCCATCTGCACATCCACGTTCTCAAGATCACCAAACACGCCATTCACGCTATAGTTGTGTCCGCCAGAAGGCGAATACACGTAATCATTCGCAATCGTCTGCCACGTGTATTGATAGAACGGCAGAAACGAGTCGAACCCGAACCGCTTGTGCGCCCTGTAAAGATGCCGTATGCACGAGCACCCGTCATTTCCGCGCACCCACCGCGTTAGGTTCGGGCACACAGGAACTCTGTCCGGTACCCCGCCCTTCAGCGCGCTCATCAGCCTTTGTTTACCGGTCATTTCCGCCATGTCACTTTCCTCCAATACAATATGAGATATCACACCTTCATTTTATTGGGTTAACGGTCATCTCGCAATACATGCAACAGCCAACTTTACTGCTCCATATGTCTTGACGACAAAACATTTGCCGCGCTTCCTGCTCAGAATTCAACCAGCTCAAGCGATGTTTTCCCGTTCCTGCTTTGCACAACAATCGCTCCGTTATACTCCTCGCTCGTTTGCGGATAATCCATCCTGAAATGCGGACCGCGGCTTTCCTTGCGAAATTCCATAACAGTCAAAAGCAGCCGTGCAATCCCGATAAATGAGCGCAGCTTACTCACCTGCTTGATGTCGATACCCGCGTCATAATGTGCCATCGGGTTAAACGATTTGTCGATCGCGTCCAACCTCGCCAACCCCTGCTTGCACCTGTCCTCGCTGCGTACAATCGCTCCGCAGCCCCACATGATGTCTTTGATTTCGCTCTTTGCCGCCGCAATATCCACCACGCCGCCGCTTTCCTTACCCATCAAATTCTCGGTATAGTCGCGCGCATATTCGATAGACACTTCCTTGCTCTTCTTCGCCATGCAATACTGCGCCGCGCTTTGCCCTGCGATGCCGCCAAACACCTGCGTAGCCGTAATAGCTGCTCCGCCCATCCTGTCAGCGCCGTGCGGTCCTCCTGCCGTCTCTCCCGCCGCAAACAGCCCTTCAACGCCCGTGCCCGTATGCTCGTCTATGTATATACCGCCGTTAAACCCCTGCGCGTGCGGCATTATATCTATTCCCTCATTCACAACGTCCATACCCCGCTCGCTCATCCATTTCAGCCACTTTTTCGTGGTATTTCGTGTATCGTCCATCGTTTCTTTCGGATAGCTCATATGCACACCATCCGAAGCAAGCGTTCTGCCCGCTCTTTGCTCCTCGTACATCGCGATATCGAACCAGCGGCTTACGTCCATATTAGTAAACGGCCCATGCTTCGCCCTCTCTATCAAACACCCCTCCATAGTCACGCCATCCGGTAAATAATCATATACAAACTGCCTTCCGTCCTTGTTGGTGATTTTCGGGAAATGGTCGAGTGTTTTCTCGTGGAACAGAATCCGCTTTACCGGTGCGGTTAAGCCGGGTATAAACTGTATGAACTCGAGGTTAATGAGCCGCGCTCCAGCTTCAAGACCCATCAAATAACCATCCCCGCTTTGCTCGCTTGTCGCCAGCGCAAATTTATAGAGGTTACAAGCGCCGCCCGTGGCAAGTATCGTCGCACCCGCGCGTATAAAGCAAAAATTGTCCGTCTCGTCGATAGCGAGCGCGCCCGCGCACACACCGTCTTTGACCACCAAATTGGTGACTGTCACTCCGCTTCTTACCCGCACTCCGCTTTTCATTAGGTTTTCCCACAGCACACGGCGAATTTTGTCCATGTCCATAATCGCGCCGCCGCGCTTTCTTTTTGCAAAGCATGGAAGCACAGTGATGTGCTCGCCTTGCGGCGTTTTTTCGTGCGGCAGACCAATCGCTTCAATCTCATCAAACCGCTTTGCCGAATCGCGGACGAGAACTCTTGCCAGCTTCGGGTCAGCCACACCTGCGCCCGCCTCCATAATCTCGTCATAAAAATCCTGCTCGCTGTCGCCCTCAAAATTAACTTTCAAGCACCCCCAGCCCGGCGTTCCGGGATAAAAAGTAGACCCGCTGTGCCCGAAACGCATCTGCGACACCAGCAATACTTTCGCTCCATTGCGTCTCGCCTCCAGCGCCGCCTTAATCCCCGCGTTTCCGCTGCCGATAATCAGCACCTGTTCGTCCACCGTATACTTGATTTCCATATGCTAACTCCTCTTTCCCGATACTCCCGTACGTTACTTATGTCTAAACGAATTCGGCGACACGCCCGTTTGCTTCTTAAACGACGCCGAAAAGCTTGCAGGCGACAAATACCCCAGTCTTTGCGAAATTTCCGTCACTGATAAATCAGTGCTTTTCAGCAAATCCTTAGCAAGCTCGGTCTTCGTCGAAACAAGCTTGCCGGAAAACGAAACTCCAAACAGCTGCTTTAGTATCCTATCCAGCTGCCGTGTGCTTACATTCAAATGCTTCGCCAAATCTGCGGGCGCGGGAAACGCGTCATAATGCTTCTCGAAGAACGCTTCAATCTGCGCCACTTCAACTGCCTTGTCCCTATATTCCGGCAGACCAATATCTGCACCTCTAGTTGCCGTATCCTTCGTCATCTCCCGCAGTATCTGCACCAGCAACACGCTAAACAGCGCTCCAACTTCTTGCCTTACTCCAAACTCATCCGCACCATACACGCTGTGAATCCGCTCTATCGTTTGAAAAATATGTGCCATGTCCCGCGCATAACGAAAGTCGAATTGGTCAAAAAGCTTCTCTGTTTTCTCGTCTGCGGCATAGCTAAACTTTAGCGTATACTTAATCACGTCGCGTGCCCTATTTTCGTCCGGCTTATACGCATGATAAACCTGCGGCGCAACAATCACTATAGAGTTATCCGAAAACTCAATAACTTCGTTTTGCACCAGCATTTTCCCGCTTGACTGCTTGTTGAAAAACACTTCATAATTGGCGTGATTATGCTTTTTTGCATTCAATATATCGTGCTGCGGAAAAAACGCTCTCGTCAGCGGTATTTCAAACTGTATTCCTTCAATTTGCGTTTTGATTATTTGCTGAATGGCTTCATTTCCCTGCGAAGTAAAATACATCATCTCTCCTCAGAAACGAATCATATAATTTAACACAACAGCATCCCCTGTCGCATTCATTCTCTGCTTTGTCCATACAATATGCCATATAACGGTGTTCGGCTGCGCAGTTATACGGGCGCATTGTCGCCCTGCCTAGTGCGTTCTGTTTGGCTTATAATACACCGCTTATCGCTGCACCCTGCCCGACGCGTCGCCCTGCTTCAGCTTTTCCACCTCCGCAACGCTCACTCGGTTAAAGTCACCGCTAATCGAGTGCTTCAAGCAGCTTGCCGCCACCGCGAACTCAAGCGAATCCTGCCTTGGCACATATTTGTGCAGACCATAGATCAACCCGGCAGCAAACGAATCTCCGCCACCCACTCTGTCAACAATATCGCCTATTTCATATCGTTTACTGTGATAAAAATTGTATCGGTCATTTAAACACGCGGACCAGCCATTAGTATCGGCAGACACGCTCTCGCGCAGCGTTATCGCCATAAGTTTGAGATTGCTGAACTGCTCCAAAACTTTTCCCGACAACGCTTTGTATTTCTCCAAGTTAAGCTCGCCGCGTTGCACGTCCATGTCAACCTCGATACCAAGCGACTTTTGGCAATCCTCCTCATTCGCGATTCCGATGTCAACATACTTCACCAGTTCGGGCATCACTTGCGTTGCCGCCTTGCCGTACTTCCACAGCTTGCCCCTAAAGTTAAAATCACACGAAACGGTAATGCCCTTTGCTTTTGCTACCTTCACCGCCTCAAAGCTAAGCTCCCTCGCGCTTTCCGATATCGCAGGCGTAATTCCGGTGATGTGAAACCAGTCCGCACCGTCGAACACAGCGTCCCAGTCTATCTTTGTTGCTAATGATATCGCAGACCCGCTTCTGTCATACACCACGTTAGACGGCCGCTGGTTTGCGCCCGCCTCCAAGAAATAAATCCCCATTCTGCCTTCGCCGCGAGTTATCCTGCTCGTGTCCACTCCAAATCGTTTAAGCTCCCTCACGCACTCGTCACCAATCACGCCCGTCGGCAGCACGGTTACAAACGCCGCATCCATCCCAAAATTACACAGCGACACAGCAACGTTAGCTTCGCCGCCGCCAAAGGTCGCTTCGAAACCGGGGCTTTGGAAAAACCGCTCGTGACCGGGGCTTTTCAGCCGCATCATTATCTCGCCAAAAGTGACTATTTTCATAATGTGAGAACTCCTATTTCTTAGTCAAGTGAATTTTACACCCGTCCATCTGTGCAACCTGCGCATCAGCATCAATGCTGTATCCCAAATTTTGCAGATAATACATTGCTCTGTCGATGTTGTTCGTTTGCGCATCGCAATCGCAGCTATTTTTGTGACACACACAAATATGATCCAGCCCAAACCCCAGAAGAATATCAATCGATTGCTTGACTACCTTCGTTATTTCTTCAAAGTTGCCGCTTGCGATGTCAGCGCTTTTGCACAGCCACCCGCCGCCTATCGCGTGTATATACTCCTTGTCGGCAAAGTCATCCAAATTCTTCAATGACACGCCGCCCGTAGGCACAAACTTAACCATCCTGTACGGACCATAAAGCGCTTTGCATCCGTTTATACCGCCATACACGTTAGCAGGGAAAAACTTCAGTATATTTATGCCGAAGCCAAGCGCGTGCTCAATCTCGGTAGGCGTCACGCATCCCGGAGTAATTGCAATGTCGTTGTCGATGCACCAGCGTACAACATCGTCGTTAAACCCCGGCGACACGATAAACTGCGCGCCCGCGTCCACCGCTGCCTTTGCCATGTCCACGCTAAGCACCGTGCCCGCTCCCATCAGAATTTGCGGATACGCCTTCGTTATTGCGCGTATAGAAGGCAGTCCTGCATCTGTCCGCAAAGTAATCTCCATAATCGGCAGCCCGCCGTCAATCATAGCTTTCGCTGTACTTAGCGCGTCCTTTTCGTCCTCTATAACCACGACAGGAACAAGTCCCATCAATCCTATTTTTTTAACTATATCATTCATAATACAAACCCCCATCATTATTTTATTTATACGGATTCTCCGTTTCATACATCATGCCGCTCGGTTGGTTAAACCCGATGTCGGTTACGCCCAGCATTTTTATCACTTCGAACATTGCTTTGCCGGTGTGTCCGAATGCCACCGCTGCGTGATGCGGAAATCTCTTCTCTACCAGCACGTGTCTATAAAACCTGCCCATCTCGCTGACAGCAAAAACGCCAATGCTCCCGAACGATTTCGGGTCGATGTCCAGCACCTCGCCCTGCGCAATATAGCTTCGCAGCTCACAATCCGCCGTGCTTTGCAGCCTGAACATTGTAACATCTCCCGCCATAATCGTGCCTTCAAGCGTTCCGCGCGTGATGTTTGGCTCGCTGTCCGATTCCATCAACCTATGCATAATCAACTGATGCTTTAGCGTCGGCGTGTTCAGACATCCGCTCGACACATTGCCGCAATGAAATCCCATGAACAAATCATCCGGCTTATACTTCTTGCCTATTTCCGCGTTGTCGTCATACATATCCTGCGGTACGGTGTTGTTAATGTCGAGGAACGCAGGCGGCTTCTGAGTAACACACACAGCAATATATTCACTGAGCGCACCGTATATATCGGCTTCGCACGCAACGGGTATGCCCCTGCCCGCCAACCGCGAGTTTACATAACACGGCACAAACCCAAACTGCGCTTCAAACGCCGGCCAGCACTTGTTGGCAAACACAACGTACTCGCTAAGCCCCTTGTTCTGCTCATAGAAATCGACAAGCGTCAGCTCATACTGCGCCAGCTTATCAAGCATATCGGGATGCGTGTTGCCGCTCCCAAGCTCGCTCGCCATATCCGCCGCAACATCTGCGATTCTCTCGTCATTCTCGTGCTCCTTAAAGTCCACAAACAAATCGAGCTCGCTCTTTTCCATCAGCTCCACGCCAAGGTCAAACAACGGCTTGATGGGCGCGTTGCACGCCACAAAATCGTTCGGTCTAGGTCCAAACGATATGATCTTCAGCTTGCTTACTCCAATAACCGCCCTCGCGATATCAGCAAAACTTTCTATTTCCTCTGCCACGCCGACAGCGTCTCTAACCGGCGACTCGGGTATATACGGCAGCAGCTTTCGTATCCCAATGTTATAGCTTGCATTCAGCAAACCGCAATACGCGTCACCCCTGCCGTCAAACAAGTTATCCTGCGACTCCTCAGCGCTCGCCACAAACATGACAGGTCCGTCGAACTTTTGCGCAAGCATCGTCTCGGGCGTTTCGGGTCCAAAGTTTCCAAGCAGTATGACCAGCGCGTTAACTCCCAGCTCGTCAATCTCCTTTAGCGCAGCACCCACATCAGCTTCGTTCTCTACCGTCACCGATATCTCCTCGATACTCGTATTGCTGCCCTTGCAAGCGCTCATCACCGCTCGTCTTCGCTTTTCACTAAGCTCAATCACAAAGCAGTCTCTGCTCACAGCAACCAGCCCAATTTTCACATTTGGAATATTGTTCATTCTTCCACCCTCTTTTCATTATGTTAAGTTCATTTTATATTCAATAGCGAGTTGTTGCAAGCATTTCACTGCTTATTTGTCAAAACAAATTGCAGTACACTGCTTTTCTGCGCATGTCGATTATTTCCGCGTGTACTTCGCTAATAGCTCCCGACTATTCCCCCTCTGCTCAGCTACAATATCGTAGGTATCAGCGCCGCCAATTGCGCCAAAGTATCTGCTTGAGCTACAGCACTCGTTTTCTTCGCAGTCGCGCCAAACAATATCGTCTTAATCCCAAGCTCTTGCGCCCCGATGAGGTTATTCTCATTATCATCGATAAACACACAGTCGCCCGCTTTCGCCTTGCTTCGCTCAAGCATCATCGCAAAAATCTCATTCCCGGGTTTTCTGTGCCCCACATCCCCGCTTATCACAACCTGCTCAAAATAGTGGTCCAAACCGTGCTTCTCCCGAAGATACGCCGACCACTCCCCGATATCGTTGCTGAGCATTGCCAAGCTATAATTCTTGGCAAGCTCCTGCGCAACTTTCGCAAACTCATCGTCCAGCGTTAGCTGCCCATCAAGATACTCTCGCTCAATCTGCGGATACGCATCGCCCAAACCAAGTCGCTCCCAAAACCCCTGCGCCGATATGTGCCCCAGACTCGCTCGCTTATACACCTCGCTAATTTTCTGTGGCATAATATACTTATTGCGCGCGCGGATAAACGGCACCAGCAGCTCCCCAACATCATCGCCCACTTTAAATATCACGCCCATAGCATCAAAAATCACCCACTGCTTCATAATCCGCCTTCTTTCATCTGGTCGATAATATATACGTCATTCGTTTTCTGCAAATCATTACCACGAACAAGAGCCAAGCGCATTTGCCCGGCTCTTTGTGTTTGCTAATTTGTCTGCGCTTCTTAGTATTCGTTTCTAATAATGGTCACGTTACCACTCGGGCACTTTGTTGTGCATGCGCCGCAGTGTATACATACGTCCTGCTCATCGCCTTCGATAATCTTAATTCCTTTGCTTGTGCCCATGCGTATGGCGCCCGCAGCCAGCATTTGGTCACAAACCATACGGTCATTGATACCTGTCGATGCTTTCACCATAATACCCTCGCCCACAGTACGCTTCATCAAACGAACATCTTCAACAGTAGCGCCGCCTTCGCCAAATCCGGTCGATGTCTTCACAAAATCAGTACCCGCGCGTTTAGCGAGCTCGCAAGCTCTTACCTTCTCTTCATCCTCCAATGCGCTCGTCTCTATAATCACCTTTACCGTTGCCTTTGGATGCGCCGCATCCACGACTGCTTTTATGTCCTCATACACCAGCTCATAATCCTTGTCCTTCAGCGCGCCGATGTTTATAACCATATCCACTTCGTCCGCGCCGTTTTTGACAGCTTCCATCGCTTCAACGCCTTTTATAAACGTAGTGTTTGCACCAAGGGGGAATCCGATAACGCAGCACGTTTTCACGCCGCTGCCTTTCAGCCTGTCTGCAACGTATTTCACATGCGTCGGGTTAACGCAAACGCTGGCGAACTTGTAGCGCATCGCCTCGTCACAAAACTTCGCGACCGTGCTTTGCGTTGTTGCGGGCTTTAGCACCGTGTGGTCCATATACTGCCCGTACGAAGCATCATAGCTCCCGACCTTTGCAGCGCTCTGCTCCGTTTCGCTCGCCTGACCAATCACCTGACTGGTAATCTCACTGATAATTTTATCGATATCCATTGTTTCCCCTTTCGCTCGTGCATTTTCTTGCGACGAAAACGTCATATGTATTTATTTAATAGTAATCCGACACGTTTAGTAATCAAAATTCAATTCATTTGTGTTAATATAGGTTGACTTTTATTCTATTACAATTTGACCGTTTTGTCCATGTATTTACGCTTCAATTTCCAGATAATAAATCCGCGCCGTATAGTCTCAGAAAAGCGCTCTTTTCGCCGCTTCACGCTATAGTCTCAACACCACTATGGCAATCAATTTGTCGAGTATCCCATCCGGTCCATATTAAAAATTCTGCAAGGCATCATCGTGATAATCTTTCCCCAAGTTCATATGTCACATTGCCAGTTTATCTGCCAATCATGCCGCCGCTGATGTCAAGGTTACTTCCCGTCATATAGCTGCTTGCGCTGCTGCACAAAAACACAACTCCGGCCGCAACTTCTTCAACTGTTGCTATACGCCCAATCGGTATGCGCTCGTTATACTCCTCTAATTCACTGCCCGGCTTGTCCGAGTTCATCTCCGTAAACATCATGCCCGGCGACACCGCGTTCACCGCAATATCGTGCTTTGCCACTTCCTTTGCAAACGAATTTGTAAACGTCAGCATCCCACCCTTGCTAGCCGCATAGTGAGACTTACCGCTTTTGCTGCCGTTCATAGCAGTCTGCGAACATATGTTGACAATCTTGCCCGGCTTGCCCTCGCCAATCAAATACCGCGCCATTTGCCTGCACGCAAGAAATGTCCCCGTCAAGTTCGTAGCCATCACGTCACTCCAAATTTGCAGACTCATATCCACAACAAAGGAAGTCGGGCACACCCCGGCGTTGTTGACCAGCAAATCGAGCCCGCCAAGCCCTTTTACAGCAACGTCAAACATATTACCAACGTCGTGCTCGCTGCTCACGTCGCCGCCAATCGCAACCGCCTTCACTGAATACTCGCGCTCTACCAGTTCCGCCAGCTCCATCGCTTTTGTCTCGCTGCTCTTATAGTTTACAGCAACGTTTACACCCTCTTTTGCAAGCCCCAGGCAAATTGCCCTTCCAAGCCCCTGCGCACCGCCCGTCACCAAACAACTTTTTCCAACCAATCCAAGTTCCAAAATATCTCTCCTACTCATACTAAATTCTTTGCTCTAAATTAACATTATACATGATTATTGGCTTTGTCAACGTCACTATAAGTTTTTTTACGCTCCCTGCCAATCCGTTGCAAAAAAAGACTGCCCGGTTTCCCGAACAGTCTTTTACCTATACATATCAATTACTGTGCGATACTACTCCGCAACAATCTTTCTCGTTCCTTCAATCAGGAAGAAATCTTTGATAACCCACATTACACGGTCATAGCAAGCCTGCTGTGCGCCCTTAACAGTGCCGGTCTTCTCAAGACCCTGCTCATACGCCTGACGAATTTCCGTACCAACGTTAATCTTAGCAATTCCGTTTTTAACTGATTCCAAAATACTTTCCTGCTTGATGCCCGAGCCGCCGTGCAATACCAGCGGGATTCCGGTTACGTCGCGCAGCTTCGCCAAATACTCTACGTTAATACGCGCTTCCGGTTTCTTCTGGTCTCTTGTCGCTTCGCTGATCGCGCCGTGAATGTTACCGACAGCAACAGATAGCCAGTCACACCCGGATTCCTCAGCAAATCTTTTTGCTTCTTCAATACGCGTGAATCCTTCTCCCGATACAAACATTTCCTCATACGGCGGCATTGGACCGGCTTCATGACCGAGCACTGCGCCAAGCTCTGCTTCGCATACGATACCTGCTTCGTGCGCAATCTTCGCTACTTTTGCTGTCGCTTCAATGTTCTTATCAAGGTCAAGCCGAGAACCGTCAACCATAACAGACTGGTATCCAAGTTCAATCGCTTCCTTAACTATAGCAACATAGTCCACCAGCAAATGGTCCTCATCAATTACAGGAACATGGTCAAGATGCAGACGCACGTTCTTTGGGTTGTCGAACTTAACGAACTCGTCTCTTACAGATTTAAGACTCTTAGCAGAAAACTTTTCCCATTCCAGCCTCGCTACCTGTACCAACGCAAACGAATCTGCATCAGTCACTGCAGCGATTACAGGCTCTACCATCGGCAGATGCGGAATGTTAAATGCCGGCACCACAACTTTTGCCTCAAGCGCATTGCTAATAATTTCTCCGGTTTTAATCACAATATTTCTCCATTCAAGATTTATTTATAATACCATCATCGGGCAAACCGACTCAAGCACTATTGATCAACGTTTTTTTCGAATCAAGACAGCGCGCTTCTCATCGCAAAACCTGCGCAAATGCCTCCCGGTAACATATTCTACCGAGAGTAATTGTAACCTTTAATCGTTTATTTGTCAATTGGTGTTTGCTTGGTTTCATATGGTTTGGAAATCTTTTGCTTTTGACCGTTTTGCAGCAAATAGCGCAAAAAACACATCAAGCCTCTTGCCATGCTCACTCGTTAATATCGCCGCTTAGTCCTCGTCGTATTTTACCCCCCACTGCTTGCGCAGATAGTCAATTGTCTGAGCTATCTTAATCGAGTCGTCCCACGACATTTCCTTCGCCTGCTTCGCGCCGCTTGCCACATAGTCCTGTACAGCCTTCGCTTCGTATTGGAACCCAATCGAGCTGTACGAGTCCACAAACGCCTCGCTGTCCCCGTTATAGCTAAATATATCGTCACCCTCCAGCATCAATTCCGCCCTTTTGGCGTGCCACCAATGGTTGCCTTCGCCGATTTTCACGCAGCCCTTTGTGCCGCTTATCATCACGTTGTTATCCATTACAGCCGTCAGCGCGCTGTTAAGCACAGCAATTTTTCCGTCGGGATACGTTAATGTAATCGTGTTCACTTCATCTATTCCGTTTTGCACAAACGCAGACGTGGTAATTTTGCTGTAATCCGTGCCAAACGCCGCAAACGCCATCGCCAATGGATATATCCCCACATCCATCATCGCGCCGCCGGCCATTTCCCTCTTAAACCGCCAAGCGCTCTTGTCGCCCGCGCCCACAATGCCTAGAGAAGCAAACAACACTTTCGCCTCACCGATGCTGCCGTTTTTCACCCACTCCAGCCCTTTCTGCACAGCAGGGAAAAACCGCGTCCACATCCCTTCCATAAAGAACACATCGTTTTCCTTCGCCTTTTGTATCATCGCCCTTACCTGCTTCTCGTTGGCGGCAAGCGGCTTCTCGCAAAGCACATGAATCCCCTGCTTCATAAACATAACGGAATCGTCCAAATGCGCGTTGTTCGGCGTGCCGATATACGCAATGTCAATCTCACTATCCGCGCTCATCTCCTCATAGCTGCCATACGCTTTACTTATATCGTACTTTTGCGCAAACGCCTTTGCAGATTCAATGCTGCGTGATGCAACAGCTTCAATTTGCGCACCTTTAACAAATTTCAAACATTGTGCAAACTGATTCGCGATCTTCCCCGTAGAAACGATGCCCCATTTTGTTTTGCTCATAATACTCCCTCTTTCAAAACGATTTATATAGCTGTCACTAACCCGGCGCTTACTTTCTAACAATATTATACATACCCGTGCGAATCTTTGCAAACAAAAAGACTGCCCGATCTGAATTGAGCAGCCTCTGTATATCGCTTAATGCCTACTTAGGCAAAATACCTTCTACGTCTTCGTGCGGACGCGGAATCACGTGCACGCTCACCAGCTCGCCAACGCGTTTTGCTGCCGCCGCGCCTGCATCCACGCTAGCTTTCACAGCGCCAACGTCCCCACGCACCATTACCGTCACAAGTCCTGACCCGATTTTCTCTTTGCCCATAAGCGTCACATTCGCCGCTTTTACCATTGCATCCGCCGCTTCAATCGCGCCAACCAATCCTTTTGTTTCGACCATTCCGAGTGCTTGCTTTTCCATTTTTACTTATCCTCCAAAGATTAATATGCTGTTTTTGTTAATGTAACGTTGCTCGTCGGGCATGTGCCTGTGCAAGCTCCGCAGTTGATGCAAACGTGCTCTTCGTCCACATCGCCGGTCACTATCTTCACGCCCGAGCTTGTGCCCAGCCGCGTTGCTCCCGCCTTTATCATCTTGACTGCGCTGGCATAGTCCTTAACGCCGCCCGATGCTTTAACGCCGATGTCCGGTCCCACAGTTTGACGCATCAATCGCACATCTTCAACCGTTGCGCCGCCTGTCGAAAACCCTGTCGATGTCTTCACAAAATCCGCCCCGGCAAGCTTAGCAACCGTGCAAACCTTCACCTTCTCCTCGTCCGTCAGCAAGCAAGTCTCGATAATCGTCTTGACAAGCGCTTTCCCTCGCGCCGCCGCCGTTACCGCTTCAATGTCCCTTTTGACAAGCTTCCAGTCACCCGACTTTATAGCGCCGATGTTGACAACCATGTCCACTTCTTTTGCGCCAAGCGCAACCACAGCGCTCGTTTCCGCCGCTTTCACTTCCGGCGTTGTTGCTCCAAGCGGAAATCCGATTACCACACACGGTGCCACGCCGCTGCCGCTAAGCTGCTGCGCAACAAACTCTATGTAGTTCGGGTTCACGCACACGCTGGCAAACTTGTTTGCCCTCGCTTCGTCGCACACCTTTTTCACTTGGTCGCGCGATGCCGCGGGCTTTAGCAGCGTATGATCCACATACTTTGCAAGCGATGCCGGCGAATAGTCACCCGCTGCAGCCGGCACGCTCTGCCCTGCCGCTTTCGCAACCACTTCCTCCGTCACTTGCCTAATCAGCTCATCAAGATTCATTAGCTCTATCTCCTTATAGTAAAATTAAAAAATTGCGTTATCAACTTGTACCTTACATTTAAATTCATTATATACCTATTTATGTTTCGGGTCAATACAAAGTTGCCTACAATGCGAAATTTCCTCATCCGCGCTCATCTCCCTTCAAAATCTATAAAACATCCCTCTGTTTACGCAAAAAAAATCTTACTTTTGGCGATCAAGTAAGATTTAGCAAATTTAAAACTAGGAGGAAAGAAAAATCATAGGCTTTGCGATTTTCTTTATAACTATATATACCACTAAATTTCGGTTTGAAACAATATATAGTGCTTTTCCACATAAATAATACTATTTTATTACAACAAGCATACGTTTGCTTGCTCGTCAAGGCAGATTATCAAGTAAGGTAGCTGTCAATGTCGCTGCCCTCGCACTCAGCGCGCAACGTCACCCTTCACGTAATCATTTCCTATTTCACAACATCCAAGTCGCGCTCGGGCACACACTCGCTCATCTGCGCCTTCAAATCGCCCGTAATCCTCGTTTGCGGATATCGCACATTGTTGCTTTTAAACAGTCCCTTCACTTTTAATATAGTATGATACAACGTCCAATGCCCCATCGGCCGCGCAAGCCCTGCGCGCATAATCGGCTCCTCATACTCTTTGATAATCTTAACCGCGGCCTCAATATTACCGTTCATTATATGCTCATAACACTCCAGCGACTTCTTGGGGCTGTACATCGCTACAACATCAGCGTAATACTTCTGCCCAAAGTTGTGTCCGTGCAAGAAAGACGATATCGTACCACCCGTAACAATCAAAAAGTCTTGTCCAAACTCGCGCGCTTCCTTCAAGTATTGACAATTCATATAGTAATCGTCAGCATCGTTCTTCATGCCCACATACTGCGGCATCGCCATCAGCTGCCTTACCACGTCGTAACTCAGTTTATTCGGTGCAAGCGTATACGCCAACAGCGGAATCGGTGAATCCTTCGCAATTTCTCGATAACACTTCACGATATTCTCATCCGTCGGGTTAAACCGATAATCGAGCATCACCTTCACGACATCCACGCCACACTCGTGCGCAAACGCAATAAAGTCGCGCGCTTTGTGCACCGGCCAGTGCCAGTTAATCGACGCAATAAACACCGCTCTGCCGTCAATACACTCCGCTATTGCTTTCGTCAGCGTATAGATCTCGTCGTCCGTCAGGCAAAAATAGTGCGTCGTTCCACCCGTCGTCCAAAAGCTCCTCATACCGTTGTCTATCAGCCAGTTTATCCAGCCGCACGTAGACTCAAGGTCAAGGCTACCGTCCTCGCCAAACGCAGGAATAACAGGCACAATCGGTCCCGTCATCTTGTTGTGGGTCTCTTTAAACATATCGCTCATATGAATACTCCCCTTGCTATTTAGTTAATATACTGTGTTTGCCTTCTGTTAGATATTGTGCGCCTATTCAAGAAAAGCCTCAGCTTCTTAACTTGCCAATCGCGCAAATTTTACCTGCCATAATTATACACGAAATTTCGCTTATGCGCACCACAAAACTAGAATATGCTTTGCCGATTTTACAGGAATCATAACTCCATAGTCATCCAAGTTATTTCATCTTCCGCATCAGGCTGTCTTTCATCAACAATAAACCCAAACTTCTCATAAAATGCTACCGCGTTCATAGTCGATGGTACATGCAAAATGTCAATCCCCTGTCCGCGTGCAATGTCAATTACAAAATCAACGAGCTTTCGCCCCAATCCCTTTCCGTGTTCACTCACATCAACGAATACATTCGAAAGCGAATATTTCGGCAGCTCCTCGGTGCCAAAGTTCGTAAACGCAATTGTTCCATGTACAGCTTCATTTTCTCGTAAAACAAAAACCTGTTTCCAGTTCAGCTGATTCGTGATGCTTTGCAAGCTATTCTGCTGTTTGAATTTCTGAACAACTTCCTTCGAATGATGCTTTGCAATCACAGCATCAAAATTCGTGTCTATCAGCTGCTTTATACGCGCCACGTCTATTTGCGTTGCCTTAACAATTTTCATAGCAGCACCCCTTCATTCAAATATTTATCGTTACATGCTAAACTATTTGGACTCTAGTCAATCACAAGCATATCGTTCTCATCGAACTCCCACGACTCCCCAAACGCCACTTCCCAGTAATACCCGTTCGGATCCCTAAAATATCCGCTGTACCCGCCCCAAGACACCCTTTGCGGTTGCTTAGCTACCGTACCGCCAAACCGCTTCGCTTTCTCTATGATATCGTCAACTTCCTGCTCAGACTTCAAATTGCATGCCAGCGTTATTCCGCCAAACCCGCCCGCGCTAATTGTAGGAGGATTCGCCTCGTCAATATCCTTCGCCAGCTCATCAATCGGATAAAGCTCCAGCTTACTGCCTTGATTGTCAAAGAACACAATCGGCGGATTATCCCCCGTCTCATGCGTCTCAAACCCAATATTCTTATAAAACTTGAGCGATTTCTCCATGTCAGCTACACCCAAGCAAATCAGATTAATCCTGTTCATATCATTTCTCCTTTTATAAATTAATGTCCTTCGTTTTATTCCCACGAGGAGTAAAACACTTTACTTTAAAGCTAACTTGCAATCCGCGTCTCCCAATTACAGCCGCTTCGACATAAACCCGCTAGAATCCTCAAACCCGGCTTCCAGATATATCGACTTGCCCATTTCGGATGCGTGCAATCTTATAACTTTATAGTTCTGCTCCACCGCTTCATTTATCAGCAGCGTTAACAACTTTGTCGCAATCCCTGCGCGCCTAAACTCGTTCTTTGTATACATGTTAGTTATATATGCGTTTTGCCCCGTAGGGTTAGAAAACGTTGGCGGCAGACAATAAAAGCATATCGCACTTGTCGCGATAATTGTCTCCCCCTCCTCCGCAACCCAGCAGATCAATTCTCCGCTATCGATGCTTACAGAAAAATACCGCTTCATCTCGTCATCAATATCGTTCTCCGCCTGCTCACCCTCATCTATCAATTGCTTCTTCCGAAGTTCCGCAAGCTCTTGTGCATCATTGACTCCCGCTTTTCGGTAAATCATAAAATTCTGCCCTCCTATTCCTTACATAATAACTCTACCATACATGCCATAGTCGATATGATAAATTGCCAGTTGCTATTTCTTTTTTCCTGCAATGGTCATTTTGTTCTCAACCAGTCCCTCGTTTCCTGTGACAAAGCCGACGCTTCATCTGAAAGCTTAGTTTCAAGTTCAACATCTCCATTTCCCTTTGCAGTATATATGGCTATCATGACTTCAGCGTGTTCGACAATCATTTCTTTATATTCTTTTCCAATCGTTGTTACTGGAGTTAAGTCATAATACTTCACAGTGTACTCTATCCCTCGTTCATATAATTCGGGAAGTAGAAAAAGGTCATTTGATTCTTTTGCATCTGCTATCGCTTCATGAACAAGTATTCCTTCCTCATTAATAGAATAAATCTTATCCATAAAATCTTTATCGTTAAAAAGTAGATATTGTACTCTGTTTTCCCAAAAGTCTATGCTATCTTTCTGCGGCACTACCGTTGGTTTGCTTGTTGGTCCTGTTGTTGGTTCTGCTGTAGGTTCTGATGCTTCCTCTAATCCATCGTTAAATCCTTCTTGAAATTTCTCTAGACCATCGTTAGAACAACCAAAAAAACTAAAAACAACAATAAAAATAAGAATTACGCACATTGTTTTTTTCATTATTCACTACTCCTTTATTATAGTATCTTTATTATATAATATATTTCTATATATTGTAATCAATTTTTTCTACCTCCACTTCCACCGCAAGCTGCATCAAAACCCCGTTCAAGTTCCTCGTCCTCCAACATTTACAGCCCACTTACGTGGGCTGGCGGATTCCGACTTGCTCCGCTCGGCTACCGCCTCGCTATCACGCCACTTCGCTTGCCTTTATCCTCCCTATTCGGTCGGCGGCAAGCTCAGGTTCAAGTCTCGTCCTCCAACATTTACAGCCCACTTACGTGGGCTGGCGGATGAAGGGACTTGCTCCGCTCACTGCGTTCGCTATCACGCCTGGGCGGCAACACAGCCCACTGGGCTGTGTTGCTTTCGCCCGTTCAAGTCCCTTCATCCGCGCATACAAAAACGCAAGTACACACTTTGTGTGTACTTGCGTTTTTGGTGCGGATGAAGGGACTTGAACCCCCACGATGTTGCCACCACTAGGTCCTGAACCTAGCGCGTCTGCCAGTTCCGCCACATCCGCATACTGGTCTTGCGTATTCCCTATTTTCCTCTTGCCGTACCCATACAACCTCAACGCGGGCATTAACGTAATGTATCCTCACGCCTTACTTCGCGAATAAGGGTGCAGCGTCACGCTGCGTTGCCTGGTGCGAGGGATGGGAATCGAACCCACATGGAGGTTAGTCCACACGGCCCTCAACCGTGCGCGTCTGCCAGTTCCGCCACCCTCGCTCATGCACCTTAGCTTTTGTCTCACAAACCAATCATCTGAGGTATCCGGGCACAATCCAACCGCGTCCCGAAAAATAATCAGCGAAGGTTATTATACACTATGACAGCGGCAATTACAAGACGCGATTTCGCAAACTTCACGATACCGCAATTTTGATTTGCTTTGCTGCCGCGTCCTGCTCAATTTCGTGCACATCCTACCTCGCTTCTTACTCAACGCGCCTACTCCGCCACCTCAATATCGTCGCCCGGCTTTACAACGCCGCCTTGCACCACCTTGGTGAAAATCCCTTCGCTCGGCATAATGCAGCTGCCCACCTCGCGCATCACCGCGCAACCGCTGTCGTGACACTTCTTGCCTATCTGCGTAACCTCCTGCACCGTCTGCCCAATGCGAATCCTCGTGCCGACGCGAATCTCGTACAGCACCAATCCCCGCGTCGTGATATTCTCGGCGAAATTGCCCGAGCACAACCCCTTCACCATATTCTGATTCATCTTATCAATACTCTCCTGCCCAAGCAAGCTGACCTGCCGCAGCCCCTTTCCCGCGTGCGCGTCTCCCACAAGCCCGTGGTCCTGCTTAAACACGCCCTGCTCAATCGAGTGCTTTTGCTCTCCCTTATTCTCGCTGATATTAACCGCGACCACTTTGCCCTTCATAACCAATTTCTCCTTTATAATCACAACCGTCTGCCTGCCTTGTCCACCGCTCTGCGCATCTCGTTTCACTCTACGCTCGCACTCTCGTCAAACCTGCACCACTTCACCGATACGCGGATACTTATATCCCCCAAACCCGTCCAGCGCCTGCCTCAACTCGTCGCTTTTCAGCGCATCCATAAACGCAGCAAATTTTTCCGTATCCAAAAAGTCTTTCCTGACCACAAAGTCATAGTCCTCTTCTCCAATCGGATAAAAATCCAGCTCCATCGCCCGCGCCGCACTCATCACACCAACTCCGGCATCCGCGCTGCCCGATGCCACCGCCATTGCCACCATCATGTGCGTCCCTACCACACGCTCATACCCTTCGATATCGCTGGCGTCGACTCCATTTTCATTCAGCTGATAATCAACCAAAATCCGCGTACCGGAGCCTTTCTGTCGGTTGGCAAAAACCATACCGTCCTGCGCCAAATCGGCTATGCGTTCAATCTTTTTCTCGCTGTTTTTATGCACCATAATTCCCTGCGTTCGGCGCACGCCCTTCACCAGCACGCAATCAGTATCCTTCAAATACTTTTTTATATGCGCTGCGTTATACAGCCCTGTCGTCTCGTCCAGCAAATGAACAGGCGCAAAGTGACAGTTCCCGCCGCTCATTGCAGCAATTCCGCCCATGCTCCCTACATGCGTAGACGACAAGTTCATGTTACCCTCGCCCTTGTGCAGCAAGTCATTCAACATGTCCAGCATAATATCGTGGCTGCCGATGCTGACAATACTGCGCTCAATCTCGCCGATATCCTTCATCAGCTCGACTCGCACTTCCTGCCCTGCTTCATACCCTTCCACATTTTTCGGGATTTTCAATACACCATCCGCGTTCACCAGCGACATCGTAACGCCCGCGCCGCGCTTTAGCGGAGCCGCGACCATCTTGCCGCCCACGCTCCCCAGCTTCACGCGCACAAACTCCAAATGTTTCAGCGAAGATACCACTCGGTTGGCAAGCGTTGCCGCCGCGCTCTCTCTTTGCGTATCCGCTTGGCACAAATACTGATTTATCGCGCTCCTCACGAAATATTCAAACACAAAATACGCGCTAACGGGATATCCCGGAGTTCCAACAACACACGTACCGTTCACTTTGCCCAGCACAACAGGCTTTCCCGGCTTTATCGAAACGCCGTGAAACAGCACCTCCCCCAGCTCCTCGATACCCTGCCGTGTATAATCCTCCGTGCCGGCTGATGAACCCGCACCGATAATCACGATATCGCTGTCCTCGCACGCATCTGCCACCGTTTTCTTAATCAAATCAAAATCGTCAATAACAGGCTTTAACCGCTTGCACGCCGCCCCTGCATCCGCCGCCATAGCCTCAAACATTCGCGAGTTCGAATCGATAATCTTACCGTGTGCAATGTCCTTTGGGCTTTCCACAAGCTCTGTCCCAGTCGGTATTATTGTCACTATCGGCTTTTTGATAACCTCTATTTGACTGATACCTCCGGCATACAGCGCGCCTATGTCAACAGGTTTTACTTTGTGATACGACGGCACTATCATCTCACCCTTTACAATATCCTCACCAACGCTGCGCACATGCTGCCAAGCGCTGCACGCCGCGAAAATCTCAATCGTCTCGCTGTTAAACTCTCTTATATCCTCAATCATAATCACCGCGTTGTACGGCGCATCAATCGCATCCCCCGTGTCCACAATCTTATAATCCACGTCTTTTTTCAACCGCAAAGGTTTCTTCTCATTCGCCTCGACCGTGCGCTCATATCGGACACAAACTCCGTCCATAGCGCTTGCGTTATAATACGGCGAGGAAACTCTTGCAAACACCGCCTGCGCACAAACTCTGCCCGCCGCTTGCGATACCTCAACTACCTCGCTGCGTTTGCTTCCCCGTATACTGTCCTTCAATATCGCTGTCGCCTCGTCCAAATCCACGCTATTTAGATATATATTTCGCTCGTTTTTTCTCATAACATTACTGCAGAGGATAAACGTTCACCGCTTCCCCCGCTTCCTTTCCTTCGCTGCTGCTTTCGATCACAAAATACCCGTACGATTTGCTCAGCAGACTAATCATGCCCGACTTACCGCGTATCACCTTCGCAACTTTGCCATGCTCCCCTTGCGCTATCTGCACCATCTGAAACGTTTTTCGCCCCGGTGCCGAAGCCACGTTCTGGTCGAGCTTCGCTGCCACATACGTCTTAACGCGCACATTCTTATAAAACACTTCATGCAATATATCCAGCATCAGAGTCAGCACCATCAACGCCGAAGCAGGCTGACCCGGCAGTCCAATCACGGGCTTTCCATCAACATCCGCCACAATAGTCGGTTTCCCCGGCTTTATATTCAGCCCATGCGCGATTATCTCTTTACCGCTCAGCTCTTTTAGTATCTCATACGTATAATCCTTCTCTCCGACAGAACTTCCGCCCGACACTAATACCACATCGCACTTCTCTGTCGCCTTTTCAACTTCGCTTTTTATAGTGCCAAAATCGTCCACAACCACCTTTTTTATCGCGACCTCGCCACCAAAGCTCTCTATTTGTGCTGCGAGCGCAAACGTGTTGATATCCTTGATTTTTCCCATCGTCAGCTCGCTGTCCGGCGAAATAATCTCATCCCCCGTCGACAACACCGCAAACTTTGGTCGTTTATACACCGAAATCTCGCGGTGCCCCGTGCTAGAGAGAGCGCCAATATCCTGCGCATACAATCTTTTACCCTTCGTCAAAACCATCTCGCCAACTCTAATATCGTCACCTATTCGCAGCATATTCTCATACATCGAAGCACTCCGATACACCGCAATCTCATCATCTGCAACCTTTTGCGCGTGCTCAATCATCACCATCGCTTGCGTACCCTTTGGCACCATCCCGCCTGTCGGCACATACATGCACTCGTTCTCGCGCAGCACCGCAGTGTTTTCCTCGCCCATTTGCACAGAGCCAATCAGCTTCAAAAACGCAGGCACGCTCTCGCTCGCACCGTCCGCGTCACCCGTTCTCACAGCATACCCGTCCACAACGCTTCGGTCAAAATGCGGCACATCAACGTCAGATCTAACGTCGCTCGCCAATACACGATTCAGCACATTTTCGATATCCACACGCTCCTCGCCCAAAGCATACCCGTCAAACGCCTGTTTCATCAATTCTCTTGTCCGATCAATCGTTTTTACATTAAAAAATTCCATTATCGCCCCATCAATACTTTTTAAGCTCAGCTTTGCTCAAGTTTACAAACACTTCGCCGTCCTTCGTTTTCTGCCGCTTCACCAGCAGCACCGACTTATTGTCCAAATTCACCGTCTTAATTCTCTGCGTAATAAACACCTGCGTATCGGGCGAAATCTGCTCCCCGCCCTCGCTCATAACCGCATCCACATACGGGTGCGACAATATATCGCGGCACAGCATGTTGTCGTGATTCACCCCCAGCTCAAAGTTGCCCTTATACCGCCCATCGCTGCCATTAAGCCGCAGTGCAGCACCTGCCAGCGCACCGATAACGCCTATGCCTTCGCCACCCAGCTCCCTCAGCATAATGCCAAGCTCGCCCGCTATCTGCCGCGCTTCATGCTTGTGCACATATTCCGTTTTGCACCTCTGTCCATACCGCTCCAGCGTTGCGATTTCACCCGCCTTAACCTTATCCACGTCAAACAAGCACGCGCCCGGGTCAGAGCCCTCCGCCGCATTCTCCAACAAATAATCGCAAACTGCATTAAACACCTGCACCGCTAGCGCATCCGTTGTCACAATCGTAGACATCGCGCTGTTGTGCGACGTATAACGTATCCTCGGCGAGAAGAACAGCTGATGCCGCGTCACTCTTGCGCAGCTGCATCCGTGCTCTTTCTCCAGCACAACAATAATGTTTTCGAGCTGCTCACCCGTGCCGACAGACTCAAGATTGTCCGTGTCGTCTATCGCCAAAATATACTTCATAACCTACTCCAAATTCTTGCTATACCGCATGCCTTCGCCGCGCAGTATTTGCACGATCTGCTCGTCCGTCACCTCATACTCGAACAGCTCGCTGTAAAACTCTCGCATAAGCTCCTCCAAGTTCACATCACCAAACGTGTCAGGGTACAGCGTCTTCGCCGTCCAAACAATCGCCAGCGGTGTCTCAATAGATGTCGTGTGTCCCCATCTCGATATCCCCACAGGCATCAAATAAACATCGCCGTTTTTTACAGCCTGCATGTTTTGCCACGCCGCCTGCTCATTTATATACTCGTATGTAGTATCCACGTTGCACAAAATCACCTGCGGGTCCCACATAAGTATCTGCTCCAGCGTGGTGTAATACTTGTCCTCGTCTATCGCAAGCTGCCCGCCAAGAGACACGTCAATACCGCCCGCAGCCTTCATCCAATCCTGCGGCAGCGTATTGCGTCCCACGGTGTTCACTGCTTCGTTGATACTGTGATACACAGTCACATCGCTCTCATTTCGCTCCTCATGCAACGCACTCACCATGTCCAAAACCTTATCGTAAAAGTCGATATACACCTGCGCCTCCGTCTCCTCGTTCAGCACATCGGCAATCACGCGCACCAGCGTTTTCTGCTCCTCTATCGAATCAAACGACACCACCACATACGGCAGCCCCACTTCGTCCAGCTTTCTCATCGCTTTTTCGTCCAAATACATATCGTGCGAAACAAACACCACATCGACATCCAGCGATACCAGCTCCTCAATATTAAAATCCCCGCTCACCTTAACAACGCTCGCGTTTTTAATCTCGGGGCATATCTCGTGCAGCATCTTGTCTCTTTGCAGCCCGTTGCTCGTCGCCACAATATCCTCTCCGTGCCCCAGCATCACCGTAATATGTCCGGCCGGCGAATACGTCGCAGCAATCCTGTCAACGTTTTGCACAATACGCACCTGCCTGCCGACACAATCAACAACCGTGCGCATCTGCTCGCCATTTTTCGGCTCCTCAACACGCGCTCCGCAAGCCGTAAAACTCACAGCCATCATTATGCAAACTAAAACTAATATCGCTTTTCTCACTATCTCTCCCGCTTTATCTCGCAACAAACGCTTTACTCTCGTCGCTATACTGCAATATCTCACAATCCACATTGTACACTTCCGCTATGTTTTGCTTGGTCAACACCTTGCTCGGCGCGCCATAATGCTTGATGCGCCCTTGCACAAACAACGCGGCGTTCACCGCCAAGTTCTCGTTCTCAAAGTAATACGCATGATTCGGCTGATGCGTCGCCAGCACAACCGTCTTGCCCGTTTTTCTCACCATATCCTTTATGCGCCGCAGCACCATCATCTCGTTTTTCACGTCTAGAGACGATGTCGGTTCGTCCAGCAATATAATATCCGCGTTCTGCGCCAGCGAGCGCGCAATCATCACCAGCTGCTTTTCTCCGCCCGACAGCTTGGTAAACGCCCTGTCAGCAAACTGCGTCAGCCCCATGCTTCTCAGCGCCTCCTGCGCAATTTGGCTGTCCTTCCTTCTCGGCGCAGACAGCTTGCCGATGTGCGGATTCCTGCCCATCAACACAATTTCCATAACGGTGTACGGGAAAATATTGGACGTGCTTTGCGGCACATACGCCACCCTCTTCGCTTTGTCCGATATCGAAAAAACCTTATCCTCAACGCCAGCGATATGTATGCTCCCCTGCTCGTGCTTCCTGTACCCAATGATGCAGTCGAGCAACGTCGTTTTACCGCACCCGTTTGGACCAAGCAAAACCACAACCTCGCCCTGGCTCACGTTAAGATCCAGCCGCTCCAGCACCACCCTATCTTCGTATTTAAAATGAAGTTCCTTTATACTCAGCACATTCATTACCATCCGCCCCCTTTTGTTCTGCGCAGCAAAAACACATAAAACGGCAGTCCGATGAATGATGTCAGCATCCCGATCGGAAGTTCTGCCGATGTAATCGTTCTTGCCAATATATCAATCAGCGCCAAAAACCCTGCGCCCAGCAAAAAGCTGTACGGTATTATCACCCTGTTGTTGCTCCCCAGCAGCATGCGCACAATGTGCGGTATAACCAGCCCAATCCATCCTATCGTACCTACAACCGACACCGCCGCCGCCGTGCCAAGCGCGCTCAACGCCACCACCAATATCTTTATAACACGCGTGTTGATTCCAAGCGCGTGCGCATCTCGTTCACCCATCGACAGCACATTTATTTTCCATCCTAGTATCGACAACCCAATCGCGCTGACTAACACAGGCACAAGCACATAAAGCACCTGCGCATAGCTCACATTCGCAAGGCTGCCCATCAGCCAAAACACAATGGATGGCAGCTGATCTGTCGGGTCTGCGACAAACTTGCCCATCGATATCAGCGACGAAAACAGCGCCGACACAATCACACCGCCAAGCACCAGCATCAGCTTTGGTGACGATTTATAAACCGTACCAATCATATACGCCAGCAGCACCGCTATCAGCCCAAACCCAAACGCGAACAGTATGGTAATAGCTTGCGAGTTGCCAAACGCGATAATTCCGACTATCGCGCCAAACCCAGCGCCCGAGCTCACTCCAAGCATACCCGAGTCCACCAGCGGGTTCTTGAACATGCCTTGCAAACTTGCACCGCTCGCAGCCAATATTCCGCCCACCAGCAGTCCTAGTATCGCCCGCGGTATCCGCAAATCGTACACAATAGAATACGCAATTTCACCCGAATGCTGCGCCGGAGAAAAAATCATTCTTACAACTTCCACAAACCCCAGCTCATATCTTCCGATGAATATTGATAGTATAAATGCGATCAGCGGCAAAACGATAATCGCAGTTTTTATGGCTCTCGCCCTATTTGCTTTTGTCACGTCTTCTGTTTCGAATTGCAGTAATGCCAACTGCCGCAACCGCCGCAATAATAATCAGCAGCCACCAATATCGAAAGCCGCTTGTCTCGCTTTGCGCTGTCGTAAACGATATTGTTATATCCTGCCCTAGCGTGTTGCCGTTCTTTCCGCTCAGCGCTCCGCTTATAATCAGCTTATAGCTCGCCCCCTCTTCCAATATCTCAGCCGGTCTAACGATTATCGTCCTTTTCATTTCCGGCTCAATTTGATCATCCGCCATTTCGATATAAACAGGAACTCCCTGCCCGCCGCTCCTCAGCGCAATGCTCGAGGCGTTGTTTTGCGCCACAGCTGCATTCACTACGTTGTTGCTGAACTCCAGCACAATCACCACATCAACAAGCACATCGCTCTGTCCGTCCGCAACGCTCGAGGCTTCCAGCGCAACCGCATTATCCTCCGCCAACGCAGACGACGATAAAACAACCAAAACCAACACAATAACAATTAACACCCTTTTCATAAATGCTCCTTCTGTTTTGCTTCGCCCGACTATTTATATTTTTACACACGAAAAAAGAAAAACTCCTCGGTTTCCCGAAAAGCCAAATGCGCAGCAAAAAGTATCGCTGCACATCGTGTCTTCTTTCCAATCGGGAGGCACATTCGTTTCCAAACATACCCTATCGTCTCAATTCCGTGGCAAAACTTTAGGAATTTTCGATCGAAGCACAATATATATTTGATTTAACCGTATTATAGCATATAATAAGTATAGGTAATAGTAGTTTTCGCAAGAGGGGTAAGATATGTATACAGTCGGAATCATCACCGCCAGCGACAAAGGCGCAGCAGGACAGCGAGAGGATACGGCCGGTCCGTTGATCGCGCAAATCATGGCAACCGCAGGCTACGACGTAAAGCAAACGCTCATCGTTGCTGATGAGCAAAGCTTAATAGCAAGCGCTCTAATTGACTTCGCTGACAACAAGAAATACAACCTCATTCTCACCACCGGCGGCACAGGGCTTGCCCCGCGCGACGTTACGCCTGAAGCCACGCTCAGCGTTATCAAAAAGCAAACACCCGGCATCAGCGAAGCAATGCGTCATCATAGCCTGCGAATCACCCCCAAAGCGATGCTTTCACGCGGTGTCAGCGGTATACGCAGCAAATGCCTCATCGTCAACTTGCCGGGCAGCCCAAAAGCAGTGTCCGAGTGCCTATCGTTCATTCTTGAACCTCTCTCGCACGGTCTTGATATTCTGAACGGTAACGACAGCGAATGCGCGCGCGAATAGCGCAACCATTTGCAGCAGCATCTATGATGAGCTATAATGATATAAAATAAATTGAGGTACTTTTATGCGAACGATTGACAGCAAACTCATGACACAAACGGTGCGCGACTTGTTCTTGTCCGCCGCAAAAATGCCGGGCAGCGACGCGCTCAGAGCCATTGAATCTGCGCACGAAACAGAGACTTGTGCACCGTCCAAGCAGGCGCTTGCCCAGCTTATCGACAACGCCCGCATCAGTGGCGAGACAGGCATGCCCTACTGCCAAGACACCGGAATGGCGGTCGTTTTTATCGACGTTGGTCAAGACGTCCACATTGACGGCGACATCACCGCCGCAGTCAACGAAGGCGTGCGTGGGGCGTACAAGCAAGGTTACTTCCGCATGTCGGTGCTCGACCCATTAACGCGACAAAACACCCTCGACAATACGCCCGCGGTAATCCATTTTAACATCGTCCCCGGCGACAAAATCGACATTACTGTCGCGCCCAAAGGTTTTGGCAGCGAGAACATGAGCCGCATCGCCATGCTCAAACCGAGCGATGGAATCACGGGTATACAGAACTTCGTTATAGATTGCGTTAAGACAGCAGGCGGCAGCCCGTGCCCTCCTGTCGTTCTCGGTGTCGGTATAGGCGGCACGTTCGAGAAATGCGCCCTACTCGCCAAGAAACAGCTCCTTCGCGACATCGGCAGCACAAACGAGGACGACGCGCTGGCAAAGCTGGAGCAATCGCTAAAAATCGACATCAACGCGCTTGGCATTGGCGCAATGGGCTTTGGCGGAAGCAATTACTGCCTCGCCGTCCACATCGCCAAATACTCGACTCACATAGCAGGTCTACCCGTCGCAGTCAACTTTCAATGCCACGCCGCGCGTCACGCACATGCAACCATATAAGGAGTCTTCATGAAGCAGATACAAGCACCATTCAATGCCACCGATATAAAGTTACTGCACGCAGGCGACATTGTTTCACTTTCCGGCAACGTATATACTGCAAGAGACGCAGCACACGCTCGGCTTTTCGAGCTGCTTAATAATAACCAACCCTTACCCATACCGATTGCGGGCAGCGGTATATTCTACGCAGGTCCTTGTCCCGACATGCCGGGGCGCGTCATCAACTCGTGCGGGCCAACCACGTCCTCGCGCATGAACGCATTCGCCCCCACGCTGTACGACATGGGTCTAAATTTCGTCATCGGCAAAGGTCCCGTCTCAAGCGACGTAAAGCAAGCTATCACTCGCAACGGTGCAGTGTACTTTGCGGCAGTCGGCGGCGCAGGCGCGCTTATAGCGTCCCATATCACAGTAGCAGAAAAAATCGCCTTTGACGACCTTGGTGCAGAGGCGATTCGTCAGCTTACATTCGATAAAGTACCGCTTATTGTCGCAATCGACTCATACGGCAGTAGCGTATTTTGCTAATACCCATCATCGGGGAACAATTCTGCCATCCTCTCGTCAGATAATTTAAAGTATCGCTGCAAATCATCTTTGCATTGATCCGCCCTCACCAACAGATATCCTCTTAGTCTGTCAATTTCTTTTTGCCAGCTGCTAACAGATCGCGGCGCATGCCATCTTTTAACGTGCCTGTCCATCTCTACCTCAACCTCACCCACCATACTGTCAAACAGCGCTACTATCGTCTCGGGCGCAAAGGTTGTTTGCAAAATATAAGCGTATCTTTCGATAAACGCTTGCTTCCACCCCTCATTTTGTAGCAGCGCGTACGGAATGTCCATGTTTGTTTTCGAGAGATTCCCCCCTGTCCATGTAACGCCGTATCTGCTGAAATACGAGCCAAGATAAGACGGTCCTCCCCCATACCTAAACGCATAATCCAAATCAAAAAGCATTGGTCGCCACTCGTGCTCATAGTCAACAGTTCGCCAATATTTCTGGTTATACATATCCCAATTATTAATAAAAGTTTGCACGATAATGTAATCAATAAACGCCTGCTCGTCAACCATACCGATAAACTCATTATAGTTTTCTTCGATTCCCATATCGTGCGTCCTTGCGAACTTTCTCACATCCAAAAATTCTTCGTTTGTGCCGCAAATCGCTGTAGAGTTTCTGCGTACCACTTCAATATCGTCTCTGTCAAAATCGTAAGCGGACGCAAAATGATCCTCGTTTTGGTTTTCGCTCAACCAATACATTCCCCAATACCTGCCGTTAATATACACCGCCACCGGTTTCTGCTGCATATTATCAACATCCATGTCCTGCACAGCCATCTCGAAAAACGCCGTCTTCATATGCGAATAGAACAAGTCCTGCCCGGAGTTCCTAATCGTCAGCGACTGAAAATCCACAACCGGATAATCGTCAAAAAACGGGTACACCACATCGCTTTGCCCGTATCCGCCGCGCAGATAAATGTTCAACGACTTTTGAGGATAGCTGCGGCTTATCAGCCCAACCACCCGAATACCCGCCGGAAACGACACTCCAATACTTCCATCGCTTTCATAGTACTCTATGTGCACCTCTTCTTCTCTGTTACTTCGTGACGAAGAATACGCATAGTTAATATCGTCCCAATCGCCCGATATACACAGCACCGCAATGTCATGCTCGGCCTCCACCAAATAGTTCGTTGTCACAATCGGGCTGTTTAGCATACCTGCCGACACCGCAATCGCGCGCAACGGCAGCGACTCATTTATCACCACACCGCCAGTGTACAACAATGAGCTCGTCGTCGGTCTGTCCCCATTAATCGTATAGTAAATCTGCGCACTCTCATCCGCGCAGCTAATCTGCACCACAGTTCCTTTGTCAGCATACCCTCCAAGCACAGAGAATACGGGCTCGCTCGTGTACGCGCTATACCCCTCATCCGCATTCGCTTTGCCCTCCGTCGTTGTAGTGAAAAACACACGTCCGCCTTGCTCATCGCCACCAAGCCGCCCCGCGCTGTTGCCAACGCCAATCACCCCGGTGTCAAACATGTCAATCACAACGCCACTCGGCGCACTCAGCACCAGCTTTTCGCCCGACACCGCAATGTTAAACGGCGCGGTACTCTCCGTCTGCTCCTGCGCGGTACCGCTCGCGTAAATCACCGCATACCCGCCCGCTTTCACGGTAATGCTAGGCATCTGCCACATATACGGATCATTCAAACTGTCGCTCAAG
>JABGQS010000018.1 GCA_018648645.1 Clostridia bacterium
AACAGATAGCTGCTAACCAATCAGCTGCTTAGATAAATGTAACCGAGGAATTTACACACTTATATGGACTTGACTAACAACCTTGCATATGCTAATAATGTTTCTATCATATCTCGTCCTTTCAAAACTAATATTTATATAATATCATAATGATTCTACATTTCATACCCATATAATTACAATAAATAATATAATAGCTAATACGATATTCTTGCACCCAAAAACGTTCGTGTCTATCACGAACGTTTTTTACATTACAAGAATAATGTTTGTATTTTCGTTGACACAATCATAACACCTAAAGTAGACTAACCATATTAAGAGTTTAGCAGCATATACAAAGGAGATAACATGAAGGTAGCAGTGGTCATGGGCTCAAAATCGGATTTGCCCGTTCTAAACACAACAATCAACACATTAAAGGACTTCGGCATAGAGGTAGACGCGCACATCATGAGCGCGCACAGAACGCCCGACAAAGCGCACGATTTCGCTGCGGGTGCAGAGAGCAACGGTATCGACGTTATCATCGCGGCCGCAGGCAAAGCGGCGCATCTTGCAGGCGTGCTTGCCGCATACACAGTGCTTCCCGTCATCGGGCTTCCCATAAAATCGTCCACAATGGACGGTCTCGATTCACTTCTTTCCACAGTACAAATGCCGCCGGGTATCCCGGTCGCCACAGTCGCTATCAACGGCGGGCTTAACGCAGCGCTCCTTGCCGTTCAAATACTATCGCTCAAATACAGCGATCTTAAACAGGAGCTGCACGATTACAAGAAATCAATGGCTGACAAAGTGATTGCAGCCGATAAAAAATTACAAGAGGAGTTATAGATTATGAAAAAGTTAGAGCAGATTTACGAAGGCAAAGCTAAGAAAGTATACTTGACAGACAATCCGGATTACGTAATCGTTGACTACAAAGACGACGCTACCGCGTTCAACGGCGTCAAAAAAGGCACAATCATAGGCAAAGGTATCGTCAACAACAAAGTCTCCAACCACTTCTTCAAGCTTCTCGAGGCAGAAGGCATCCCAACGCACTATGTCGAAGAAATCTCGGACAGAGAAACAATCGTCAAAAAGGTAGAAATCGTTCCTGTCGAAGTCATAGTGCGCAACAAAGCCGCAGGCAGCTTCACCAAACGCATGGGCGTTCCCGAAGGCAGCGAGCTCCTTTGCACCATTCTCGAATACAGCTACAAGAAAGACGAGCTTGGCGATCCGTTCATAAACAGCTACTACGTCAAAGCTCTCGGTCTCGCTACAGACGAAGAAATGGCGAAAATCGACGAATACGCGCTAAAGGTCAACGATTTTCTATCAGCATACCTCAAAACTCTCGGCGTAGAGCTTATCGACTACAAACTCGAATTCGGTCGATTCAAAGGAGAAATCATTCTCGCCGACGAAATCTCGCCCGACACATGCAGGTTCTGGGATCTCGATACCGGCAAAAAGCTCGATAAAGACAGATTCCGCCAAGACCTCGGCGAAGTCGAAGAGGCATATCAAGAAATCATCAAACGACTGATGGGAGCATAGTATGCCACTGCGTATCACTAAACCCGCACCCTATCACAGAATTAAACCCGACGACGACTGCATGCACGAAGAGTGCGGCGTTTTTGGCATAGTCAGCAACGATGAAAGCATCGACCCGGCCGAAGCCACATACTACGGACTTTTTGCTTTGCAGCATCGTGGTCAGGAAAGCGCCGGCATCGCGGTATCTAGCAACAACAAAATCGACTATCACAAAGACATGGGGCTAATTTCCGAAGTGTTCAAAGGCGGTCTGGATAACCTTGCAGGCGCAACTTCGGCAATCGGTCACGTGCGCTATTCGACAACGGGCGACAGCCACCTCGCAAACGCGCAGCCGCTCGTCATACAATCGCGCAAAGGCAGCCTCGCACTCGTCCACAACGGCAACCTCATCAACGCAAAGGAAATCCGTGACGATTTAGAATCGCAAGGCGCAATATTCCAAACAACGATAGACACAGAAATCATCGCAAGCTTAATCGCAAAAAACACCAACGGTGACATCATAAGCGGCATCAAAAAAACGATGGAGATTGTCAAAGGCAGCTACGCACTCGTTATCATGACCCCCGACAAAATAATCGGCGTGCGCGACCCAAAAGGCATACGCCCAATCGCTCTCGGCAAAATCGACAACTCTTACGTTCTCGCGTCCGAATCGTGCGCTTTTGACACTATCGGTGCCGAGTTCATGCGCGACCTTCGTCCGGGCGAAATCATCGAAATCGACAAAAACGGCTTAAAGTCGCACCAAGGCCCGCGCGCAGACGAAACAGCTCTGTGCATTTTCGAATACGTGTACTTTGCACGTCCCGATTCAGACATAGACGGCATTTGCGTGCACAGAGCGCGAGAAATGGCAGGCGCACAGCTGGCGATATCCAACCCAATCGAAGCAGACATCGTCGCAGGTGT
This sequence comes from Clostridia bacterium, assembly GCA_018648645.1. GTDB lineage: Bacteria > Bacillota > Clostridia > Christensenellales > SZUA-584 > JABGQS01. The sequence goes on from JABGQS010000018.1 coordinate 2,467, forward strand.
TCCGGACTCCGCGCGCCCCGCAGCAATGGGTTACGCCGAACAATCGGGCATCCCATACAAAAAGGCTCTAGCCAAAAACCGCTACGTTGGGCGCACATTTATCCAGCCCGCGCAAGGTAAACGCGCAGTCGGCGTAAGCCTAAAGCTAAACGCGCTAAAACGTAACGTAAGAGGAAACCGTGTTATACTTGTAGACGACTCTATAGTGCGCGGCACCACGTCTAAACGCATCGTAGAAATGATAAAGTTGGCAGGCGCGAAGGAAGTTCACATGCAAATCAGCTCGCCGCCCATCAAGCACCCGTGCTATTTCGGCATAGACACCGCCTCGCACGACCAGCTCATAGGCGAAAAAAACTCTGTCGAAGAAATACGCAAACTTATCGGCGCAGACTCGCTTAACTATCTCAGCATAGAGGACTTGCTTAAAACGGTGGAAGGCGCTGCGTGCAATTTCTGCGTAGGCTGCTTCAACGGCGAGTATCCCGATAACGTAGACCACCTAATCAAATGCAGAACCAAGAACGTTCTTGACTAATAGAGGAGAAATTAATGGCAATAACATATAAAGACGCAGGTGTGGACGTTGCGGCAGGCAACAAAGCCGTCAGCCTTATGAAACGCCATGCGCAATCTACCTTTGACGACAACGTGCTGACGGGGCTAGGGTCATTCGGCGCAATGTACGACAACGGAGACAGCGTTCTCGTTTCGGGCACAGACGGCGTCGGCACAAAGCTCAAAGCAGCATTCGTCATGGACAAGCACGACACAATCGGCATCGACTGCGTCGCAATGTGCGCAAACGACATCATTTGTCACGGCGCAAAACCCATGTTTTTTCTCGACTACCTCGCAACAGGCAAGCTCGATCCGCTCGTTGCAGAAAAGGTTGTCAGCGGCGTCGCGAATGGCTGTCGTCAATCGGGCTGTTCGCTCGTCGGCGGCGAAACGGCCGAAATGCCCGGTTTCTACAACGAGGGCGAGTACGACATCGCCGGTTTCTGCGTCGGCAGCGTCGATAAAGACAAACTCGTTACAGGTCATAATATAAAAGCAGGCGATGTGCTCATCGGTCTAGGCAGCTCCGGCATTCACAGCAACGGTTTTTCGCTCGTGCGCGCTGTTGTTCCAATGGAAACATCCAGCCTTTCTCAATACGTAGACGCTTTCGGCAAAACCATTGGTGAAGAAATTCTGACACCCACAAAAATATACGTTAAAACCATGTTGAACCTATTTGATAACTTTGACATCAAAGGCGTTGCGCACATGACAGGCGGCGGCTTTTTCGAAAATATACCGAGGATTTTCCCAAAAGGCATCGGTGCTAAGATCGACTTAAACAGCTGGGACATGCCGCCCATATTCGACTATCTCGTCAAAGAAGCAAAACTATCGACAAAAGAAGCATACAGCACATTCAACATGGGACTGGGCATGATTCTTGCAGTCGACCGGGAAAACGCAAATGATGTCCTTTTTGCGGCTCGAGACCTCGGCGAAAACGCATTTGTCATCGGAGAAACTGTCAAAGGAAGCGGTGTAGAACTTTGCGGATAAACAGACTCATCGTCATGGTATCGGGCGGCGGCACAAACTTACAAGCACTCATTGACGCATGCGAGCTTGGCACTATCCCCGCAATAATTGCTGGTGTTATTTCCAGCAGCAAAGACGCGTACGCGCTGACTCGCGCAAAAAACGCCGGTATTCCAACCATAGTTTTAAGCAAAAAACACTTTGATTCAGTACAAGCTCACGAACAAGCTGTTATCGAAGCCATTGAGTCATTCGAGGGGCAGGCTGTCGTTTTGGCCGGCTACATGTCGATTCTCGGCAGCAATATAGTCAACCGCTTTTCTATCATCAACGTACATCCCGCGCTCATCCCGTCGTTTTGCGGCAAAGGCTACTACGGTCGCTACGTCCACCAAGCAGTTCTTGACTACGGTGCCAAGCTTTCGGGTGCAACCGTGCATTTCGTAGACGAAGGCACAGATACGGGCCCAATCATCATGCAAAAAAGCGTACCCGTTCAGCAAGACGACACAGCAGAAACGCTCGCTGCCAGAGTTCTTACTGTTGAGCACGAAATTCTCGTGAAGTCCGTTTCACTTCTGTGCGAAGGCAGATTGACTCTTTACGGTCGCACCGTCATTATCAACGATTAATTTTTGGAGGTTTAACATATGAAAAGAGCATTTTTAAGCGTGTTCGACAAAACAGGTATAGTCGAATTTGCGCAAGGTCTTGTTGCAGATGGCTTCGAGCTTCTCTCAACAGGCGGCACACAGCGAGCTCTCGAGTCCGCAGCAGTACCTGTCACCAACGTTAGCGACATCACTGGTTTCCCCGAATGCCTCGACGGCAGGGTTAAAACACTGCATCCCAAAATCCACGCAGGCATACTCGCCATGCGCAGCGACGAATCGCACATGCAGCAAATCAGCAATCTTGACGTAGGACTTATAGACGTTGTTGCAGTCAATCTATACCCGTTTAAAGCAACTATCTCCAAAGAGGATGTGACACTGCAAGACGCAATAGAGAACATAGATATCGGCGGACCAACAATGCTTCGCGCAGCCGCAAAAAACTGGCAGGACGTCGCATCAATCGTAGACCCGTCAGACTATACAAGAGTTTTGGACGAGCTGATGAACGGCGGCATCGCCAAAGACACCAAATTCGACCTTTGCGTAAAAGTTTTCGAGCACACAGCCGCATATGACGCGCTCATTTCAAACTATCTACGCCAGCAAAACGGCGGGGGATTCCCCGAAAAACTCACACTCACATACGACAAAGCGCAGGACATGCGCTACGGCGAAAACCCACACCAAAGCGCTGCGTTCTACAGAGAGCCCATCGGCACACAAGGCACACTTGCAAGCGCAGAGCAGATTTGGGGCAAAGAGCTCTCCTTCAACAACATCAACGACACAAACGGCGCAGTAGACTGTTTGCGCGAGTTCGATGAAATCACCGTAGTCGCGTCCAAGCACGCTAACCCGTGCGGTGTAGGCAGCGCAGATAACGTATATGACGCATTCATGAAAGCATACGAAGCTGACCCCGTTTCCATATTCGGCGGCATTGTCGCGCTCAACACAGAGGTGGACAAAGCAACAGCGCAGGAAATGATCAAAATATTCCTCGAAATCGTCATTGCCCCGTCTTTCTCAGATGAAGCGCTAGAGGTTCTCAAATCCAAGAAGAACTTGCGTCTTCTGACTCTTCCCGATATTTCGTCAAAAATTTCCGAAACCGCGCTCGACATCAAGAAACCGCTCGGCGGTCTGCTCGTTCAGCAAATCGACACAGTTCTTTTCGATGAAGACTTAGAGGTAGTCACCAAGCGTCAGCCTACAGAGCAGGAAATGCAGGACTGCAAATTTGCGTGGAAGCTCGTCAAGCACATCAAATCAAACGGCATTTCCGTTGCAAAAGGTAAAAAGTCACTAGGTCTTGGACCCGGTCAAGTCAACCGTATCTGGGCTGCAGAAAACGCTCTCAACCGTGCAGGTACCGATGCAAATGGCGCTTCACTTGCATCCGATGCTTTCTTCCCGTTCGACGACTGCGTCAAGCTCGCTGCACAATTCGGCATCACGTCCATCATACAGCCGGGCGGCAGCATCCGAGACGAAGACTCAATCAAAGCTTGTGACGAACTTGGTATATCCATGATTATGACGGGCATGAGACATTTCAAACACTAGAAGAAGCCTTAGGCTTTCTTATGTTATATAATAACCGAATTTAAAACAGCTGCTGAGTATGTTTGCTGTTTACGAGAGGAACTATCTTTTTTATGAAGATACTGGTTGTAGGTGGCGGGGGCAGAGAGCACGCCATCATTTGGAAGCTAATTCAAAACAAAAGTATTACGCAGGTCCATTGCGCACCCGGCAACGGCGGCATCAGCGACATCGCAAAGTGCGTCCCGATTGGCGCTACAGATATAGACGCAATCGTCGCATACGCAAAAACCGAAGTGTTCGACCTCGTAATCGTCGCGCCCGACGACCCGCTTTATATGGGTCTGGTTGACGCTCTCGAGGCAGAGGGAATCCGCGCGTTTGGACCATCGCAAAAAGCAGCAGAAATCGAAGGCAGCAAAGTCTACGCCAAAAACTTGATGACTAAGTACAACATCCCAACAGCAGACTGCGAGGTTTTCGACAACTACGACAAAGCACTTGCCTACGTGTCTTCCTGCAAGCTGCCAACAGTCGTCAAGGCTGACGGGCTTGCGCTCGGCAAAGGCGTAATCATTTGCACTAATGTAGATGAAGCCATTGCAGCACTCAATACAATCATGGTCGATAAAGTCTTTGGAGATGCAGGCAACCGCGTCATCATAGAGGAATTCATAACGGGACCGGAGGTTTCGGTTCTCTCGTTCTGCGATGGCGAAACCATCCTGCCGATGGCAAGCGCCCAAGACCACAAACGCGCCTTCGACAATGACACGGGACCCAACACCGGGGGCATGGGTACTTTCTCACCTACACCCAAATACACCGCACAGGTTCAAAAGCAAATTGAAGACACCATCATCAAGCCGACTGTCAGCGCGCTCAAAAGCGAAGGCAGACCGTTCAAAGGCATCATCTTCTTTGGACTGATGCTGACAGAGGACGGACCAAAACTATTAGAATACAACGCGCGCTTTGGCGACCCTGAAGCACAGGTCGTGCTTCCTCGTCTCAAAAACGACCTGCTAGAGATTTTTAACGCATGTATCGACGGCACGCTATCCGACATAACGCTCGAATGGGACGATAACAGCGCTGTCTGTGTTGTCATGGCATCGGGCGGCTATCCTGTTGCCTACAAAAAGGGCGAGCTCATCAGCGGTCTAAACGACATATCGCAATCCATCGTTTTTCACGCAGGCACCAAAAAGCGCGACGGGCGCTACTATACCAACGGCGGCAGAGTTCTTGGTGTAACCGCTCTAGGCGATTCAATCGCATCAGCCAGAGCAAAAGCGTACGCAGACGTCAAGAAAATCGAATTTACCGGCGCACAGTTTCGAGCCGACATAGGCATTAAGTAGTTTTTCGATATCGTGACAAATATATAATCTTTGTTACGTTACTCTCATCTGCTTAACATTGTGCATAAAGTTTGCTATAATTAACGTAATTTATTATCGTCATCATATTATAATTGTAAATTGGAGTGATTAAAATGAGAAAAATTAAATTTATTACAGACAGCACAACGGACATGCCGCAGAGCTTATTTAAGCAGTTCGATATCGACGTTGTTCCCCTTCACGTCCTGCTGGGCGAGGACGATCATCTCGACGACGGTGGTCTAAAAAATGAGGACCTCGTCAAGTTCGCAGACGAGACAGGAATATTGCCAAAGTCAGCAGCGGTAAACGAGTTTCAGTTCACAGAAGTGTTCAGCAAATGGATTGACAAAGGTTTCGATATTTTCTGTATTACCCTGTCGTCAGAGTTATCAGCAACATATCAAGCAGCAATGTCAGCAGCACAAAAATTTGATGCAGACAGAATCTGCGTAGTTGACTCACAAAATGTATCTTCAGGCACAGCGATGCTTTTGCTCGAAGCGTGCGATATGGCGCAGGCTGGTGCCTCGCTCTCCGATATAACCGAGCACGTTCTCTCGCTGCGGGACAAAATTAATTTAAGGTTTATTGTCGACACTCTAAAATATCTCTATATGGGCGGCAGGTGCTCAAAGCTCGCATCCATAATGGGCTCCAGCCTCAAAATCAAACCTATACTTGAGGTTAAGGGCGGCAAAATAGTGCCGGGCGACAAACTGCGTGGTTCGAATTACATCAACAAATACTACGACTACGTGATGCAAAACGTCGAAACAATCGATCCTAAACGTATATTTGTAACACACTGCATGTTCGATGGAGTAGACGAGCTAAAAAAACGGCTGGAGGAGGATTTTGGGTTCAATAATGTTTTAATATCCGACACTTCCGCAACAATATCAACTCATTGCGGTCCGGGGACGGTTGGCATATTGTACCTGAATAAACAGTAATGTACTACGTATATATTGTACGGTGCAGCGACAACACTCTCTACACCGGGTCGACAAACGACATAGACGGCCGTATTGCTACGCACAACGAGGGCAACGGCAGTAAATACACGCGCTCGCGTCTGCCTGTCGCTTTAAAATATCATGAAACTTGCAGCTCAAAAAGCGCGGCGCTAAAGCGCGAAGCCGCCATCAAAAAACTCTCGCGCATCGAAAAAATCAAATTAATCGTAACAAAAAAGAGCCGCTGATCTGCGGCTCTTTTTTCTATTGCATGTAATTTCAAGTAAAACACTTTCTGTCTTTTTAATCAATCGACGTCCACTCTGTAGAAAACTCGCAGGAAATACTATACATAATTTCAGTATCTGAAGATGGGTCATTGTAGCGAATCGTCGCTATAACAACCGGTTTGTCATCAGTAATGTAACTTGATTCAGGCGATAGCCAAGATATCATGCCTTTCCCAAATTCTATTGGAAATTCGAGTCTGTGAGGGTATTCATTGTACACAACTCTCGAACCGTCACTTTCAATATAGTGAATCAAATTGCCGCTTTTATCAATAGCTATTATTATACTCCCTGTTTTCCCTGCAGCCAGTCCTCCAAGACCTGTTGTCTCGACTAATTTTCCGTTTTGAAATTCTTTCATCAAAACATGTACTTCCTTAAACTTATCAGACACACGATACTCAGATACAAAAACCTTGTGTTGATTTAGTAAATCTATAATGTAAGATTCTCTGGTCGTTAAGTCAACCGAAACCATAGTATTCTTTTTGATTTTACTGGTTGGTGAGTAAGCTAATTCCTCATCATTCTGGCATCCCGCGAGTGCAATGACTAAAAAAATAGAATCGCACAACACGATAGTAAAACAAAACGTTTCAGCATATTTTCCACCTCTATATATTCTACAATCATTAGCCGTCGGTAAACCGACGGCTAATGATTGATTTATCTAAATATAAAGTATAGCGCCACAATTATCGCAATTATAATCAGTATAATCGCGCCAATTTTCACTATACTCTTCGGCGCTTTGCCCTGAACCTCGCCTGTCTGCCCGTTGATATAGAAATTATACACTTTCTTCTTAAACCTATACGAGGAAATCCACACAGGCAACAGCATATGCTTATACTTGATATCCTTATACGTTGTGTTCACATTCACGTTCCCGACAACGTCGCAGCTTCTGCCTATAATCGCCTTGATATCGGTCATCAGCACATTCGCGATAAACTTCTTGGCACGCTCCCAAACCGCTTTCAGCCCATTCTTATAGCGCTCTGCCGCAAACCCAACCAAAAATCTAGGGTTATAATGCAGCAGCTCATTTAGCTGATACGGCTCGATTCTCTCAATCATCTTTTGGTCAAGCGTACCCGAGTCGTTAAATATAATATCATCAAACGCTTTGTCGTAAGTTCCCGCAACAAAACGCCAGCGCACTTTCTGCACCTGCCGCGTCCTCGTTTCGGTTCGCCCGTTGCTGGTTGTCGTATAAGTCTCCGGCGCAAAATAATAATCGCCCGCCTGCCCGGTATAAGTAGACATAGTATTTGTGTCATACGACCAATAGGGGATATACACGCCTTTGATATTATCTGCTTTATACTCTTTCTTCAGCTTCGAAGGTGCTAACTTGCGCTTTTTGATCCATTTGATAAACAAATCGTGCGACGCCTTGCTGCTTATCTTAAACGGTATCACAGACTCCGGTTTAATTCCGGGCAGCTCATCGCGCGATACAACCTTCGGGCTTCCGCAAAACGCGCACACCACAGTCGTTTGCTCAGCTGGTACAATGGTCGTGCCACCGCAGTTCTCGCACTGCACAGTCTTGGTCTGCGTGCCCCAGTCGTTCAGCGTCTCGTCCGTTTCCGCTCTCTCAAAGTCATACTCCTCAATATCCTCACGATTTGCTTCAATCGTTTCCTCGCGTTCGCAAAAATCGCACTTTAAATGACCGGACGCCGGGTCAAACCGCATATCCGCACCGCAAGAAGGGCACTTGAACGCACTGCTGTCAACAACTTTTTCGCTTTTATCTCTCATAATTATCTCACCTACTGCGTCGCTGTTCCGCACTCAGGGCAAAACTTCGCGTCGGGTTTCAGCGCAGCTCCGCATTTGGTGCAAAGCGCTGCTCCCTGCGTTGCTCCGCACTCAGGGCAAAACTTCACACCCTGCTTAATATCCCTGCCGCATTTCACACAAGCAACCGTTGGAGCCGCCATGCTCGTCCCACACTCTGGGCAGAACTTTGCACCTTGCGCCACGTTTGCATTGCAGTTCGGGCATTTTACCATCGGTGCTCCGGCTGCGCCCGCTTGCTGTTGGCTGAAAGCGCCCGCCATCATGTTGCCCATCGTAACTCCTGCACCCAGTCCAACACCCGCTCCGGCAATTCCGCCGCCTTCGTTGTTGGCAGCGTCCTTAATCGCTTGCGCTGTCTGGAACTGCGCGTACTGGTTCATGTCTCCAAGCACACCCATCTGCGTTTTGGTGTCTATCATCGCTTCAACTTCTTTTGGCACAGAGATGTTGTTTATCTTGAACGACTTTAGCTCTAATCCAAACTGCTCAAATATCGGGTCAAACTTCTTAAGCCCGAATGTAGACAGCTCATTATACTGTGTCGACATATCCAGCACTGCCACACCTGACTCTGCCAATAGGTCAGACAACTCAGACACCATCGAGCTTTTCAAATGTCCTGTAATGTCTTCGGTTTCGTAAGACGCGCACGTTCCAAACACTTCCTTAAGGAACACAGCGGCGTCCTTTACTTTAAACGAATAAATACCAAACGAGCGGATACGTACCATTCCAAAGTCCTTATCACGCACTATAACAGGGTTCGCCGTTCCCCATTTCTGGTCGATAAACTGTCGCGTGTTCACAAAATATACGTCCACTTTAAACGGTGACTCAAAACCATACTTCCAGCCCTTAAGCGTCGAAAGTATCGGCATATTCGCTGTAGCAAGCTCGTGATGCCCCGGTCCGTAAACATCCGCGATAACTCCTTCGTTAACAAAAACGGCAACCTGCGATTCACGAACAATCAACTGTGCTTTGTTTTTGATCTCGTTGTCATCATCAGGATACTTAAAAACCATAGTATTCCCGGCATTTTCATCTGTCCATTCGATAATGTCTATGAATTCCGACTTGATAAAATCTTTAATCCCCATTTTTCACACGCTCCTATATTTTATTGCTGTACTATACATCTATAATAAACCTTTTTTCTGCCCGTGAAAAGGGTCAATTACCTAAATGCTCATTATTCAGGGCTTCATTGCAATTTTTTGGGTTGTTTATTGCGCAATTGTTATATATAATAGTTAAGCAAAGCGTGACAAATACGGAGGTAGTAAAATGGTACCGGGGAGCAAAGACACCGCAAAAGCCGCAATAAGACTTGCGCTAAGCTCATCTAGAGACGAAGAAAAACTATTGCAGGGCAAATACGCAGAAAAAGGCGTTATGGTAGCCGCGGTAGATTTCGGCGGCGAATTTATCCCTTCAATCATGAAAATTATTGAGTGCGCCATTGTCGCTGCAAAGCGCGAAAAGATAATTGGCGACGTTTTTCACGAGGAAGGTGCTGTCGCAGGCGCAACGCGTGAAGCGCTTACACAATTACACTACAAGGCAATGGGACTTAACGTTGGCGGCAAAATCGGAATCGCGCGCTATGGCGAGCACATCGCCGTCACCGTGTTCTTTGGAATCGGGCTGCTTCATCTAAACGAAGTCGCCATTGGCCTAGGTCACAGAGTCATATGAAAATAGCAATCGACGGACCTTCGGGCAGCGGAAAAAGCACGCTTGCAAAAACACTTGCCAAAAGACTAAACATCTACTACCTTGACACAGGTTCCATGTACCGCAGCGCAGCATACGCGGCCGTGCAAACGGGCATCGACGTCTCAGACGAGTCTGCTGTAGCCGCGCTTATGAACCGCACTGTATTTTTGACTGAATACGAGAACGGCGAACAGCAAAACTATGTAGACGGCGTTAACGTTATGCCCTTCATCCGCACACCCGAAATTTCAAAAGCAGCGTCAGATATTTCGGCTCACCCGTGCGTGCGCTACAAGCTCGTAGACATGCAGCGTCAGGTCTCGCAAAACTACGATATCGTGCTCGACGGCAGAGACATCGGCACCTTCGTGCTCCCGGATGCAGACTACAAATTCTACATCACAGCAGAAGCAGCCGAGCGCGCAAAGCGCAGGTTTTTGGAAGACGCAGATAAAAACACCGGACAGACTCTGGATGAAGTGCTTATGGATATGAAACAACGCGATTACAACGATGCAAATCGCGGGCTCGCTCCGCTAAAACAAGCCGACGACGCAATTTTAATCGACACTACCGATTTATCCATAGACGAAGTGGTTTGCGCTATACTGAAATACTTAAATTAGGAGTATCATATGTTTTATTATTTTGTTAAATATCTGCTCACGCCGTTTTTGTACATTTTCTTTTTTCCTAAAATTATTGGCAGAAAAAACACAAAAATCAAAGGCAAGGCAATCATCATAAGCAACCACTCCAGTATGGGAGACCCGCTTCTGCTATCTGCCACGTTCCACAGACAAATACTGTGGATGAGCAAAGCAGAACTTTTCGAGCACAAGCTGACGGCCGCATTGTTTAACGGTGTACGTAGTTTTCCTGTTCACAGAGGGGAGAGTGACCTTCCGGCTATCCGCCACGCTTTTAGGATGCTTCGCGACGGCGAAATCCTTGGCATCTTCCCCGAAGGCACGCGCGTAAAGAGTGAGGGTATCCGAGACTTCGAGTCCGGCACAGCGCTACTGGCGCTCAAAAGCAAAGCCCCAATTATCCCTGTCTATATCAAAGGTGACTACAAATTGTTTCGCCGTATGACATTGACTATCGGAGAGCCGATACTGCTGTCAGAACACATTGGTGAGGGACCAAAATCGCAGACGACAGAGAGAGCAACACTGTTTCTGCAAAACAAACTATTAGAAATGAGAGAAGCACTAAATTAACTCATGATTATTTTAGCAGAGAACGCCGGCTTTTGCTTTGGTGTAAAGCGAGCAGTAGACGCGGTGGAAAACAACATAGACAAGCGGCTCGTAACACTAGGTCCGCTTATCCACAACAAGAACGTAGTAGACTCGCTGGCTAAGCGCGGCGTAAAATGCATTGGCAGTCTTGATGAAATTCTTCCGGGTGAAACTGTTGTGATTCGCTCACACGGTGTCCCGGAGCAAATCTACACCCGGCTCCACGATAATAACATCGAGTACATTGACGAAACCTGCCCACACGTAAAGGCAATACACGAGCGCGTGTTGCAGGCGAAGCAAAACGAAACTCCCGTGATAATTGTCGGCGAAATCGGTCATCCCGAGGTCATCGGTATACTCGGCTGGTCTGGCGACAGGGCATATGTCGTATACGAGCAAGACGACATAGAGAAATTGCCTAACCTAGATAAAGCGGTAGTTGTTGCGCAGACAACCATCACACAAGATAAGTGGGACAACATCACTCGCGCTCTTCAAGTAAAGATAGATGAGCTCATTTTGTTCTGTAGTATATGCAGCGCAACGCGAAAAAGACAGGACGAGGCGAAACGAATTGCCGAGAAATGCGACACTGTTGTCGTGGTTGGCGACAAATTTAGCTCAAATACACGTAAATTATACGAATTATGTCTCAAATTTTGCAAAAGAGTTTATTATATTGAACAAAAGTGCGAACTATTACTTGAAATAATGAGTAATGGTGGTATAATAGGCATTGTCGCCGGTGCATCAACGCCGGATACGATAATTTTGGAGGTTTATAACTACATGAGTGAAAATGAAAAAGTGCTGCCCATCGACGGCGAAGAGGTCGCAGTTGATACGGATGCAGCCATCGACGCGGTAGAAGCTGAATCGGTCGAAACGAAAGTTGCTACCAAGGTTCAAGAAGAAACAGTACCGGAGCCGGTACAAGAGACAATCGAAGCAGTCGAAGAGGTCACAGAGGTTGCTGATGAAGCAGTCGAAGAGGTCGCAGAGGTTGCTGATGAGGCAGTCGAAGAGGTCACAGAGGTTGCTGATGAAGTAGTCGCAGAGGTCGCAGAGGTTGCTGATGAAGCAGTCGAAAAGGTCGCAGACGTTGCTGAAAATGTTACCGAAGTAGTCGCTGATGAAGCTGCCGAAGTAGTCGCTGATGAAGCTGCCGAAGAGGTTGTTGAAGAAGTTGCTGAGGAAGTTACTGAGGAGAAAGCCGAGCCTATAACCGAACAGGATGAATTTCTAGAAGGTCTGGAAAATGTTATTCGTTTGAAAAAAGGTCAGCTTGTAAAAGGCAATATCGTGCAAATTACGGATACTGACATTTGCGTCAATATTGGCTACAAGTCTGACGGACTTATCCACAGAAGCGAACTGTCTGCAAAAGACGAAGCTATCATTGATACGTTCAACGAGGGCGACGAAATTGAGGCAGAAGTCTTAAGCCTGAACGACGGCGAAGGCAATGTTCTTTTATCCAGAAAGCGGATAGAGCGAAGACAACACTGGATAAAGATGAAAGAGAATGTAGGCACAGACAAGCTATATAAGTGTGTTATTGGCAAAGCAGTCAAAGGTGGCGTAACAACCAAAATTGAAGGCTACAGCGCATTTATTCCGGCTTCTCATATGTCTTTAAAATATATTGAAGACTTAAAACAATTCGAGGGCCAAGAAGTTGAAGTAACGCTTATCGACGCAGACAAACGTCAAGAGCGTTTGGTCGCGTCTCACAAATCAGTGTTGCTGAAAGAGCGTCGCGAGCAGGAATCGAAAATCTGGGAGAACTTCAAGAAGGGCGAGCAGATTACCGGCACAGTTAAGCGCCTTACCGATTTTGGAGCGTTTGTTGATGTCGGAGGAGTTGACGGTTTGCTGCACATTTCAGATTTAGCTTGGTCAAGAGTTAAGCATCCTTCAGATGTTGTCAGCGAAGGTCAGGAGCTAACACTGCTGATTCTTAATGTTGATTCCAACAAAAAGAAGATTGCACTCGGTTACAAACAGCTTCAAGCTAAGCCTTGGGACACAGTGCCGGAGAAATATCACGAAGGCGATGTCGTCACAGGCAAAGTAGTGCGTATTGTACCATTTGGTGCTTTCGTACAGCTAGAGCCCACAATCGACGGTTTGGTACATATATCACAAATTACTAATCACAGACTGGAGCGCGTCGAAGACGAGCTGCGTCTTGGTGAAGATATAGAAGTAAAAATTCTCGACGTCAATGCCGAGAAGCGCAAGATTAGCTTATCACGAAAAGCATTGCTTGAGCCGGAAGACAAACCGGAAGAAAAGAAGGAAAAATTTGTACGCGAAGATCGTTACAACTACGAGCTTCCGCCGGTGGAAGAGTCAACTCAGACACTAGGAGATTTTTTCCCGAAAAATGATGAATAATAGTTATAACTTTAGGGTATAACTATTAAAGACCTCACAAAATATATTAAGACCCCCTTTACATTGGTCGTGATGCAAATCACGACTTCTTTTTTTGCTCCAAGTTCCATATATTGGGTTTGTAAACATTTATATTGCACGCTGTTTGAGCTTCATACAAAGTTGCAAAACGAGTGATAATCAACTATACTAAATAAGACAAAACTTTTAAGGTGACGCAATGAAAAAAACACTAATGGTGGTTGACGGAAACAGCTTGATGTATCGCGCTTTTTTCGCTATGCCGCCGCTTACAAACAAACACAGCGAACCGGTTGGTGCAATATACGGATTCTTTAGTATGCTTATCAGCGCTCTTGATTCATTAGCGCCCGAAAGTCTTGCAATCGCATTTGACATGAAAGGCAAAACATTTCGTCACGATATTTACGAGCAGTACAAAGGCACCCGCAAACCAATGCCGGACGAACTCATTCCGCAGTTTCCGGTGCTCAAGAAAGCCCTAAATGGTATGGGAATCAAGACACTGCAGAGCGCGGGATACGAGGCCGATGACATCCTTGGCGCAATGTCTTTGCTTGCTGCCGGTAATGATATGACTTCGGTGCTGGTCACCGGCGACAAAGACATTTACCAATTAGTAAGTGATTCTTGCAGCGTACTTATGACGCGCAAAGGCGTCAGCGAATCTCTTTACGTAGACGAGAGCAAACTCGACGAATTGTATTCGCTTTCGCCAAGTCAGATTGTCGATCTCAAAGGCTTTATGGGCGACTCTTCCGACAACATCCCGGGTGTTCCCGGCGTCGGCGAAAAAACAGCGCTTAAGCTTTTGCACGAATACAAAGACATGGACGGCGTGTATGCTCACATCGATGAACAGAAGGGTAAGCTGAGAGAAAAACTTGCTGACAACAAAGATTTGGCGTACCTCAGTCGCGAGCTTGCGACAATCGATTCGAATGTGCCTCTGGACGTAACGCTGGAAGACATCGCATTTAGCGGTCTGATAGAAGAGAACACAAAGCCCGTTCTCGAGGACCTCGGTTTCTCTTCGCTTGTCAAACGCCTCGGCTACGAGAAAAGCTCGCTATCGCAGCTAACAACAATCGAAATCACAGACATGGCTGGTTTAATGAAGCTTATATCAGACATAAAATACACTACACACATTGCGCTTCACCTCGGCAGCGAAATCACTGTTTCCTTGTCACAAAACACAGAATACTCAATTATCTGCGAGCATTCACTGCTTAATATAGACTTCACGCGCGACATTGTTCTTGACGCACTAAAGCCCATTCTGCAAGACAGCAAAATCCCCAAAGTTTTCTTCGGCGCAAAAAACATATCTGCCGAGCTTGCTTTATCTGGCATCAAAATAGACGGAATCCTTTTCGACACAAAAATCGCCGAATACGTTATCAACCCGTCAAGCGCAAACGCCGACATCGAAAAACTTGCCGAACGTTACGGCGAGGGCGGAAGCGCGTCCGCTTTGATGGGCTTATATTTACAGCAAAAAAAGCAGCTGAAGGAAAACGACCTTTGGTACGTATACAACGACATCGAAATGCCGCTGATGCAGGTGCTGCTCGATATGGAGGACACGGGGTTCCGTATCGACTTTGATTTGCTGAGTGAATTTTCCAAGAATATGACTGCCGAGATTGACAGCCTAAAAGCAAATATATACGAAACCAGCGGTTACGATGACTTTAACATCAACTCGACGCAACAGCTTAGCAACGTTCTGTTCGAGCGTCTGGGGCTACCGGCAGAAAAGAAAACCAAAACGGGCTTTTCCACAAGCAACGAAGTTCTCGAAAGCTTATACGATAAACACCCTGTTATAGATTTCATAATGCGATATCGCCGTCTTGCAAAACTCAAAAGCACTTACATCGACGGTCTTAAGGAAATCGCAGACACGGACGGTTTTGTACACACAACCTTTGTTCAAGTTTCAACCGTCACAGGCAGAATATCCAGCAAAGAGCCAAACTTGCAAAACATCCCGATTCGAACAAAGCAAGGCAGAGAAATCCGACGTTTGTTCCTGCCGTCAACGCCACAACGCAAACTCGTCACGTCCGACTATTCCCAAATCGAGCTTCGTATACTCGCGTCCATTTCCGGCGACGACGTAATGAAGCAAGCATTCTTCTCAGGTGACGACATCCACACTCGCACAGCGTCCGAAGTTTTCGGCGTCCCTCTTGACCAAGTAACGGGCGAAATGCGCGGCAGCGCAAAAGCCGTCAATTTCGGCATTGTCTACGGCATAAGCGACTTCGGGCTGGCTAAAAATCTCGGCGTTTCTGTAAAAAAAGCGGGCAGTTACATCGACAGATACTTTATGCGCTTTTCGGGCGTAAAGCAATATATGGACGAAATCAAAATCAAAGCGAAACAAGACGGCTACGTGACCACTCTTTTAGGTCGCCGCAGATACTTGCCGGAACTCAAATCATCCAACTATAACGTTCGCTCGTTTGGAGAGCGCGCAGCGTTAAACACGCCGATACAAGGCAGCGCCGCAGACATCATCAAACTTGCGATGATAGACGTAGCGGACAAGCTGAACAGCGGCGGGTACGCTTCAAAGCTGATACTCCAAGTGCACGATGAATTGATTATAGACACCGCAATGGACGAGTTAACCGCCATCAAAGCGCTTTTGAAGCAGAGCATGGAAACCGCTTACGAACTGGACGTTCCGCTCATTGCAGACATCGGCGTTGGCGACAATTGGCTGGAGGCAAAATAATCATGGTTATTGGAATAACAGGAGGCATCGGCTCAGGCAAATCCGCAATCAGCGACTATCTGCTTAGCTTAGGTGAAGCTGTCATCGACGCAGACGTGGTTGCTCGGCAGGTAGTTCAGCCCGGCGAGCCCGGTTCGAAAGAAATCAAACTCGTTTTTGGCGATTCCTTTTTTTCCGACGACGGCAGCCTTAATCGCAAAAAACTCGCTGACCATGTTTTTGCAGACAAATCTCGTCTTAAGCTGCTCAACAGTCTTCTTCACCCGATTATCATTGATAGACTTTTTGAGCTGTCAAACCTTCATTCCGGCAGGGTTTTTTGGGATGTCGCGCTTCTTATCCAAGCCGGTATGCAGCAAAGTGTCGACTTCATCTGGCTGGTCGTTGCAAACGAGGACGAGAAGATCCGCAGAGTTACACAGCGCGACGGTGCAAGCGAGCAAAGCGTGCGTCAGCGCATGGACAAGCAGCTGAGCGACGAGCAAATGAAACCGTTTGCACACGAAATCATTGAGAACAACGAAGATTTGTCTTCGCTATATAATAAGATAGATACGTTGCTAAACAAGCCAACCTACAACGAGGTAAGTGAATGAGTAAACAAGAAAACACAGCTATAACAACAAAAATGAAAATTTGGACGGTTTTGTGCATATTGCTGGTATGCGCCACAGCGTTTGTTGTGCGCGGGGTGTTAGTATATAAAATATTTCCTTTAGATTACGAGGAGTCTATAATCAAATACAGCGAGGAATATGAAATAGACAAGTATCTGGTATGTGCCGTCATCTTCGCAGAAAGCGGCTTTGACGACACCGCGCGCTCCTCAGCGGGTGCCGTTGGTGTCATGCAGATAATCCCCGGCACCGGTGAATGGGCAGCAGAAAAAATCGGCATCGAATCATACAATGAGCAGATGCTTTTAGACCCAGATATCAACATCAGAATTGGCTGCTGGTATCTCAGTTATTTGGGTGCTAAGTTCGAAAACGACTCAGAAAAGTTTCTCGCAGCCTACAACGCAGGACCATCAAAAGTTGAAGAGTGGATAGACTCAGACGGAACTCTTCGTGAAATCCCGTATGAGGAAACGGAGAACTACGTGCTGCGAATCAAACGCTACTACAACATATATAAAGGTTTATACAATGATCTATAAAAAAATTGCAATAATAATTGTATCAATATCGCTGCTCCTTACCTGTGCGTGCGCAGGGGACGTGCTGATAGAGGAAGACACGGCAGTTGAGGAAATACCGCAATATACTCTTCCGCCGGTTATCAAAGATCCGGTCCCGAAAATCGGGGGAGAGCTTGTTTTTCCTATGCCCAAAAACCCGGCAACGATAAATCCGCTAAAAGTCCACAATGTCGAACTGACTAATCTATTAACTCTCGTCTATGAGCAGCTCGTTCACATCGACATAGACGGCAAAGCGACTGCAGAGCTTGCCGAAACGTGGGAAGCCGACGCAACGGGCACCATATGGACATTTAAGCTGAGACGCGGTGTGCAGTGGCAGCAGGATTACGGCCAGTTCACAGCGCACGATGTCATATACACCATCGACCAAATCATGAATCTGTCACCGGAGGAATCCCGGTTCGCAGTCTACAATCACTTAATCGTTTCGTACATCGCTACAGACAACTACACTATAGCCATCACGTTAAGCGAGCCAAGTAACGCCGCTATCTACTTTATGACGTTCCCGGTTCTTTGCCAAAGCTTTGCGGAAACTACCGACATAGAAACGCACTTGCCGGTCGGCACAGGTCCTTATCTCGTCACAGAATACGACAAGCGCGAGCAAATGCAGCTCATTGCCAGCGATGTCTGGTGGAAGCAACCACCATACATACAAAAGCTTACCGCGCTTTGCTACTCAGACCACGACACCGAGCTTGTCGCGCTCGATTCAAACCTGCTCGATTTTGTTACAACATCAACGCTGGCGATAGACACATACATCAAGTACAATCAAACCGAGTCGCTAGACTATCTGACGCAGTATTACGACTGCCTTATACCGAACGTTACAGACGGCGTCTTTTCGGATGTCAGCGTTCGTCAGGCTATTGCTTTCGCGCTTGATAAACGCGACCTCATATCAAAAGCGCTGCTGGGTCACGCTGTCGCAACCGACTATCCGATTCCGCTCGATTCGTTTCTGTCAAGCGGCTCAACCAACATTCACGAGTATAATCTGCAAAAAGCAATAGAACTTCTTGACACAGCCGGTTGGAAAAATCGAGACGACGATCCTGTATTCGAAGCTGTTATCAACACGTTGCTGTACGACCTTACAATCGATCTGCTAATTTACGAAAACAGCGAGGACACATACCGTCGCGATGTTGCAGACAACATTAAAGCACAACTCATTAATGTCGGCATAGAGGTCAACATAATCGAGGTTCCTTACAGCGAGTACCTCATACGGCTTGCCAACAAAGACTTTGACTTAGCGCTATGCTCATTCTATCTCGACCAAAATCCTGACCCAACGTTCATGATTGGCACAGGCGGCAGCGCAAACTATGGCGGATTTACCGACTTAAACATGGATTTACTGCTCCAAAACTGCAAGACTGCAACAAACGACGAAGACATGGTCGCCGCATATATTACACTAGAGGACTACTTCGTTGCACAGGCTCCACATATCGGGCTATATTTTAGAACGAATTCCTTGATTTTTGACAGCGCGATCACGATTGACGACAATATCCGCGATTTGAACGTGTACACAAGTTTACCAAATTGGTACTTGCTTGTAGAGGAAGGTGAAGTCAATTGAACGAACTAATCACAAGTACAAAAAACGAATATGTCAAAATGGCAAAAAGCCTCAAATCCAAAAAATCTCGAAATGAGTACGGAGCATTCATGGTCGATGGTACAAAATGCGTGGGCGAGCTTATTTCTCACATGCCAAACCTGTTGAAAAGCCTCATCGTTATCGAAGGACAACACAAAGATATTGCAGACCTCGCGGCAAATATGAAAGTCGAAGTTTATCCGGTAAAACAGCATGTGATGAACGCCATCAGCGACTGTAAAACTTCACAAGGCGTTGCAGCCATTGCAACTTACCCAAGTTACATTATTCCAAAAAGCGGCTTTATTCTTGCGCTGGACGGTGTTGCCGACCCACAAAACGTCGGGACCATGATTCGCACAGCGGATGCCGCAGGATGTGCCGGCGTTGTGATGTCGGATTCGTGTGCAGATTTTCTATCGCCAAAGTCCGTACGCGCCTCTATGGGCAGCGTGTTCCACCTGCCAATCGTCAAAACCGATTTGCTGCCATATCTATCCGAATTGCGTTCAAACGGGTATCGTATCGCAGCCGCGCACATGTCCGGACAAAGCGATTTCGACTTACCATGGCAGTCTTGCTGCCTAGTCATCGGCAACGAAGCCAGAGGCGTTTGCGAGCCGATTACAGCGCTTGCGACCGACCACGTCAGCATCCCAATGTTTGGGAGTGCAGAGAGCTTAAATGCTGCTGTAGCGGCCGGGATTCTTATTTACAAAATTCGCAACTAAACCAACCAACTATAACAATAAAATATTTGTAAACTAGTTTATCATATGCTATAATGGAACAAATTTACACTGTGGAGGTTTCTTATGTATTGCAAAAAATGTGGTAACGAAATAACCAACGAGGATACTTTTTGTGCAAAATGCGGTGCTGTCACCGGCGCACAGGGACAACCCCAACCCAATAAAGTAGAAATTCCACCAATGGGTAACGTTAAACCGCCCAAACCAAAAAAATCTCGAAATGCGCTCTGGATATCATTGTTCGCGGTTCTGCTTGTTTTAGTAGCATCCGCGCTCATTGTCGTGTTTGTCGTTCTTCCAGCGTCAGATACGCAAAACACAACAGACAGTTATGTCATATATGTTAACGACGGTGAGGTTGTGATATTCGAGGATATTTTCGAATATGACAATGACCAAATCACTTACGAAATCGACGGCGAGGAGTATGATGAGCTGTTCTCCGATGATTTTATGGACGAGCCAACCGACATCACTGTGCTGATTGAAGACGAAAACGGTGATTTACGTAAAACCGTATTTATTCCCGGCGTCATGATTGTGGACACTGAACAGGACGATTCTGTCCGTTGGAGCGATTACGACGAAGCTCAAACCCTGTACGTTTCTGACGAAATCGGAGTAGTCGAACTTTCAGATATTGTAGAGTTGACATCGGTAACGGTTCTGTTTCTAGATAAGTGCACTAACATCACTGATATTGACGATATTTCAGAAATGGAACAGCTTCAAGGATTGTCAATTTGCATAATGGACATTGACGATATTGATGTACTCGAAGACTTAAAATCGCTCAACCGCCTAGACCTCCTAGTATTAGATAATCTTGATGACTTCGACGTTTTAGAAGACTTGCACTCCCTAAAGTCACTTCGAGTCTCAGCCATAAACATAGATGAAATAAGCGATTTGGGTGCTCTTGAGTCGCTTGAGAGCTTAATTATAATATCCATTCAATCGCTTACCGATGTGCAAAGCATCGAGGACTTCTCATCTCTAAAGTTTCTTAAGCTAAAAAACATTAGCACACTCGAAGATATAGACGCCTTGGATGAACTGGAATCGCTCGAATCCTTATCACTTTTTAGTCTTCACAATCTAGAATCCATAGACGTGCTGGAGGATATTAACGGCTTACGCGAGCTTTTCTTAATCAACCTTTCACTGGTAGACGAGGATGACGCAGATGACATAATTGATTATCTGGAAGACAACGACGTAACTGTATACGCAGATAACCTATACTTTGAGAAAGACCAAGTGCAAGAACCTGTGTCACAAGTTGACCCGCAAGAGCCTGTATCACAACTTGATACTTCAGGGCTGACAATAGGCTTTATCAACGCGGGTCCCGACGATTACTATGCCCAGTTTGCAGACGCCTTCATTACCATCGCAGAGTACGAAGGCTTCGAGGTTATAGTTATGCAATCCGATTACAGCCCGGAAAAAGAGCTGTCCAACGCAAAAGATTTGATTGCTGCCGGAGTTGACGCTTTAGCAGTAATAACAGTTAGCTCAAACAGGTCTGCTGATACAATTGCGCTTGCAAACGACGCAGGTGTTCCCATCTTTTTCATCGCAGGCAAGCCTTCTGTCAACCCCGGAGACACACTTAACGGTCACGTCACCGACAACTTCGTAATGATTGGCTATCTCGCTGGGCAGTGGGTTGCGCAAAACTATCCTGACGCTGTGTGCGTAAATATTCCGGGTTTTATGGGTCAGGGTCCCGCCGAGGGCGAAATCGTTGGCTTTGACATGGCACTTGCGCAGGCGGGCATGCCACCGGCCATATTGCTCCCCAGTTCCGACTGGCAAAGGCAGTACGCCATCCCGGTAGCTCGCGATTTAATTGCATCGGGGCTCGATTTCGACGTGTTATTCGCATGCAACGATGAAACATACTTCGGAGTTCAGCAAGTTTTTGACGAGTTGGGGATAACTGACAAAATCATCGTATCCGCGAACGCTAAAGACGATACGTGGCCGAACCTGCTTTCTGGCGAGCTCGCAGCATCATCCCCAAATCCGCCTTCGCTTAATGCAGACCTTTGCGTTCAACAGATTATGCGATACTTAAACGGCGAGGATTTCGTGCAATCCTTACAAATTGTACCTCCCTCTGTCATCACAGGCAGCAATATCGACACCGCTATTCCTTGGTCTGTAACTGCTTACATGAGGGGGCGCAAAAACAACGACTTCCAATACTTGCTCGAAGATTACGAAAGAGCATTCCTCAGCAACATTGATTTATTCGAAGCTTTCGATACAGCGTTTAGTGATTACATGAATTAACACACGCGTTAAGACCTGCTGCCGCTCAGGCAGCAGGTCTTGATTTATAAAAAATTCAGATTCTTGTGCTCAGTCCATTCGATATGCTGAGCATTTGAACACCTTATACAATAAAACGGAGGATAGTTATGTACTGTGAAAAATGCGGAAACGAAATCAGCGGTGACAATGTGTTTTGTGATAATTGCGGAGCCGCGTCCGACGCGCCCGTGCAACCGCCGCGGAAGGCAACTGTAAAAGCCTCTTCGCCCTACATCCCTGCAAACTCAATAGTACGAAAATCCCGAAAATCACTTTGGATTTCCTTATCCGCTGTCGCACTGGTCTTGATTGCTTCTGCTCTAATCGTCATTTTCGTTGTGCTGCCCTTCGACAGTTTTGCATATGAAACATATCAGTTTAGTATTTCAACTTTTGAAGGCGAGATCTATATTTTTGAAGAGTCCTATAACTTAGAAGAAGAACATATAACATATGAAATTGATGGTGAGGAAATCGATGAACTCTTTTCAGAAGATTTCATGGACGAACCGGTAGACGTGACTTTGCTAATAGAAGATGAGAATGAGGAACTTCTTAAAACCATCTTTATACCCGGAATAATGATTATTGACACAAGTGTAAACGATTCTATATTATGGCATGATTACAAGGACGTTACTACCTTGCTGGTGAAAGACCCGGAAGGTATGGTCGAACTTTCCAACATCATAGCGCTCGAATCAATTCGAGGTCTGTTTCTGGACGATTGCATCGAGATTACAAACATTGATGATCTAGCTCAAATGAACAATCTTTCAATTCTTTCCTTAACAGACCTGGATATTGACAGTTTGGATGCGCTCCAAGAGTTTGAATCACTCGTCTGCTTGGATCTTCTCGAATTAGACGAGATAAACGATTTTGATGTTTTAGTAAAAATTAAATCACTGCGAACACTATTGATTTCCCGTTTGCCCCTAGAAGACCTTAATGATCTGGGAGAGCTAAGTTCACTCGAAACCCTATCTCTGGTTTACATGGATAAAATTGATGACGTTGACACTCTCTCGTCGTTTTCGTCGCTCAAGAGCTTGCGGCTTAAAGGTCTTGATACACTAGAGGATATCGACGTAATCGGTGAAATGGAAGCACTTAATAAAGTAACCCTAATTAATCTCGACATCGTCAAGTCTATTGATATGTTTGAAGATATAAGTGGTCTGCAAGAGGTTTTGCTGGTTCGGCTCCCGCTCCTAAATGAAACTGAATCAAATAAAGTTTTGGATAAACTAAGAGACGCAGATGTCATCGTTTACGCAGAAAATGCTTTTTCTATCAAAGAGACATCCGATTTAGTCATCGGTTTCATAAATGCAGGGTCCGACCCATATTATGACCAGTATGGCGAAACGTTTAACGCTGTTGCAGAGCTCATGGGAATTGAAGTAATTTCAATGCATTCAAGCTTCAACATACAAAAGGAGATATCAAACGCGCAAAGTTTAATCGACATGAATGTGGACGCGATTGCGGTTGTTTCAACAAATACTGAAGGATCGGCAGACACAATTGCGCTTGCAAACGAAGCTGAGATGCCAATCTTCTTCATAGGCGCCGGTCCAAAAATCAACGAGGACAACGAAATAGCAGGTTACGTATCCGAAGATTATACTTACATGGGATATATGCTTGGGCAATGGGTTGCAAAGAACTACCCGGGCGCAAAATGTGTAAATATTCCCGGTTACTTAGAACATTGGACGGCAAAAGCTCAAATTATTGGTTTTGATACTGCGCTCAAGGAAGCCGGTATGGAACCTGCAATCCTGCTTAGAAGCTCACAATGGCAATACCAATATGCACTTCAGATAGCGCGGGACCTCATAGCGTCAGGTATTGAGTTCGATGTTGTATTCGCTTGCAACGAGCCCACGTTCTATGCTGTTCAGCAGGTGTTTGAAGAATTGGGAGTAACGGATAAGATTATCGTATCGACAAACGGACACGAAGATGGCATACCGTATATTATATCCGGCGATCTCGCTGCATCCGCGCCCAATCCTCCATCACTCACCATTGACCTGTGTGTTCAGCAAATAGCAAAATACTTTAACAACGCATCATATGTAGAGCAAATTTACATCGTACCTGATTCCGTTGTGGATGCAAGCAACATAGACAACTTAATCCCTTGGGATACGGACGCTTATATGGAGGGGAGAAGCAACGGAGACTTCGAATTCGACCTGAAACACTACGAGGACGCATTTATCGATAACTTCGACAAACTTATAGAGCTCTACGATTTATTGATGGAATATTTGGACCTCGAAATCCTTGCGTAATTGCAAAACCAACATACATGCGTTGCAGACACTGCTTAAGCTTGGAGGACTATGAACAATCAAACCACAGATGCATCGCCCAAAAAACCGTACGGTTTGGGCGGTTGGCTGATACTTTTTCAAATAAGATTGCTTGGTACCTTATTGCTGGCGATTTTTCAGCTGCCGCCAAACAGTATTCTCAGCAATTCTCAAATTATTTTGCTCATCGCTTGTGTTATCCTGTTTTATTCTAAAATTTCTTTCTTCAAATACGCTTACATAGCGGTGGTGGTGATAGATTTTATCATTCTATTGCCACTAATATTAGATATTTCCAAACTAAACGAGTGGGCTTTAAACTTTGCTTTTGATGTATTGTTTATTGGTTTACTTTTTACATCAAAGCGAGTAAAAAATACATTCAGGACATTTAAGTATTTAAGATACGAGCGTTTTCTTGCAAGACTTGACAATGAATGAATACAATTTTGCTTACATACTTGTAATTTGCACACGCGCTGTGCTATAATGCGGTTAAATGTGATGATGCTTGAAAAGTATCTGCGCAATATGTGTGTTTTAGAGAGAAAAGTCACCGGCTGAAAGCTTTTCCGCGCATGCGACAGAGAATATTCGCAAGCAGAGCAGTGCAGTTTGCACCGGCACGCGCCGTTATCGCGTCAGAGGCTTTGCAAAAACGCAGGGTGAATTTGGGTGGTACCGCGAACTTTCGCCCCAAGGCGAGAGTTTTTTTATTTGCATAAATCAAAGGGGGAATCGTTACATGGACAATGCACCAAAGCTAGAAAAACTATTGGAAGACGCACTCGTAAGTATTAGCAGCACGACGGGTCTGGAAAGATTGGACAAAATCCGCATCGGCGTACTCGGCAAGAAAGGCTCTTTGACAGCTGCACTGCGCGGCATGAAGGACATCGCGCCAAAGGAGCGTCCGCTGTTTGGCAAGCGCGTAAACGAAATTCGTGACGCCGTAACTAAAGCGATGGACGAAAAGATATCTGCACTCGAGGAAGTCGCTAAGAAGGAACGCCTCAAGCAAGAGCATATAGATGTCACGCTTCCCGGCACAAAGCACAGCATAGGCGGTTTGCATCCGCTCACACAAATATACTACGAAACGCGCGACATTTTTGTCAGCATGGGCTTCGAAATTATGGACGGTCCCGAGGTAGAGTACGACAAGTACAACTTCGAAATGCTCAACATACCAAAAGACCATCCCGCGCGTGATATGCAAGACACGTTTTATGTGACCCCGGACATCGTTCTTCGAACGCACACGTCTCCTGTGCAAATTCGCACGATGCTGCGCAAGGAGCCGCCAATTCGCGTTATCGCACCGGGCAGAGTATACCGAAGCGACGATGTCGACTCTACGCACTCGCCGATATTCAACCAAATCGAGGGTCTTGTTGTGGGCAAAGACATCAGCTTTGCAAACCTTAAAGACACTCTCAACAGATTCTTGAAAGAGTTCTACGGCAAGGACACCAAAACGAAGTTCCGTCCCGGACACTTTCCGTTCACCGAACCCAGCGCAGAGGTAGACGCAACTTGCGCTAAATGCGGCGGAAGCGGCTGCGGCGTATGCAAAGGTACGGGCATGATAGAGATTCTCGGCTGCGGCATGGTGCACCCAAGCGTGCTTGCTGGCTGCGGAATCGACCCGGAGGTCTACACAGGGTTTGCCTTTGGTATGGGTCTCGACCGCCTTGCAACCATCAAATACGGTATAACAGACATACGACTGCTGTTCGAGAACGACATTCGCTTTCTCTCGCAGTTCAAATAGGAGGACAATCAAATGATAGCACCATATACATGGATGTGTGATTACGTAGATATGGACATCGCACCCGAGCAGCTAATGCAGCGCCTCATCATGACAGGCAGCGAGGTTGACGGATACGAGGAGCTAGGTCTACACCTAAAAAAGGTCGTGGTCGGCAAAATCCTGACCATCGAAAAACATCCGGACGCAGACAAACTTTCATTGTGCAGCGTTGACATCGGCAGCGAAGTTCTGCAAATCGTCTGTGGCGCAAGCAACATTTTTGAGGGCGCTCTGGTTCCCGTTGCTCTCATCGGCGCAAAGCTTCCCGGCGACTTCAACATCAAAAAAGGCAAAATTCGCGGCGTGAATTCTTTCGGCATGCTGTGCTCAGGCAGCGAGCTTGAGCTCACCGAAGAGGATTACCCCGGCGCAGACGTCGACGGCATCATGATCCTTGATGATACTTTAGAACTCGGCACTTCGCTTCGTGACGTGCTCGGTCTCACCGACACGGTTTTCGAAATCGAAATCGGAGCAAACCGTCCCGACTGCCTTTGCGTACTCGGTGTCGCGCGTGAATGCGCAGCCGCGCTCGGTAAAGACGTTACACCACCAACTGTCTCTTTCATAGAATCGGGCGGAAATATTGCCGACTATGTCAGTGTTGCAGTTAACGACCCTGTCCTGTGCGAGCGCTACATTGCCAGAGCTGTCAAAAACGTCAAAATAGGTCCGTCACCAAAATGGCTGAAAGAGCGGCTTATTTCTGCCGGCGTTCGTTCAATCAACAACGTGGTAGACATCACCAACTTCGTAATGCTCGAGACTGGTCAGCCTATGCACGCTTTTGACCACAGCAATATTCGAGGCAATCAGATTATCGTTCGCCGCGCCCAAAACGGCGAGGTCATCAAGACACTCGACGACAAGGATCGCAAACTTACGGACGACATGCTGCTCATTTGCGATGGGGAAGGGCCCATCGCTATCGCTGGCGTCATGGGCGCACAGAACTCGGAAATCAAAGACGATACAACCACGATTATTTTCGAAAGCGCTAAGTTCGCGCAAGGTAACACGCGCCGAACATCTCGCAGCCTTGGGCTACCGACAGAATCAGCAATGCGTTTCAGCAAGGGTGTCGACACCGCAGGCTGCAAAACGGCGATAGATCGCGCTTTACATCTCATCGAGCTTTTGGACGCAGGGCAAATCGTAAGCGGCGAAATCGATGTTTTATCTGCCGATATTTCCCCGCGCAATGTTATTGCCGACTCCGATAAAATCAACGCGCGTCTCGGCACTGATCTAACCGCTAAAAAAATGGCAGCTCTTCTCGAGAAAGTGTACATCAAAACTAAGGTGGACGGCAACATATTGACATGCGACATCCCAAGCTTTCGAGGCGACATCACAATAGGGGAGGACATCAGCGAGGAAGTTGCGCGCATGTTTGGATACGACAACATCCCAACCACCAAAATGACAGGCGAAATCATCCGCGGTATCGTTCCGACAGAAGAGCGAGCAATCGACCGAATCAAATCGGTATTGGTTTCCCTCGGTTGCTTTGAATGCGTTACATACTCATTCGCTGCCAAATCAGAGCTTGACAAACTAAACTTAAACCCCGACGACAATCGCCGCAAGATGGTCAAAATTATCAACCCGCTTGGTGACGAGCAAGGCTATATGAGAACGTCGCCTGTGCCGGACATTCTAAAGGTTGTTTCAAACAATCTAAAGCAAAAAGTAGTTGACATCGCGCTTTACGAGAGCGGCAGAGTTTACGCACCGACAAGCGGCGACGAGCTTCCCGAGGAGAACAAGTACATTTGCATCGCGCTGTGCGGCAAACAGGACTTTTTTTCGCTCAAAGGCGTTGTAGAAAACTTGCTGGAGTCGTTCGGCATACTCGACACGAAACTGACAGCGGGCGCTTCCGTTTACTATCATCCGGGCAGAGCTGCATCGCTTCATATTGACGGCGAGAAAGTCGGCGAGCTTGGCGAGATACACCCGGATGTCACTAAATCTTACGAAATCGACAAACGCGTTTACGTCGCAGAGCTTAGCCTGCACGCAATTATCAAAGCCACCGACGACGTCAAAAGGTACGAGACTCTTCCAAGGTTCCCCGCCGCAGAGCGCGACCTTGCGCTGACACTCGACGAAAGCGTGCCTGCAGGCGATGTGCTCGACTGCATTAAGAGCAGCGCAGGCGAGTTCTTCGAGAGCGCAAAGCTATTCGACGTGTACACAGGCGACCAGCTGGGCGCTGGTAAAAAGAGCCTTGCTTTCTCCATCGTTTTCCGTGCAAAAGAGCGCACATTGCTCGACGAGGAGGCAAACGCGGCAAGGGATGCAGTAGTGGCAGCGGCAGGAGCTGCATTTGGCGCAAAAATACGTGATTAATACCACATTTTGTGGTTTTAGATGTTGTGTTATTCTCTATCTTGATATATAATGATTTTATTATATAGTGAGGGTGTTGATAATAACATGAAAAAAACACGTACAGCTGTCAACATTTGCGGAAAAGAATACGTTATGGCCGGCTTTGAGAGCGAGGAGTATATCCACAGGGTTGCTATCTGCGTAGATCGAAAGATGGCAGACTTAAAGGAGCAGTACGTCAACCTTAACCCTAACACGCTTTCAGTACTAACTGCGATCAACGTCGCAGACGATTTGCTAAAGCTGCATGACGAATTCGATGCGCTCAGCAAAGAGAACGAAGCTCTTGTTGAGCAGATCAAAAAACTAAAAATTGAAATGTCTCTTGGAAACGACGATCAAACCTCAAACGTTTCGTCTTCAACCACCAAAAGCAATCCTAAACGCTTTGATGGTTACAAGTAGGCATTGCGAGAAAACAATTAGGCGTACCGGATTGGTGCGCCGTTTTTTTAGGTAACTGCATACGTTTGCCGTGTTGATCGCTAAACGGGTGAAAATAATAGAATGGAGAAAAAATGACCAGTCCAATTAGTTCACTATTAAGTGGCGATATAACAGGCTTTTTGCTAAACATACTATATCTTTTGCCCGCTATTGTAATAGCACTGTCGTTTCATGAAGCAGCGCATGCTTGGATGGCAAACAGGATGGGCGACCCGACTGCAAAAAACCTGGGAAGATTAACTCTAGACCCTACTAAACACTTTACGTTGTTTGGCGTAATAACTTTTCTATTAATTGGTTTTGGCTGGGGCAAACCTGTTCCGACAAACCCAAGAAATTATACTAATTACAAAAAAGGCAACGTTCTTGTCGCCCTTGCCGGTGTAACCACAAATCTCATACTGTCTTTCGTGTTTTACTTGATATATTTCTTACTAATTGTCTTTGGCGTAGAGAACACAATTGTTCTAATGATTATCATAAATATCGTTTACATAAACATAATTTTGTGCTTCTTCAACCTGATACCGATACCGCCGCTTGACGGTCACCATTTGGTAAAAGGATTTATCGCGAGAAGAAGTCAAAAGTTCTATTTTGCATATATGCGATACGGCTATTTTGTGCTACTGGGCTTAATATTTATACCGAGGTTCATCAGTATTATACCTAACATATTTACTCTCTATCTCGGTACTATGGCAGGTCTGGTACTCAATGCTTACTCTTGGTTTTTTGGGTTGTTTATTTAGATGAATACGATTGAATATAAAGTAAAAATTGAACAGTTCCATGGCCCGCTCGATCTTCTGCTCCACCTTGTCGGCAAAGCTCGCATCGACATCGAGGAAATCTTTGTATCCAAGGTGACAGGGCAGTACTTGTCATACGTTGCTTCCATGGACACGCTGTCGATGGACAGGGCAAGCGAGTTCCTCGAGATGGCGGCAATGCTCGTCTACATCAAATCGCGCATGATACTGCCCGCAAACGAGTTTGACGAGGATATGGAGGAAGACCCCGAGCTAGACTTAATTGCAAGACTGAAGGAATACAAAACGTTTAAAGACGCTTCAGTGACTTTGAAGGAGTACGAGGGCGGCGCGCGCAAAGCGTTTTTCAAGCTCCCCGAAGAGGTCGCTTTTCCTGACGAGCACGTCATTCTCGAGGAAATGACGATGGACGCGCTGATCGAGGCATTCGCTGAAGTTTTGGCTCGTGTTCCCGACACTGCGCCCGAGCACATCGACGAGGTCGCTATTCACCACGACATTTTCACAATCAAGAACCGTTCGAAATACATCCTGCGCACCCTCAGCGAAATCGGCAGCGCAACTTTCTCTTCACTGTTTTCTGATGCCAGCTCAAAGATGGAAGTCGCAGTCACGTTTATCGCCTTGCTCGAACTCATGCACGAAAACATCGTGACGATATCGCAAACCACCAACTACGAGGACATCAAAATCACCCAAACCAGAAAGGCGAAAGCAGTATGAACGAGTCGGCAATCAAAAATTCGCTTTTAGCCATATTGTTTGTAGCGGGAGACGCAGTGCCGTTTTCCGAGCTCGCCGTTTCTCTTGATATACCGGTAAAATCGCTGATGTCAATCGCAAACGATACCATTTGTGAGCTAGAGAGAGAAGAATCGGGCATACTGCTCAAGAAAATCGATAACAAACTCCAGCTTTGCTCAAACCCCGCTTACATGCCATACATCGACAAAGCTCTTGCGCCCATTCGCAAATCAAGGCTTTCTCAATCGCTGCTCGAAACGCTTTCCATAATCGCCTACAAACAGCCCATCACGCGCATAGAGATAGAGCAAGTTCGCGGCGTTGCGTGCAACTACTCCTTGTCAATGCTTCTCGAGCGCGGTCTCATCGTACGCAAAGGGCGTAAAAAAACGCTCGGCAACCCATTGCTGTACGTCACAAATGACGAGTTTCTGCGCCACTTTGGCATAGAATCGTTGAAGGACTTACCAAGCCTAAAGTTAAACGAGTAATAGCACCGGTGTAATTACCGGTTAAAACAGCACATTTTAAATAAACGTGTTGTTTTTTATTGCAACTTTAATGCAGCTTTTGCAATTAGCGCAGCACAGCGGGCTTGTCATCTCAATAATTGCTGTGATAGTATACAAACGAGAAAACTAAGTTACGATGGGTTGTAATCAATTACTTCTCATCACGGAGGACACTTCTTGAGACTAAACAAATACATCGCAGCATGCGGTATAGCGTCACGCAGGGGAGCGGACGAGCTAATAGCTGCCGGCAAAATCACCGTCAACGGTGAGCTAATAATTACGATGGGATACGACGTCAACACAAGCAGCGACGTCGTTTGTTTGAATGGCGAGCTTATCAGAATAGACCAAACTATGGTGTATATCATGCTCAACAAACCCGCTGGTGTTCTGTCGTCCTGCTCCGATGACAGAGGCCGCGAAACCGTAATCGATTTGCTTGACGGTATAGACGCACGAGTTTTCCCGGTGGGTCGTTTGGATTTCGACACAGAGGGTTTGCTGCTGCTGACTAACGACGGAGACTTTGCATACAAATGCACCCACCCGAAATACGAGGTCGCCAAAAAATACTACGCTGTCGTCAAAGGCGTGCTTAGCGATCATGCGATTGAAACACTTTGCGGCAGCGTAGTTTTAGACGGTCAGCGGACTGCCGGAGCAATTATTGATATCATCAGTAAAACCAGCAAACGTACCGAGCTTTACATTACGATACACGAGGGTAAAAACAGACACATAAAAAAACTTTTCCTGCTTGCCGGGTGCAGGGTTTCATCTCTTAAAAGAGTCGCTGTAGGAGACCTTCAACTCGGAAATCTCCCAGTTGGCAAATGGCGTAGTCTTTCCGCGCCGGAAATACAAAAGTTGACACAAATTTGAAGATATCGTGCTTATTTATAACAATTTGCATAAAAACATAATTATTTAATAGAAATTTAAAGGAAAAAGGTATATTATGTAGAATAACGAATATGGGATAGAATGATGTTAAAATAACGTTTTATTTTTTTTGATAGTTTTTAGATACAATTTATAGGAGGAGTACTACATGAGCGAACTTTATGGTTTTGACCTGCTGGCAGAGAAAAGAAAGTCTGTCGGTGAAAGCAAAGAAAAGCAAGACGCTCAACGCACTTCCGGCAAACTAACGGCTCGAGAAAGAATCACCAAACTTCTCGATTCAGAAAGTTTTGTCGAAACGGACGCACTGGCGCAGCAATCAAATTCTGTTGCCGGACTCAAAGAAGTAAGCGCTCCGGGTGAAGGCGTTGTGACGGGATACGGTACGATTGACGGTCGCGGGGTTTATGTTTTTTCCGAGGACCACACGGTACTAGGCGGCGCGATGGGCGCAATGCACGCAAAGAAGATTGTCAAAGTGATGGACATGGCTGGCAAAACAGGGCTTCCTGTTATCGCTCTGCTAGATTCTATGGGTGCACGTCTCGGTGAGGGCGCAGGCGCGCTTGAAGCCTACGCATCTGTTATTTGCAAGATGACAGAGCTGTCTGGCGTCGTTCCAATCATCACAGCAGTTTGCGGCACTGCAGCCGGCACAGCTTCATACCTCGTGCCCCTCAGCGACTTTGTGTTTATGACGCAGGACGTAAGCAGCATCTTTACAAGCGCTCCGGCTTCATACAACAAACCGGGCAGCGACACAGACTTGCAAGCAATCGGCGGCGCTGCACTGCACGCAACCACGACGGGCCTTACTCACTTCAAGTGCGATAGCGAAAACGACACGTTCTACTACTTAAAACAGCTTCTCGGCTTTTTGCCGGACAACAACCTCGTTGACGCTCCATATGTCGAGGGCGATGACGTAAACCGTCAAATCACAAACTATCAAGGCGCATACGACATTCGCGAAATGATAAACTCCGTTATGGACAACGGCGTTTTCTTCGAGACGCAGGCGTTTTATGCCATGCAAATTCTCACAGGGTTTGCAAGAGTCGGTGGTCGCAGTGTCGGCGTAGTTGCAAACAACCCCGGCGCATCACTGGATGGAAAGGCTTGCAGTAAAGCAGCCGGTTTCATTTCATTCTGTGACGCTTTCGGTATACCGATTATCACATTCACTGATACTCCCGGATTCGACACAAGCAAAAATCCCGGCTGTATCATCAAATCGGGCGCTAAGCTGATGTACGCATACGCTCAGAGCAGCGTTGCAATGGTCAACGTAATCACCGGCAAAGCAATCGGCGCAGGCTACGTTGCCATGTCTCCGAGGTCAATGGGCGCAGACATGGTTTTCGCATGGCCAAACGCTGTTATCTCCTGCCTGCCGATGGACGCAGCCGCAGACATTCTGATGCGCGGCGACATAGCGGGCGCTGATGAGCCAAGTGAAGCACGTAAGCAAGCTGCCGACACATTTGCAAAAACATTCGCTTCTCCTTGGGAAGCTGCAAAAATGGGCTATGTTGACGAAGTCATCTACCCAAGCGAAACAAGACAACGTATTGCAGGCGCGCTAGAGCTTGCAGTAGGCAAACGAGAAGGTGCTCTTCCAAAGAAACACGGCACCAGAATGTTTTAAGGGGGGATAATCATGAATGGATTTTTTGATTTTCCCGACCGGCTCCCGACAAACGAAGCGTGGGGACTTGGTGGAAGTGTAACTGTTCTCGGCGTAGTCGTTGTTTTTGTAGCACTGGTGCTTCTAATCGTTCTGACGTTCGCTTATCCAAAGTTCTTTGGCTGGCTGCTTCCAATAACAACAGCTAAGAAAGCCAAGATGGCGGATAAAAAAGCAGCAAGACAACTAGCGCGAGCACAGGCAAAAGCTGCTAAAAAGGCAACTATCATCTCTGTTGACAAGTCAGAGCAAGCAGTTGCAGATTCGCCGCCATCCGACGACCCGGCTCTCATCGCAGTCATCACAGCAGCGATTGCAGCCAGCCTTGGGACTTCGTCCAACGGCATACGAATCAAGTCACTGCGGCGCTCCGGTGCCAGCACACCTGCATGGGGCAGAGAAGGCAAATACGAACAATTTAGATATTAATAGATGGAGGATATAAAATGCGTAAGTTCAAAATAAATGTAAACGGCACAAGCTATGATGTAGAAGTAGAAGAAATCGGCGGCGGCGCAGTAGCAGCCCCGGCACCAATCGCAGCACCGAGCGCGGCGGCAGCACCTGCGGCAGCGGCAGCTCCGGCAGCAGCGGCAGCCCCAGCGGCAGCGGTAGCAGACGGCACGCCGGTGGAAGCACCAATGCCCGGCAACATTCTTGATGTCAAGGTAGCAGTCGGCGACAGCGTAGCCGAAGGCGATATACTGATGATACTCGAAGCAATGAAAATGGAGAACGAAATACTTGCACCTGTATCCGGCAAAGTAGCCGGCATACAAGTAGCAGCAGGTGCAGCTGTTAACTCTCACGATGTGCTTATCGTTATTGCATAGCACATCCAACAAATTCTTAAAGGAGGGTTAACAACATGGATTTTAATCTAGGCGACGCCTTAGGTAATTTCTGGGCTAACATGGGATTTGCAAACCTGCAATGGCAGCAAATCGTCATGATCGTCATTGCATGTATACTTTTATACTTGGCAATCGTTAAAAAATTCGAGCCATTACTGCTCGTTCCAATCGCGTTTGGCATGATATTGGCCAATTTGCCGGGCACTGGCATCACAGATGCTCCATACGAGCTATTGAACCTCGTAGAGGCATCTGGCAGCGACGCAGCCGCGTCCGGCGGAGCGAATTACGTAGTCACACACGCTGAGAACTATGCAAACGGCGGACTTTTATACTACCTATACCAAGGCACAAAGCTTGGCATATACCCGCCATTGATATTCCTTGGCGTTGGTGCTATGACAGACTTTGGACCGCTGATTGCAAACCCAAAGAGCTTAATACTCGGTGCAGCCGCACAGATTGGCATATTTGTTGCATTTGTTGGCGCACTGCTAATTGGATTCAGTCCAACCGAAGCCAGCTCCATCGGTATCATCGGAGGCGCAGACGGTCCGACAGCAATATACGTTACTTCAAAATTAGCGCCGTATCTACTCGGTCCAATCGCAGTTGCAGCATATTCATATATGGCACTCGTTCCGGTAATACAGCCGCCTATCATGAAGGCGCTGACAACACAAAAAGAGCGCATGATCGTCATGAAACAGCTGCGACCTGTCAGCAAAACGGAAAAGGTTATTTTCCCGATTGTGGTTACTCTGTTTATTTCACTGCTGCTTCCGTCAGCCGCACCACTCGTCGGTATGCTGATGCTGGGCAACTTGTTTAGAGAAAGCCTTGTTACAGAGCGGCTAAGCAAAACAGCACAGAACGAGCTGATTAACATCGTCACCATATTCCTTGGTGTCACGGTTGGTGCAACGGCAGTTGGTCAAGAGTTTTTGAAACTGCAAACGCTGTTCATCATCGTTCTCGGTCTCATCGCATTCAGCTTTGGTACCGCAGGCGGCGTGCTTCTCGGCAAGCTGATGAACAAGATTTCGGGCGGCAAAATCAATCCGCTCATCGGCAGCGCGGGCGTTTCCGCTGTGCCAATGGCAGCAAGAGTATCGCAAAAAGTCGGTCAGGAAGCAAATCCAAAGAACTTCCTGCTGATGCACGCAATGGGACCAAACGTAGCGGGAGTCATCGGCTCTGCTGTTGCGGCGGGCGTATTGCTGTCGCTTTTCGGATAAGCGAAATTAAGGGAGGATATATAAATGGGTAAAGTAGGAATTACTGATACGATATTAAGGGACGCACATCAATCCCAAGCAGCAACACGTATGAGAACATCGGAAATGATGCCGGTGGCGGCACAGCTTAACGCAGCGGGCTACTGGTCGCTCGAAATGTGGGGCGGCGCAACGTTCGACTCATGCCTTCGTTTCTTAAACGAAGATCCGTGGGAACGCCTCAGGCAGCTTAAGAAGGCGATGCCGGACACACGGCTGCAAATGCTTCTTCGCGGTCAGAACATCTTAGGCTATAAACACTACGCAGACGATGTTGTAGATCTGTTTGTAAAAAAAGCTGTCGAAAACGGCATCGACGTTTTTCGTATATTCGATGCGCTCAACGACCCGAGAAACATGGAGCAAGCAATGAAGGCAACCAAAAAATACGGCGGTCTTTGCGAAGCGTGTTTCTCATATACAACCAGCCCTGTTCACACAAGGCAGTATTTCATTGACCTTGCTGTTGAACTCGAAAAGATGGGCGCAGACACTATTTGCATCAAAGACATGGCAAATCTGCTGCTGCCGTACGAAGCATTCGAGCTCGTTAAAGAGCTTAAAAAAGCAGTTAAATGTCCGATACATTTACACACACACAACAAAAGCGGTACGGGCGATATGACATACCTCAAGGCAATAGAAGCCGGTGTAGATATCGTTGACACAGCGCTTGCGCCTCTAGCAAACGGTACAGCACAACCATGTACCGAATCGTTGGTTGCAACTTTGCAGGGCACAGAGTATGACACAGGTATGGACATCGCAGAGCTTAACGAAATTTCACAGCACTTCAAAGGTGTTGCGCAGCGTCTCAAAGACGACGGTTTCCTAAAACCCGGAGTTCTCGGTGTAGATATTAAAACGCTGATATACCAAATCCCGGGCGGTATGTTCAGTAATCTTTTGAGCCAGCTTGAGAAACAGGGCGCGTCAGACAAGCTTGATGAGGTTTTGGCAGAAGTTCCGCGTGTTCGCGAAGACTTCGGTTATCCGCCGCTGGTTACACCGACAAGCCAAATCGTCGGCACCCAAGCGGTTTTCAACATACTAGCGGGCGAGCGCTATAAGATGGTTACCAACGAGAGCAAAGGATTACTTCGCGGCGAGTACGGCAAGCTTCCGGGCGAAGTCAATGCAGACGTACGAAAGCAGTGCATCGGAGACGACGTGGTAATCACGCATCGTCCTGCCGATGATATCCCGCCAGAGCTCGACAAATACAGAGAAGAGATCAAAGAATACATGGAGCAGGAGGAGGACGTATTGTCCTACGCGCTGTTCCCGCAGGTCGCAATCAAGTTCTTCGAGTTCAGACGCGCGCAAAAGTACGGCGTAGACGCTGATATGCTCGATAGCGAGAACATGATCCACCCTGTATAACATAGTTTTGCATCAAGCCCGGAATCGGTTTTCGGGCTTGATTTTGACTAAATGCGAACAATAGATGAATAACAACTTTTTTATGTTGTTTTTTTATGCCACATGCCTTAAAATAAAGGCGATAAAAGTTTTTAATTAATTTAGGAGGAAAATTACAAATGGGAATTAAAGTAGGTATCAATGGTTTTGGACGTATCGGAAGACTCGTTTTCCGTGCGGCAATGAGCAACCCGAACGTGGACATCGTGGGTATAAACGACCCGTTCATCGCTCCGGATTATATGGTTTACATGCTCACGTATGACACAGTTCACGGCAAGTTTGACGGAACTGCAACGCACAAAGACGGCGCAATCGTTGTAAACGGTCAGGAAATCAAAGTTTACGACAAGATGAACCCGGAAGAGATTCCATGGGGCGTTTGCGGTGCAGACTACGTTGTAGATTCCACAGGCGTTTTCAAAGACATCAAATCAGCAAGCGCGCATCTTAAGGGTGGCGCAAAGAAAGTCGTTATTTCGGCTCCTTCGGCAGACGCTCCAATGTTCGTAATGGGCGTAAACAACACTGAATACACAGCAGACATGGACATCGTTTCAAACGCATCGTGCACAACGAACTGTCTTGCACCGCTTGCAAAGGTTATCGACGACAACTTCGGTATCGTAGAGGGTCTTATGACAACGGTTCACGCAACTACTTCAACACAGAAAACTGTTGACGGTCCAAGCAAGAAGGACTGGAGAGGCGGCAGAGGCGCTGCTTTCAACATCATCCCAAGCTCAACAGGCGCAGCAAAAGCAGTTGGCAAGGTTATTCCTAAGCTCAACGGCAAGCTGACAGGCATGGCTTTCCGCGTTCCTACAGCCGACGTATCGGTAGTTGACTTAACTGTTCGTATCGAAAAAGCAGCGACATACGACGAGATCAAAGCAGCTATGAAAGCAGCAAGCGAAGGCGCAATGAAGGGCGTAGTCGGATACACAGAAGACATGGTAGTATCCAGCGACTTCATCACCGACCCGCGCACAAGCATCTTCGACGCAAACGCCGGCATCATGCTCAGCGAAAACTTCGTTAAGCTCGTAGCATGGTACGACAACGAGTGGGCATATTCGTGCAAAATCGTCGACCTGATAGAATACATGACAACAGTCGACTAATTACCACAAAACAGAGGAGCGATTGACTATACGTCACTCGCTCTTTTTTTACGCATTAACACACATCAATATATTTCCCAAATCTCTTTTTTCTTATTGACAAAAAAACCGTTGTGCGTTAGTATGTACACTATATAATAGCGTTGAAGGAGACAGGTTTAGGACTTGCGTTTTCAGAGAGCTGGTGATTGGTGCAAACCGGCAGCGAAGTGTTATACAAATCCCTCCGGAGCTGCATGTTGAAGTGAGTAGACATCGCCGGCTAATCCCGTTACAGATTTAGGACTTATTATGAGTCTGAAGTGGTCTGTTTAAGGCAAGATGAGTGGTACCGCGAGGTTAGATTCTAACTGCGTCTCTTCAAATAATTATTGTTGAGTAGCGGTTTTTTTAATATAATGAAGCGAAAGAGGTAGTGGCTATGCAAAGAGTAATATCGTTTATCGTAACAAACCAACCGGGCGTGCTAAGCAGAGTTGCCGGGCTGATAAGCCGCCGTGGTTTTAACATCGAAAGCTTGGCTGCCGGCGTCACAAGCAACCCAAAACTGACGCGCATCACAATCGTCATGTTTGCAGACGATGCTGTCATCGACCAAGTCATCAAGCAAATCGACAAACTGCTGGATGTCAAAGCGATTAAAGAGATTCACCACGAATCAGGCACCATGCAAGAGCTCGCGCTCATCAAAGTCGCTCCGACTGCAAATGACCGAATCGCCTTTATGGACGTCGTAAACTCTCGCAACGGCAGAGTGCTCGACATTGGCGAGGACACAACCACCGTTCGGCTGATAGGCACAATATCATACATCAACGAAAGCATCAAGCTGCTTAGCAAGTTCGGGATTACTGAGATCGCAAGAACCGGCATGGTTGCTCTAGAGCGCGGAGACGAAATGCTTTACAACTCAAAGCTGTGATTTTATTAGGTTGTTCATGCACATTGTGAACTCTTATATAAATATAATTGAAATCAAAATAATTAAAATTATTAGGAGGCACTACCAAAATGGCTAAAATGTATTATGCGAAGGATTGTAACCCAAAACTACTTGACGGAAAAACAGTGGCTATCGTCGGCTACGGCAGCCAAGGACACGCACATTCTCAGAACCTGCGTGAATCGGGTGTAAACGTCATCGTTTCAGAGCTCAAAGGCGGCGCAGCTTGGGACAGAGCGGTAAAAGCGGGCTTTGACGTATTTGAGGCGGCAGAAGCTACTAAGAAGGCAGACATCATCGTTATCTTGGTTAACGACGAGCTGCAGCCCGTTCTCTACAAAAACGCGATAGAGCCAAACCTCTCAGCTGGCAAATACCTGATGTTCGCTCACGGCTTTAACATTCACTTTAATCAGATTCAGCCGGCAGACGACATCAACGTGTTCATGATCGCGCCTAAGGGCCCCGGTCACACAGTGCGCAGCCAGTACGTCGAAGGCAAAGGCGTTCCGTGCCTCATCGCCGTTCATCAAGACCCATCAGGCAACACGCATGACATCGGTCTTGCATACGCAGCGGGCGTTGGCGGAGCACGCGCAGGCATCCTCGAAACAACTTACAAAGAAGAAACAGAAACTGACCTCTTTGGCGAGCAGGCTGTTCTTTGCGGTGGTGTGTCCGAGCTGATGAAAGCTGGTTTCCAGGTCCTCGTAGAAGCAGGTTACGATCCGGAAAGCGCATACTTCGAAGTAGTTCACGAGACGAAGCTTATCGTTGATATGGTCATTCAGGGTGGTCTTAGCTACATGAGATACTCAATCAGCGACACAGCTGAGTACGGCGATTACATGATTGGACCTCGCATTATCACAGAAGACACAAAGAACGAGATGCGCAAAGTGCTGGGCGAGATCCAAAGCGGCGCGTTCGCTCGTGATTGGATCCTCGAGAACAAAGCAGGACGTCCAAACTTCTTGGCTAAGAGAAGAATGGAGAGAGAGCTTGAAGTCGAAAGAGTCGGTAAAGAGCTGCGCAAAATGATGCCTTGGCAGGACGAACCGGAATATTAAACAAGGCTACACGGAATAAGAGGAGCAATATCATGGCAAAGAGAATCGAAGTATTTGACTCTACACTGCGGGACGGCGCGCAAGCCAAAGGAGTCAACTACTCATTGTCTGACAAGATTCATATGCTCAAATTACTCGACAGTCTAGGGATTGATTATGTTGAGGCGGGCAATCCCGCCTCTAATCCTAAAGAGCGCGAGTTCTTTTTGCAGGCAAACAAGGTAGAGCTTAAAAACGCTAAGCTCGTCGCTTTTGGCAGCACACGCAGAAAAAACGCAGATGTCGCAACCGACGTCGGCGTAACCTCTCTGCTCGGCGCAAACACAAAAGTCGTCGCGATTTTCGGCAAAGCGTGGGACTTGCACGCTACTGATGTTCTCGGCACAACACTCGAAGAGAATCTCAATATGATATATGACACGTTGAAGTTTTTCAAAGACAACGGCAGAGAAGTCATATTTGATGCAGAGCATTTTTTCGACGGCTACAAAGCGAACCCGCAGTACGCAATTGAAGTAATAAAAACGGCAGAGCGCGCAGGCGCAGACTGCATCGCGCTGTGCGAAACAAACGGCGGCGCCATGCTTGGCGAAGTCGAAGAAGCTTTTTTGGCTTCTCGCAGCGCTGTCAGCGTAAAGCTTGGTATACACGCGCACAACGACACAGAGCTGGCAGTCGCAAACACTCTGCTATGCGTTAGTTTGGGTGCAGTGCATGTGCAAGGCACGCTGCTCGGCAACGGAGAGCGTAGCGGCAACGCACGTCTGTCCTCAATCATACCTGACCTACAGCTAAAGCTTAATTACGACTGCATTGGCGAGCACATCTCGCAGCTTTTCCGCATAACCAGAGAAGCTGCAGAAATCACCAACATTGCATTTAACGAATCACTGCCATACGTCGGCAGAAACGCATTTGCGCACAAAGGCGGCATGCACATTGACGGCATCAACAAAGCAAAAGGCAGCTTCGAGCACATCGAACCCTCTCTAGTCGGCAACTCTCGCGAGTTCCTGCTGTCAGAGGTCGCAGGGCGAAGCGCGATGGCGGCAAAGTTAAAAATACAATTCCCGGACATGACGTTCGAGAAAGAAAAAATCAGTCAGCTGATGAGTAAGCTGAAGGACTTAGAAAACGAAGGTTACAGCTTCGAAGGCGCAGAAAGCAGTTTTCGCATTTTCGCCATAAAGGAGCTGGGTTTATACGAAAGCAAGTTTGAAGTTGTGCATTACATGGTCAACGACGAACCAACTGTCGGCAACACTTTTAGCACATATGCCGTGGTCAAAGTCCACGTAGACGGCGAAACGCGTATGACGGCTGCCGAGGGCAATGGCCCGGTCAACGCTCTCGACAAAGCTCTCCGAGAGGCATTGGGGCAGTTCTTCCCGCAGCTAATCGACATCTCATTGGCCGACTACAAAGTTCGTGTGCTCGACACCAACGCTGCAACGGCAGCAAAGGTTCGCGTCATCATAGAGTCAACCGACGGCGAGAATTACTGGCGCACCATGGGCGTCTCAACAGACGTTATCGAAGCCAGCCTGTTTGCGTTGATCGACTCAATAGACCATATACTTTTGCAAAACACTATTTAAGGAGAATATATGAAATTCAACATAGCAGTGATACCGGGGGACGGTATCGGACCGGAAGTAATAGCCGAGACAATACGTGTGCTCGATTATGCGACAAAGGGCACGGACGTTGAGCTTAATTACACCAGCTACCTCGCAGGCGGCTGTGCAATAGACGAAGTGGGTAAGCCGCTTCCCGAAGAAACGGTGGTGGGCACTAAAGCAAGCGATGCTGTGCTCCTCGGAGCAGTCGGTGGCGAAAAGTGGGACACTCTTGGTTCAGATATGCGTCCTGAGAACGCACTTCTTGGGCTCAGAGGCGCGCTCGGACTGTTCGCCAACCTTCGTCCTGCCGTTCTTTTCCCACAGCTCAGTGAAGCTTGTCCGCTAAAGCCGGAACTCGTTAAGGACGGTCTGGATATCCTCGTTCTGCGTGAGCTGACAGGAGGCATTTACTTTGGCGAAAAAGACAGAGACGAAACCAGCGGATACGATACGCTAAAATACAGCGATTACGAAATCAAGCGCATCGCGCACGTCGCTTTCAAAGCAGCAATGAAGCGCGATAAAAAAGTCACAAGCGTTGACAAAGCAAACGTGCTCGAATCCTCACGCGTCTGGCGCAAATATGTCGAAGAAGTCGCTTTGGATTACCCCGAAGTTACCCTAAACCACATGTACGTAGACAACGCGGCAATGCAGCTTGTCCGCTATCCGGAGCAGTTTGACGTCATCGTCACGGGCAACATGTTCGGAGACATCCTCTCGGACGAAGCGGCAATGATTACCGGCTCAATCGGTATGCTACCCTCAGCAAGTCTCGGTGACACAACGCTCGGTATGTACGAGCCTGTTCACGGCAGCGCGCCCGATATTGCAGGGCAAGAGCTTGCAAACCCGCTGGCAACAATTATGTCGGCAGCTATGATGCTAAAATACTCGCTTGGTCAAGACGACCTCGCGAACAAGATAGAGAAAGCTGTAGACAAAGCGCTCACCGACGGTGC
Organism: Clostridia bacterium; assembly: GCA_018648645.1. Lineage (GTDB taxonomy): Bacteria > Bacillota > Clostridia > Christensenellales > SZUA-584 > JABGQS01. The sequence goes on from JABGQS010000018.1 coordinate 45,532, forward strand.
ACGCACAAAGGACATTGCACTGCCCGGCGAGCTGACTTTAACTACAACACAAATGACAGATGCGGTAATCGCAAACATGGAGAAATAATATGATTAGTGACAGCGTAAAAAAAGGCGTAGACAGAGCGCCGCACAGATCGCTTTTTAAAGCGATGGGATACACTGACAACGAACTGGCTCGTCCGCTCGTGGCGGTTGTACATGCCGCAAACGAGATTATACCGGGGCACATTCACCTCGACAAAATCGCAAAAGCTGTTGCTGACGGCATTCGTAGCGCAGGTGGTACACCTGTCCTGCTGCCGACAATCGGCGTTTGTGACGGCATCGCAATGGGTCACATCGGCATGAAATATTCGCTCGCCTCGCGTGAGCTTATCGCCGACAGCGTAGAAACCATGATAATGGGTCACGCGTTTGACGCTGTAGCATATGTGCCAAACTGCGACAAAATAGTACCCGGCATGCTTATGGGCGCAGCACGGCTTAACCGTCCGTCGATATTCGTCAGCGGCGGTCCAATGCTTCCCGGCAAAGACCTAAAAGGCAAAGACAACAGTCTTTCCCAAGTATTCGAGGCTGTTGGGTCTGTTCACGCTGGCACAATGGACGAAGCGGACTTAAACAAGCTCGAGAACAGCGCTTGCCCGGGTTGCGGCAGCTGCTCCGGTATGTTCACGGCAAACAGCATGAACTGCCTGACAGAGGCACTCGGCATGGCACGCGACGGCAACGGCACAATACCCGCTGTCATGGCAGCCCGCATCCGTTTTGCCAAGGAAAGCGGCGAGCATCTGATGAAGATTCTCGAGGCAGATTTAAAACCCTCCGACATCATGACGGAAAAAGCGTTTGAGAACGGTCTTCGTATAGACATGGCACTCGGCTGCTCAACAAACTCTGTTTTGCACCTTCCGGCTATTGCTAACGAGTGCGGCATCAAACTTAGCTTAGAGCTTGTAGATAAAATCAGCAAAAGCACACCAAACCTGTGTAAGCTTTCGCCGGCTGGGGATCACCACATTCTCGACTTATACTACGCAGGTGGCGTATATGCAGTCCTCAACGAGCTTGCCAAAAACGGTCTTATCAACAAAGACGCAATGACCGTGAACATTAAAACAATGGGTGAAGCAATCGCCAATTCGCAAATTACGGACAGCAGCGTCATCAAAAGTGTCGCGGCGCCGTACTCAAAAGAAGGCGGTATCGCCATACTGCGCGGCAACATCGCGCCAAACGGCTGCGTTGTCAAACAGTCCGCAGTCGATCCGCAAATGATGATACATAGCGGACCTGCGCGTGTTTTCGAGAGCGAAGAGGAAACAATAGAAGCTATCTACGATGGTAAAATCGTCAGCGGCGATGTAGTTGTCATCAGGTACGAAGGACCATCGGGCGGCCCCGGCATGAGAGAGATGCTCTCGCCAACGTCATCGCTTGCAGGAATGGGTCTCGATAAAGAAGTCGCGCTCATCACAGACGGACGCTTCAGCGGAGCGACAAGAGGCGCGGCAATCGGTCACGTTTCTCCCGAAGCGGCAGCCGGCGGATTAATAGCACTCATAGAAGAAGGCGACATAATAGAAATCGACATCGCTGCAAGAAAAATAAACCTTGCCGTTGATGACGAAACTATACAGAATAGAAAATCAAAACTGCAACAAAAAGAGCCAAACATCACAAAAGGCTGGCTGGCCAGATACGCAAGAATGGTAACATCGGCGGATCAGGGTGCAGTACTCAAATAGGGGGTAAGCGTTATGACAGGCGTACAAATCGTAATGGAGAGTTTGAAGAAAGAAGGAGTTGACGTTGTTTTCGGATATCCCGGAGGCAAAGTCATCAAGCTATACGACGCGCTTCATCAAGAGGATAAAATCGACCACGTTTGCACTGCGCACGAGCAGGGCGCTTCACACGCTGCAGACGGTTATGCGCGTGCAACCGGCAAGGTCGGCGTGTGCTTTGCGACTTCGGGACCGGGGGCAACCAACCTCGTTACTGGGCTTGCAACCGCATATATGGACTCGATTCCTGTTGTAGCGATTACGGGCAACGTGCAAGCAGCGCTGCTTGGGCGCGACAGCTTTCAGGAAGTCGATATTATGGGCGTTACCATGCCTGTGACCAAACACAACTACCAAATACAAAAAGCGAAAGATGTAGCGCGCGTATTCCACGAAGCGTTTGCATTTGCTCGGGCAGGGCGGCCGGGTCCTGTGCTTATTGACATAACAAGCGATGTTTTCGGCGAGGAGTGCGAGTATATCGTGCCGACCGAAACATATGCAGAGTTTTGCAAAGTTTCAGATGTGCCTGTACAAACCATCAAAGAGATGATTGATGCGGCTCAGCGTCCTGTTGTTCTCGCAGGCGGGGGAGTAGTGCTCTCAGGTGCAGCAGACGAGCTTTTCGAGTTCGCAGAGAAAATCGACGCGCCTGTCGCATCCACACTGATGGGAACAAGCAGCTTCCCGGGCGATCACAAGCTGTCCACCGGACTGGTCGGCATGCACGGCACCAAGGCCAGCAACATGGCGTTCCAAAACTGCGACCTGTTGATTGTTCTAGGCGCACGGTTCAGCGACAGAGTGACGGGGGATGCAAGCAAGTTTGCTTCCCACGCAAAAATTATACAAATTGATATCGACAAATCTGAGGTCGATAAAAACATACCCACAGATTTGCACGTTATTCAAGACATAAAATGCGCGCTGGGGCTTCTTAACAGCGCAGTCAGCAAAAAAACACATCAAAAGTGGACAGACAGCGTGTACGAGTGGAAGGTGGAAAACGAAGCGCATATCCCAAAAGACCACCTGCCTCGTGCGGTAATGCACGCGCTTTATGACAACCTCGGTGAGGACACAATAGTTGCAACCGATGTTGGTCAGCACCAAATGTGGACAGCGCAGTACTACCCGTTTAAAAAACACAACAAGTTCATCACATCGGGCGGGCTTGGTACAATGGGCTTTGGGCTTGGCGCGGCTATCGGCGCACAGGTCGGCTCTCCCGACAAGCACGTTATTCACATCACGGGCGACGGCAGCTTCCGAATGAACCTAAACGAAATGGCGACAACTATTCGCTACAATCTGCCCGTTATCACTGTGCTTTTTGACAACAACACGCTCGGCATGGTTCGTCAGTGGCAAACGCTCTTCTTCGATAAGCGTCACGCAGAAACCAATCTGCCACCAATGAACTTCTGTGCAATAGCGCAGGGTTTTGGATACCACGCGCAAAAAGTTGACAACGTTGACGACTTTGAAGATGCTCTAAAAGTCGCACTTAAGGAAAACAAACCGTGCCTGATCCATGTAGTTCTGGATATCGACACCATGGTGCTGCCAATGGTTGCGCCCGGCGCTTCGATAGACAATATCGTGATGAGTATCTCGTAAAAAACAACAGAAAAAAAGCACTCATTATAATAAATGAGTGCTTTTTATTTTTGTCTATTCCTCTACAACCTTTGCCTTCGGAGCATTCTTCTTTACAGACTCAATGCCTTTCAAGCATCCTGCTTTTGATTCGTAAGCTTCGCCGGCAGCGATGATTTCGCCATTGCCTGCTTTAAGCCTAAAACGATACTTGCCTGCTTTGTCCTGATATACTTCAAATTTTCCTGCCATAATTGTTCTCCTTTTATTTTTTTTAAAATCCGTTCGCACACTTGAAATTTGCTTGCATTGCATTAACCGTTTTCAACTTACAAAACAATTATCTCATACCACAAATTTCTTAATCTACGTTTACCTTACAAAAATTATATCAAGTCAAGTCCATATAAGTGTGTAAATTCCTCGGTTACATTTATCTAAGCAGCTGATTGGTTAGCAGCTATCTGT
>JABGQS010000019.1 GCA_018648645.1 Clostridia bacterium
TTGTTAAAGCTTATTTATTATTTTATACTAGGGAATTTTGTTTGCCATACATTGTCCATTTTAGTTTACCAGTTACAACTAATTGCAGAAAACTCTAAGGACAACTTAGCAATCAACGTGTCTAGTAAGCAACTACAAATACTTCATGTACATGGTACATACAATTTTTATGATTGCTGTAATTTAGAATGCGAAATATCAAATACAACTCAGGAAACTGGTATAAAGAGTGCTTCAAGAGTCATACACGAATACTTAAAACATCAGGCTCCAATTGTTATCGGTTATAGCGGTTGGGAAAATGACGTTATTATGAAGTGCTTAGAAGAGAGATTGTCATATCCTGTACCTTATAAAATAATTTGGTTTTGCTATAATCAGGATGCATTTAATACTCTACCAAAATGGTTGATTAAGCACAGCGATGTTCTATTTGTTTTGCCAAAAGAGCATATCGAAACAAACGAGTTAGAAGAAAGCGAGGCAGGTAAGCTATTATCTGCTATCGATATTAATAGAAACGTATTACCTGCAAATGAGATATTTAGAAAAATGATTGACGAGTTTAGAGTTGAGAAACCATTGATATTCGAAAATCCATTTAAGTATTATATGGATATTATGGAGCAATATATCACTGAGATTAATGAGGAGTATCAGTTCAAGAAATGGGTTAATCAGTTTCGTCGTTTTAATGAAACCAAGAATAAAAGTGAACAAATTTCTGACAGTATTGAGAAAGCAATGGGGGATGGCAAGTATGGAAGTATAAGCAAACCCTTAGATGAATTGAGTAGAATCGAGGATGCATTTATTGAGATAATTGAGTATGTTCTTTTCGACTCTCTGCTACCAATACTGGAAAAAAGTTTTGAGAAGGAAGGTATTGACATATCTGATGACGATTTAAATAGTATATGCGACAGTATCTTATCTGTATTAGAATGCAAAATTACCAAATTAAGAATAAGTTACAAATTGGAAAGATTACTGATATTCTTAACAGCTTCTAGAAACATAACTACAGAAAGTGCTACGATCAATTATTATAACAGAATAATTGAGTTGTGTTGCATTGATAAAAAGCTTATTGAGCCTAAGATTGCCGCCATGAACTTTAAAGCTTTAACAACGGAGAAGTATGAACCAGAACTTTTGAAGGAAATAGTAGAGATTGGGCTCAATAATAGGAAAAATGGTTTAATAGTCTATGTAAGTCTATCTGCACTTGAGCAACTGATGCAAAATGAAGATGATAATGCGTTAAAAACACAATGGTTTAACAAATCAAAAAAACTGGCTAGCGCGTTTCCTGATGATATCTTGATTATGAATAACTTCTACTCTTGCAAGTTGTTATATTTATATGATGTATTATCAGATCCTACTAAAATTGATAAATTGATTAAGGAAGTTGCTAATAGAGAGAATAAGGAACTAGATGGGGTTTTATCTTCTGCCTATCAATTTAAGATTCTCCTAGAAACCAGCGACAAGAAGGTTTTGGAATCATTTAGAGAACTATCAGAACTCGCAGTTGCTCCTGAAGCTTTACATACAAGTACGTATATAAGGCTGAAGGTATTAGAGAAAACCTTACCCTTATGTAATACTGAAGATGAATTAACCGCTTTTAAGAAGTTCTGCAATATCATTATACAAGATTTACAAGAATCTCAGCAAGACGCAGATACCTTTGAGTACATGTTCTACACAATTTTAATGTTGTTTAGAGCTGACCAAGTTGTTGATAGTGACGCAGAAGAGTACATCATGTATCTAGAGAGTATTGATTTCGATTTGGTGGACGAAAAACTGCATGCTCTCCTAGGAGGACTAATTAATCGTATTATTGAACTAAACAAGGATAATAGAAATCAACTATATAAAATAAAAGGATTTGTTCATGACTATATTTGGTATCAGGATGCACAAGAAAAAGCTTATAAGCTATATGTAGATAACAAAATTGACAAGTCAGTAAATCTGTATCTAAAAGCTAGAGAGATGAGTATAAAATATAGTCAATTATCAAAGTCATCTCTTGTCGATGTTAACTTAGCATTTATTAAGCGTAAACACAGTTGTCCACAAATTCAACTAACTTTTAAAGAGTTACTTGTAGAGAATGCATTAAATATCACAAGTGATTACAGATGCATAAACTTGGCTTTATGCTATTATTACGGTATTGAATTTAACAAGAATATCGCTAAAGCAATTGAAACAATTGCTAAGATGAATTATTGTGATGCCTTAAGCTGGTGGGAGAAAATAGAATATGTTGGCGAGGAGGAAAGTCTAGTAGTTAAATTCCTGCTATACATAACAAAAAAAATTAAGATATCTGATACAGGACTTACAAAAAAGGATTTGTTAGCAAAAATGAGGAAAACTCGTAAATTACCTAAATCAGTTGTCGAGAAATATAATAATATTAAATAACTAGATAGAAAAACCACCAAAAAAGGCTTTGAGTCCCCTCAAAGCCTTTCACATATCCTATACTCCGTCCTACTTCAGCCCATGCACCATATTAAGCGGCCAAAGCACAAACTCCGCGCGCCCGTGTATCATGTCCTCGCTCAGCACGCCAACGCCGCTGTTGGACGAGTCCATCGAATGGTTGCGGTTGTCGCCCATCACAAACACAGAATCCTGCGCTACGGTAAGCTCGGCCATGTCGTGGTCAATGCCCACCGCCTTGTCATAGTGCTCATAGTTTGCCACGTCGTTTATGTACAGCGTGCCGTTCGTGATGCGGATAACGTCGCCCTCCACGCCCACAACGCGCTTAACAAACGTCTCGGTGCGGTTAGGGAAGCTGCATATCACGATATCGCCATACTTAGGGCTGTCAAAATAATATAATACCTTCTGCATAAATACATACTCGTTGTTAATGAGCGTCGGTTCCATAGACTGCCCTTCAACGCGTATAAACTCAAACACAAAGAACCGCAGCGACAGCGCAATCACAACCGCCAAAGCCATAGAGATTATCCATCCCTTCGTTTCGCGTTTCTTATACTCCTTCTTACGCTTCACTCTCGAATCGCCGGTCTGCTCAATCTCTAGCGGTTTTTCTGCCATCTTCACTCTCCAGTATCTTCTTCAGTCTTTTTACAAATGTCTCGTGCGGCATCATAACAATATGAGCGCAGCCAATACACTTTATTTTCACATCCATTCCCACGCGAATAATCTTCCACTCGTTCGCTCCGCAAGGGTGCGGCTTTTTCATTTGCACAACGTCGTTCAATGCGTATTCCATAACCGCGTCAACCGTTTATAATGACTCTGTGCGGATACGGTATATCGATGCCGTTCTTGTCAAACTCCTCTTTAATCAGCATCATAACTTCGCGCTCAGTCACCCAGTGCGTCAGCGGCTTCACGCGCATAATCATCTTAATCACCATGTCCGAGTCACCAAGCTCCGTAACGCCCAGCACCTGCGCTTCCTCAATCACGTTGTCGTGGCTTTTTTTATACTCGTCGCCGACCGCCTTCATAATCTCGCTCGCTTTTCCGGCGTCGCTCTCGTACGCAATCGACATGCTGATAATCGCAAGGTGGTCGCCCCGCGAATAGTTTATAACTTTGTCAATCGCGCCGTTTGGTATAATCGCCGTCTCTCCACTAAACTTGCGAATTTTGGTCGTGCGTATTGTCACCGCTTCCACAGTCCCTTTTACATCGCCCGCTTCAATATACTCGCCCACACTAAACTGGTCCTCAAACAATAAAAACACACCTGCTACCACGTCTTTCACCAAGCTCTGCGCACCAAACGCAATGGCGATACCGCCAATCCCCGCCGTTGCCAACAGCGAAGTCACAGTCCCCCCCAGCCCCAGCGCGCTTAGAATCGACATAGCGGCAATAGCGTATATTACCACTTTGCTGACAGACTTTGCGACAGACTCAATAGTGTCGCTCTTTATCGCCAACTGAGACTCCGGCTTTTTCTCTTTTCTGCGTTTAAGCGAGCGAACAATAACCCGCCGCACAATCACCGACGCCAGTTTTGCAACGACGATAATAACGATAATTTTAACAAGACCAATCAATATCTGGTCCGCGTTGCTACCCAGATTAGTGAAATATTCGACTATGCTGTCCCATATGTTCGTAAAAAACTGACCCATTGCTTATCTGCCCTCATTTTTTGTTTCATTATATCAGAAATGAAAAATACTATCAACCTAAGCAATATTGTTTTAGTCACCACAAAAACAGTATCAGCGCCGCATATGCCCGCTATATTTACAAAAAGTTCATTCGATAATGTTGTAATTGCGACGTTTTTATGCAAGAATAGAGTAATTAAAGATATGGAGGATCATGTTTTGAACAAGAAAATTACATTATTGATATGTACAATATTAGTAGTCGCGTTTGTATTTGGAGCGTGCGCAAAGACAGATGGGCTCACAGTGCCCGAGCAACACGATAACGCAGACGTTCCGGCTCTTGCGTCACCCGGCCCGCTGCCAAACAACGACGCTTCAATTGTTGTAATGGAGGTAGGCGGAAACAAGGTCTACAAAGATGAGTTTGACTTTGCTTACTCATCTATATGCAGCCAATACGGCGTTGCCGAGGACGACCCGTCTCTCATGGGTCTGCTGCAAGACGCGACATTAGACCAGATGCTCTCACAGCAAGTTATTCGCGTCAAACTCGAGGAACTGGGGTATATGGACCTGTCGCCCGAGGATGCAGCCGCTGTTGCCACGCAGGCTCAGGCCGAGCTTGACTACACGACAGCCTATTCTCTGCCGGAAATCACAGCGGATCTTGGCGAAGACTACACCGATGAAGAACTCGCCGCAGCAACTATAGCATTCGAGGATGACTTGCTTGCAGAATACGGACTGACAAGAGAAACCTTTATGGATTTCTTCATCGAAACAAAAGCACTCGACAACGCAAAAGCCGAGCTTTTGAAAGACCTCGTGCCAATAGAAGAAAGCGTGATCACCCAGTACAACAACGCCGTAGAAACTGACAAAGCAACAATCGGCGACGACCTTACAGTCTACGAAGCATACATAAACCAGAACGGTATGTCTCACTATATACCGCAAGGTATTCGGTTTGTGCGTCACATACTCATCAGACTCGACGACGAAGCTACGAATGAAATCGCTACATTAAGACAAAACGGAGATAACGAAGCAGCAGACGCCGCGCTTATAAAGGCGCTTGAAGCAATTCAGGAGGAGACTGATGCGATACTTACTCTACTAAAATCTGGCGACATCACGTTTACCGAGGGAATAGAAACGTATAACGAGGACCCCGGAATGGCAAGCAACCCGGACGGTTACGAAATATACGAAGGCAACAACATCTATGTCGAAAGCTTTTCGCAGGGCGCAATGTCGCTGACAACTATCGGCGATTTCACCGATCTTGTAGCGTCCGACTACGGTTATCACATCATTGAATATACTTCTGATAAACCTTCCGGCGCAATCCCGCTAGAGGACGTATACGACCAAATCTATAACGCGCTTTTAACCAACCTGCAAGACAGCGGATGGGCGGCGCAAATTGCACAATGGAAAGAGGAAGTACCCTATACCATATATAAGGACGTGCTCTAAACGTCAGAGGCACAAACATAAACCCGGCAGTTTCCGCTGTCGGGTTTTAATATGAAAAAAAGCTGCATATAAGGCAAAGCAACATTGACCGTGTTTTTATATTGTGTTATATTGGCTTTGTGACAAACAAAATGCAGACAGTGTATTTTGGAGCTTTTTTAGGAGGACACAATGAGCAAATCAAAGAACCTCGGAATACTTTTTCCGGAAATACTGATTCCGGACAAAAAGGTAAACAAGAAAAAGTGGCCGGTAATCGCCTGTGACCAATATACTTCGAACATGTCGTATTGGCACAAAACATCAAAAATTGTCGGCGGTGCACCTTCCACTTTGCATATTATGATACCGGAAATCTACTTGCACGAGGACGACATAAACGAGCGTATTGCCCACGCCAAAGAAACAATGGTCACATATGTGCAAGAGGGCGTTTTTGTAAGCCTTCCGCAAGGCGTGATGCTGGTAGAGCGCGAAACGCCGTTTGGCACTAGGGTCGGCGTTATGCTTGCTGTTGACCTCGACCGGTACAACAGCGACCATCGCAAGAAGCCGCTTATCCGCGCAACCGAGCAAACGGTAGCCGAGCGTCTCCCTTCGCGCATGAAAGTTCGAGACGGTGCGGTTCTTGAAAGCCCACACGTCATGTTGATGCTAAATGACCCAAGCGACAGCGTTCTAAAAGAGCTTTATCGCGCAAGAGGCGACTTTGCCAAAGTATACGACACCTCGCTCATGCAGGGCGGCGGGCACATCAAAGGATGGTTTGTAGACGATCCGAAAGCTTTGGACGAGCTAACCGACTCGCTTGAAGCTCTGCTGAGCCAATCAGACGACAACATGCTTTTTGCAGTAGGCGATGGAAACCACACTTTGGCTTCCGCAAAGCAGGTATGGGAAAACCACAAACAGGAAATACCAAAGTCCGAGTGGGACACAAGCCCGCTAAAGTACGCTTTGGTAGAAGTCGTTAACTTGTACGACAAAGGCATATCCATGCACCCGATTCATCGCGTGCTGTTTAATGTAGAAACCCCAAACTTTTTGCGCATGCTTGTGGCACAGCTTAACGACATGGGTCTGGATGCGCGCATGATGTACACCAGAGGCACTTCGGCACAAAACTCAAGCAGCGACCAAAACGTGTTTTTCGAATCGCAGAAAGCGAAAGGTCGCATAGAAATCGGTTCTCCAAAACACAAATTGACAACCATTCCGCTAACGCAGGCGCTCGATAAATTGCTGGCATCGATGCCAAAAGCAAAAATCGACTACATCCACGGCGATGAAGAGTTTGACGAGCTGACACAATCGCACGGGTGTCTTGGGTTTCGTATGGAGCCTATGACAAAAGATCAACTTTTCAGCCTCGTCAGCGAATACGGAGTGCTCCCAAGAAAAGCGTTCTCTCTTGGTGAAGCACAGGAAAAACGGTATTACTACGAGTGTCGTCTCCTTGTAGACTCACAGAGCGACGAAGAAGAACCGGAACCTGAAGAAGTCGTGACAGAGGCTGCCGAACCGGAACCTGCTGATTCAAAGACCGGCGAGGCGGAAACAGCCGAACCTGAAGCTGCTGATCTGAAGACCAGCGAACCGGAAACATCTGACCCTGAGGAAACAGAACAAACACCGGAACCTAAAAAGTTCGGAATATTTAGAAAGAGAAAGAAAAATGAAAGTTTGTAAATTTGGCGGAAGCTCTCTCGCAAATGCAGAGCAAATTAAAAAAATTAAACAGATTGTCGAGCTGGACAGCGAGCGCAAGTATGTCGTTCCCTCAGCCCCCGGCAAGCGAACCAACGACGACATCAAAGTTACTGATTTGCTGATCGCGTTTCACAGCGCTGTCACAAACGGCGAGGATTATACAGCGATTTACAGCGATCTATCAGAGCGATATGTGCAAATCCGCGATGGTCTCGGGCTAGACACAGATATTGAGACGCACCTGGCTAATGTGAAAGCAGACGTGCTGAATTCCGCAGGTTATGACTACACAATCAGCCGCGGCGAATTCCTAAACGGACTGCTCATTGCCGACTATCTTGGATACGATTTTATTGATGCGGCAGACGTCATTTTCTTCGATTCTGACGGCGAATACAAGTCGGAGAAAACCCGAACGGTACTGCGCGGTCGGCTAAGCCACTCAAAAACAGCCGTTGTTCCCGGTTTCTACGGCAGTATGCCAAACGGCAAGGTAAAAACCTTTTCGCGAGGCGGCACAGACATCACCGGCGCTATTGTAGCACGCGCCGCACGAGCAGAGGTCTACGAAAACTGGACAGATGTATCCGGCTTTTTGATGGCGGACCCGCGTATCGTAGACAACCCGCAGCCAATAAAAAAACTCTCTTACAGAGAACTTCGGGAGCTGGCCTACATGGGCGCGACGGTACTGCACGAAGACGCTATTTTCCCGGTGTTCAAAGCAAACATACCAATCAACATAAAGAACACCAACCAACCCGACGACGAAGGTACGTTCATACTCCCTAAAGTGGATAACAACGACGGGCATATCATCACCGGCATAGCAGGGCGAAAAGGCTTCTCCGTTCTCGCAATCGAAAAAACAAAGATGAACGCAGAAATCGGCTTTGGCAGAAAGGTGCTCTCCGCGCTCGAGAACAACGGTATGAGCTTCGAGCACATGCCCTCCGGTGTAGACACACTCAGCATCGTGCTGGCAAACAGCGAAATCGAAGGCAAGCAGCCACAGCTTCTCGACGACGTGTACAACCAGTGCGAACCCGACTCACTCGAGGTGTTCAAAGGTCTTGCGCTCATCGCAACGGTTGGTCGCGGCATGATCCACAACATCGGTGTTGCGGCAAGGTTGTTTGCGGCTCTCGCCAAAAGCGGCGTCAACATCCGCATGATCGACCAGGGCTCAAGCGAAATTAACATCATCGTCGGCATCGACGAAGAGGACTTCGAAGTCGCCATCAAAGCGATATACTCCGAGTTCTGCAGCTAGTTTAAACGCATATAAAAGAACGCAGTCAATATCGGCTGCGTTCTTTTATATTGCACATATTTCGTCCTGTAATTTTCTATTTACAACCTCACTGCTCTATTTCCAAAAGCACCATTTCACCCATATCCGCACCCGCATACCGCTCTTTCTCCACAAACCCCAACGACTCAAACACCGCCAACTTCTCAGTATCCTGCGCCGCAACCCGCGCTTGCACATCTCCTCGGCTCTGCGCCCACTTAATCGCTTCACGCAAAAGTTCCGGCTCGGTCTGTTTATGGTTTGGATACGTAAACCCGTCCACGCAGCACTGACTTTCTGCGCATACAACTGTCGACAGTCCCACAAGCCTCCCTTTTTGGCTCACAGCGCAAAACCAAGCACTCTGCCCGTCACTTTCATATTTCGCATACTTTGGATACAACCCCAAGCACATTTCCTGTATCTTGAACTTTGTTGAGCATATCTGCGTATTGAAATCCAGCACCGCCGTTTCATGCGGGTACAAAATCAACGGCACAAGCGCAATCCGCTGTGCCGCACTTCCTCTTACAATAGTGACACCATCTGCCTTTGCAGAATGGTCCGCATAAAAATCATCAATCGTATCGAAGTGCAGCAGATTAACGAATACGACCGAATTGCCCATTCTCTGCCAGCCCAAACGCTCATAAATCCGCGCAGCCGCAGGGTTGCCTGTGCCGAGGAACAACGCCCTGCCTCCCCGCGCCTCAAAATCACAGAGCGCCTGCTTGCACAGCCACCCCGCAACGCCCCTGCCTCGATGCGGCACGCTCGTCGCAACTTCGCCCAGCCCGCCAAGCTCGGGATTGCCTCGCGGTATCGTCAAATGGCACGTGCCAACAAGGTCATTGCCCTCTCTTGCGACGTAAACTATATCAGTGTTATGCTCCGTTTCATCGCCCTCAAATATATGGCGAAACCCATCGTAGCAAAACCCATATGTCGCTTCCCAAAACGCCGACAGCTCGTCGATCAAATCCTTTCCCAGCGGCGGTTCATATCTCCTCAGCTCCATGCTCACTCCTCCCAAACTCGCCTTATTATACCACACACTTTCTCAACCAAAAAAAGAACGCAACGCTATACACGCTACGTTCTCTTTATTTCTCATATCAGTATTTCACCTAAACTGTAATCGTCACCTTTTTAAGCCCCCTCGGCGTATCGGGCGTCAATCCCTTGGTCAGCGACGTATAGCACGCAAACAGCTGAATCACCGGCGCGATATACAACGGCGAGAGTATTTCATGACAAACGCTAGGCAGCTTGATGCCTTGGTCAGCTAGGCTTAGCAGCGTCTCGTCGTCCGACACCACCGTGATGTCTGCGCCCACTTCCCTCAGCCTGCCGATAACATCGCTCATCTCTTCGCTGAAGCGCCCTTTGCTCAAATACACAAGGCACGGAGTGTCCCTCTCAATCATGGCAATCGGACCGTGCATAAAGTCAGAAACGCTGTACGCCTTCGCCTTGATATACGCGCACTCCTGCATTTTCAACGCCGCTTCAAACGCCATGCAATAGTCGTACCCGCGCGAGAGCGCAAAGCAAGCGTCCATAAATCGATACCTTTTTGCTGCCTCTTTTAGTACAATGTCGAGCTCCAACACTTTGCTGATCTCTGCCGGCATCTTGTCAATCGCTTCTTTTAACTCTTTGTTTTTCGCACAAGCGGCGGCAATCTGCACCAGCGCAAACAATTGCGACGTAAACGTCTTGGTCGCGGCAACACTTTTTTCGCTCCCGGCGCAAAGGTGAATGTGCGCATCCGCCATATTCGCGATTTCCGAGTTCTCGTCGTTCGTAATCGCGACCACATACGCGCCCGTCTTTTTCGCACTTTCCAGCACCAGCAAAACGTCCTTAGCCTCGCCCGATTGCGATATGCCAATCACCACGCTGCCTGAGTAATCAACGTCCTTGCCATACACCGTCGTAACAGACGGCGCCGCCAGCCCCACAGGAATACCGAGCAGCGTTTCAAACACGTACTTTCCATATATCGCGGCATGGTCGCTCGTCCCCCGCGCCGCAATAAATATATTGCTTTTTGTGCCTAGGTTCCCTGCAATGCTCCTCAGCGCATCTGCATTGTAGCTTATCGATTCGCCAAGCACCTGCGGCGTTTCGAAAATCTCTTTTTGCATCAGTGTCATGTTCTGCCTCCTAATTTTTAGATGAAATTCTTATGTTATATTCGTACATATCTGCACGATATAAAGCGCGTTCATAATACAGCGGTTCTCCGCTGACGCTGTAGTACAAGCTGTCTATTTTAAGCACGGGCGTGTTTCGCGATATTCGCAGGTACTCCTGCTGCTTTGCGCTTGGGTGCAATGCGCTAACTCTGCTGTCCGCGCTGCCGATGTTGCGCCCGAATGTTTCGTTTATCAGCTTATACAGCGACTCTTTCAAATCAACCAGCTTTAGCCCCGGCGCAATGTTCAGCGGTAAAAACACCTCTTCAATCGCCACAGGTATGTCGTCCGCAAGCCGCAGCCTAAGCGCTCGATACACCTTGCCCTGCACCATCAGCTTGCCCGCAATGTCTTCGGGCGGCGGCGTTACAGAAAACTCGATTATCTTGGTGCTTGGTTCAAACCCCATCGCTCTCACCGTCTCGCTAAAGCTCGCGATGTTGCTTTGCTTCATCTTTCGCGCCGACACAAACGTGCCTCTGCCCTGCTCGCGATAAAGCGCCCCTGCCGACACCAGCTCACTCAGCGCCGCGCGTACAGTCATTCTCGAGAGTCCAAACCGCTCTGCCAGCGTCCGCTCCGAAGGCAGCGCGTCACCCGGCACAAGTTCACCACTCTGTATCTTTTTTTGTATACTTTCTTTCACCAGAATATACGTTGGTTTTGACATAGTGATCGTCCTCCTTATTGGTATATACCACCATCCCCCACAAAAAGGCTCTGCAACAGAGCCACCGTTCATTGGTATATACCAATTATATCATTATCCCATTCGTTTGTAAAGAATAAGTTGCCTTTGTGACCATAACATAATTGCAAAGCATACGATCGAATCCTATTCACTTGCATCTATCAAAAGAATATGCTAGCATTAAAGTGCTTATCTGGTGTTAACATAGCAGTCTGTGTTTGTCGTCGTTTCGGGTCGCAACATAATCTATTAGCAATTATCTTATTTTACTTTAGCATATGAGAATCAACAAGCGACTCTCTTATGTACCCTCTGCGAAATCAGGCAACTCTATTCTCTACTTAACAATTGGATACGCATATGTTTTTTTATCATGCCTTAATAGCCGCGCATGATTAGCAATTATTGTTCCAAAAAAACCTGCACCAGATATGGAGTAGCTATATGAAAAGCAACAGTTTTGAAATGCACTACAATTACCCCAACAGATATGATGAGCACATGATCCATGTCCCAAGCAAAGTAAAATCACCAAAGCTGGATGCGAATTATCCATACAGGGATAAAAGACTCCCAATTAGATTTTTGATGACGGTTCTGCATATTACCATACAAACCGTGATTTTCGTAATCCTGAAGCTCTTAACCGGCGCAAAAGTTAAAAACAAGAAGGTACTAAAACAATTTGCCGACTCACTAAGCAACGGCGCAATCACTGTTTCTAACCACGTCCACATGTGGGATTTTCTCTGTATACTACTAGCTGTTAAACCAAAACGGCTATACTATCCCGCCTGGGCGACAAACCTCAAAGGACCAAATCGCCATTGCATACGGCTTACCGGCGGCATCCCTGTTCCAAACACGCTGGCCGGATTGCGGCGGTTCTCTAAAACGATGGACGAGATTTTGCAGGAGAAAAGATGGCTTCACTTCTTCTCTGAGGGCAGCATGTGGCACTACTATGAAGGTGTCCGACCTTTTAAACCGGGTGCGTTTAAGCTGGCAGTAAAGCACAAATTGCCGATTATACCAATCGCTATCAACTACCGACATGCCAAAGGTCTTGCGAAACTAATTCGCAGAAAACCTTTGCTGACCGTCAACGTCGGAGAGCCGATTCCCCCCATCAATGAAAACGGGAGCTCCAAAACCAATACCGAAATGCTAAAAATTACTCGGCAAGCAATCCAAAAGCTGGCGGGTTTCGACCGAATAATTCCACAGACCGACACACATCGCGTTGCCAACTCATAGTGCCACTGCCGTGAGCAGCGCATGTGACACAAGGAGGGAACTCTTCTTTTCTTAAAGAAAAGAAGCAAAAGAGTTTAGGTATGCCACTCCGCGACATGCCATATGTTACATTCGTGCACAACCATCCTCTCCCCCCGCGTGCGCGCAGCTCACGCGGCCGCTTTTTTCCCTTCTTTTTTTAAAAAAAAGAAGCGGGTGCACGAGGGCAGCGCCCTCGTAATATCCCCACTCCATAAAATCTTTTTATTTTCTACTCGTCTATCAGCACAGCCTTGATACGTCGCACACCGGCAGAGCTGCTTTGCTCTTTCTTTATCTTGAACCGCCCAAGCTCGCTGGTGTTATTCGCGTGCGGACCGCCGCAAATCTCCTTGCTGTACCCGTCAATGCTGTACACCTTTACGACATTACCGTACTTGCTGTCAAACAACCCAATCGCGCCTGCGTCCTTCGCTTGCTCCACGCTCATCTCCTCGCACACAATATCCACGCCGGCAGCAATCGCCTCGTTCACGATTCGCTCAACTTCGTTCTGCTCTTCCTTTTCTACTTTCCTACCAAACGCGAAATCAAACCGCAACCGCTCTGCTGTGATGTTGCTGCCCTTTTGCGCAACTTCTTCGCCCAGCACCTTGCGCAGAGCCGCCTGCATCAAATGCGTCGCTGTGTGTAGCTTAGCCGTGGCTTCGCCGTTGTCAGCCAGACCGCCCTTAAACCGCTGGTCTGCCCCCGCACCGCTCACTTCCTGATGCTTAGCAAACGCTTCGTCAAACCCTTTTTGGTCAACTTCGAAACCCTTCTCATGCGCAAGCTCCAAAGTAAACTCGATTGGAAACCCAAACGTATCATACAACCTAAACGCGTCTTTTCCGCTAATCAGGTTACCTTCCATCCGCGCCTCTAGCTTATCAAACTCTTTTAACCCCTGCTTAATAGTCCGCTGGAACCGCCCTTCCTCAAGGTTCAGCTCCTTTATAATATGCTCCCTGCTTCTGCCAATCTCGGGATAAACCTCGCCGAACTGACCGATAACCACCTGCGCAATTTTTTGCAGCGAGTTCTCAGGTATCCCCAACCGCAGCGAGAACCGCACCGCACGTCTTATAAGCCGCCGCAGCACATACCCTTGGTCAACGTTACTCGGCGTAATGCCGTTGATGTCCCCAAGCATAAACGTCGCGCACCGCACATGGTCGGCGATAATACGGAACGACTTGGTCGTGTCCATATCGGCGTCATATTTTTTACCCGAAAGCTGCGCAATCTTTGCCAGCACATCTACAAATATATCCGTGTCATACACCGACGATTTTCCCTGCAATATCGTAATTGTCCTGTCCAGCCCCATACCCGTGTCCACGTTCTGCTGGCTCAGCGGCTCAAACGTGCCGTCCGCCTTCTTGTTATACTGCATAAACACGTTGTTCCAAATCTCCAGATACTTGCCGCACGAACACGACGGATCGCATCCTGGTCCGCATGGCTCGCCACCCATATCCATAAAAATTTCCGTATCCGGTCCGCAAGGTCCTGTCATTCCGGCAGGTCCCCACCAGTTATCTTTCTTACCAAGGTAATATATATGGCTTTCGTCTACTCCGTGACTCATCCAAAACGCTGCAGACTCGGTATCCTTCGGCGCGTCCTCGTCGCCTTCAAAGCATGTGAAAAACAGCGAGTCCTTCTCCAGCCCAAGCCACTTGTCGTTGGTCAAAAACTCAAAACTGTACGCGATAGACTCTTTCTTGAAATAGTCACCAAGCGACCAGTTACCGAGCATCTCGAAAAACGTCAAATGCGACGCATCGCCAACCTCGTCAATATCGCCCGTCCTCACGCACTTTTGCACATTTACCAAACGCTTTCCTTCCGGGTGCTTGGCGCCCAGCAAATATGGCACCAACGGATGCATACCCGCAGTCGTAAACAAAACCGTCGGGTCGTTCTCTGGTATCAACGACGCCGAAGGTATAATTGCGTGGTCTTTTGACGCAAAAAAATCTAAATACAATTGCCTAAACTCAAAGCTTGTTAACTCTTTCAATGTGTTTCTCCTCAATGTTTATATTATTCTACCGATTATACAGCAAAAGTCGCCTGCCAGTCAATCCGTGAAACGAAATTTAAAGCAGCCAAACCACGATAATCACGACGTGCGCAATGATCAGCAGCGGCACAAACACCATGAACTGCCAATGGCGGGTCTTATGACGCACCAGCAGCATACCCGCAAGCATACCCGCCGCACCGCCAATAACAGATATCGCAAACAACGCCTTCTCGCTTATTCTGCGTCGCCTTTGTATCGCGGCACGCTTGTCATAAACGCACATAATAAGCGCAATCACGTTCACCGCCGCCAAATACACCCACAAAATATTTTCCTGCATTTCCGCTCCCGTAAATTCTATCTCTTCCACAAACTCGTTCGGCACATAAAAGAATACAGCACAGATTACTCCTGCTGTATTATCATTTCTTTATTTGCTCTCTGCCTCAGCCTTTTAGCGCGTCAACAATCTGCTTGCCGAGCTTCTTGGCTTCTTCAATCTCTTTGTCGTCAGGGCGTAATCTCGCACTGCACGTGCCTACAACATCCGCACCCACACATCTTAATCGCTCCGCCAAATACTTCACCGACTCGCCGCTCCATCCGAACGATCCAAACACAGCCGCCGTCTTGCCTTTCACGATATAAGTCGATATGCTGGTCAACACATCCCAAACCGGCTTCAGCGCATCTCGGTTCAGCGTAGGCGAGCCTATCGCAAACGCGTCGCTTGCGTGTATCTTTGCCGCGCTGACTTCGGGGTCAACAACCGAAACATCTTCGACCTCCACATCCAGTCCTGCTTCTCTCGCAACCTCCGCTATCGTCATTGCCAATGTCTTGGTATACCCGTAACACGACACATACCCGACATAGACCTTCTTTATCTCGTTAACTTCCAAAATATCTTTAGACCAAGCTTCGTATCTGTCCACAGCATCCCAAGGCGCTGCTCTTAGCACCGGGCCGTGCGACGGGCCAATCACATCAATGTGCAGCCCGCGTATCTTTGCAATCGCGTCCAGCACATACTTTTTGAACGGTCCCATAATCACATCAAAATAATACTTTTGCGAAACAACCATTTCCGTACTTAGCTCTGTCAAATCGTCAAACACATTCTCCGCACTAAAGTGATACCCAAACACATCGCCAGAAAGCAACACAGCGTCCTGCACCACATACGTAAACATAGAGTCCGGCCAATGCAAAAACGGTGCAGAAATAAACTTCAACGTCTTGCCGCCAAGCTCAAGTGTGTCGCCGTCCCCTACTACTATGCACTCAAAATCTGCGTTGAGTATATTGTGTAAAAATATGCTGGCAGACTTGCTGCACACAACCACCGCATTTGGAGCCAGCTCAAGAATCCTCTCAAGCGAGCCGCTGTGGTCAGGTTCAGTGTGGTTGCAAACGATATAGTCGATTTTCGAGATATCGCCAACCTCGCCGATGTTGCTAAGAAGCTCGTCAACAAACGCCGCCTTCACCGTATCCACAAGCACAGTTTTCTCGCTGCCCTCAATAAAATAGCTGTTATACGACGTTCCCCACTGCGTGTTCATGATAACATCAAAAACACGCAGGTCAGGGTGTCTGGCCCCGACCCACGAAACGCCTTTTACAATTTGTGCTGCTCCCATTTTCTATACCGCTTCAAACATGTCTTTTTCTGCGCCACAAAGCGGGCAAACCCATTCGGCGGGGACAGCTTCCCAAGCGGTTCCTGCAGCAACGCCGTTATCCGGATCGCCCTCTGCCGGGTCATACACGTATCCACACACTGTACATTCATACTTTTTCATATCAATCTCCTCAGTCGTAAAATGATCGTTTAATTTCTTCATAAGCGGATCAATTTCCAATCCGTGTACAGCGCATGCCTGCTCCAAGCTCTCGCCGGAAGAAGACGGGCACCCCACGCAATGCATTCCGCTCTCCATAAAAATCTGTGCAGTTGCCATATCCATGTTTAGTATCTGCGCAATTGTCATGTCTCTTGTAATCTTCGCCATTAATTTTACCTCTCTTGTTTTTTCTAGGTTACTTTTGTAATCTTGTGCCCACACTTGCTGCACCGGATTAAAACCTTGCCTTTTCCTCTTGGCACACGCAGCTTTTGAAAACATTCAGGGCACTTGAACACCTTGTATATCTTCCTCTGCTTATGCCTAACCTTACATTTATAATACCACGTTTTCGGCTTGTTCACCACTCTTAAAAACGCGAAATTTTCTTTTCGTCTCTGCTCAATATTTTTGCTGAACATGCGCAGGATAGCAAGCACTATTATCAATATCCAAATGATAAACATATACGGCCACTGAATAAAGCTCAGTATAAAAGCCAATATCATCAACCCAAACGATAAGTGATCGGGGCCATTGCGTCCTATAAACATCTTTCTAAACATTCTCGCTTATCCTTTTAATTGTCATTTTCCCTCATATCCCATAAGTTATGATTAGCTCTGGTGCTTCTACCTCTTTGTAATAATCGACAAAATCCTGCGTGCTGCCGATGCTGCCGGGAAGCATAATCCCGCTCTTGCCGATGTCGCTCATCACGTGCACATCACTTCCCGCAATCGTGAGTACCTTGTTTCGCTTTGCAAACTCCAGCGCCCGTTTGTTTCGGCTGTCGTTTCTCTCCTGCGAGTTCACAATCTCGATACCGTCATAATACTTCGGGTTCTCTGGCGACAGTCCAAATCGAAACGGGTGTGCCTGAAACATCAAAAACCCATTGTCGTGCATCAGCGCATAAAGCTCTGGTGTAGACAGCTTATAAAACGGTCCGCTGCGCTTGATAAACGCTTCGTCAGGACCATACACCAAATACTCAAACGGCGAATCCTCTGCCTGCACTTCCATTCCAAGAAACACCTTAAAGTCAATCTCGTCGCCTCGACTCGCTGCTGCTTTGTACCCTTCAAGATAACAATCTACCTGCACTTCCCAATCCAAATGTTTAAGTTTCCTCTTGTTGAAAAACCGCGAGTAGAAATGGTCGGTGATAAACGTTCCTATATATCCGGCTTGCTTCATAGCGTCCACAGCCTGCGCCCCGGGCACAGCTGCGCAATTGCTTGACTCAGCTGTATGACAATGCGTCTCAAACTGATACAACCTCATAACTTACCTCGTTAACATAATACTAAATAATTGTGTCGAAATCTTTAATACTCGGGCGTATTAACATTTTGTTTACAAACAGCGCGCGACTTTGTAATATTACGCGAAATCATGTACAAATCGGCATGAGCTCCGCAATGTTTACAACTGTTATATTGCATTTCAAAAAGAGAAACGATACAATATGTGCATATCACAGAAAGGGTTTGGTATGAAAGACAACTTTGTACTCATTAAAGTAAAACAAGTATTATCGAAGATTAAAAACGGCTTCACTCGTTTTTTTCACACGCTCTCGCGGCTTAACTGGCTTGGTCGCGGCATACTGCTCGGCTTCGCATTGACGGTAGCTGCCGCAATCACTCTGCCGCTCGTTTTGACAAAGCAAGCCCCCGCAGTTTCAGAGCAGCTTGCCACGATTCCAACGGCAACGGCTATCCAAACGATTGCACCAATTGAGCCGATGCCAACGCCAATACCCACAACGCAGCCGGCGCCGACTATCGACCCTGTTCTCGAAAAGGGCGATGAAAGCATCTATGTTCAAGCGCTGCAAGATCGGTTGATGGATCTAGGCTATATGGAGATCGACGAGTCTACGCTATACTTTGGTCCTGCCACCAAATACGCTGTAGAGCTTTTTCAGCGGCAGCACGGTTTGCAGCAGGATGGCATCGCCGGCTACGAAACACTAAATGCAATTTTTACGGACGGCGCAAGACCATATACACTGCTTGAGGGCACCAAAGGCACAGATGTCGACGGCATGCAGCAGCAGCTTGTCGATTTAGGGTATATGAGCCTCATCACAGGATACTACGGCACCGATACAGTCTCTGCAGTCAAAGACTTTCAAACGCGCAACAAACTGACTGTAGACGGCAAGACGGGCGAGCAAACTCTAGAGCTGCTATACTCACCGGACGCCATCCCCAGCGCGAGTTTTATAATACAAGAGCGGCGAAGCGCCAACATCAGCGAAATGATCGCCATCGCGCAGGCACAGCTGGGTAAGCCATACATTCTCGGGCGCTCCGGCCCAAATTCGTTCGACTGCTCCGGACTGGTGTACTACTGCCTCAAACAGGCCGGCAGCTCGCGCAGACGATACAACGCCTCCGGGTATTCAAACGTTTCCGAGTGGGAAAAAATCATGTCTTATGACGACTTGCAAAAAGGTGACTTGCTGTTCTTTTGGATCAGCAGCCGCGGCAAAATAGGTCACGTCGGCATATATGTCGGCGACGGCATGATGATCGATGCCTCGTCGTCCAACGGAAAAGTCGTACACCGCTCAATTCATTCACCCTACTGGGTAAAGTGGTTCCGCTGGGCGCGCCGCCCGTGGTAGACTCTATAGCAATAAAAAAGAGCGAAGCCGCGTTTTGCTGCTCCGCTCTTTTTTATTTCAAACAACGTTACTAAAAAAACCTATCAAAGCTCTCCCCCGTGATTCGTTCAATAGTTTGTCTCATCTCGTCCGCATCAAAACTCCCATAGTACTCATCACCATACTTGATATCACCGCAGCCGTCCGTACTCAAGCGAATCGTATACGTTCTGTTTTGATCTGTAATCTTAAGTATTAGCCCAAACGGACACGCAGGAGTTCCCAACACGCTTTCCTCTTCAACATACTCAATCAAGCTAACAATAGCTTCTATGTCTCGTTCTCCCTCTACAACGCTGACCGGCTCATCAAAAGAATGCGCATATATCTCTATCCGCTCCACACTGTAAAAATCAATCGGCAGCTTCCTTGCACTCATATGCACCGGCGCACACCCTGCCGCCGCCAATAATACCAAACACAGGATAATCATTACAGTCTTTTTCATGTTCGCCCTCCTAAGCATCGCTCGAATTCTTCTAAATTGTATCATCTTCCTCATTTTTATCGTCATCTTTATCCATGCTGACTCCGAGCGAAATCGCGCGCTTGCCGTACTTTTGCCTTATCCCATCCACCGCATGCTCGATCTTCTCCCATTTCGCTCTGCTTGCCGTTTCATCAATATCAAAAATGCTCAGCTGGCCGGGCTCGTCCCCCGACACAAGACTTATCCCGGTTATGGTCAGCATTCGTATGGGCGCATCCATATCCCACTGACTTTCCAGTATATCTATTGTCGCTTTCACAATATCGTTTTTCAAATGCGTTGGCTGATGCAGCTTCCTCTGCCGCGTAATCGTTTTAAACTTCGGGTCGCGTATGGTCACTTGCACCGCCCCGCACTTTTGCCCGCCTTCCCTGAGTCGCACCGCGACATCTTCCGCCAGCGGCAGTATCGCCGTTTTAATGTCTTCGATACCAACCAAGTCTCGCCCAAACGTCATCCCCCGCCCCACCGATTTAGCCTCGCTCAAAGCATCGGCATACTGCACCTCGCTGTTGTCAAGCCCATTTGCGTTGTCGTGCATCACCGTGCCGTGTTTACCTAGCAAGTCTGCTATCATCGCCCTGTCCGAACTCGCCAGCTGCCCTATCGTCGTTATCCCAAGCTTGTCAAGCATCGCCGTTGCCGACTTTCCAACAAACAACATCGAGTTCGCTTTAAGCGGAAACAGTATTTTTTTATAGTTGTCCCTGCTGATAATCGTGGTCGCGTCCGGCTTTTTATAGTCGCTGCCAAGCTTTGCAAACACCTTGTTAAACGAGACGCCCACAGATATCGTCAGCCCCGTTTCGCTCTTCACAGTCTCTCGAATCGAATCAGCGATTTGCTTGCCGCTGCCATACTGATTCATGCTCCCCGTCACGTCCAGCCACGCTTCGTCGATGCCAAACGGCTCCACCCTGTCGGTATACCGCTCATAAATCGCACGCACAATCCTTGAGTATTTTGAATACCTATCTCTGTGCGGCGGCACAAGCACAAGCTCCGGACATTTTCGTTTTGCCTGCCACACCGTTTCCGCCGTCACTATGCCAAAACCTTTTGCCAGCTCGTTTTTCGCCAAAATAATACCGTGACGGTTTTCTACATTACCGCCCACCGCCATCGGCACATTTTTCAGCTCCGGTCTGTACAGGCATTCTACCGATGCGTAAAAGCCGTTCAGGTCGCAGTGCAATATTGTCCTATCCATAAATCAGTCCTTGTTTACCGATATATTTACAATCAATCTCGCTCCAAATATACATTCATAAATCTTGCAATCTTCTCTTCACCAAAACCGTTGTCCAGCAGATAATCCCTTGCTCCATTATACTTGTTATGCAAATGGCTCATAAAAGCTACGATTGATTCGCGCCGCGCTTCAAGCAGATACTTTGGCATTTCTCTTCCGGTCGAGTCTTTATAATGCTTCATTACGCTCTCAAAAACAGGCTCCATAAGCTGCTGAGTCGCTGTATAATTCTCAACAATGTTATGATGACTAACCCCCATCAAATCCAGAATAAGCGCCGCAATCACACCCGTGCGGTCTTTGCCGGCGGTACAGTTAAACACCACACCGTTTGCGCTTCTTCTAAGTATTGTATCAAAAATCATAATAATCGCTTCCGCAGAATTATCCAGTAAATCTAGATAAAGCGCTTTCATTGATTTGGGCATTTTTTTCTCGAAAGAAGCGTAATCGTTCGAATGCACGTTGTCCATCAGCGAAATATTATAATACGTCGCACCGTCCGCGCTTTTCAGTCTGTTTTCCCCCCGTGATGTTTCAAAATCCGTCCGCAAATCAATCGCCGTCCTAATACCTTTGCCGATTATTATATCAATATCCGCGTCCGACAAATTAGCCAGCGAGTCAGACCGAAACAGCTTGCCGCTTTTAACAGTCCCCCCCAGTGAGGATTCATATCCGCCGAGATCCCTAAAGTTCAGCGCCTTTTCCAGTTTAACAATGTTGTGGTTGCTCATAGATGTTTTGCCTTTCAAAGTTACATGATTAATCCTCTAATCAATTCTATAATTTATTACGGAGAAAGTCTATATGTTAAATAAAAAAGTGGAGGTCCAGCTCGGACTCCCACTTTTATTAATGTCGTTAATCTTCTATTTCTTACAGCTTCTTCGCCTGCTCTGCAATGTTCTGCATGCTGTCTAGCGCTTCTTTTGGAAGCTTGTCATATCCGCCTCTTGCAGTGTCTTTGCTCTTGATGAACTCTACTCTGTCTTCGATTCTGCTTACAAACTGTGCTTTGTAGTCTGCGTCAGTGAAGTCCATGTCATAGCCGTCAACAGCAAGTGTGCTTTGTAGTCTGCGTCAGTGAAGTCCATGTCATAGCCGTCAACAGCAAGTGTGCTTTGCACATAAAATCTTCATCAATGCCAACATAAGCTTGTGCATGATACCTAAATTCTGTTTTGCTTTTTTTATTAGTATATCAGCAGTTTTAAAAAAAGAGCCGTTCTGATTAAGAACTGCCCTTTTATTTAACGTTTGTTATGTTGTTTGAAGCTAACCTAATTGATCAGGTGTAACAATAGCCCCTTTAGCTGCTTTGAGTTCTTCTAAGCGAGCTTTTTTGGTAACTTGTGTTTCAAAGTAAATGTCTGGGACATTTGCTTCTTTTTTGTAAGCTTCAACTTGCATATCAATTCTATCAATAAGTTTATCTACATAAAGTGAGAATTGCTTATTATATAGCTCTTTGGAATATCCTTTATCTGGCATCAATTCATCAAAAATGCCTTTGATTTCTTCAAATGTCGGGATAATTCCTAGAGCTGTTTTGATTCCTGTGACTTCACCTTTTGCCAAACGTGCAAGCCATGTTAACCATGAGCGAACATCACGTTTTTCACCGATGAGTTTATTTGAATCTCCACCACGAGCTGCTTCTGTAAGGAAGTAATTCAAAGATGCTAAAACAGGCTTTGTTGTGATCTTTGGATTTTTGAAGAACTTAAATTGACCATCCATATAATCACCCAATGCACCTAAGAAGAAAGGAGCATTTGCCCAAGGAGATCTTTTGATATCGCCTTTAGCGCCAACTTCTGTTGCTGTTGTTTGAGATGTAATATCAGCACCGAATGTTACACCTTCTTCAGGAGTCAAACTAGCCACGACTGGAGGCATTGTATCGGAATCACGTCCACTGTATGTAAATACGAGTGTATCTACACCATTTGGATCATCTGCTGCTGCTTCATTAAAGTTGCTCAATTGATTAGAGCGAATTGTGCATCTGGAATTCGGATGTGAAATAGGAATAACGTTTCCATTAGCATCTGTTTTTCCTTCTGTCCATTCGCCTTGGAAGTTTGTTCCACTCTTTGGTGTTTCTTCATCAGAGCCTTCCCAATAAGGAACGCCATCAGAAATACAAACATTTGTCCAAATGATTTCTGAACCAGGATTTCTCAATCTTTCCATGAGAATTGGATCACCTTCTTTGGTAACGTCTTTAACGATACCAAAGATTCCGATCTCAGGATTGACCGAACGGATTGTTCCATCATCTGCAATCCAGATTTGAGCAAGATCATCACCTATGAAAGTATCACCAGCCATAGCTGTTGTTGTTTTACCACAGCCTGATGGTGCAGCGCCATCGATCCACACGATAGAACCATCTTTCATCTCAACACCAGTGATGAACATGTGCTCTGACATGTAATCACCTCTGTGATTATAGATTGCATCATCATTCGCCAATCTGTGATGACCCTTTTTAATTAAAGCACAGTTGCCTAAGTAGGATACGTTCCATGCCCAAGTTTCAATATTTTTTCTGTCTGTTAAAACATAAGCATTAGGCGTGTCTAATGTGCCTTTGCTATGTGTATTTGTAAAGAAAACACCAGTTTTTTCAACTTGCTTTTCAAAGCCTTCTGGAGAACATCTATAAAGATTGTTTTGCTGATGTCCAAGATACCATGTATCTGAAATTGTTAAAGATGGATAAGATGTTGGTGCACCAACAGGTCCACGGAGAAAGAAACCAACGAGCATTGTTTTTCCATCCATAATATTTTTCATGTTGGTTTGGATAAGCTCATCAGCTTGCGCTCTTGGCAGAGCTTTTGCAAGGGAAGATGTGAACACGCCTTCATCTTCAATCGCATATGTTTGGTTAACAATGCGGCCTTGCTCTATTGGCGGGTCAAAATGAATCGTATGGCCTTCCATGGCCAAAGGTGACTCTTCGCCTGCCTCTAAAGACATCTTTTTGATATAGTCGCAATCTTCTTCACTGCCTGAGTGAATGAAAATATCTTTAGGATTGCAAAGCTCAATTTTGCTTGCAATCTTGTTTAAGATAT
The DNA here is from genome assembly GCA_018648645.1 of Clostridia bacterium. Classification (GTDB taxonomy): domain Bacteria; phylum Bacillota; class Clostridia; order Christensenellales; family SZUA-584; genus JABGQS01. The sequence continues at coordinate 24,174 of JABGQS010000019.1, forward strand.
CAGCGTTGCTGATCAGTTTGATTTTTTCTTGGCTTTTTTCATCACATTTGGATAGGATGAGTTCAAGCGCTTTGTTTTCTGACATTTTAATTCTCCTTTATGTTTCACATTTTTTATAATAGTTTTTAATACCTTACAACTATAATGAAAGAGCGTCAATCTCGACTTGCAATAATAAACAAATCGCAACCTTGCCCATTTTAGACTATTCTACATATAATCCTATATTCCTTTTTAATTTTCAATGTTTTTTTGAATATTCACGATTTCTTCACTAATTCGCGCAAAATCATTGACATTCAGCGTTTCCGCTCTTGCGTTTTCATCAATTTGCGCCTTTTGTATTATAGCATTCGCTTGGCCTATCGTCAGCTCAAAACTTTGCCGCAAATTGCTTCTCACAGTTTTGCGCCGTTTAGCGAACAGCCCCCTAACGGTTTTGCTATATTGCTCCGCTTTTTCCGCGTCATACTGCTTCATCTCAATGCTGAGCACAGCCGAGTACACATCCGGCTTTGGATAAAAGCAGCTCGGTGACACACTAAACAGCATCTTCGCATCCGCAAAGAACCCAATCGCAGCACTGATGCTGCCATACTCTTTGCTTCCCGGCATCGCGCAAATCCGCTGCGCCACTTCCTTTTGTATCATCACGGTAATGCGCTTAATGTTCAACCCCGACTCAACTAGTTTCATGATGCACGGCGAGGTAATATAATACGGCAGATTCGCAGCCACATAAATGTCCGCTTCGCCAAATATCGGCGTAAGCTCTTTCTCCAAATCAGCCTTCAGAAAATCCTGGTGAAACAGCGAAAAATTCTCCACTCCCTCAAACGTATCTTTAAGCGAGCGCACCAGACCCGCGTCAATCTCATATGCCGCTACTTGCGCTGCCCGGGTGGTCAGCCTTTGCGTCAACCCGCCAAGCCCCGGACCAACCTCAATAACCGCCGCGTTCCCTGCATCCTGCGGCAGAGCGGCGTTTGCAATCTTGTCGGCAATATTACCGTCCACAAGAAAGTTCTGTCCAAATTTTTTAAGCGGCGCAATGCCATAGCTGCTCATAAGCTCTCTGGCCACTTTGGGTGACGTAATATTTATACTCATAATGTCCTCACATCATACTCATTCACGACTCTATTCACCAACAACACATTCCATAAACCCAACCGTGAAGGGCAGATGGTCAAACTTCCTCGTCCCCATATGTTTGAATCCATTAGCTGCATACCAATCTTTCAGCACCGCATTCTCCTCAATAATCCCAATTTCAATAACTTTGCCGCCAAGTTCCAACACCTTGTCTTTTGCAAAACAGAGCAGCGCGACTCCAAATCCCATATGCCGTTGCTTAGAAGCAATCGCCACATTCTTGAGGTTGTAGTGCCCTGCCTCACCGCGTTCCAACTGCATAAAGCCAACAATTTTCTCGCCAGCTACCAACACATACATCCTGTTGCCTTTTTCAAAGTCTTCCTGCAAATGTATCTTTTCGATAAAAGCCCGGTTTGTTGGACAGTTTTCCTTCGTTATATGAAACTCCCTCGCGACCGTTCCAAAGGCTTCGCGAATCACTCCAACACACTTATCTAAATCTTCATTTGATGCACGCCTTATTTCAAATTGACTCACGTTTTCTCCTCCAAACAGTTCAGCCCTTTTTCAACAGTCCTGCACCTTTTTCGCTCAAGCAATCAAACGCCAATTATTCTGAAAGTACTATCCGCTTAAATATCATATCATAAAAGCAGCGCGCACAAAACAAATAAAAAAAGACACCCATGAAAGAGTGTCTTGTTTGGTTGCTACTGCTACTTATTAAAAAACCATAAGAACGCGCCGCCGATGAACAACAGCCCCAGGATAAGATTCGCAATCCTCAAGGTCTTAACACCAAGCTTTTCTTCAGAATGCTTTCCACGTTTGGTGTTTTTCCTTATCCGAAGCCCCGCCTCAAAAATAATCATGTACGCTCCCGCTGCTATAAAAACCCAAAATGCTATTGACTGCATAAAATCTCCTTACGTAATTTACTAAGCTCATTATACACGCATTGCTAAAGATAATCCATACTTATAAACTACTACTCACAACAGCTCGAGTAAATTGCCCGCCACGCTCTTGATTCGCTCGCACGAGTCCGTCTCAAACTGCGACCCCGCGCCAATCCTCGTCTCATACCCGCCCTCAAGAAACGCTTTCTCGTCGGGTATATAGCCGCTGCTGCCAAGCGTCAGCCCCATAACAGCCGTTTTCTCGTGTGGCGAGTTTCGCTTTATATCGAGCGCAACGCTGCTGAATATCTCGCCCGGCAGCGACACAAACGCCATATCGCCCAGCTTCACAGCCGCCATCGGGAAAATATACTTGTCGCCCTGCTGCGATTCCATCGCGATTATCTCTTTTGCGTAAAACTCGCTCGGGATGCCGTGCAGCAACTCTGGAATCTCTCCCTTGCAATGCGCCCACTTCGCCTTCGCCCATTTGGTCCACTCCCGCGGTATAGTCCTCTTATACAGCGCAACCGCGCCGCCCGCTACCTTTAGTTTGTCCTCCGCCTTGCAAGAGCCGTCAATCGCGCTCACTACATGCTTAGCCAGCGCATATCCATATCTTTCCGCCTCAGGAAACGCATCCAAACAAAACTTCTCAAAGTTGAGATGGTTCACATCGCCCTGCGCACCGTTGATAAAATGTACAATTGGTTTTTCGGCGTAAGTGTTCCGCAAAGACTCACGCAAATAATGCACCCAATCCGCAGACCACAGCCAATCGCGCCCCACACAAATTGCAGGATGCAGCGCGAAGTTCACCATAATTGTCTGCCACGTCCCGTCCGCTCGTTTAAACCCAACAACGCTCATCTGCTTGTCCGGCTTGCCCGTCGCGCATACAACGTCCGTCGGGTCAACCTCGTTCCAGTTCATGACCACTTTGCCGTCCGCCATCCTTAGGCGTCTACAAAAGCTAAGCCCTTCCACGTGGGTTTGCGCGCTCCATAGGCTGACCTGCTCCATCGCATCCGGCAGCTGTGCAACAGCCTGCGCTATTTTACCTGTAGAATCAAGTATGTAATCGCGCACCTTATCGCTTTCCTTGGCATCGTCCATCATCTCTATCGTGTAAGGTCCCGAGTGCGTATGCGTCGCAGAAACAATAACGTTCTCGCTCGGAATGTTAAGCTCGTCCGCCATACGTTCACGGATAGCTTTTGCGTCTTTCACCTCGATACCCGCCCAGTCCATAACGAGGAATAAAACGGTGGTTTCCTCATGCTCGCACAATATCGCGTTGCAAACAAGCGGATCATGCACCCCTCTGCTGATATTGTCTTTGCGGATATTACCGCATATCGCCATCCCAATCGGCGGTGTAATCTCTATCATGGTCGATGCAGATTTCATAAGCGTCTCCTCCTAATTATAGATAGTCTATTATAACAGTTCGAGTAAGTTTTGCGCAACCGATTCTATTTTATCGCAAGAGTCCACCTCGTACCTGCTTCCTCTGCCCGTTCTCTGCTCATACCCGCCTTCGGCAAACGCCTTTTTGTCGGGTATATATCCGCAATAGCCCTGCGAGAGCCCCAACATAAACGTTTTGTCAAACGGTGACTTGTCTTTGATGTTCAGCCCAATTTGGCTGAATATCTCGCCCGGCAAGGTGACCGCAGCAATGTCGCCGACCCGCACAGCCGTCATGGGATAAATGTCCTTCTCTCCCGCGAACTGTTCCATGTTGATAATCGCGTGCGCGTAATACTCGCTGGGTATGCCATGCAGAAGCTGCGGTATTTCACCACCACATGCCTCCCACTTCGCCTTTGCCCACTGCGACCACTCCTGCGTAATCTCTCTGCGATACATAGCAACTGCGCCGGTAACACAGTTCAGCTTGTCGCTCATCTGCTCGGCATCACCCAGTATCTCCATCGCGTGGTCAGCAAGCTCCCTTCCGTATCTCTGCGCCTCCGGGAACGCCTCCAGGTTAAAATTCTCATAATCGAGCGCGTTCACATCGCCCTCTGCGCCGTTGCTGAAATGCACAACCGGCTTTTCGGGCAGCGCCTCCCATATCCTCTCGCGCAGATAGTTCACATAATCCGCAGACCACAGCCAATCGCGCCCAACGCAAATCGCCGCGTGCAGCGTAAAGTTGACCATCAGCGTCTGCCAAGTATTATCCGCGCGCTTCATACCAACCACGCTCATCTGCTTGTCGGGGTCTCCCGTCGCACAAACAACGTCGGTAGGGTCAACCTCTATCCAGTTCATAACCACCTTGCCGTCCGCCATGCGCAATCGCCTGCAAAAGTTGTGCCCTTCGATATCGGAAACTGCGCCCCAAAGGCTCACTTCCTCAAGCTCACCGGGCAGGCTTTTTACGCCCTCCACAATATCGTCAAACGCCTTGTTTAAATACTTTTCCTCTTCATCGTTTCGGTAATCAAACCCCGACCGCGTGATAATCTTCGGTCCCGAGTGCGTGTGCGTAGCCGACACTACCACATTTTTCTTAAGGATCCCGACCACCGCGCCTGCACGTTTTCGCAGAATCGTGGCTTCAGCTTCGTCAACACCCACCCAATCCAGCACCAGAAACAGCACGCTGGTCTCCTCGCTTTCCATCAGCACTGCGTTGCACAGCAGCGGATCGTGCGTACCTCTTGCCAAGTCGTCGTCCCGCACATTCCCGCAAATTGATATCCCTATCGGCGGTGTAATGTCAATCATAGCAGACGCTGATTTCATTTTGTAAGCTCCTTAAATAATTAATTATGGGTTGACTTAAAAGTATTCTTTCTATTATGTTACCAGCACATTTTATCATTATCAAATGCACAAAGCAAGCCTTTGCACTAAGCATATCGGCACTATTTATGATAATTGGCAACGACACACAAATCCCCTGCGCACATCGCAAGAAACACCACCAAATATGGCGAAATGCCCTAATATTTGTAGTATTCTTTACGAATAGTTCTTTTTTATTACTTATTTGTTACAAATGTTTGACAAAGCGAGGAATGTGTTGTATAATGACCATGGTTTCAAGAAAACCACTTAAACAGCCACCACTACCAATAATATATTTAGCAAAAAGGCCTTTGCGATTTCTCGCAAGGACCTTTTTGCATATGAGTATATTTGGTATGAGTTTTAGAGTATATATGTATCAAATATTAAAATCATTATTGTTTTTTAGAAATATCTCTTCAGCAATCCGGCAAACGCTTTTCCATGACGGGCTTCGTCTCTAGCCATTTCGTGAACGGTGTCGTGTATTGCATCCAAGTTCTGCGCCTTGGCCAACTTAGCAATTTCAAACTTGCCTGCTGTTGCGCCATACTCCGCTTCCACTCTTGCTTCAAGATTCGCCTTCGTGTCCGCTTTTAGAACTTCGCCCAGCATCTCGCCAAATCTTGATGCATGCTCTGCTTCTTCGTATGCAATGCGCTTATACGCTTCAGCAATCTCGGGATACCCTTCTCTGTCCGCTTGACGGCTCATTGCAAGATACATGCCAACTTCTGTGCATTCTCCGGCAAAATTGTTTTTGAGTCCCTCAACGATTACAGGATCTACTCCATCAACGATACCAATCGTATGCTCTGCGGCCCAAGTCTTTTCAGCTCCGCCCATTTCCTTAAACTTCTCTTTTACCGCGCCACATTGTGGGCATTTGTCTGGTGCCGAGTCTCCTTCATGAACATAGCCACAAACCGAACAACTAAACTTCTTCATAATGTTACCTCTTTCATTTTTATAGTATGTACTCTCCTGAGCACTTTCTTACTAATTAACTTTGCTCTCACATTTGCTGCATTTGCCGTAGCACACCAGCGAGTGCGAGCTCACGTTAGCATCTAAATCGCTTACCAGCTTATTAAGCCGCTCATCCGCCCGGTTGTCGTGCACATCGCTAACGCTGTTGCAGCTTTTGCAATAGTAGTGGATGTGCGGCTCTGTTGTCGCATCATACCGCTCCTCCGCGTCACCGCACGATATCTTTTGGATGAACCCCTGCGCTTCCAGTACGCTTAGGTTCCGGTACACAGTTCCCAGACTTATGCTCGGTATTACACTTCGCACTTCGTCATATATAGAGCTTGCTGTCGGGTGCGCTGTTGTCGATTGCACAACCTCAAGTATTCTATTTCTCTGTTCCGTGTTCCTGTAATTCATACCGGCTCCTATCAGTAATAATAACTGTTACTGTTAGTATAGCGCCAGTCTGCATATTTGTCAAGCCCTTTTCCAAAAATAAATTATAAAAAAAGAAGCCGCCCGTTTTGGACAGCTCCTGTCTAATTTTTTTATCCGCCAATCGGGGGTTCCTCCCCGACAATCTTGCCTTCCGGCGTGATGGTCTTTGCCCTCTCGTCCGGTTTCTCTTCGTCCGATTTCTCGTCTTCAGACTTCTCCGGCTCCTCGCTCTGCTCCGGCTCTGCCACAACAATCGGCGGCAGCTCCTCGCCGTTAAACAGCATTTCAAACTCGTCGCCGTCGATGCGCTCGCGCTCTATAAGCACGGCAGTAATGCTGTGCAGCAGTTCCTCGTTGTCCTTGAGTATACTCTGCGCCTTTTTATACGCTTCATCAAGGATACGCTTAACCTCTTCGTCAATCTTGAATGCAAGCTCGTCGCTATAATCTTTGGTATGTCCAATCTCTTTTCCAAGGAACAGCTCCTGACTGCCGCCAAGGAACATCAACCCCACCTCTTCGCTCATCCCGTATTTTACAACCATGTTTCTGGCAATTTCGGTAGCGCGCTGAAGATCGCTAATCGCACCCGTGCTGATGTCGCCAAGCACAAGCGCTTCTGCTGCTCTGCCACCAAGCGTCATTGCGATATCGCTGAGCAGCTTGCTTTTGAACACATGCATATCGTCTTCGTCGGGCAGCGTCAGGGTATATCCGGCCGCCATACCGCGCGGTATAATCGAAACCTCGTGCACCGCGTCGCAGTCCGGCAGCGCCTTTGCGCAAATCGCGTGCCCCACCTCGTGATACGCTGTGCATCTCTTGTCCTTGTCGGTAATAACACGGCTCTTCTTTTGCGGCCCTGCAATCACGCGCGTAATCGCTTCTTCAATTTCAATCATGCCGATCTTAAGTTTCTTCGCTCTGGCAGTTAAAATCGCGGCTTCATTAAGCACGTTCTCTAAATCCGCACCGATGAACCCCGGTGTACGCTTTGCCAGAACATCCAGCTTCACGTCGTCCGCAAACGGTTTGCCTTTGCTGTGAACTTTGAGAATCTCTTCTCTGCCCTTCACGTCAGGGAAGCTGACATATATCTGTCTGTCAAACCTGCCCGGACGTAGAAGCGCCGGGTCTAATATATCTTTTCTGTTGGTTGCCGCGAGAATAATGATTCCTTCGTTCACTTGGAACCCGTCCATCTCCACAAGCAGCTGGTTTAGCGTCTGCTCACGCTCGTCATGACCGCCGCCCATGCCGCTGCCTCTCTGGCGTCCAACAGCATCAATTTCATCTATAAATATTATGCATGGCGAGTTCTTCTTTGCGTTCTCAAACATATCACGCACTCGCGACGCACCAACACCTACGAACATCTCAACGAAGTCACTGCCGCTGATCGAGAAGAACGGTACGCCCGCTTCCCCTGCAACCGCCTTCGCCAGCAGCGTTTTGCCGCCGCCCGGAGGTCCCACTAGCAGCACACCTTTTGGTATGCGCGCTCCCAGATCAATAAAGCGCTTAGGGTTCTTTAAAAATTCAACAACCTCTGCAAGCTCTTCCTTCTCTTCGTCCGCGCCCGCAACGTCTGCAAACGTCTTTTTGTTTTTAGTGCTAACCTGCATACGAGCTCGCGATTTGCCAAACGACATCGCTTTGTTGCCGCTGCCCTGCTGCTGACGCATAATGTACACAAAAACAATTATAATAAGCCCAACGGGCAAGAGTATCGGCCAAATCTGTGACAGGAACGAAGGCTCCGGGGCCGGAGAATACTTAATTGGTATACCGTAACCCGCAGTATCTGTGCCGCCCGTTCTGCTTTCCATATCTGCGTTAAACTGCTCAAAATCCGGAACGTATGTATAATAGTCATACTCTTTGGGGAACTTTTCAATGTCGATCTCTGTTCCAGACTTTATTGCATACAAACCTTTATCAATAAACTCAATTTGAGTAATTTGGCCGGCTTCAACCTCTCTCATAAACGAGTCGTAATCAATCTCGCTTTCATCCGGTCCTGTATCAGCTGTAAGCCAAAAGATCAGTAAAAAAACAATAACGATTCCAAATATATATATCAGCGGTCCGCGTGCTGATTTCTTCAATATGCTACCCTCCTAGACAGTTACTTTGATTGCCATTCTACCATAACACAATGGCCTTTTCAATCTTTAGGCTGTGAACTTAATTTGAACAAATACCCTTATTCGTACACTTCCGGCTTAAGTTCGCCTATATATCGCAGGTTTCTATAGTTCTCTGCATAGTCAAGCCCATAGCCAACAATAAACACATCCGGTACATCAAACCCAACATAATCCGCCTTAAAATCGACTCGGCGCCGCTCCTTTTTATCAAACAGACAGCAGGTCTTCAGCGATTTTGGGTTTCTTGATTTCAGCGTCTTGGTGAGGTACGCAAGCGTCAATCCCGAATCCACAATATCCTCGATTATTATTACGTTCTTGCCCGTGATGTCTTCGTCAAGGTCGTACTGTATGCGCACGACACCGCTGCTCTGCGACGAAGCACCATAGCTTGACACCGCCATAAAGTTCATGTGAAGCTGCATGTCCATCTCTCGCACAAGGTCTGCATAAAACATGACCGCGCCGCGCAATATGCCCACCATCAAAATGCTTTCACCTTCATAATCGTTTTTGATGTCTGCGGCAAGCTCGCTCACCCGCTTTAATATCTGCTCTTCCGTATACAATACTTGTTTGATGTCGTTTTGCATATCAACTCTCCCAATACTTTATTTTATAAACCATACTACCTTCGTCAATTTTCGAGCTCTCGGACACACCGACGCCAACCACCCAAAACACTTCGCTGCCGCGTGCCATCACAATGAGATCGTCGCGCTTATAGCGCGGCACTTTTCTGTCCGACAGATAGTCGGAGAGGCGCTTTTTCCCGCTCATTCCAAGCGGCACAATATAGTCGCCCTGCGCACGTCGCCTCATCGCGCAATGCTCTATAGCGCCAAAATCAAAGTACTCTGTGCCCTTCTCAAAATCGCTGGGCATGGGCCCCTTAACTATAGCTCCTTCAAACTCAACTCCAGCCAGCCGCCAGCCACCGTTCTCTGGCAGCGACACTAAACTATAATTATACATCTTATTGTTCTGTTTGCCAATAATCAATTTACCGTAGACAAACGTCGCAAACAAACCGTATTTGAGGTCTATGCTTTTGCCGCTCTTGCCGGTTTGCACAAGCCGCAATACGTTGTCGATATGCACATTTTCTACATCGACCATGTCATATTTGCACCCTATTGCCAGCCGCAGAATACGCTTTTGTATCGCCGCCGCCTGTGCATTAAACAGCGCGATGTCTATGTGCACCCCATTGTCGCAAACCTCTATGCAGTCCACTTCCTTCGCCATGTCATCCAGCACCGCTTCGTCCTCACGCAGCAACCCTGCCGACCTCGCCATGTTCGCGACAGCACCGTCATTGATCTGCCTCAATCGCGGTATAATCTCTTTCCTTATATAGTTGCGTGTATGCACAGTATCGTCGTTTGTGCTGTCCGTCACATACTCAATATCATTATCGCGCGCATACCTTTCGATTTCGTCCCGACTTACTCCCAGCATCGGACGAATATACTTGCCCCGCCGCTCCGGTATGCCACACAGCCCACTCATTCCGCTGCCGCGCGTCAGGTTCATAATCACCGTTTCCGCCATGTCGTCCATGTGATGCGCCGTTGCGATATGCGCCTCCTGCGCCTCGTCCAAGAACTCATACCGCGCGCTCCTCGCCGCCGTTTCAATCGACACACCCTTTTCCTTCGCGAGCTTTGGCACATCCACGCTTTTGGTAACGCACTCGACATTAAGCTTCTCGCACTGCGCTCTCACAAACGCCATGTCGTTTATGCTTTCCGCTCCTCTTATTCCGTGCTCCATATGATAGACTGTGACAGGTATCTTCATATTATATAGGCAGCGCAAAAGCACCATAGAGTCCACGCCACCGCTTACGGCAACGCCAAGCTCATGGCTCAAGGCAATCCCAAGGTCAATTAACTTTTGCTTAATCGTTGTTTCCATTCTTCCATTTTATCAATAAATTAAAAAAGGCGCAACTTATGGAAAATCAAGCTGCGCCTGCGATAGTGTCGTTAATGTTTGTTTGCGCTAAAGTACACCGTCAGCACAGAAATGTCCGCCGGCGATACGCCCGATATTCGGCTTGCCTGACCGACGGTCTCTGGTTCAATATCGTTCAGCTTTGCCGCCGCTTCCAGCCGAAGTCCTTTGATTTGCTTATAGTCAAAACCGCTCGGCAGTTTTCGCTTTTCCAGCGATGCGAACCGCGCCACTTGTCTGCTTTGCTTATCTATATAGCCTTGATAGCGTATCTCGGTCTGCACGCTATGCTGCACATCGCGCTCAAGCTCTATGCCGCATATCGGCTTTATATCGTCATACGTCACGCCTTGTCGCACCAGCAGGTTTGTCGCTCTCACCGACACTTTCAACGGAGTCAGTCCTTTGCTCTCCAGCATACCGTTCGCTTGAGCAACGCTCACGCTCGTCTTGCTAAGCCGCTTTTTCTCCGCGTCCACAGCCTCGCGCTTTTTCATAAACTTATCATACCGCTCGTCCGTTACCAGCCCCACATCTCTGCCTATTTGCGTCAACCGTTCGTCTGCGTTGTCTTGACGCAGCAGCAGTCTGTATTCCGCTCGCGAAGTCATCATGCGATACGGCTCGGGTGTGCCTTTGGTCACAAGGTCGTCAATCAGCACGCCTGCATACGCGTCGCTACGCCCCAATACCATCGGCATCTCGTCCTTCAAATACTGCACAGCGTTGATGCCCGCAACCACGCCTTGCGCTGCGGCTTCCTCGTACCCTGATGTTCCGTTTATCTGCCCTGCGCAAAACAGCCCACCGATGCTTTTGATCTCCAGCGATGCCTTTAGCTGCGTCGGCTCGATACAGTCGTATTCAATCGCGTAAGCCGGGCGCATAAACACCGCGTTCTCGAGACCGGGCACAGTCGCGTAAAGCGCTTTTTGCACGTCCTCCGGCAACGAGCTGCTCATGCCCTGCACGTACATCTCGTTCGTCCAAATGCCTTCGGGTTCTATGAATATCTGGTGCCTGTCTTTGTCAGGAAACTTAACCACCTTGTCTTCTATCGACGGGCAATACCGCGGACCGGTGCCGTCAATCTTGCCGCTGTACAGAGGACTTCTGTCTATGTTGTCGCGAATAATCTCGTGCGTTTTCTCGTTGGTATACGTCAAATAACACGGATACTGCTCTCTTGCCGCGCTGCTTGTCATAAACGAAAAATGAATCGGATTCTCGTCGCCGTGCTGCACAATCATCTTATCCAAATCTAGCGTGCGCTTGTCCACCCGCGCGGGCGTTCCCGTTTTGAATCGCTGTATCTCCAGCCCCAGCTCGCCTAAGTTCAAGTTGTCTGCACCAAACAATCCCGAAGGTCCCGAGCTTATGTTGTGCTCGCCGATAATCACGCGGCTTTTGAGGTACACGCCCGTGCACAGCACCACCGCATCGGCAGAAAACACTGCGCCAATCGTCGTCATTACACCAGAAACTCTGCCGCCGCTCGTTTCGACTTTGCAAACCTCGCCCGTCGAAATGTGCAGGTTGTCCGTGTTCTCCAACGTCCATTTCATGTTGCGCTGATACAGCGTCTTGTCCTGCTGAGATCGCAGGCTCTGCACCGCTGCGCCTTTGGACGTGTTCAGCATCTTAATTTGCATGTACGCCGAATCTGCACACAACCCCATCTGACCGCCGAGCGCGTCTACCTCGCGCACCAAGTGTCCTTTGCTTGTGCCACCCACGCTCGGGTTGCACGCCATCAGCGCGATTCCGTCAAGGTTCAGCGTCAGCAGCATCGTTTTTTTGCCCATTCGCGCGCACGCAAGCGCCGCTTCACACCCTGCGTGACCGGCTCCCACAACAACTACGTCATATTTTCCTGCATTATACTTGTCCATCTATTTCCCCAAACAAAACTTGTCGAATATGTTATCAATAATCTCCTGCGTCACCGTCACGCCGGTTATCTCGCCAAGCGCGTCCCACGCTTCTTTGATGTCGATGGTCACGCAATCCAAATCCGCAGTGTCAAACGCAGCCATGCCGCTTTTCAAGCTCGCCTCTGCGTGCGCCAAAATGTTTGCGTGCCGCTCGTTCGTGATAACAACGTCCTGCATTTCGCTAATCTCTGGTGGCTGAATGCAAACGAGAACTTCGTCTGCACCCTTACCGGAAATCGCACAGACACTTCGTGTCTTTTTATCAAATACCGCTTCAATCTGCGTTATCGTCATCTTCTGCGGCAAGTCGCTCTTGTTGACGATTACAACCGTGTTTTGCCCTAGCTTGCCAAACACTTTTTTGTCCTCACTCGTCACGCCTTCAGAGCCGTCGATGACGAACAGCGTCATGTCCGCCGTTTGCGCCGCCGTTTTCGCGCGCTCGATGCCGATGTGCTCCGCTTCGTCTCTGCCTTTGCGAATGCCCGCAGTGTCCATCAGCCGTATCAGCACGCCATTAATAATGAACGTGTCGTCCACAGTGTCGCGCGTAGTTCCCGGCGCGCTCGTCACTATCGCGCGTTCTTTCTCCAGCAGCAAATTAAACAGCGAGCTTTTCCCAACGTTCGGGCGTCCCGCTATCACAACGTTATATCCTTCGCGCAGAAGCCGTCCCGATGCAAACGTGTCCGCGATTTTGCTAATCTGCCCCAGCGCGCTTTCCATAAGCGGCATCGCGTCGCGCCGTATGTCCGCTTCGATGTCGTCCTCGGGGTATTCTATCCCCGCTTCGATAATCGCCAATGCGTCTGTCAGCTTGCCCTGCACCGCCGATATTTTGTCGAACAGTCCGCCGCCGAGTTGCCTCAGCGCCGCGCTTGCTCCGGCTGCGCTGTTCGCCTCAATCAGCTCCATCACCGCGCCCGCCGCCGACAAATCCATTTTCCCGTTCAAAAACGCCCGTTTCGTAAACTCGCCCGGCTGCGCTATCCTCGCGCCCGCTCCGCTAAGCGCATTCAGTACGCCCGCCACGCTCACTCGTCCGCCGTGGCTGTGTATCTCCGCCATGTCCTCGCCGGTGTACGAGTTCGGTGCGTCAAACCGTACCGCCATAACGTCGTCCGCCGCCTTGCCGTCCTTAACCACCTGCCCGTGCGTCAGCCGCGCGTGTTCCAGTCTTTCAGCGCAGTTAAACACACGCTCAAGTATCTCGTGCGCATTTTCTCCCGATATTCGTATCACGCATATCGCTCCGCCGCTCGGTGCAGCAGGCGCGTATATCGTGTCTTTGTCAAAACTCATAGCTTTCTCCTTCAGCGGTAATAATAATACCATAAAACTTGAGGTTTTGACATAGGTGGGGTATTTGAAGGGAAAAGAGGGAACGAAAAGAAGGAACGGGGGAACGCCAAAGGGGTGACCCCTTTGGAAACCCCTTGGCTATGCCGCTGCGCGACATAGCTGGTAGCTTGGTTGTTAGACTTCAAAATAATTATCGTTTATGGTAAATGAGGATGTTTGTTATGAAAGGCGTTGAATAATTGAATATACGTAAACAATCAAAATTAGCAACAGTCCTAATCCAATAATAATGCCTGCACCAATAAGTACTGTGCGCAGAATTCCTCTTTTCATTCTCCATATCGCTTTTTCTTGATAACCAATTCCCTCGTCATCAATCTGCTCCCTTAGTTGTGCCGCGTCTTGCGCGTCGCTCGAAAGTTCGTCACACTCAAACTGCTGCGTCTCCAATGAAGTTAACAACTCTCTTGCTTCCTCCAGCCTGTTTTGGTCAACATATATGCTTATTCCTGCAGGGTTTTGGCTGTGCATTGAGACGAACTGCTCCGCACCCACCTGCACAGCTTTATAAGCAATGCCCATTTCCCTAAGCATACTCGTAATGTAATCAAGCTCAATGAAGTCGGTTGTTTTAACCAAAAAAGCTTCATCGTATATTGTCTCTACCTTTTCAAAACTCATGATGTTCTCATTCCCTCAGTTAATTCTGATACAATTAAATTACTCCTACAGAAAGCATTATTATCATAAGAATTATTATTACCACAGATAACGCAATTGCTAGTTTCCCCCTGGTTCCTGTCCTCTTCTCCTTTGGTATATCCAGCTCATCTTCCACTTGAATATCTGCATCGTAAGAATCAACAATCTCTTTGGCACTTTCGTAGTTGCTGTCATCAACATAAACACCTTTACCAAAAAGCTTCTTCCTAGCCATTCCCACAACTCTCTTTAGTCAATAGCTTCTTCTATTACATCAACAATCGTTGGTCGGGTATTGTTATCAAACGATCTAATTATCATTCTTATTGCAGAGAACAAACCGAGCACAACAATGGCAGCAGCTATAGCAATCACAACTATTTGAAACGCTTTCTTAAACGGCTTTACTCCTTTTATCGGTTCGAAAGATTCGTCCTCACCCACCTGCTGATTTTCTATTTCCGTTTCAGCTTCCGGAGTCTCTTGCTCAACTATTAGTGAGTCTAGCACCTCTCTTGCTTCCTCAAACCTACTTTGGTCTATATATATGTTTTTTCCTAAAAAACTTTTGCCATGTAAAACGGAAAGATAACTCCCCGAATCAGACTCCAAAACTCTATAGCCAATATCCTTTTCATCAAGCATAGAGGTTATGTAATTAAGCTCAACAAAGCTGTTCGTGTTAACCAGAAATACTTCTCTGTACCCTTCAAGCTCCTGCTTCAATTCTCGTATTTTCTGACGGCGTCTCTTTCTTAAATCCCTGCCCGTCTGCGACTTGTCCGTCAGCTCAGCGCCACACTTGTCACACATGGTAATTCCGTCAACATATTCCCCGCCACACTTTTCACACCAAGCCATTCGCAACTCTCCCTTTTCGTATGATAGTTAAATTATACCATAAGTTTAGTCGTTTACAAAATAGTGTTCTTTTTTCGACAATCCTACAGATTCCCCCGCCGCTTCTTCGGCCGCTTGATAAACAGCAACAGCACGCCCGTGACAAACGGCAACAGCGCCAACACCATCAATATCTCTTTATACCCGCCAAACATCTCGAACGCAAGGCCAAACAGCACGGGTCCCAGCGCGCTTCCGCCCGACCACGCCACCAAAAACACACCCGACACGCTGCCGATGAAGCGCCGCCCAAACATGTACGGTTTGATAACATCGTGCATCAGGAAAAACATCGACATCGTGAGTCCGTTTAATATCATATACACTATCGCGCCCGCTCTGCTGCTTAGGTTCGCCAGCACAACAAACGATATCGCAATCATCACGGAAATCACCGCAAGCAGTATCTGCGGTTTTTTTAGTTTGTTGATATACAGCCCGCTCGTCAGCATCGCCGCCAGTCCAATCAGCGGCGCTAGTGACATCATGGTCGTGATGAAGTTTAGATCAGCTATTCCGCCCGCATTAAATATCGAAACGTAGTTGAGCCCAATGCCTGTGCCAATCATCGAGTACTGCGTGGCTGACACAAACATCAGCCAAAACACGACGGTTCGCAGCGTCTCGCCCTGCGTCAATGACGTCGCATGGTCCTTCTCTACTTCTTCGAGGTGCTCTTCCTCGTGGTCGACGTCCGCGATGCCGTCCGGGTGCTCTCCAACATCCTCTGGTTTGTTTATCATAAATATCGCGCACAGCGGCACAAACACCACCAAAACAAATATCCCCAGCGCGCCGAACGCGGTCTGCCACCCCAGCGTCTCGATAAGATACGCGTTCAGCTTTGGAAACACCATGTTGCCCGCAGTTCCGCCAAGGCTTACCAGCATTATCGCCAGCCCGCGTTTTTTCACAAACCATCTTGGCGCAACAGTACCAGTCGCCAGCATCAGCGAGCTCTGCCCGGAAAATCTTCCTATCAGAAACCCGACAAACAGCATGAACGTGCTGCTAAGAAAGCTGAACCAAAACATTGACGCCGCAAGCAGCAGCGCCGCTATAAGCATCACACGCTTTGCGCCCTTCTTGTCTACATACCGCCCCACCAAAAACATGGACAACCCGGATATAAGCGAAGCGATAGAGTACAGCGAGTTTACCAGCACCCTGCTCCACCCAAAGTCCTCTATAAAATGGTCGATGAACAACGAAAAGCTATACGTCTGCCCCGGTCCGGTAAAAAAGTACCCAAGCCCGGCGATAGCAATCGCAACCCAACCATAAAAAAACGGAATCCGTTTTACTAATTTTTTTGCACTATACAATATTATGCCCTCCTAAAAGCCTTGCATATTATAGCACAATACAGCCAATAAACAGAGCTTTTTTTAACATCGCCCATCCGGCTGCGAAATATCGCTCAATCCCGCCCCATGCCGCCGTAGTGCCAAAAATGTATATTCGCCCCGGCTAATCGCATATCGGCTCTCTGCACCGGCGCGCTTTTGCCCATTTTTATCGCGCTCATGAATATTTATCATACGAATTAGAATAATTATATTTTAATCAATATTGACGCGACTTTGAAAAACAGGTTTTTTACTTATTATTTTGCATATTTTACGGGGTGATATACATAAAGTTGTCCACTTTATCCACATTGTTGTCCACAAGTGCCGAAAAACCGAGCATATGCGCAAAAAACGGAGTTGTGCAAATTCCTGCTAAAAAAATAAAATGAATAAATAAAAATTGTTACGTTTATGTAATGTTTCGTTATGTATAAATATTCATTTTATCAGTTTCCTGCGTTTCAAAAAGTCTTGCACTTGTGATATACTGATATTAGATAAAACAGCCCGAAAACACGCGCAAACAGAAAGTGACCTGAGTATGAGCGAGCAGAAAAGCAAATTCAAAGATGCGCTTGAGCGCTATCGCAACCGAGAAAAAACGCAAGCGGACAAAAACCTATGGAAAACGCGTCTGCTGTTTCTCGCACCGTTTATAATCGCCGCCATCATTTTTTTGCTGCTGTCGCTCGACTAATTGCTTATCATCGATCCTATGCTCTCCTTCTCATTTGCCGGAGAAATAAAAAACCCGCCTAGTGGAGCACTCCTATGATAATCATAGCATCGCGCTCTGGCAAAACGGGATTCTGTTAGAATGAACTATACGGTGCGCTTTGAAGCGTTACCCGAGAAATCGACATCTCCAAACCAGTCGGGCAGCTCTGCGGTTTGCTCACCGTCAAAACACCCAATCGCATAAGCAATCATCTGTGCCGCTTCGTCCACGCCTTTTGCGATCAGTCCCTTCATCGACTGATACTCCTGCTCGCTATAGAGCGAGAAGTCGCGCTCCAGCGGATACTTAAGCGAGCGTGTATCAAACTTCATTACCCTCGTTGCAAACTTCAGCAACAGCCTTACACCAATATTCAAGTTAGAAAGCGATTTTTTCACCTTCGCATAGTGCTTTTGCGCCTGATGCATCAGCTTCGGTGTTATCTCAGTGTCATATATTTTCTTTGCGACATCACAATACCAGTCACAAATACCGTCGCCCAGCAGCGCGTACTTAATCTCTGCGCTAAAATCGTAATGATCCGCCTCGATATCCCAAGTCTCTTTGGCAATCATGCTGTCCCACATAAACTCAATCTTGTTGTGCACCGCGCTGTCTTCCCCTGCTTTGCCAAAAACAAATGGATGCGCGTTTTTATCAATCGCATAGTGCGTAATCATTCCCGCAATATACGACATAAGCTCCTGCAAATCGTCACCGATGTAATCGCGAACATACCCTAGCGCATGTTCAAAGAACTCGCGCACCTTATTATAATGCATCGCGACACCAAGCATTAAACTTACTCGCGCGCTCTTCCAAGGCTGATAGTTTCTAAAAAACAGTATATCGGGACCTTGGCACCCCAAATAAAACGCTTTCTTGTGTGGTATCGCATCCTCACCCAGCTGATCTAATACCATATCTCCTGCTATCCTGTGTGTTAAGTATGCCGGCATTTTCCTGGTCTCCTTTAGTAAAAAAATATAATTGCTTAAATAATGTGTTGCGCAGTAAAAAACAGCGCTTATCTTTTCAGACGTACAATTGTAACACATTAACGCAAATTTGTGTTAATTATTTTTTTAAACTATGGTATGATAAGGTGAGTAATAGTCAGGAGGAGTATCGTGCCAAAATATCTCAGCCGGAAAGCCAAGAGCATCACGCCATACACGGCAGGTGCCCAGCCAAAGGCGAAAAACATCATCAAGCTTAACACCAACGAGAACCCGTATCCACCCTCGCCGGCAACTCTTGAGGCGCTTAGCGGCTTTGACGGCGCTGCGCTGCGCCTATACCCGCGCCCCGACGGTGGCGAGCTTAGGGCGACCATCGCGCGCACATACAACACGGACATCTCAAACGTGTTCTGCGGAAACGGCAGCGACGAAGTCCTCGCCTTTGCGTACGACGCGTTCTTTGACGGCGACATCATGTTCCCCGACATCACATACAGCTTCTACCCCGTGTGGGCAGACTTGTTCGACATATCGTATAAGCTGCTTCCGCTTCGCGACGATTTTACAATACCAATTGAGCAGCTCAAAGCGAACGGCATTGTTCTCTCCAACCCAAACGCGCCCACAGGCATTGCAATTGGTCTGTCGGAAATCGAAACGGTGCTGAAGAGCAACAAAGACTACGTTGTCATAGTAGACGAAGCGTACGCCGCTTTTGGTGCAGACAGCGCCGCGCCGCTCGTGGCAAGCTATCCAAACCTGTTAGTCGTTAATACGCTGTCAAAATCGCACTGCCTCGCCGGACTGCGAGTCGGGTATGCGCTCGGTCAGCCGCACCTCATCGACGCATTGATGAGCATCAAAGACAGCTTCAACTCGTATCCGCTTGACTCATTGGCGCAGAAAATCGCAAGCGCCGCCATAAGCGACTCGCAGTATTATGAAAGCATCGCAAAAAAAATAATCGCCACTAGAGAGCGAGCAGCCGAAAAGCTTTCTTCATTTGGATTTAACGTCTTGCCCTCCGGCGCAAACTTCGTGTTTGTCTCGCACAGCGCATTTGCTGCAAAAGACATCAAGGCTTATCTTGAATCGCAAGGTATATATGTGCGTCACTTCGACTTGCCAAGAATATCAAACTATCTGCGCATAAGCATCGGCACAGACGAGCAGATGGACGCTCTTATAAAAACCGTCGACGAGTTTCTATCCAAATAACGCATACGTAAATAGAATCATGCAAATAAAAAAGAGCCGACATGGCTCTTTTGTTTTGTTTCCCATAAGTATCTAGTTGCCGACCAATTCTTTCGCACTTGTATCCAGCGCACCAAGCAGCTTTGCCGACTCTTGCTTTATTTCACCGCAAACGCCGTAGTACACTTTCAGCTTTGGCTCTGTTCCCGATGGGCGTACACAAATCCAACCGTTTTCCAGCGTGAAGAACAGCACGTTCAACTCCCTTTCATCGTTTAGATAATCCTTTAATTCGATAACCTGCTGACCGCCTATCATCCTTGGCGGGTTGTCTCGAAGCCCCTTCATAATCTGACCGACCCTGTCCATTTCGCCGTCCAGCATAACCGTGAGCAGCTTCTCCATGTGCCAGCCATACTCCTCATATAGCGAATCGAGCCGCTCATACATCGTCACGCCTTGCGCTTTGCACTCGCACATAACCTCTAGCAGCAGCATCGCTGCCATAATGCCGTCTTTGTCCGCCACAAAATCGCCTGCCAAAAAGCCGCAGCTTTCCTCGAACCCAAACACGAACCCCTTCGGGGCATATTGGTTGTGCACCACATCCGACACATACTTGAAACCCGTCGGCACAGTCACGCACTCGATTCCAAATCGCGCCGCCATGTCGTCCGCCATGCGCGAGGACACAAACGACTTGATAATGTAATCGCTTGGCTTAAGCTTTCCCGCCTGTTTTTGCTGCCTTAGCAGATAATCGATAATCACGCACCCGATTTGGTTGCCCGACATCAGCACAAACTCGCCGTTCTCGTTCGGTATTGCTGCGCCAAGTCGGTCTGCGTCCGGGTCTGTCCCTAGCGCAATGTCCGCACCTATGCGCTTCGCCTGCGCGATTGCCAGCGCAAGCGTTTTTTCGCTTTCGGGATTAGGCGAGCTAATCCCCGGGAATTCGGGGTTTGGTTTTTCTTGCGTTTGCACCACACTTGTCATATACGGCATCTTCACTATGGTTCCTTCAAACGTGCGCATCCCGGTACCAAACAGCGGCGTATAAACCGCCTTCACGCTGCCTGCGTGCTTGCCTATCATCTCTTGGTTTCGTGTCATGCCGAGCAGCCGCGCATAATATTTCTCATCCATGTCCGCGCCAAGCATAGTCAGCATTCCTTCATCAATCGCGCATGTCCCGTCAGCGCATTTCACTTGGCTCAAGTCTGTTTGCTCGCCGATATATTGCGCAATCTGCTCGCAATCGTTCTCCAACATCTGTCCGCCCCACGGCGCGTACACCTTATACCCGTTATAGTCCTTTGGGTTGTGGCTTGCCGTGATAGCGACACCGCCGTCGCACTTTAGATCGCGGATCGCGAAGGAGAGCTCGGACACACTTGTCGCGCTGTCAAACAGATATACCTTGATGCCGTTGGCTGCAAACACAAGCGCTGCGCTGCGCGCGAATACGTCCGAGTTATGTCGCGTGTCGTAAGCAATCGCAACGCTTTTGCCGCCATTGGCTCTCATATAATCGGCGATGCCTTGCGTCGCCATTTGCACCGTGTATATGTTCATGCGGTTTGTCCCCGCGCCAATCTTTGCGCGCATCCCCGCCGTGCCGAACTCTAGCGCGCCGGAAAACCGGCTCTCTATCAGCTCCTCGTCGCCGCTCATTGCGACCAGCTCCGCGGCAATTTGCTCGTCTCTCGCAAACTCTATCCACTTTTTATATATCGCTTTGCTATCCATATATCACCCTGCTATCCTGTCGTTACTCGCCCAAAACTATATACAAAAAGGCGTCTTATCAACGCCCTTTATATTATCCATGTTTGTACTAATACCTTTGCTTCGGCGCAAAGTTATACCCTTCTTTGTCCCACACGTTCAACCAGCTTTTCAGCTTGTCGAGGAAAACATCGTTGGTCGGTGTCTTGTTAAGCATGCTTATCAGCTGCTCTGTAACCTCGGCAGTGTTGCCGCCCGACATAACTTTTCGTATCGTCCAAATGCCGTCAAGCTCTTTCTTGGACAGTAGCAGCTCTTCGCGTCTCGTGCTGCTTTTTTGCAAATCGATCGCCGGGAATATACGCTTTTCAGACAACCTTCTGTCAAGATGCAGCTCCATGTTGCCCGTGCCCTTAAACTCTTCGTATATAATCTCGTCCATGCGCGAGCCGGTGTCAATAAGCGCCGTCGCGATAATGGTCAGGCTTCCGCCAAACTCAACTTTTCTTGCCGCACCAAAGAACCTCTTTGGTTTATACAGCGAACCCGGGTCCAGCCCGCCCGACAGCGTTCTTCCCGTCGGCGGTATGATAAGGTTATAAGCGCGAGCCAGCCTCGTAATGCTGTCGAGCAGCACTACAACGTCTTTGCCAAGCTCGACCAAACGCTTTGCGCGCTCGATAACCATCTCGGAAACGCGTGTGTGGTTCTCCGGCTTCTCGTCGAACGTCGAGTACACAACTTCGCCGTCGATGCTGCGCTGCATGTCGGTTACTTCCTCCGGGCGCTCGTCAATCAGCAGCACAATCAAATGCGCTTCGGGGAAATTCTCCGTAATGCTGTTGGCGACCTTCTTTAGCATAATCGTCTTGCCTGCCTTTGGCGGCGATACGACCAGCCCACGCTGTCCTTTGCCAATCGGCGCAATCAAATCTATCAAGCGTATTGCCAAATCTTTCGTTGCACCCGGACGCTCCAGAGCATATCTTTCTTCCGGGTGAATCGGGGTCAATTTTTCAAACGGCTTGCGCTTCAAACATTTCTCGACAGACCCATCGTTGACAAACTCGATATACAGCAGCGCGTTTAATTTTTCTGCATCCTTTGCCGGACGCGTTTTGCCCTGCACCTTGTCGCCCGTCTTCAGGCTAAACTTTCTAATCTGCGCCATCGAAACGTACACGTCTTTGTTGCCGGGCAGATAGTTCTCGCTCCGCAAAAATCCATAGCCCTCGGGCAGCACTTCAAGAATGCCGAGCGCGTCTCCGCAGTCGCCCTTGTTGAGTATCTCGTTTACGGCGTCATTGCCCGCGACATACTCGATGTTTTTCTCGCCCTCACTCGCATCTTCGCCTTCGTCCTTAATGTCCTGCTTGCGCGGCCGCTCTTTGCGCTTATTAATAACATCCTGTTGATACACAGGTATGATAGAATCTTCCTCTGCACTCTCAGTCTCAGGCGCTGCCGGCTCAGGCGCACCATTCTCCTGCTGCTCCTGCTTTGCCTGCTTGTCCATGTCGTAAAGCATGTCCAGCAGCTCGCCTTTACGGTATTTCGTGACAGACGTAATACCCGCCAACTTAGCGATCTCGCGCAAGTCCATCAGGCTCTTTTCTTTCAACAAACTAATATCCAATTATACTTCTCCTTCGGTTTTTAAAAAAAAATGATTTTTTGAACAATAAAACGGCAAATTAGGTGATATTCATTTTAACGAATAGGAATAAATGCACACAAAAAATTTCAAGTTCCTTAAATCTAGTGCTATTATATAGCAATTTAGCCCGTTTTGTCAACACCAGCGCCCTTTGCGCGCCCTCAAAACGCGCCGTATTCACAAAACATTCATAAAAACTGTTTCGCATCGACATTTGCGGGTTATATATCAATCGAGCAACAAGCATTGGCAACTCGCCGATAATGGCAAACCCGACCGAAAGGCGGGGACGCAAAGCTAGAGGTCTAAATCGAAGAGGCTTTCGACATGACAGCTCGGCCGCCGAAGATGAGGAGTTTTTTTCTCTCCCTTTGGCACCAAACATGCGCCGTACCCTGATTTGCAGGGTAGAAAATATGGGGAGGGATCCAATACACACACAACGTTCACGCCAACATACACACTACTCGAAGGCACTTGTGCCCTCGAACTCACACTAAAATTTACAGAAAAGATTATACCACGGTTTATAAGCTGATTTACGCTTTATTTAAAGAATTAAAACAGCAACGCCGTCCCCAGCATAAATGTTTTCAGCCGAAAAGGCGAAGGAGAGCCGCATCGTGAGATGTGGCTTTTCCTTTTGTGTTGGTGTTGGTTGGGGTTTTGGCGGGTGATGGGGAGTGGATATTGTGCAAAACTTTTGCTTCAATAAATTTAAGTTGAACATAAATCACAT
>JABGQS010000002.1 GCA_018648645.1 Clostridia bacterium
ACTTGGCAACGCTGTCAAACACACTTTTCAAGAAATGTACTTGATAAAACGCCAAAGAAATACCAAGCAGAACTAAAAAATCACCTAAGAGGCATCTACCTTGCTAAGGATATAGCTGAAGCAAGGAGGTTGTTATCTGAAACACTTGAATTGTTTGAAGCGCTTGCACCAAAAGCAATAACATCACTTGAGGAAGGTTTTGAGGATGTTATGGCTGTCATGAATCTTCCGGAAAAGTATCGAAAAAGATTACGAACAACAAACAGTATCGAACGTCTGAACGAAGAAGTTAGACGTCGTGATCGTGTTATCAGAATCTATCCTAATGAAGCTTCTGTCATCAGACTATTAGGGTCAGTTCTCATAGAACAGGATGAAAAATGGTCATCAAGAAAGTATTTTGATATGGATGATTATTATCAATTCATCAATAATCAACAGATAGCTGCTAACCAATCAGCTGCTTAGATAAATGTAACCGAGGAATTTACACACTTATATGGACTTGACTAAAACTTCAGATTACGTTATATATATTGTAGATGGTTGGCAAGACAAAGTTGGAGGAAGGATTCCATGAGAAGAAAAATAATAATGTGGGCGGTGATCTTTGTGTTTAGTATATCTTTGCTGAGCGGGTGCGATGCGCAAAAGGCGAAAGAGGATTCTGCGCTTTACCAGATATCCACGCTGCAGGCGCTTATGGTGGGCGCGTATGACGGGGAGGTTACGTCCGGGCATATGAAGCATTACGGTGACACGGGGCTTGGGACGTTCGATGACCTTGACGGCGAAATGATCGTTATTGACGGGAAGGTGTATAGAGCGAGCGTGGACGGAAGTGTTGTTGAGGTGGAAGACAGCGAGACGATTCCTTTCGCGAATGTCGCGTTCCTTACGACTCAGGAGCCAATAGCGCTTTCTTTCGACGGCGGCTATGACGGGCTAAAGGCTGCGCTTGACGAGATGTTCCCGCATCAGAACGTGCCTGAGATGTTTAGCATCAGCGGTACGTTTACCAATATTGAGTATAGAAGTGTGCCTGAGCAGCATGAGCCTTTTCCTGCTCTGACAGAGGTTGTAAAGCATCAGGCGATTTTCAAAAAGGAAACTATCAGCGGAACGATTATCGGGTTTAGATTTCCCGCCTTTTTTGATGAGATGAACGTAACGGGATATCATCTTCACTTTATATCTGACGACAGGCAGAACGGCGGTCATCTTCTTGATGTCGCTTCGGGGCAGACATGGGTTTTGGCGCAGTCGCTGGATGAGCTTTCGCTGGTTTTCCCGGACAACCTTAGGGACATTGATATGAGCGGCACAAGCGACAGCGATGTGAAGGCGGTTGAGAGTAAGTAGACGGATTGATGGGTTGGGGATTTGAGATGAAATGAAAAAGAGCCGTAGACGGCTCTTTTTTTGTTGATGTTGGTAACTCTTGTTGTAATATATTTTACGCAGCGGTGTTTACACATGTGTGTAAGTGTGATATGATGAATATAAGATAAGTACAAACGTAACGGTTAAATGCGCGTATCTGCGCAAGTGTGTAGGATAATGGAGGGTGTTATGTCTAATAAATCGATGAATGTGATTGCAGAGGCGTTGATGCGGCAGCTTGGTGAGAGACCGTTTGAGGAGATTTCGATATCGCAGATATGCGAGAATGCGGCGGTTGCAAGAAAGACGTTTTATAATAACTTTGGCAGCAAGGAAGCGGTGGTGGAGCACGTTGCGCAGAAGCTGTTGCAGGTTTATCAAGAAATGATCGCTGAGGAGAAAGCGGATTCGCTGAAGGATATGGCGTATCTGTATTTTCGCTTTGGGGAGAGATTTAGCAAAGTGCTGTCGGTGTTTATAGAGAACAATCTGTTCTATTTGTTTGTGAAGCAGTTTGATGAGATGCTGCCGGCGATTAATACGCTGTTGTTTGGAGATAAGATAAACGAAATGGGTGACGAGAATCTGAAGTACGTATTTGCGTTTAACTCGGCCGGGGTTAACCGATTGCTGGATATATGGATAGAGACGGGGATGGGTAAAACGCCGAGAGAGATGGGCGATATCTATAATTCGATCACGAAATAGCGGAAAACAAGGTGAGATAGAACATCTATAACAAGCATTATAAAAGGGCTAAGCGAGTGCGCAGCCCTTTTTTGTTGTTTAAATTATGTTCGCAGTCATCGTTTGCTACCTGTTGCTATACGCGTACTGCCCGAATACCTTTGAGCAGGCAATAGTCCTCTATCTGTCGGCTTAAGTCGCCGTAGGCTATCGCGAAGTGTTGACCAGCGTAGTTTTTGACGAGGTCATTAACATCGCCGTCGAGAAGAACGTCGAGCGCCGGCATGTAGCCTTGGCGCTTTTGCGTTGGCTGACCTTGGCCTGTGAAATAGACGATGTGGTAGCTGCCGATGTCCTCGACCATGCGCATGACCGTGACGCGCTCGGGACGCATCACGAAACTGTTTTGAATACCTGTGAAGCCGGGGTGGGGCATGAAGTTGGTGATTTGCGGGTTATCGCCCATTGAGAATGGGAGGAAGCCACACGAGCTTAGCTTTAGCGTGTTGCCTTCGTGGTTCATGGCGTCGCCGTATGTGACGACATTGCCGGAGAGAAGGTGCAGTATCATCATGGAGACGGTGTTCATCATGTCGCCCTCGCACGAGCCGACTATGCCCATATCGGACAGCGACGAAACGGGCACGCACGCGACCATGCCGTACTCTTTGCTGAACTCGTACTGGCACTTTACGTTCATGGCAGCAAGACCCTGCTTGTCGCAGATGTCTTTTAGCGCGAAGCTGAGGTTTGCCGCTTTGTTCAGGAAATCGTCTGATACGTCGTCCGCGATTTTTGCGCGAGCACGCAGCCAGTCGATGGTATTGTCTCTGTCGGCTTCTGAAACCGCTTCGGCGCGGTTGATTAGCGTGTATGAGTCCATTTGGACGACCTCTGGACCGATGCGGGTGCGAAGCAGCACGTGGTCGAAAGTGCCTGTGTATATGCTCATGGATGTGTAGCCAACGAGACCGATGCGCGTGCGTTTCATGACGCTCTCGCAAACAGCCGCTTTGGCGAATGAGACCACTTCGTCCACAGTCGCGTCATCATCACAGCCGCCCAAGATCGCTTTGTATTTGTAGCCGACTCTGTCCATCACGCCCTTGAACATGGCGAACGAGACGTATGAGCCTGTGCTCTCCAAGACACCATCCATTTCGAACATGCCAAAGCCCCAAAGGCACATCGGCAGGTGCTCGACCTCGCGGATGACCGACATGGCGTTTGGACATTCTATCCATGTGCCCATGAAAATGATGACACCGTCGACATCGGCCTGCAAAAGCGCTTTGCCCGCCGCCTGAGCGTTTATGTGGTTGGTGACCGGACCCGGAACAGCGAACACTTCTATGCCGCGCGCGGTTAAGCTGTCCACTGCTGTTTCTGCCATATTGATCGCGTTGTCGTCCACGTAATCCTCGTGGCAGATGTTTACAAAGCCTATCATATGATACCTCATTTCGAGTTGTGTGATTTCAAGTTTATTATAATACTCGGCTGTGTTTTGAGCAAGATGTACTTTGCGTTAGTCGGTGATTGCTATTGCGCGGGCGGGCGAGCCATCAGCACCGATTAGTTTTAGAGGTAGGGCGCAGAATGTGAATGGGTCGCTATTAAGAGCGGACAGGTTCACCAAGCCTTCGACTATGAGAATATCGCCACCGAGAAGAGTTTTGTGAACGCGCTGCCAGTCAGCGGCGCAGGGGCATGGCATATCGATGCCAAGAAGTCCGATTTGTTTGTCGACAAACCACGCTGCGAGCTTTGGCGAAATGCAGGGGCTGTCAGTGAAGTATTGATTTGTATTTAGGTGTTTGTCCCAGCCGGTTTGGATAATGATGCCCATGCCGGGTTTGATATCACTCTTATAGGGCAGCAGGTGGGCGATGTCGATTGTGCTGCCCCGCGGAAGGTGCGAAAGGTTTGCCATAACCGCGAGTACTACAAAGCGGGAGGCAGGAATATCGGAAATGCTTTGTGCACCGTCAATCATGTGACTTGGCGCGTCGATGTGCGTGCCTTGATGTGTGCCAAACGTAACTTTGGATAAGTTAAAACCGTCGGTGGCGATATCGCTGTGAGGGGTTATACTATAAGGCGGATCGCCGGGTGGTGCCAGCGCGCCGTCCATTATATCTGCTGTCAAGTCGATAATCATAAGCGCTCCTATTGCTTGCATGCAAAAACGGGGTTCGTACTGAATTGTGTCAGTTTCAGTATAAACCCCGTGCTGTGTTTTCGCAAGCAGGATGCAGGCGTGCTAGTTGACTTGCTCGTTTATGAGTCGCACCAGCAGGTCGTTTAAGTATTCTACATCGTAGTCGCCTATTGTAGGCTCTATATGCGAGTTTCCAATACCGCTGTGGTCTGTCAGGAAGACGTAAGTTCCGTTTGTGCTGACGCTTAGGAATCGCAGGAGGAACTCTGTCTCTTTATCCACACCGCTTGACGCTATGGGGATAATCTTGATGCCCATGGCCGCGGCCTGCTCCGTAATTGCTTCGAGATCGCGCAGGGTGGCTCCCGTGTGATGCGGCGGTGCATCGAGCACCAGAAAGAGCAGCCTTGCCTTGGCATCAGGATTCCAATCGTGCTCTTTGATAGCGCTTTGCATTGCTGCCGTAACCGCTTCGGGATAATCGCCGCCGCCGTTGGCGCTTTGGCGCTCGATTTGATTGATCACGCTGCCGATGTCGCTTTGGAACGGAAAGGGCTTGACGATATAATCATCGCCCTTGTCGCGATAGAAGTTGGCGGACAGGCGAATATCCAGCTCGCCCGCGTTGGCGCTTTGCACTTTGTCGATTACGTTGATGAGTTCTGTCTTTAGATATTCGAGCTCGTCGCTCATTGAGCCGGTTGTGTCTATCATGAACATGATGTCCACTTGGTTTGACGGCTGCACATAATTGTCAAAATCGAAGTAGATGTCTTGATTGTCATCGAAAACGGCTGAAGCCCGGGCATCGTTATATGTTACATGAATGGTCAACTCTGAGCCGAGCTGAGCTTCGCTGAACAGACCGGGAAACAGATACGCGATTCCTTCGTTGTCCGTTATTGCCTGAAACAGCGTTTCGCCTTGGCTGCTTCGTACCTCTACCTGAGCGTTCTGGACTGGTGTGTCGCCGCTGAGCACGGTTACTGCGATTCTTGTGAAGTCATCAAAGCCCCAGTATTCTTTCATACCGTACCATTCGTTGTTTTGCATCAGCTCTGTAAAAAAGCCGAATTCCTCGTTGTCGTTCCACTCGCCTGCTGTGAGCTGACCTGAGATGCTTTGATCGTGCCCACTGCCTTCGGTGTCGGCTGATTCTTTCTCCATCGCTTCTTCTGCAGCCGGCTCGTCTGCCCAGTCCCCTTCACTTTCGACTGAGTCGTCTGCGAAATCGCCCGCGGGAGCTTCACCCACATCTGCCACGGGGGCGTCTGCGAGCTCGTCCGAGGACTCGTAGGCCTCTAAATCGCTGCTGCTGTATGAGGAATCCGAGTCTGAGGCTGGTTCGCTTGGAGCACAAGAGGCGAGCAAGAGGCAAGCCAGTATAAGTACAATTGTTATTGTGATAAGTCGTTTCATTTTCATATCCTCCGAAAGTTGAATTGTCTGTAAATTACTCGTTAGTTTAGTGCCTATATATACTTAGACGTTGTTCGCAGGCAAAAAGTTTCATTAAAGCGCAATAATCTTGACATAAAAAGGCTGAGTCGTTAAGATATAAGCAATAACCATGATAGATATTCCAATAACAAAGAGGTGGATTTTTGAATAAACCCGTTCTTATTATTATGGCTGCCGGGATGGGCAGCAGATACGGAAAGCTAAAACAGCTTGATCCCGTGGATGAGCATGGTCATATGATTATAGATTATTCGATTTATGACGCGCATTTGGCTGGGTTTGAGACGGTTGTGTTCGTGATTAAGCAGCAAATGCAAGCGGTGTTTAAGCAGAAGATTGGTGACAGAATCGCAGAAATTATGAATGTGCAGTATGTGTATCAGCAGTTGTCCGACGTGCCGGACGGGTTCAGCGTACCAAAGGGACGCGAAAAGCCGTGGGGAACAGCGCACGCCGTGATGAGCGCGAGGCATGTTGTGGACAGCCCGTTTGCCGTTATCAACGCGGACGACTATTATGGGCAGAGCGCTATAAAGGCGATATATGATTTTCTGGTGAGCGAAAAGGAAGACAACGCGCACGCGATGGTCGGGTATAAAATTGAGAATGCATTGACCGAGCACGGGTATGTGTCGCGCGGGATATGCGAAACGGATGAGGACATGAGTCTGGTGACAATAAACGAGCGTACGCATATTGAGCGGCATGAAGACGGTGCTGTGTATATTGAAGACGGCGTGGCGACTATTATCCCTGCCGGAACTTTTGCATCGCTGAACCTTTGGGGTTTTTCGCTTTCAATGATGGACGAGATTGAGCGCGAGTTCGCGATATTCCTGAAAAACGAAGTGGGCAGCAAAGAAACCGCCAGCGAGTTTTATCTGCCCTTTGTGCCCGGAAAACTGGTGGAGGAAAACAGGGCGAGCGTGAAGGTGCTTGAAACGGACGAGAAGTGGTATGGCGTGACGTATAAGCCCGACATGAACATCGTGAAGCAGGCGCTTAATAGCATGAGAGAAAACGGAAAGTATCCGGATGTGTTATGGGAGGACAAACATTGATTAGAGTCGCGAGAGATTTCAGGATAAAAGGTAATCCCGTTTCAAGCGAGTTGTTTGGTAATGGTCATATTAATACGACGTATAAAGTGGATTGTGACAACGGCCGCGAGTATATTATACAGAAGCTGAACACCAACACGTTTAAGGACCCGCATATGTTGATGGACAACCTTGCTGCTATCACTTCGCATCTGAAAAAGAGAACCGACAATAAGCGCGAAGTGCTCTCGCTTGTGAAGGCAGAGTCGGGCGCATCGCACGTGATTGACGAGGACGGCGGTTTTTGGCGGGCGTTTGAGTTTGTGACGGACAGCGTTTGTCTGCAAAGGGCGGAAACGGCGGAGGATTTTTATGAGAGCGCGGTGGCGTTCGGGCGGTTCCAAAACCTGTTGATTGATTTCCCCACGCACACGCTTGGCGAGACCATACCCGATTTTCACGATACCGTGAAGCGGTATGCCGCGTTTAAACAAGCTGTTGAGCAGGACGTTTGCGGCAGGGCGGCGGGAGCGCAAAGAGAAATAGAATTTGTGTTGGAGCGAGAAGATTTTGCTTCGATATTTGTGGACTATATTGCGTCGGGGCAAGTGCCGCTGAGAGTAACGCACAACGACGCGAAGCTGAACAACGTTTTGTTTGACAAGAACACGCGAAAAGGGCTTTGTGTGATTGACCTTGATACCGTGATGCCGGGCGTTGTGATGAACGATTTTGGCGACGCGATACGTTTTGGCGCGAGTACTGCCGCCGAGGATGAGAAGGATCTTGATAAGGTGGAAATGAGCCTTGAGCTGTTTGAAGCGTTTGTAAAGGGATTTTTACACACATGTGGAAGCAGCCTTACACAGTTGGAGATTGACTTGCTGCCGACCGGAGCGAAGATGATGACTTTAGAGTGCGGGATGAGGTTCCTCGGAGACTATATATCGGGTGACACATATTTTAATATCCATTACGAAACACAGAACCTCGACAGGTTTAGAACGCATTTGAAGCTTGTGTCTGACATGGAGAGCAAGTGGGAAGCCATGCACGAGATAGTGAACAAGGAGTGCAGATAATGAATGTATATGGTGTTGAAGTAGCCATAAAAAATGTGCCGGTGCTGGACAAGGAGTTTGTGCCTATCGGCAAGTTTAACGAGGCGTTTTTGAAAACGGCGACAAAGCCTGTTGGCATAGCCGTGGAGCGCAACGATGGGCAGACAGCGGTGTATACCACTTATATTCACGGTACAGCGGACAAGAAGCAGGCCGATACGTATTATATCGACAGGCTCTGCAAGACGGTGTTGTGGATGAAGGGCGGATATAAGATTTATGTGAGCGGCGATAAGGCGGTTTATGAGTATCTGAAGCAGACATATGCAAGGGACGGAGCGCGTGCGTTTGACGTTGAAGTTATGGAGCTTGTGTATGAAAAGGGGTTTGTCGTCGAGTATTGCGAGCAGCTGCCGAAGCAGAATGAAAGCGCGCAGCCGGTTGGGCGGCATCTGGATGGGTGCCGAATTGGGTTTGACGCGGGCGGCAGCGACAGAAAGGTGTCGGCTGTTATCGACGGAAAATCGGTGTATAGCGAAGAGGTTGTCTGGAGTCCGAAAACCACGACGGACCCCAGCTATCACTATAATGAGATATTGAGCGCTCTTCGAACAGCGGCGGCGCATATGCCGAGAGTGGACGCGATTGGCGTGTCGTCTGCGGGGATACAAATCAGCAACCACACTATGCATGCGTCACTTTTTATGAGTGTGCCGCGAGAGCAGTGGGACGAGCATGTAAAGGATATGTATATCAGAGCCGCGAGGCAAGTTGGCGTAGAAAAAGTAGCGGTGGCAAACGATGGCGATGTGACCGCGCTTGCCGGAGCGATGAGCCTGAATGCAAACAACATACTCGGCATTGCGATGGGTACGGCAGAAGCAGCAGGGTATGTGGACAGCAGCGGTAATATCGCAGGCTGGATAAACGAGCTTGCTTTTGTGCCGGTGGACGTGAGCCCCGATGCCATGATGGACGAGTGGGCGGGCGATATCGGATGCGGCGTTAAGTATTTTTCGCAGGACGGTGTTATCAAGCTGGCGCAAAACGGCGGGCTAGTATTCTGCGACTGCCACACACCTGCCGAGAAACTCAAGATGGTACAGAAGATGTTGCTGGACGGAAGCAAGCTCGCAGAAAACGTTTACACTTCTATCGGGGTTTATCTTGGGCACACGCTGGCGTTTTATCACGAACTGTATGGGTTTGAACATGTGCTGCTGCTTGGGCGCGTGATGTCGGGGCGCGGCGGTGATATTATTATTGAGACAGCGAACGAGGTGCTGGATGATGAGTACGCGAGCGT
The DNA here is from genome assembly GCA_018648645.1 of Clostridia bacterium. Taxonomy (GTDB): domain Bacteria; phylum Bacillota; class Clostridia; order Christensenellales; family SZUA-584; genus JABGQS01. Next base: position 9,100 of record JABGQS010000002.1, read on the forward strand.
TGCGAAGCAGATTGCGCTGTCGCTGCCGGACGAGAAGTTCAGGCGGGTTGGGCAAAGCGTTGCGGCGGCGAGTCTGCCGAAGATTTAGGGTGAAGTTATGGTTATAAAAAACGCGAAGGTGTTTACAAAAGATAATATATTTGTTGATGCTGATATCCAGTTCGGCGAGAAAATAGAGCGTATCGGAGCGATTGAGCGTAGCGCTGATATTAACGCGGCGGGTTGTTATGTGATCCCCGGGTTGGTGGAGATACACGCGCACGGTGCTGTGGGGCAGGACGCCAGCGACGGCGATGTGGGTGGACTGAGAAAAATGGCGAAGTATCTTGCGAGTAACGGGATTACTTCGTTTTGCGCGACGACCATGTCGTTGCCGGAGGAAACGCTGACGGATGCTATGCATGTGATACGCGATTATGAGCGGGACAACGATGGCGCGAAATGTGCCGGAGTGCATCTTGAAGGACCGTTTTTGGCGGCTGAGAAGTGCGGTGCGCAGGCACCCGAGTATTTGGTTGATCCCGATATCGGGATGTTTGAGCGGCTGAACGAGGCATGCGGCGGTGCGGTGAAAATTGTGGCGGTTGCGCCTGAACTGAAAGGCAGCGAAGAGTTTATTATACAAACGAGTAAGGTTTGTAGCGTGGCGGTTGCGCACACGGCGGCGGATTATGACACTGCGATGCGCGCTTTTGAGAGCGGAGCGAGTCATGTTATACATTTGTATAACTGTATGCGCCCCTTTTTGCACAGGGCGCCGGGCGTGGTTGGCGCGGCAAGGGACTGCGGTGCGACTGTTGAGCTTATTAGCGATGGGTTGCATTTGCATCCGAGCACGATACGCGCTTCGTTTGCGATGTTTGGCGAGCGCGCAATACCGGTCAGCGATTCGGTGAGGTGCGCGGGCATGCCGGACGGTGAGTATGAGCTCGGCGGACAGCAGGTGTTTGTGCGGGATGGCAAGTCTACGCTGGCGGATGGAACGATTGCCGGCAGCACAATTAACTTGATGAGCGCTCTGCGAAATGTTGTTAGTTTTGGAGTGCCTCTGGAGAAGGCTGTTGCTTCGGTGACGAGCGCACCTTCGAAAGTGATTGGAATGCAGGACGAGATTGGCAGCATTGAGGTTGGTAAGTGTGCTGATTTTGTTGTGTTGGATAAGGATTTGAATGTTGTGAATGTGATAATTGATGGTAGGGTTGTGGAGTAGAATGAAGTGAGCCTGTTATTTGAATGATGAGCAGTTTATTAAATTCCTTTGTGACTATGGGAATTTTTTTCTTGTAAAAATTCCCTCTCAAGCACTAATGTCTTAGTGCTTGATTCACCTTTTAAATACGCCCGTTGGTTGGTTTTGCTGACTGTGGACAGCGACTTAAGGCGTTGCCTTGAAAATCTACGATTTTGCTAGAAAATCGAGTAAAACATTTATACAGAAAAGCTAGGAACTCATCAGCATGCCGCTGTTGACGTTAATGGTCTCGCCCGTGATGCAGCTTGACATGTCGGAGGCAAGAAACAGTGCTGCGTTTGCGATGTCTTCGGGAGCGGCGATGCGCCCGAGCGGTGCTTCGTCTGCTGCGAGAGCAACATCCTTTGCGGCGCTCGCAGGTGTTTTTACGATACCGGGTGATATACAGTTGACGCGCACATTGCCGGGTGCGCCGAGTTTTGCCAGCGATTTGGTGAGACCCAAAATGCCTGCCTTTGATGCAGCGTAATCGGGACCTGTGCGTATATCGCCCGCCTGCCCCGCAGTTGACGCGAAGATGATAATGCTGCCCCCGGTTTGTGCACTCATCGTTTGCAATGCACGGCGCGCATAAAGAAACGTGCCTTTGAGATTGACGTTCATTACGTTGTCCCAATCTTCCATGGAAGTTTCAAATGTATTTGTTGTCGTATATATACCTGCCGCGCAAACGAGTATATCGATCGTATGTCCGTTTTGGCTGACAATATCAAAAACTCGGTCGACGCCCGCCTCGTCTGAGACATCCTGCATAATGCAGAGAGATGGGCAATACTGCTCGATTTGCTTTTGCGCAACGATTGTCTCAATATCTTTGATGTCCACGAGGTAAACAGAATCGGCGCCGTTTTGTGCCAGCATAATCGCGCATGCAAGCCCGATGCTCCCAGCGCCGCCGGTAACCATGACCACTTTGTTTCTCACAAGCTCCATTACTTCACTTCCTTTGTGTCTATTCTAGCACACTTTCCCCGGATTAAGTATATTTTTGGGGTCAAAAGTATGTTTGATGCCACGCATTAGCGCGATGGCGTCATCGCCAAGAGACTCGGCCAGGTAGTGGCTTTTTGCGTGACCTACGCCGTGCTCGCCCGAGATCTGTCCGCCCATTTGTGCGGAGGAGATGTATAGGCTGTCCATGACGGCGGCGCATCGTTTCTCCCACTCGGATTCGGACAGGCCGTCTTTGCACAAGTATATGTGCAGGTTGCCGTCCCCTGCGTGTCCGAAGCTTCGCAGACGCAGACCGTGCGAGGTTTCGAGCGTGTCGACCAGCTCCATGAAAGAAGCCAGCTTCGTGCGCGGAACGACCACGTCGCACTCGTCCATGTCGGTTGTTGACGTTTTGATGGCTTCGAGAAACGCGCCTCGTGCTTTCCAAATGGATTCTTGGCGCTCCTGCGTGTCGGATATGAACACGTCGTTTGCGCCGCACGACAGGCAGATTTCTGCGACTTTGTCTATTGTTGTGTCAAGCTCGGTGCGGGTATTGCCGTCGAAGGTAAGCAGCAGATACGCGGGGGCAGATTTGTCCGGGAAGTGCAGACCGAGGTATTGCTCTGCTGCTTCGATGACCTCGCGCTGCATGAACTCGACCGCAGTCGGGTTGGTTCGCGATTGCAGAATTTTGGGCACGGCGTTAAAGCTTTTACTTAGGCTGTCAAACGGAACGAGCAGCGAAAGAGAAACGCCGGGCAGCGGGATTAGCTTTAGCGTCAACTCTGTTACGACTGCCAGTGTGCCTTCTGAGCCGACGAGCAAGTCAATAAGGCTGTAGCCAGAGCTGTTTTTGACGACCTTGCCACCGAGTGTTATTACATTGCCATTTGGCAGAACTGCCGTAAGCCCCAACACGTAGTCGCGCGTGACGCCGTATTTGATGGCGCGCATACCGCCCGCGTTCGTCATCACGTTGCCACCAATGGTTGCCGATTTTTCGCCGGGTTCTGGCGGATACATCATGTCGTGCGCGATAGACTGCTCTGCCAATGTCATCAGCAGCACGCCCGGCTGGAGCGTTACGCAGAAGTTGTCGTTGTCGAACTCTATGATGTTGTCCATCTGCGCGAGCGACAAAAGAATGCCGCCGTATAGCGCAACCGCACCTCCGCACAGACCAGTGCCCGAGCCTCGCGGTGTGACGGGGATACCCCTCTCGTTTGCGTATTTTAGCACTGCCGACACTTGCTCGGTAGATTTTACCTCTACCACTATCTCCGGCATGTGCACGCCGTATATCGTCATTTCGTCGTGCGAAAAGTCTTCGTGAATGTCGGCGCCTATGAAGGCGCGGTCGGCGATGCTGCGCAGATAATCGATGTCTTGCTCGGCTACTTTGTTATATGGCATATTCGCAGTCTCCCTGTATTTTTTCTATCAGCGACGGCAGTATTTCGTATAGGTCTCCGACAATGCCGATGTGCGCGATTTTGAAAATGGGCGCTGTTTTATCCGTGTTGATGGCGATGATTATTTCGGACGCATTCATGCACGCTGCAAATTGTATGGCGCCGGACACGCCGCATGTGATGATTAACTTTGGTTTTACCGTGCGACCCGAAAGCCCGATTTGGCGTGTGTAGTCTGACCAGCCTTTTTCTACGAGCGGGCGGGTGACTGCAAGCTCTCCGTTAAGCGCGTGTGCGAAATCCTCAATCAGCGCGAGGTCGCTCTTGTCTTTTACGCCCTGACCCGCGACAACCAAAACGTCTGCGTCTGTTATGGAAGGCGCTGCATCCTTTGCTATGACGCGCAGTACTTCGATTTTTGTGTCGGTCATCTTGTCGGTTACGTCTGCGTATTCGATAGAGCCAAACGGTGCGACCACAGGTGCGCAGTCCATTACCTTGTAGCGCACGGTTGCGAACTGAGGTCGGTGGTTCTCTGTGATAATCTGTGCCATGATGTTGCCGCCGAACGCCGGGCGGATTTGCACGAGGTCGGTGTTCTGTTTGATGGTAAGCGTGGTGCAGTCTGCCGTGAGCCCTGTTCTAGAACGGGTGGATACGCGCGGGGCGAGCGAGCGTCCGATGGATGTGCTGCCAACCAGCACGATCGATGGTTTGAGCGTCGTGATAATGTCTTCGAATACGTTGGTGTATGTGTCGGCGCTGAAGCGAAGCAGTCGTTCGTCGTCGTACACAAAAACAGTATCGATGCCGTAGGTGAGGAGCATTTGCGCGGTTGACTCTAGGTTGTACCCGATGAGCAGACAGTGCGTTTTCATACCGACCTGTGCCGCCAGCTTTTTGCCGATGCCGATTAGCTCGAATGTGACGGGGTGAACTTTGCCCTCGAAGTATTCGGCGAACACGAGCACGCCGCGCCATTCGTCTTTGTTGACGCTTTGTGTATCCTGCGTTATTTGAATCGCTGACCTTGGGCATGCTTCGATACACAGGTTGCACATTTTGCACGCTGCGTTGATTTGTATTGTGTCCTCTGTCTGCTCAATAGCGTCAAACGGACAGACGGCAATACAGTCGCCGCAAAGGTCACAATTTGAGTTGTCTACGCGAATACTCGCCATGTGTGTCTCCTTGTTTAGATAAACTTTTCGGTCGCCAGAAGATCGTAAAGCAGCTCTGCGCCGTCAACTTGCTCGCAGTCCCACGTTGTGTGGTCGTCTCGGGGCTGCGGCGAAAACACGCGCTCTACCTGCGTCGGCGAACCGGACAGTCCGTAATTTTCTTCCGATTGGTCGGAAAGGTCATCCAGAGTCAGTACGCTAATCTGTTTATTGCGCGTTTTCTTTTTGTTGAGGTAGGATGGGAGGCGCGGCGTGTAGATGTCTTTTTCTACCGAAATTAGGCAGGGGTAGCTCATACGCACGACTTCGAGACTGTCTTCCATGTTCTGCTCGACAACGATTGACTTTTCTTCCATGTGCTCGATTGTTTTGACCCACGCTACATGCGGGATATTAAGATGCTCGGCAATCGCCGGACCGACCTGCGCAGTGTCGCCGTCTGTTGTTTGCTTACCGCATATAATGAGATCGAAGCCGCCAAGTTTTGATAACCCTCCGGCGAGCGTGTATGAGGTTGCGAGCACGTCTGCACCTGCAAAACGAGTGTCGGACAGAATCACGCCCTCGTCGGCGCCCATCATGTACGCTTCTTTAATTATTGCCTGCGCTTGGGGCGGTCCCATTGTGATTGCGGTAACGTGCGCGCCCACCTGCTGCTTTAAGCGCAACGCGGTTTCGAGCGCATACAGGTCGTACGGGTTCATTTTTGCGCTGATACCGGCGCGCTGCAACACGCCCGTATCGGGGTCGATATCAACCTGCATTGTACCCGGCACCTGCTTGATGCATACCGCTATCTTCATTTAGTCTCCTCTATGATTACTCCAACGCCGTCCGGGATGACGACGATATCTTCCCTGCTGCCGAGCAGCTCGTCCGCGATTCTGAGCGCCTGCTCGATGGAGGTTGCGTGCGTCATGTACATGTCTGTGACGAGTTTTGGCTCGACATGACTGCTAACGAGAATGACCGCTTTGCACTTTTGAAGCACACGCGCCAAGATTTGCGCTTCCCATTGGTCGGGCAGGGTGTTTGACGGGTCGATAGCGCCTATTCGCTGTGCTACGTCGCCAACGCTACTTGATTGCGTGAACCAGTTGTAGAAGCCTTCTCCCCCATGTCCGTTGATGCAGGATGCGACGACGATAATTACGCCGCCTGGCTTAACGCAGCTTTCGGCAGCTGTCATGGACTTGACTGCTTGGTATATGTTTTGGTCGAGCGGGTATCCTCCGTTTGAAGTGATGAGCAGGTTTGCGTGGACTGCGCCTACGCTTGCGTGTGCTTTGAGGCTCTCGCAGCCCGTTTCGTGCGCTGTAACACTATCGCCCGCAAACGCTGCGGTGATTTTTTTGTTTTCGTCGAGTGTAACATTCAAAATAAATGCAAGCCCGACTTGTTTTGCTGCGTATACCATGTCGGCGTGCATGGGGTTGTTTTCTATCACGCCGGTGCGCGCGTTTTGGTGCGCGATGAATTTGGCGTTGTGGTTGTACATTATGGTGTCGGCGCTGCAGATGCCGGGCAGTATACTTTTGCGCCCGCCCGAGTAGCCAGCGAAAAAGTGCGGCTCGATAAAGCCTTCGGCAACGATTAGGTCTGCCCAGTCTACGAGCTTGTTGATTTTAAGCTCTCCGCCGGAGGGAAGGGTGCCCTTACCCACTATCGCGGAAGCGTCAAACGCATCGTGCACTATGATGTCCTCGTTTTCGCATATCGTTTCGCCGAAACGTTCGCGCATCTCGCCCGGCGTGGTGGCTCTGTGAAAGCCGGTTGCGATGAGTATTTTGACAGCTATATCGGGATTGTGTTTTCTCACCTCGCTTAGCAGCAGCGGCATTGTGATACGGCTTGGCACCGGGCGAGTGTGGTCGCTGGTGATTATGAGCACGCTGCGTTTGCCGCGCGCGAGGTTGCAAAGACGCTCTGATGCGATTGGGCTGCTAAGTGCGTTTGTAACAATCTGCGATTCACTAACGATCCGCTTTTTGTGCGCTTGTGGGGTTAGCACCGCTTTGATGCGACGCTCCGCGATGTCCGCGCTCATGAAGTCTTTGTAATATGGAATGTTGATCTTCATACCTAGCCCTCACTTTTCGTTATATGCAGTATGTATTTATGCCGCCAAATGTGTGGCTTTGATTGGTATCTATATAAAACGCCATAAGCGGTCTTCCTTGTGCATGGAAGGCGAACACTTATGGCGTTATTATATTTTTTATTAATTGCGTTGTCAATGCCGGTGCAACGCGATTACTTGATTTGTTTAAGTATGTATCCCGTAGGTTCTTGCGTTCCTTGCGATGCTTTGTCCTCGAGCAGGAAGTGTTTGCCGGATGTCTTACGCAGCCTTCCAAAGAACCAAAGGTCTGTAGCGCTGATGGTGAGGCTGAGCGCGGCGGCGATGAGGAAGATTACGTCGCCAACTGCGATGCTGTATGCCAGCAGCGGCAGGCTGACGAGAATGAACGGAAGAAGAAGCACGAAGCGCATGTGCGAGATACGCACCGGTACCTTTGATATGCAGTATGCCGAGCCTTCGCGCAGGACAACGCCGAAGGAGATGTCTTTGCACTTGACGTTGCGCGCGAGGACGAGAAAGAAGCCGCGAAGAAGCTCGTGCACGAGCAGGTACGCGATGTAGCCGCCGATCAGCCCTACAAACGTCCATATTGTAACGGGGATGCACATGGGCGGGAACAGCAGGCGGATTGCGATGAACCCGAGAATGAACACGACGACAAAAAGCAGAATCGAGAACAAGCCGACCCAAAAAGAGGGTTTGCGTTTTTTGTCCGGTTTGGCTGACAGGTTCTCTACTACTTCGAATTTAGTTTCATTAAATGTGATGATTTCGTTAATTTCCATGAAGGTCTCCTTAGTTAATTTGAGTAATAATATCACGAAATAATCGTTGGTGCCTGCTTTGCCGTCAATATTAATTGTTTATTCACATGTGCATGTATATCTAATTTAATAGATTTTTTCTTCAAAGTCATTGACTCTCGTTTGCTTTAGGTGTATTCTAGAAAAAAAGTTGGAAAAAACATAAGCAATTATCAGAAAAATCAATTAAAAAATGAATAGGAGTGCAATGATGACACAGAAGAAAAAAGAGTTCAAACTTGCCATGCTTGGAATGGTGGAAGGAAACGCGCATCCGTACTCGTGGAGTGCGATCATCAACGGCGACTATGACAAAAAGGAAATGGAAAACTGCGGGTACGCAGGAATTTCCGTGTATCTTGGGCAGCAGCCGGCCGAGAAGCTTGGCATTGACGGCGCGAGAGTGACGCACGTTTGGACGGACGACCCGGCCGACGCTGAGCAGATTGCAAAAGCGGTGTATTTGGATAACGTAATGGAGAAGGACACCGATTGCATCGGCGAGGTGGACGCGGTTGTAATCTCTACCGACAAAGGGTTTGAGCATGTGGACCGTGCGCGACCGTTTGTGGAGGCGGGATTGCCCGTGTTTATAGACAAGCCGATGGTGGACAACGAGGAGGACCTGACCACCTTTAACAATTGGGTGAAGGAAGGGCGACAGATATTAAGCTCGAGCGCAATGAGGTATAGCAAGGGCATTACGCCGTATCATCAGAACACGTATGAAATAGGTGAAGTACGGTTTGCATGCGTACCGATGGCAAAGAAGTGGGAAACGTATGGCATACATGCGGCAGAGGCGATATATCCGATACTTGGACCGGGATTTGTGTCGGTAAGAAACACCGGCACGTATGAGCGCAATGTGGTGCACCTAAAGCACGAAGACGGCATTGATGTTGTGATCCCGACGACCAAGGACATGTTTGGCGCGTTTGGCAATATCATGATATGCGGAACGCAGGGCACGCTGAACCTGCAGTCGCGCGATACGTTTAACACGTTTAAGGCGCAGCTTCAGTCGTTTGTGGACTTTTTGCACACCGGCGAGCGACCGTTCCCGTGGTCAGAAACGGTTGAGCTGATGCGGATAATCATCGCGGGCATCAAGAGCCGTGAGCAGGATGGTAAAGAGATATTCTTGAAGGATGTTGCACCGAAAGTTTAGGGAATTGACACAAGCCAAATTTAAAGCCGTTTGCTATCTGAAAAGCAGGCGGCTTTTTTGTGCAACAAAGGTTGCGAAAACAGCGTGGGAAAACGAAAAAAATATTGACATTTTCGCCTGTTTTAGCGTATACTAGGTATTAACTTCATAAGAATAGCATTTCGGAGGGCACAGGCCCTTTTGAGACGAGACGAGTTAAGATGAGATGAGATGTTTTTTTTATGGAAAAAAACGAGATTAGAGGAGATTAGAATTATGAAAAAAGTCCCAAACAGAACATTTTTAACAGAAGACGAGCTGCCTAAGCAATATTATAATATTGCTGCGGACATGCCGAACAAAATTCGGCCTTATTTGCATCCGGCGACATTTGAACCTGTTGGCCCTGCTGACCTCGCACCACTTTTCCCTATGGCGCTGATTGAGCAGGAAATGGCGACCGACCGTTATATCGACATTCCTAAAGAGGTTCAGGAAGTGTACGCAACAATGCGCCCTAGCCCGCTGGTGCGCGCGTATCGGCTGGAAAAGGCGCTCGGAACTCCCGCAAAAATCTATTATAAGTATGAAGGCACGAACCCTTCGGGCAGCCATAAGCTGAACACCGCTGTGCCGCAGGCGTTCTATAACAAGGCAGAGGGTATCAAGAGGATTGCGACAGAAACAGGCGCAGGACAATGGGGCACGGCGCTGTCCATCGCGTGCTCGATGTATGATATGGAGTGTGCGGTTTATATGGTGCGCGTTTCTTACGACCAAAAACCTTACCGAAAAACATTGATTGAGACATACGGCGCAAGCATATTGCCAAGCCCAAGCAACCAAACCAACGTCGGACGCGCGATTCTGGAAAAAGACCCGAATTCGCTCGGCAGCCTTGGCATCGCGATATCCGAAGCAGTCGAAGATGCGGCAACGCACGATGATACACATTATGCATTGGGCAGTGTGCTGAATCATGTTATCATTCACCAGTCGATAATCGGGCTTGAAGCCAAGAAGCAGTTTGACAAGGTTGACGATTATCCGGACATCGTGATTGGCTGCAACGGCGGCGGAAGCAACTTCTCCGGCCTAGCGTTCCCGTTTGTACACGACAAAATCGTGGACGGAGTGGACACAGAGTTTATCGCGGTAGAACCCGCAGCTTGTCCGAAGCTGACCAAGGGACTGTTTGCGTATGACTTTGGCGACACTGCGGGTATGGCACCTGTCACGCCGATGTATTCGCTTGGTCACGACTTTGTTCCGGCCGGAATCCACGCGGGCGGTCTGCGTTATCACGGCGATAGTGCACTGCTATCGCAGCTGTTCGATGACGGAATCGTGGGCGCACAGGCGGTGCATCAGACCGAAGTATTCAAAGCAGCGGTGCAATTTGCCAAAACGGAGAGCATTCTGCCGGCACCTGAATCGGCACACGCGATTCTGGTCGCTATGCAAAAAGCGCTTGAGTGCAAAGAGTCGGGCGAAGAGAAAACCATCTTCTTCAACCTCTCAGGGCACGGACACTTTGATCTCTCGGCATACGAAGCGTATCTGGGCGGCAATATGCAGGACTTTGAGTATACGGACGAGATGCTGAAAGCCGGGCTTGCAACAATGCCGAATATTCCGTTCCAATAGGCTAAAAGAAATAAAGCGGCTGCCGATATGGTGGTCGCTTTTTTGTTATGGGAATTTGGGGGAAGGGCACGCGGGCGAACAATGTTCGCCCCTACAAAACACAGCTGCATAGTGTTGTGTTGGGAAAGTTTGTGCGTGCGTTTTCTTGGTAAAAACAGGGTTTGGGTGTGTGGGTGGAGAAGTATAGAGGGAGCAGGAGATTTTGAGAAAGGAAAAGAATATGGATGCAGTGAGTGTAAGCGGCGGCGATGAAAAAGTGTATAGGTTTGATGAGAAAGAGTACAAGAAGAACAATCGGAGAAGTGTGGTTCTGTCTTTATTTTATCAATTATTTGTTACTGCGATGTACGCTTTTCTTATTTTTTCCCTATATTCCAATTTGGGATTAAAACCAGAATACTTATTGTTTCTGATTGCCCTTGCTATGCCTATAACGCGAATTATTTGGACACTTAGAAAGTACTTATGGGCAAAGAAAATGTTTAAGAATGATTTTGTTAGTATCAAAATCAATAATGGCGATATCAAATGTGTTCAAGTTTATTTTAGGAATGAGCATTGTGACATATACTATCGTATTAGGAGCGTAGATGAGGTAACGAGAAAGAAGTATATAGATGTTAATGGTAATATTGAAAAAGACTATGTCTATGATAAAGACATATCGATAAAGGATGAGAAACGATTGTATCGCAATGGACAAATTGATGGAACAGAGCAAAGTGAAAATCTAAGGATACCATCATACTTTGAGAATATGGATGAGATTTATGAGGTGCTGGAGAAGATGAAGGGGCTGGAGTAGTTTATGGAAACGGTGAGTATGAACGGCGGCGACGAAAAAGTGTTTCGGTTTGATATTTGCGCATACAAAAAACGCTATAGATTAAAAGTAATCTTGATCGGTGCATTTTTTCTAACTGTATTAGTTCTGTACGCCTATTTTGCTTATAACTACTTTAGTACTCGAAAGCTTGATACGATAGCCTTATTATCCCTGTCCCCCATTCTTATAATACTGATACAGTTTCTTTGGGAATTAGTAAAATTTCTGCGAGCAAATAAAACACATGAAGAGGATGTCGTTATTGTAGAAACAGAGAATAATAGTATTGTAAGTGTCCGGGTTAGCTTGAATAGCTATAGATATAACGAATACTATCATATAAAGAGGATCTCGGAATTAAAACGGAAACCTTACATATATATTGCCGGGAATATACAAGCAGAATTTAAGCGTAGGAATAGTAAATTGAAGGGCGATACAGTAAAAGTAATGTGTCTGAGGCTTCCCTCCTATTTCGAGTATATGGATGAGATTTATGAAGTGCTGGAGCGGATGAAGGGGCTGGAGTAGGATAAGAAGACCCTTTGACTGCGCTCACTACGAAGTGGAATGGGTGACAGGTTGTGGACAAGCGGGCGAACGATGTTCGCCCCTACATTGTTTTCGGTTGTTGTCGAGTGCGTGGAAAGAGAATATTGTATTCGAAAACACGAGCTCTTGTTATAGAACGAGCGCTCGTGTATTTTTGGTGTTGTTGTACCTATGTTACGCTTGATCGATACTAAGGATATGCTGTGCTGACTAACCGAGATTGTCAAAGTCGAGCGTGTCGAGCCAAAGCAGATACTCTTCGCTGAGCTGCGCTTTTGTCAGATCGAGAATGCTCATGATTACCTCGTCGGCAGTTTTTTGGTTTTGCTGCTCGAAGGTTTTGTTTAGTGTGCTGTCGTGGAAAGGCTTTTTGCCCGCTTCGTAGAATAATTTCATCAGCGTGTCGTGCCCGTAGGTTTCGCTGATGTATCGGACAATCATATAGCTCGTGTTGTAATAGTTTCTGATTTGCTGCGAGGATAGATCGCTGCCCAAATCGGTCGATTCGAGGAATTCTATTGTGAACGATACGTTTTTCTTAGATAAATCCGAAAGCGTAGATGAGAACTCGAGACCGTAGAACGAGGAGCCGTCGTACATGGCGATGCCTTCGAGCATCCAAACGGGCAGGTTGTTGTTACATATTCGAATGGAGATGTGGTGCACGAGCTCGTGCTGGACTACGCCCGGGTAACCTGCGTACTCCTTTGGATGACCTGTAAATATCTTTAGCGATTCGTCCGGCTCGGACCAGCCGGTAAACAGCCATGGGTTTGCCGGTATGCAGCGCTGTCGCAGCATTTCGCGATCGAAGAACAGCTTCATCTCGTAATCGTCGAGTGGCTTTAGTTCGTAAATACCGTCGAGATTATCAAAAGCAGCATCCAGCATTTGTACAAACTCAGCAACTCTAGTTTCACCCTCCATATATTTCACAACAAATCTGTCGGTTTCAAACTCCTCAAAATGGTAGCCGTAGTCCATCCATTTGCCGTGCTCGAATTTAAAAAGCAGCGGGTATTCGATGTCGAAGCTCTCAGAGAATGCGCGGTGCTTTTGCCTGATGGTGACGACACCCGTTAGCTCGTCAAGCATCCGGGTTGAGAGAATCTGCAAGGACACATCGCTAATAGCCGAATCGATCATGTTCTCGAACCATCGCTCCTGCTCGTTGTAGAAGAACTGGTTGTTTCTTGTTATGACGCTCATGTATAGGTCGTAATCCTGCGTTTGAATAGCAGTCAGTCTATCTTCCAGAATAGCAACAATTGCCTTCTCAAAAGAGGTGTCCTCGTCATCTGACGATACAGCGGGTGTTGATTCTTTTGGGGGCTTGGTTTCGACTACGGTTGTGGTGTCTACCGGGCTGCAGCCGATAACTATAACGATAATTATGATTATCGATATCAAAAATCGCAACTTGCTATTCATTGTCGTCTCCTCTGCCTCGCTGTTCTATAGTCGATAAAAAACATCTAAAATTCATCAAGAATCTGCGCTTGTGCCGGTTGCTTAGTTGGGGCCAAAGGCACGTTGCTCCAACGCTTTGTACTGCTCGTACTTGTTTGCGTAGTAGTCGCGCTTGGCGCTGTTCGGCTCGTAGATTTTAGCGATGGAAACTTTGCCGGACGCAACCGCTTCGTTCGCATAGACGCCGCTGCCCATGCCCGCGAGCATCGCTGCGCCGCTGCACGCGACTTCGTGAGAGCGCAGTATTTTGACGCGGGTGTTGGTGACGTCTGCGATAATCTCGCACCACGCGGACGAGCTTGCTCCGCCGCCAAAAACACGCAGCTCGGTTGTGCCTTCCATAACCTCTAGGTTTTCCTCTATCTGCATCGCTATGCCTTCGAAAAGCGCACGCACGAAATCCTGCCTTGTGGTGTTGAGGTGGATGCCGCTGTACATGCCGGACGAGTTGTAGTGCAGATTGGGCGAGCCGTTGCCCACAAAGTGCGGGTAGAAGCTGAGCTCGGTTTTATAGTCGTCGGCGTTTTCTACCATGTCGCTCATCTGCTCGAATGTGTAGTCCTCGAAGAAGGTTTCTTTCAGCCAGCGCATGCACGCCGCCGCTGTGCCGAGCACGCCTTCGGTGAACCACGTGTTCTCGAACAGGAATGAGAAGGATGGTATGCGCATGTCTGAGTCTTTGTGAGGGGAGCTCCAGCGCTTGCCGATTGCCGTTGCTGTGCCGAGCGAGATGGTCGCTATCCCTTCGTCGATGCCAGCGCCGAACGCTGCACATTTTTGGTCTTGACCACCGACGGTGACCACCACGTTATCCGGCAACCCAAGCTCTGTTGCAACGCTTTTCATAATGGTGCCGACTGCCGTTGCGCTGTATGCCAGATTGGGCAGCTTGTTTTTGTCCACGCCGAATTTGTCGATGATGCCATTGTCCCAAGTTTGGGCGACTATATCGTACATCATTGTGCCGCCTGCGAGCGTGTGGTCGGTGACCGGCACTCCGCAAAGCTTTGCCACCACGAAATCGTGCGGCAGCAGCAGTTTGTACGCTTTGTCGTAAACATCCGGTTCGTTTTGCATCAGCCACATGATTTTGGGCAGGGTGTAGAACGCTTTGGTACTTTTGCCCGTTATATCGTACATTTGCTGCTCGGAGTATTGCTGCTGAATCTGCGCAATCTGCTCCTCTGCCCGCCCATCCAGCCATGAGAAAGCGTTGCGAATCGGGTTGAAGTTGTTGTCTACCGGCACGTATGATATGCCTTGCGAGCTTATAGAGATACCGCGCACTCTGCCGCCGCTGACCTGCGACATCGACTCGACGATGGTTTGCTTTGTAAGCGACCACCACAAATTCGCGTCCTGCTCTATCGCCTTGCTGGACAAGTTGATGAGCGGATATGCTTTGTAGCTTTTCCCGAGCTCGTTTAAATCCGTATCGTAGACCATGCTGCGAATGCCCATTGTGCCGAGGTCTATACCAATTAGCAATTCTTTCATGTGTGCTCTCCCTATGATTAATCTTCTTCGTATAAGTCGCTTGCGCGGATTTTTGAGTAGTCTACGTGTGCTGTCAGCGGGTCGGTGTTGTCGGCGTATTTTGTGACCGGGAAACCGTCGTGCGTTTCAGGGTAGTAGCGCATGTAGCCTTCTGCGAAGTTGACTTTGGCGGAAGTGCCATACGCGCCGAATATTGCTTCCATGGTTTTGATGGACACGTCTTTGGTGTGTGCTTGGGACGCGAACTGCTCGACAGCCTTTAGCTTGCGCGCTGCCACGGGCGTGATGTCTACGTATATGTCGCTTTTGAGACCTTGATAGTTTAGACAGTCTCGGTTGAACGACTGAACTTTGGAGAAGTAAATCTGCTTGACGTGATGCGCGTCGATGCCGTCGAGGTTTTTGACGAACTCGCCCGCGCGGAGCACCGCCGACATCGCCATCGCTGACGCCATTTCGTGACAACCTGCATACGGGCCTCCCGAGAAATGATCCATCACGACTACATCCGGTTTCTCTTCTGCAACGAGCATCGAAATGCGCGTGATGATCTGCGGATCGGGCACGGTCAGGTTGTCCTCTTCGTCGAAGCAGATGACTTTTTGGATGCCGAGGATGTCTGCCGCGCGCTGCATTTCCTGCTTTTTGGCTTCTATCAACTCTTCGTGTCCGGCATTAATTATGGATTTGTCAGGGTTCTCTTTCCTTTGTTCTTCTACGTATTTGTTGGGGTGGATGCGCGCGCCGTGAGAAATGATGATTGCAACGACGTCGTCGCCTTTGTCTACGTGCATTGCCAGTGCACCGCCGCAGTCTGCGATGATGTCCGCAGGGTGTGCATAGATTGCCATTACTTTCATAATTTTTCTCCCTGTTTAATTATTATTTTTTTTGAACTCCGTCGAGGATTACTTGCGAAACGTTAATCATGTCGTCCACGATTACAAGATTCGCTTTTTTGCCTTTGGAGATGCTGCCGATTTCGCTGCTCAGATCGAGCAACTTTGCCGGGTTGAGTGAGCCGAACTTGAACACGTCGCAGATCCCGGCGCCTGTGTGCTTCATCATGTTTTGGCATGCTGTGGCGACGGTTAGCGCGCTGCCCGCGAGGTCGCCGTTATCGTCGAAGCGCAAGTCGGGCGCGTCGCTTTGCCCATCGCTGCCAAACTCGGTCGAGTCGGAAATAAGTATAATTTTGTCCTTGCCTTTGGTTTTGAGCGCAAGGCGAAGGTTGTATTCGTTTACGTGCACTGCTCTGGAGTCTACGATAAGCTCTGCGTAAATATCGTCGCATAGCATGACCGCTTCGTCAGGACCGGCGCCTTTTACGCCGAGCATAGTCGAAATACTTGCCGTTGCGTTGTGGTGGTGCGTTTGCAGCCGTAAACCGTGCGGCAGGAAGCGGTAAATCTGCTCGGGCAGAGCCTGCGAATGCGCAAGCGCGAAGATGACTCCCGGTGCTTTTGCGTCCTGCACAAATTGGTCTATACCACTCAGCTCGGGCGAGAGACACCAGACTTTGACGTATCCGCGCCCTGCGTCGATCAGGCGGCTGTACTGCGCTTTGTCTATCGCGCCTTTATACTTGCTGTTCTTGGCGTCGCCGCCGTATTTTGGGTTGAGATACGGTCCTTCCATGTATATGCCTTTGACGATGCTGCCGCGCTCTATCTCATCTATAAGCACCTGTGTGCCGCTTAGAAGCTGTTCGAGCGACAGGTTGTTGTACATCGTTGCGAGCATGGTGGTTGTGCCGTTTTGCAAAAAGAACTCGGCAGCCTCGCTTGGGTTCTTGTGAAACCAGTATCCGCCGCCGCCGTGAGCATGGATGTCTACCAGCCCGGGCGCGGTGTATTTACCCTGCGCGTCGATAACCTTTGACTCGCTTGGCACAGAAACATCGCTGCGCTCGCCAAAATCGGCGATGAGTCCGCCATCCAGCAAAACCACGCCGTCCCATATCAGGTTGTCGGGAAGAACAATTTTTGTGTTTGTAATCGCTATCATTGCTCGCTCCTACTTTTCCGTTAACATGTCGATAATCGTCTCGACCATATCGTAACCAAACGAAGGATCCAGCAACGATGCGCCGGTCTCGTACCCGCCGAGCGCGTAGCTCTCTTTTGTGCAGACATAGCCCGGAAGACAGCCACCCGCGAGAGTCGTCACAAACGTGTTTGCATACGGTGAGCGGTTTTTGATCTCGAGCGCGAAATCTACGAAAACTTCGCCCGGCATGCTGACTATGCGATGCTCGCCGATGGACAGCACCTGCAGCTCTGCCGGGTCTTCCTCGTTTAGCAGCCGCAAATCGCCCTTTGCGTTCGCTTTCGTAAGCCCGAGAAAATCTTCTGCACCAAGGTGTTTTAGGTTTGCGTTCTGCACATCGAGGTATGGCGCATCCGCAGCTTTCATATCCTCGTATATTTTGCCGAATTTGGCTACGTCCGCTTTAAGCTGATCCATTGGCGGAATGTGTCTTGTTTTGATTTTCATTGTTTCTGATTGTGCATCAATTTTCATATCTGTTGAGAACTGCGCCGACTCTATCGCTTTTTGTGCGGCTTTGCCGATCTGCTCACCTATACGCTTTGCTTCGTTAAAATCCTGACCTTGACGGAAATAGCGCGAGCTTTGATTGCCCGAAGCGCCTTGAGCATAGCAAAGCGAAGCCTGTGGATACTTCTCTTTGAGATACGTGCGCGTGTATCCCGGGAAGTCGGCTGTGACGACAGTGCTGTCCTCGTGTATAACCGTCGGGTGAAGCGCGTAGTTGACATATATGCCGCGCACAACGTCGTTCATATCAGCGACCGCTATTGTGCAGACGTCGGTGTCTGCCGGACCTTTGGGGTCTCGCCTGTTGCCGCCGATGCCTTGCTCCGGTCCGCAGTATCCTTTTGTGACCGCGACCTGCGCATCGAACGCGCCGCTCTTTGCCTGCACAATCGCCGAAACGAGTTTATTAAGCAGCTCGTTCACATAGCCCATGTCCTCGTTGTCGTAGAGCGTTTCGTCATCTATGCCGCCCGCCGCCCAAGGACCGCTGTGCGTGTGCTCGCAGCTGATCATGATGGATTCAGGTGCAATTCCGCACTCGGCGAAAACGCGGTCTCGCACCGCCGTGACGTATTTTTTTGAGAAGAACAGTAGATCCATCGCGACTACTGCGATTTCTTTGACTCCGTCGGTGAGGTAGATACAGCATGCGCAAAGCGGGTCGTGCACACCTGTGTTGTGCCGTGGATAGTGCGGATAGCCGCCCAACGGCAGACCTTGCTTTGGCGAAATGTCTCGGATTTCTACTCCTGCTTTGATGCTCATATGTAAACTCCTTTGTTTATTAGATTTCTTCTATAAAATAATTTGGCTTGCTTGCGAAAAGATTATACCACGATGCCTGCCTTGCGACAAATGTTTTGTCAGCAGACTTTAAATTGCCTCTATGTTTTGTATTTTATGTATATCGGACTGGACCACGCCATGTTGCCGTCCGCTTGGGTAACCTTGACCCAATATGCGTTGACGCCCTTTTCTATGTTGCCGTCGGTGAAGCTGAATGCTGCTTGCTTGCTGCTCTGTGCCAGCGCGAAGTCGATCTGGACTTGCTGGTTGATGCCGCCCGCCTGCTTGATGATTTTACGCCCGGTCAGCTCGCTCATTTTGATGGTGAAGGACGTTTGCGGCGAGGAGAAGGTCAGCGTTGTGTCGTTGTCGTAATCAAGAGCCAGCTCAATTCCGTCGATGTCGCCCGACGTGTTTGACTTCCATGTAACGAGCTGGTTGGACATTTGCGTGACACCTTCGTCCGCTTGATTGAACGCGACCGCTTTGCAGCCCGCGATTCTGCCGCCCTGCACCGACAGGCTTCCGTCCCACTTGACTTTCTTGGGTCTGCTTTTTGACCGCACGCCGCTCCAGAGGATGCGGACGATGTTTTTGTTTTTTGGCTGTGCATCGGCGTATGAGTAAATCGTTTTGGTGTTTCTCATGATTTCGATGTCCATTATGTCGCCCGTTGCAAGCGCCTCGATGTCGAGAGTCGGCGGGAAATTCTGAAAAATCTCGTCGCCCATCATCGCTGTTCCGCTGGTTACTTTGAGTATCATGCGCTCGCCTGTAGTGCCATAGGTGTGCCGCGAATTGAACGCCTCCCAAAGCGATTCTCGTGTAAGCTCGTCCGCATAGACACCGGTGTATCCGCCGATGACATCGAAGGACGCGAGGCTGCGCGATGTTTGCCGCGTGGGGTATGACAGCCCCGGTCTGCACGTATGGTCGTCGCTTGCCGCGATGACGCCGAGTTTTAAACCCTTATCAAGCGCGTCTTTGAAGAACCACTCGAATGTGCCGTGGTGTGAGTGGATCTCGAGCAGGTGAACCAAATCTTTGCTGCACATATCTAGGTTGCCGTATCGCCCTCCAACGTGCGGCACCGCCATCACATCTTCGCGACCTTTGAACTGCTTCCAAAGCTCTGTGATCGGGCTGCGGTCGCTCCCGTCGGTGTTTTCCATGCCGATTTGCCAGTGATAGCTTCTGTGTATCAGTTGGTCGTCATATAAATAATAGATGTTGTAATCGCCGCCCGCCGGGGTTGTGCCCGACCACTCGTAACCGAGGAACGTAACGAATTGGCTCGGCTTGTGATATTGTTTGACCTTTTTGCAGACGTCTGCCCACAGCTCGTCCGTGACTTGAAAATCGTTGCCCTGCCACGCGCAAAAGTCGAGCCACGCGCAGTCGCGCCCGAACGAAAAGTATTCATCCAGCGTGCCAGTGCCGACCGTGCGTTTTGTCTGCCCGTGCATATCGCCCCAATAAAGCGTTTTGTCCGGCGCGTCTTCTGTACACACGATTGGGTTGCTTACTGCGTGCAGTCCGCTATGCTCGTCAATAACCTCGAAGTAGAATGTGCCTTGCCGTGCTAGCGAAGCGGTGATGCGACCGATTCCGTTATTTACGATGACGCTGCGTGCTTGTCCTTCCAGCATAACCGCTGCGTCGGCGGTGTATAATTTGGCGATATTACCGAAGCTGTCGATTGCGCGTACCAGAACATCGAAGGGGTCGCCAATAATCACGCTTGACGGCACAACGATTTGAAGCGCATCGGCGTAACCGCCAGTAATTTTGATGTACGGCTGGTCGTCTGTCTCGACGAAGTTTCCGCTGCCTGCGCAGTCGACCAACACCTTGAACAGATGCTCGGTTTCGGCAAAGGTTTGGATGCGGTAGCCTGCGCCCTCGCCGGAGGGACTGCCGTATTGCACATGGATTTTGTCGCCGGGAGACAGCGAGCCGTCTGAAACTTTGATGCTGATGCAGCTTTTGAAGGGGCGGATGTATCGGTTGGGGACGTAGCTTGCGGTGACCTTTGCGGCAACATCTGCGCTGACCTTGACGAAGCCCGATTGGTTCGGGTCGTCAAATTGTGGTATCGCCGAGTCGCAGACGTCTCTGCGCGCGATCAGAATTTCTCCGCTGTCGTCCACGCCGTAAGCGCCAGTCTCGTAAGCGATAGTGAAGCACCCGGATGACCCCGCCGTCATTTCTTTGATATTGATATTTGCTTTGCCCACTTTTTGCATAGTTGTCTCCTTTGCGCTAAATCGAATTTATTTTGTCTTGCTGTACAGCATAACGTGCGTATAGTCGTTTATTGCGATACGAACTATCAGCTCTTTCACGTCCCGAATTATTGTATATCCCTCTTTTTTGTATAGCTTGATTGCACCGCTGTTTTTTGCCAGCACTGCGAGCAGATAGTGTTTGAATTGCGTTTGGGCATATACATGATTCATCAGCTTCGTTGCGATGCCGCGACGTCTGTGGCCACTGTCTACACAAAGAAAGTCGATGTATCCTTCGTCATCCGCTTTGGCGAACGGTTTGCCGAAAAGCGACTTAAAGAAACGATAGTTTATTGCGCCGAGGATGCTGCCAAACTGTGATTTGCATACCGATTTGCTGAAACACATCGCGCTGCTTTGCGAATTTGAGCAGGTTATGAGACCGGCAACATCTTCGCCATCGAGATACGCGTATGCGAACTGCGGCAGAAACGCGTCGCCGAACACGACTTGCAATTTTTTCATATTCTTGCCTTTTTTGTCGATCATATCGAAGAAGCTCTCGCCAAACACTGTGACAAATCGCTGCTTTTGCTCAAGGCTCAGCTCGCTTAGTTTAACAATCATAATATCTCCTTTTTCGCAATGCTGATGTCTCTTTTTATTGACGCGTCTACTCTGTGTTCAAACTGGTTATATATGTCCTCGTCAAGCACAGTTAGACCAGCCTTGCTCAGCAAATCGTTTGCCTTTGTTTTGCTGATGACGTTTGTGTTGTAGGAGATGACGAGCACACCGCCGCGCTTCAAAACATCGCGCCAAGCGGGAAGGCTGGCTGAAAGCAACTGCTCGGGGTTGCGGGTGAAGCCTTTGCTTTGCCGTTGCTGTTTGCTGGAGTGCTGTATGCCGTACGGCAAATCGACAACGATTATATCGAAGTAGTTTTTCTTGTAATAAAAGTTTGTAAGAGCAGAGTCGCCATCTACGATCTCGAGCTTTTGAGTGTTGCCATCTGCGAAATCCTGCTTGTGTGCAAATTCGAAGTGTGATGCTTTACCGATTTGTTTTTTGGTTTGCTTTGATGTTATCGTTCTTTTTTGCGTGGTGTGTTTGTACTTCTCGCGCTCGAGGTATTTTTTGAAGAATATGCCGATTTCGTTCGTGTATTTTGTCGATATCTCTATGCCGTATACATCGAAGCCGCGCGTAAGTCCGCAGAACAGCGTTGTTCCTTTACCTGCCATCGGGTCGAGCAGACGCAGGTTCGTATCGTTGGTCGTGCTGCACGTTTGGGCGGCGACGTTAATCATCATTTTGGTGAAGGTTTCGTTGGTTTTGCCTTGATACTTGAGGATCGTTGTTATTTTATCATCGAAGTATTGTGGACTTAAGTTCTCTATAGGCAGCAAGTATGTGTCGCCGTCTATTTCGACAACCTCGAAAATCACAAAAGCAAAAGACAAGTTGTACAGCAGAGCAATTTCATGCCGGGACAGTTTACTCTCGCAGGTAAATGCAGCGCAGACAACGCCTTTTATGTTCTCGATAGCTGGCGAGCTGCACTTGCTATCAAAGCCCGATGCAGTGATCGTCAGCTCGGCAACAGAGAGTTTTTGCGATTCCATATAGTAAACTCTGTTGTGTCCGGGGCTTAATTGTATTGCGTATTTGCTCATATTGCTTCTTTCTTTGGTGTTTTGTATATTATACCATTTTGGGCGCTTATTCTCCACATAAAAAAGCAAGAGAAACCGATATTAGTTTCCCTTGCTTTGCTGTTTAGTCGTAGTGTTATTTTCTGCTGTCGGTGATTGCGTTAAACTTCTCAATGCTGTCCCTATAGTAGCTCCCCAGACCCACGAGGTCTACCGCGATGTTGAGGAAGTTGTACCCCATGTCTATGAGGTCTCCGCAGTTGTCCCACGAGCAGACAACGCCCGCCATTTTGCCGTGCTTGGCAGCGAGCTTTGGAATTTGCTCGTACAGGTCGAGAACCTCTCTATTGGTGGTAAAGTTGCCGATGTCGCCGACGCTCTGGCTGTAGTCACCCGGCCCGTATAGTAGCATGTCGATGCCGTCGAGCGCGCAAATTCTCTCGATATCGGGCACTACTTCTATGTCTTCGATCATGACGACTACCTTCTTTTCGCTGTTGGCGTGGTCTATGTAATCGTTAAGGCCGGTCGTGAGGTAGTCTGAATCTGCGCCGATACTGTTCAATGGACGCAGACCGATTGGCGCAAACCGTGTGATTTTCTGAATCTCCTTCGCGTCTTCATAGCTCATGCAGTGCGGAATAATAATGCCTGTGGCGTCAAGCTCTATCGGCTTGATGAGTTGGCTGTAGCTGCCGCGCTCTGTGCGAATCAGTATGTCGGTGTCGTGTGCTTTTGCGGCGAGAATCATGGTCTCGATTTTGCTCCAGTCGTTGGCCGTGTGCTCGTTGCATATCCAAAGGCAGTCGAACCCGCTGATGCACGCAAGCTCTACAAGACGATGGTCGTTGCTGTGCAGCATGGCGCATTTTACCACTTCTCCGCTTTGCATCTTGGGCCACATTTTGCTTTTTCTCATGTTGTCCTCCGGTTATATTTTTAGATTGATTGGGTTGGCGTGTTTTAAGTTCATGCGCATTATACCACCTAAGGGGAGGAAGTGCCATAATAAAAAAGCAAGAGCGGATTGTTTATGCCGCTCTTGCTGTGATGCTGGTGTTAATTGATATTTAAACGTCCGTGTTTCCTGTGAACTGACTGTTATAAAGGTCGGCGTAGAAGCCGTTCATCGCCATCAGCGCTTTGTGGTTGCCTTGCTCGATGACTTCGCCCTCGTTCATGACGAGGATGGTGGACGCGTCGCGGATGGTCGAGAGCCTGTGCGCGATGACGAAGTTGGTTCGCCCTTTCATCAACTCGATCATGGCGCTTTGGATGTATTCCTCTGTGCGCGTGTCTACGCTGCTTGTGGCTTCGTCAAGAATGAGCACGGGTGGGTCTGCGAGCAGTGCGCGCGCGATGGTCAGCAGCTGCTTCTGCCCTTGCGAGATGTTGGACGCTTCCTCGTTGAGCACTGTGTCGTAGCCGTCGGGCAGCGTTCTGATGAAGTGGTCTGCGTGCGCCATCTTTGCAGCGCGAACGACGTCTTCCTTGTTAGCGTTGTCGTTGCCGTAGCGTATGTTTTGCTCTATAGTGCCGCCAAACAGCCAAGTGTCCTGGAGCACCATGCCGAACTCTTTGCGCAGGTTCTCTCTTGGCACTGTGGTTATGTCTACACCGTCCACTGTGATACGGCCGCTGTCCACTTCGTAGAAGCGCATCAGCAGGTTGACGAGCGTCGTTTTGCCCGCGCCCGTGGGGCCGACAATTGCGACAACGTCGCCCGGCGCAACCGAGAGGTTCATGTCCTTGATGATTGTGATACCCGGGTCGTAGCCGAATTTGACGTGCTCGAACGTGACTGCGCCTTTCGGACTGTCGATATAGTTTTCTGTAGAGTCTGCGCTCATTTCGTCTTCGTCTAGAATCTCGAACACGCGCTCTGCCGCCGCTACTGTCGATTGCATTACGTTGGCAATCTGCGCTGTTTGCGCTATCGGCTGCGAGAACGTGCGTGAATATTGTATGAATGCCTGGACACCGCCGATGGTCATTCTGCCGTTGATTACCATCACACCGCCAATTACGCATACGCATACGTATGAGAAGTTGTTGATGAGCGTCATAAGCGGCATCATGATGCCCGAGAGGAACTGCGCCTTCCAGCCGACGCCATACAATCGCTCGTTCGTTTCGTCGAAGGTTGCCACGCTGGAAGCTTCTTTACCAAACGCTTTGACGACCATGTGTCCTGAGTACATTTCCTCGACGTGACCGTTGATGTTGCCGATTTCTTTCTGCTGCTGCTTAAAGTATTTCTGTGAGCGCTTCACAATAAGCTGAATGAGCACGAAGCTGATTGGGAGCACGAGCAGCACGACCAGCGTGATTATCCACGATATCGTGAACATCATGACTGAAATACCGATAATCAGCGTGACTGCGGAAAACACTTGCGTTACGCCTTGCTGTAATGTGGACGAAACTGTGTCGATATCGTTGGTGACGCGCGATAGAATTTCGCCGTGCGTGCGACCGTCGAAGTATTTAAGCGGGAGACGAGAGAGCTTTGCCTCTACCTCTTTTCGCATGTCGTACACAACCGTCTGCGACGTTTTTGCCATCACAAACTGCATCACAAAGTTAAGCACTGCGCTTAGTACGTATAGTATCAGCACCAGCCATATGATACGCGCGATGGCTTTGAAATCGATCTGCAGCGTGCTTGCCGCTTCCATATCTGTCATTGCCTGTTGCAGCACTGCCAGCTGGTCAGCATTGTTCATATCGACGTTTGCCATCACGAGGCTTTGGGCTTCGCTTTCGCTAAGCTCGCCGGATCTAAGCTCTGTTACAACGTCTTCGGGCAGTATTTCTGTCAGCCCTTCCATCGCCTGCGCTTGCGCAAACGTCGGCGCAAACAGCTCTGTCGTTGCTGTACCTAATAGCTTTGGTCCGAATATCGAGAACACTGCGCCGCCTATCGCCATGATGATGACGATTACGAGCGCGATTTTGTGGCGACCGAGATACGTCATCAGTCGCTTGAGACCGCCTTTGAAGTCTTTGGCTTTCTCGACGTGGCCACCGCCCATGTGTCCGCCTGGGCCTCTGCCCGGTCCGCTTCTCTGTGGAGTTTTTCTCGTTTCTGTGTTATCACTCATGCCATTTCCTCCAACGAGAGCTGTGACTTAACTATCTCTTTATATGTTGTGCACGTTTTGAGTAATTCTTTGTGCTTGCCTTGACCGACCACTTTGCCGTCGTCGAGCACTATTATGCGCTCTGCGTTCATGACTGTGCTGACCCGCTGGGCTACTATGAACACTGTGGCGTCTTTCATTTCACCTTTCATCGCGCGACGCAGCTTCGCGTCCGTCTTGAAGTCTAGCGCGGAAAAGCTGTCGTCAAATATGTATACCTCCGGCTTTCGCACCAGCGCACGTGCTATGCAGAGCCGCTGCTTTTGTCCGCCTGAGTAGTTTGTGCCGCCTTGCGCGACTGCCGACTCTATGCCGTCCAGCAGCTCGTCAACAAATTCGCTCGCCTGCGCCGTTTGCAGAGCTTCGCGAACTTGCTCGTCCGAAGCGTCTTCCTTGCCGTATCGCACGTTCTTTGCGATTGTGCCGCTCATTAGGTTGATTTTCTGCGGGACGTAACCGATTCTCTCGCGAAGTGCAAGCTGCGGAAAATCTTTAACGTCTACGCCGTCCACGAGAACCTGACCTTTGGTGACGTCATAAAACCGCGGAATCAGTTTGACGAGCGTCGATTTGCCCGAGCCCGTTCCGCCGATTATCGCGGTGACTTCGCCCGGCTTTGCGGTGAGTGAAATACCCTTTATTGCAGGCTCTTGAGCGCCAAAGTAGCTGAAACTGACATCTTTGAACTCGACACAGCCTTTGCACGTCGTTTCGGGGATTATGTCCGTTTTATCTACAATGCTGATGTCCATGTCGAGGATTTCGTTGACACGCTCTGCCGAAGCCGAAGCACGCGGCAGCATAACGAAAAGCATGGTGGACATGACAATTGCGAACATTACTTGCATCACGTATTGCTGGAACGCCATCAAGTCGCCAACGTTCGTTTGCCCCGCGCCTACGCGCAAACCGCCGAACCAAACGACGGCAACCATAGAAACGCTGAACAGCATCATGATGGTCGGCATCAAAACGCCCATCCACCTATATGCCGCGATTGATGTGTTGGTCAAGTCTTTGTTTGCACCGTCGAAGCGTTTTGTCTCGTATTTGTTTTTGTTGAACGCGCGGATAACGCGAATGCCTGTGAGCCCTTCGCGCAGAACCAGGTTCACTCTGTCAATTTTCTTTTGGATAGATTTGAACAAAGGCAGCACTCGCAGCGCGATGACCAATATTACAATGACCATTACGCCGATTGCGGCGCCGACCAGCCACGTGAGCCCGGCGTCTGTGCGCAATGCCATTACAATACCGCCGATTGCCATGATGGGAGCGGCGAGCAGCATGGAGAGTATCATCACAAGCACGTTTTGAATTTGTGTGACGTCGTTGGTGGAGCGCGTGACCAGCGAGGCTGTGCCGATTTTGTCGAACTCGCGAAGTGAGTAGCTCTCTACCTTAGCGAAAATGTCGCGGCGCAAGTCTCGCGCAAAACCGACTGCAGTCCGTGTTGCGAAAAGTCGCCCGACTATGGTGCTGACTGTTACGATCAACGTGAAGCCAAGCATAATAAGCCCTGTTTGTATAATGAGCGCGATGTCTTGACCGACGACTCCTTTGTTGACGATGTCTGCCATCAATGTCGGCAGGTACAGTTGACTTAGCGTTTGAACCGTTGTTAAAACAACAACTATCAGCGCCTGCCATTTGTATGGTTTTAAAAATCTGAAAAGTTTTCTCATACTGTGTCCTTTCTCTTTCTTTGGTGATTTATCCTTTTAGCACGGCGATCACTTGGTCGATCATCCATGAGAAATATGCTTTGTCATTCTTGAACCCATCGCTGGAAAAAGTGTCTTTCATAAAAAATCCTGTGATGTTCGTAATAAAGAATGTTGTCGCGTTTTTTGGCTGCGCTTTTAGGCGCCCGAGTTTGCTCATTTCCTCGAAGTAGTTGCTAAGCGAACCTTTTGCGCCGTGCTCGTGCTCACGCACGTGCAGCTTTGACTCGGAGCCGCGCATCTTGTCTTTGAACACCATTTTTAGCATGGGCAGATTTTGCTGATACGTCTTCATCATAGTGTTTGCAATATAGGTAAGGTCGGTTTGCAAATCGTATTGTACATCGTTTTGCAGATATTCTTTTAGCTTGTACGGGTGCATACAGGAGTGTACCGTTTGCTCGAACAGATTGCGCTTGGTCTCAAAATGACGAAACAGTGTAACTTCGCTGATACCTGCGAGCTGCGAAATTTCTTTTGTTGTTGTGCCTGCAAAACCATTCTTTTCGAACAGCTCTCTGGCGGCTGCTATTATTTTTTCTTTCGTATTACCCATCACTATCTCCAAATATGTTTATGTAAGTACTTACTTACATTATAGTAAACATAGGGGTCTGTCAACCATTGCAGTCGCTCGTTAATGATTCGTTCATATTTTTGCGCTTGCGACGAATTACTTGCTATCTGCCCCCTTTATAATAAGACGATTCAAACCAATAAATATTGCATAATATGTGGGAATAAACTAGAATAGGCAGTGGGGTGGCCAAGTGGATTTCTTAATGGATTACATAATGATGTATTTCAATATGATCGTGCGAGTTCTGGTGATGATAGTGTTTTATTTAGTTTCGGCCATTGTCAGCGAACGCATACAGCGCGCTTACAACGACTTTGCTTTGGGGAAAACGCAAAGCGGAGCTGCGGGGTGCGAAGCAGCGAGAAGCATACTGCATAAAAACAATATACTCGATATTGCAGTCCTGCCCAAAACCGGATTTTTCTCGGACAGTTATAGCCGTATAGGCAAGCGTATCACCCTAAGCGAGAAAATCTATGGCGGCAGCTCGATTACCGCATCCGCAATTGCGGCGCAGAAAACTGCACACGCTGTTGTTGTGTCAAAAAAGTTTTCACTCATGTCGTTGCTCATTATGCTAAAACCGATTGCCAGAATTGTAACGCCTATGTACATTCCGCTGTTGCTTGTCAGCACAATCATTAATATTGTTATTGATAGCGATGTTATGCTCTACGTTTTCATTGCTATACTTGTGCTTCAGGTAATTACGCTGCCTGTGGTGTTTTATGCAAGCAAAATCGCTTTAAGAGAGCTTAAGGAAACCGATATTCTGAATGAGGAAGAGCGCTATGGTGCAAAAAAGGTTCTGCGCAGTTTATCTTTTACCCATATTTCCACTATTATAATTACGCTAATTTACGTGATCCGTTTCTAAATAAGTAAATTATTCTCAATATGTGTGAAAGAAAAACACATTGATAGTCTTTTGTAACATTTTCTTATTGTAACTAATGCGTCTTGGCATTATAATGAGTAGTTGGGTGAGTGTTTTCGCGCTGCCCGCAAAAGATGATTATATTTATACGGGAGACCGTAATTTTTTTAGGAGGAAGTATATGAATAAATCAGACAAGTTATCAATCAACACAATTAGGATTTTGTCCGCAGAGGCAATCCAAAAAGCAAGCAGCGGGCATCCGGGGCTGCCGCTGGGCGCTGCACCGATGGCGTATACGCTTTGGGCAGAGCACTTGAAGCACAACCCGAAGAACCCATCTTGGGCAGACAGAGACAGGTTTGTTCTCTCGGCAGGGCACGGCTCGGCGATGCTGTACTCGCTGATGCACCTGTTTGGCTACGACTGCAGTATCGATGATATCAAGAATTTCCGTCAGCTGGGGAGCAAGACGGCGGGACATCCTGAGCACGGGTATATCGACGGGATTGAGACGACAACAGGACCGCTTGGGCAAGGCATCGCAAACGCAGTTGGGCTGGCTATGGCAGAAGCGCATTTGGCAGCGATGTTCAACAAACCCGGATACGACGTGGTTGACCATTACACATATGTGCTTTCGGGCGACGGATGTTTGATGGAGGGCGTCGCATCTGAGGCGTGCTCACTTGCCGGAACGCAAAAGCTTGGTAAGCTGATACTGCTGTATGACAGAAACAAGATTACTATCGAAGGCGAAACGGACTTTGCGTTTGACGAAGACGTTGCAAAGCGTTATGAAGCGTATGGATGGCAGACGATTACTGTGGAGGACGGCAACGAAGACACAGCGTCCATCAGCGCCGCGATTGCAAAAGCAAAAGCGGAGACAGGCAAACCGTCTATCATCATTATCAAAACTGATATCGGATATGGTTGTCCGCCTGTGCAAGGCTGTGCGAGCTGTCACGGCGCGCCGCTTGGCGACGAGAATATCGCGATTATGAAAGAGACGCTCGGCTGGGACTACGAAGGTAAATTCTATGTGCCGGACGAAGTGAAGGACGCAGCGAAGACGCGTCAGGAAAGCTACGACAAAACCGAAGCAGAGTGGATTGCGATGTTTGCGGAGTATCGAAGCAAGCATGCTGACATGGCTGCGCTTTGGGACACGTGCTTTGGCGACGTTGACGAAGCACTCCTGAATGACAAAGCGATGTATGAGTTTGACGGCAAGATGGCGACACGTAACAGCTCGAACATCGTGCTTAACAGGCTGTCGGTAAAGCTTCCGCAATTGTTTGGCGGAAGTGCAGATCTCGGCCCGGCTAACAAGTCGGTGCTTAATGATTCGGGATATTTTGCGCCCGACTGCAGAGAAGGCAAGAACATACATTACGGAATACGCGAGTTTGGCATGTCGGCGATTGCAAACGGCATGTATCTGCACGGCGGAATTATACCGTACGTTGCGACGTTCTTCGTGTTTACCGATTACTTGAAGAACGCGCTGAGAATGTCTGCGTTGATGGAGCTGCCTGTTATCTATGTGATGACGCACGACAGCATCGGCGTTGGCGAAGACGGCCCGACACATCAGCCGATTGAGCAGCTTGCGGGACTACGCGCAACACCAAACACGTTTGTGTGGCGTCCGGCGGACTCTAAGGAAACGGCAGCGGCGTATCTAAGTGCGCTGAGCGCAAAAGGACCGAGCGTTATTGCACTAAGCAGACAAGACTTGCCGCTGTATGACGGCACGGGCGACAAAGCACTAAAGGGCGCGTATGTATTGAAAGACTTTGGCGACAATCCGCAGATTCTCTTCATCGGCACGGGCAGCGAAGTTGAGCTGTGCATGAACGCGGCAGAGAAGCTGTACGAAGAAGGCGTGAGTGCAAGGGTGGTTTCGATGCCTTGTATGGATGTGTTTGAAATGCAGTTGGACGCGTACAAGGAAAGCGTGATACCGAGCAGCATAGAGAAGCGCATTGTTGTGGAAGCCGGGTCCTCGTTTGGCTGGGCGAAGTATTATGGTGCAAAGGGCGATGTTGTGGCAATTGACACGTTTGGCACATCGGCACCGGCGGCAAAGGTTTTTGAGAAGTATGGATTTACGCTTGATAACGTGATGAGCAAAGCGAAGGCTGTGCTAGCTAAGTAAGCGAGTATTAAACAAAGTAAAAGCAGGAGCGCTATTATCGGCGCTCCTGCTTTTGTATGCCCATTTATGTTTGAATTATAGAAAGCACTCCAGCTCTACCCACGTTCTGTTTTTCTTAGAGCTTTTGCTTGAGACTTCCCGCAGCACTATTCTGCCGTGTTTTCGGACAGAGATTACGCTGCCTTGCGATACTTCTTTGCCGGGCTTGCTCTGCAAAACGTGATCGATAAACACAACTTCGCTTTTCACAAGTTCACTCGCTTTTTGTCGCGATATGCTTAGCCCTAGCGCAAGAACGCTGTCTAGGCGAAGCGATGCTAACGTCGATTTTCGTATGGTACCGGCGGGATGAGCATAGTCGATGTCCGAAATCGCAATGCTGACGCTGACGTGTGCTCTGCCAATGTCGGTTAGGTTGGCAAGTATGTATTCTGATTTGTGACTGAGTACAAAAACGTATGCGCACATGTCACCAATGAGTATGTCGCCGATCATACTCCTGTTTTGCCCAAGGGCGAGCAATGCGCCGAGTACGTTGCGATGGGTAAGATATTTTAGCTCTTGCTTATAGAAAACTATCTTTAGGGTATAAATTGGGAATTTGTCGTCATCCCAGCTTTGCCTCTCGCCCAAGCGGAACATGCGGCGCTCGGCGTTGTAATGTCCGCCACTTGCGTCGTGGTCTATACCACTTTTGCTTAGCGCAGCAATAAGTGTTGATTGTTCCAGCGGAGTCAGGAAGTCGGTGTAAATCCGTCTGCCCGATTGCGCTTGTGCTATTAAATCGGTTGCTCGCGGTAAATAGTCGTTTTGCTTCATGAGGTTAATTTTATACCAGCGCATAAAAATACGCAAATAGACTTTCATCTCGATTTATACGCTGTAATATTGGCATAGGTATGATAGAATATTATAGTTAGAATTATGTTTTAGGAGGAGAAACTATGCCAAACGTAACAATTTCTATGACACCACAGGAGAAAGAGAAGAAGGCACAGATGGCGAAGGCTGTAACAGAAGAATTAAGCCGCATCAGTGGTATTGCCAGCGATCACTTTGTGATTATGTTTAACGAGATGCCAAGAGAGAGCATTGCTGTGGGCGGGGTGCTGCTGAGCGAGCTTCATAAGTAGAAAAGCAATTCCGAATGATTTAAGAGCTGCTGTTATTTGAGAAGCGCTTTGATTTTGTCGAGGTTATCAAGAGCTGCCTGCTCGCCGATTTTCAGCATTTCCTCGGCGTATTTGAAGCTGTAGGGCATATAATCATTTAGGCGCGGCTTTAGCATGATGTCGCTGTATTGCTCGCAAAGCTCGGCATTGACGTTGATGCTGAGTTTGTACGCTGTCATCACGACATCACGGCGCTTTGTGCTCTGTGTACCGTCTGCCTGTGCAGAGTTTAAGTGGATGCCGACGACCTTTTCTGCGCCCATTTCGCGCACGGTTTGGGTGGGTACGACGCGAAGTATCCCGCCGTCCACGTATGTTTTACCGTCGATTTTTACCGGCTGAAAAACACCCGGAATCGCGCAGCTTGCCGACAGCGCTTTGCTCACGTTGCCGGTATTAAGACGCGTTGGCTTGCCCTTCTTTAAATCGACCGCAACCGCGCAAAACGGTTTGTCGAGCTGGTCGAACGTTTTGCCTTCTAGATAGTAATCCGCCATTCTTTCGAGAATTTGCGCGCTCATGTACGAAACCCACGTCCTAGGAGGAAGCAGATTCTTTTTCCTGATAGTCAGCACATAGTCGTACATATCCCGCCAAGGAACGCCAAGCGCATAGACCGCGCCCGCCATGGACCCGACCGACGTGCCTGCTATGAAATCGAAATCGATGTTGTTTTGTTGGAACACTTTGATTGCGCCGATGTGCGCGATGCCGCGTGTGCCGCCGCCGCCAAATGCGATGCCGCTTTTTTTGGTTTTACCGAATCCAAGTATCGCCATGCTGAAACTCCTAAAATAATAAATCTCTATACTCTGTGCATTGCGTCGAAGATTTCTTCGCGCATGATGCGCACGTCCATGCTCATCTTCTTGCCCTGCGCGCTAAGCGTGTCGCTAAGCTCGTTAAACGGGGTTTTGCTGCCAGAGAGATCCACCAGCATGATCATCGCGAAATAGTCTTGCAGCACCGTTTGGCTGATGTCGAGTACATTGACTTCGTGCTCTGCAAGCTGTGCCGTCACACCGGCTATGATACCCGTCTTGTCTTTTCCTGTTACCGTTACAATGGCTTTCATATATCTTCCACCTTTATATTCGTTATGCTGTATTATACATGGTTTTGCAAGATTAATCCAGTATTATGAAAAGGCTGCCGATAGTATCTCGACAGCTTTCGTGTTTTGCGATTTAGCCGTATCTTTGGCATGAGTTCGGATGCGCTGCTAGTTCTGTGAATGCGCCAGCTCAATAATCTTCTGCGAAATGTCTTTCATGGACACTCGCGAGTCCATGCTCATTTTCTGAATTCTGCGATATGCTTCGGCTTCGCTAATGCTCTTTGCTTGCATCAGTATGCCTTTGGCTCGATCGATGATTTTGCGCTCTTCCATTCCGCGCTTTAGCTTCTTGAGCTCTTTGCTGAGCTTTTGCACACGACGTCGGCTTTGTATCACTGTGTCGATAGTGCTGAGAAGCGCGATTCTGTTGATCGGCTTTTGGTGCAGCGTGATATCGTAGTCTTCAATCTGCCCGATGCAAAGTTTTCTTTGCTCGTTCTTAATGAGCAAAATTACACTGCATATGTTCTCGTCGCCGATGATTGCCGCTGTCTCGAGTCCTGTCATGTCCGGCATATCATAGTTGATAAGCAATATGTCGGGAGTACCTTGGCGCACTCGTCTCAGCACCTCGCTCGAAGATGTGCATATGTCTACAGAATATCCATTACGCTGCAACGCATATTTAATTTTTTGCGCAGCTTGCACATTGTGCAGTGCCACTGTGATTCGAGTGTTTTCTGTCATTGCCGGCTCCAACGTCGCAGGTTAAGTTCTTGTTAGCGACCCCTATTGTACTTCATTATATTGCAGTATTGCCTACTCTACAATAAAAAGACGCTTGCCAAAGGAGAATTCTCTCCAAAACAAACGCCATCGTTTCTAATTAGTATATGTACATTATATCATACAAATTACAGAATGTAAGTGTCTTTTGCAACAATTCAATCTATATCATTCATAATTCGGTTTATTATAGGCATATATGCTTAATTTCTAGCTAAATACGAATAATCCGTAATTCGCTCTTGCAAAATTTTATATCTCGTCGACTACTTTCTTGGGCACCTGTGTTGAGAACAGCGTACTGACCGATTCTTTGGCGTGTATGCGCCCAACCACTTCGGCAAACAGCGGTGCAACCGATACCGATTTGAATTTGTCGCTCTGCATCGTGTACGGGTTTTTCACGCTGTCTGTTCCAATCAGCATCTCGATTGGGCTCTCTTCGATAGCCTTCATGCCCTTTTCGCGCAGGATTGCGTGGCTTAGGCAGGCGATGATACGCTTTGCACCCTTTGCCTGCAGCGCATTTGCAATTTCGATCAGCGTGCCGCCCGATACCGAGAAGTCGTCCACGATCATGCAGTTCTTGCCTTTGACATCGCCGATGATGTCGAGGATCTTGGCTTTCTCGTCGTGGGCAGTGCGCGTCTTGTCACCGATGGCAACGGGAACGCCGAGGTAGTCTGCATATCTGCGCGCTGTTTTGGCGTAGCCCGCATCGGGAGACACTACGCAGATGTTGTCCATGATGGTTAGACCCTTGACGTATTCGCACATAATGGGCATGGATAAAAGATGGTCCACAGGTTTTTTGAAAAAACCTTGGACCTGTGCACTGTGTAAATCCATTGTGACGATTCTGTCTGCGCCCGCGAGCTCGATGCTCTCTGCGCAGACGCGTGCCCGAATGGACACACGAGGCTCGTCCTTTTTGTCGCCCTTGGCATAGCTGAAATATGGTATGATTGCGGTTACTGAATTGGCGCTTGCTCGTTTTAGCGCGTCCATCCAAAAGAGGATTTCAACGAACTCGTCGTTTGGATACATGCCGATTGGCTGGACTACGTAGACATCTTTGTTTCGCACTGTTTCTTTGATTCGAAGGAATATGTTGCCGTCGGAAAAGTTTATTACTTCTGAGTCACCAAGCTCTGTGCCAAGATACTTGCACATCTTTTTACTAAAGCCGATACCCGATGACCCCGAGAATATCTTAATGTCTCCGCTCGTGGAATTCAATTTTTTACCCCGATTCTTCGTCTTAATTGATTTGTCTGACATAATCGTCCCTTGCACCCGGCACGGCAGCTATGCCATGCGCTCGATAGAAACTGTTTCTTATTACGAAGTTATTGTAACATTAAAGCCGAGTACAATCAATACGTATACGAATAATAATAGCGCCAAAAATTTAAAGTTCGTGAATTGTCCATACAAGCACAATACTTCTGTCATATTATCGCGCAGTAACCCCTAGCGCGCTCATGCTCCGTGCGAGATATTTACCGCCGCGCCGCTCTTGCCCAATCTCTACAGCCGTTTTTGCGTATCCGTGAAAGTCGCTGCCGCTTGTGACGAACAGCCCACCAGATTTGGCGAAGCTTAGAAGCTCTCTGCACTGCCCGTTCGTGTGCGCAGGGTGGTATGCCTCGATGCCCCAAAACCCGAACTCGGTTAGCCTGCCTGAAAGCTCGTTCCACACTGTGCCCGAAATTAGCCCCGGGTGTGCGAGTACCGTTTTACCGCCAGCGTCGTTGATTAGCTGCGCCGCTTCTCTGATATCGACCTTGCCGCGCGCGACAAAGCATTTCGCGTTTTGGTTGAGATATTGCGCGAACGCTTGCTTGGTGCTGTTGACGTGTCCTTTTTTGATGAGCACCTCTGCAAAGTGCGGGCGCCCGAGAACGTCGCCTTTGCACGCGTCCAGCACGTCTTGCATCGTCATCTCTATGCCGTTGTCGCGAAACTTTTCTACCATTGCTTCAGCGCGTTTTCGTCTGCTTTGGGATTGCGAATTAACATGGGCAAGCAGCGCTGTGTTTTGCCAGTCGACATCCAGCCCGAGAACATGCACCTCGCCGTGAAAGGCGGCTGAAAGCTCTATCCCCGCGATGACCTTGATGTCTCGCTCGTCAGCGACATCGCCATAGCCGCGGCACTCGTCGTGGTCTGTTATCGCGACAGCACTAAGCCCGCACTGCTTGGCCTGCTCTACAACCTGCCGCGGGGTCAATACGCCGTCCGAGTATGTTGTGTGTACGTGCAAATCCAGCTTCATGCGTCCGCCTTCTCGTATGTTTTTTTGGAAAACTTGCCCTTTTCGATTATAAATCTGTCGTGCTCCGCTTCGCCGATTTTCTCATTCTCGTCGAAGGCTTCTATTTTGAAACTAACGCGTCGTCTGTCTATGTCGACAAGCGTTGCATTTGCCCAAACCTTCATGCCCACAGGCGTTGCCGCGAGATGCTTTAGATTCACTATGGTGCCAACAGCAGAATACCCTTTCGGAAGGTGTTGTTCAATTATCTTGAATGATGCTAACTCAACAAGTGCGGTTAATGACGGTGTTGAGTAAACCTTGGGTAGGCTCGCATTGAGTGCGTTTGCCGTGTCCTCTTGTTTGACCGTGTGCTCAAGTTTAGCCGTCATGCCAACTTTTATATCAAACTCCATGTGTCTCCTTTATTTTGCTTTTGTATTTGCCTTGTCTGCAAACTTCTGCTCGTCTATTATGAAGCGCTCGTGCACTGCCGTGCCTATCAGCTCGGTTTCGTCATGAGCCTCTATTGTAAACGTTAGCTTTTTTCTGTCGATTTCACAGAGCGTTGCTTTCGCCCAAACCTTGATGCCCACCGGAGTTGCCGCGAGGTGTTTTGCGTTTATGGCAGTGCCGACGGTGGACCGACCTTTCGCCAGGACAGGCTGCACCGCCGTGTATGCGGCGTTTTCCATAAGCGCTATCATGCGCGGAGTTGCGAAAACCTCTGCACGACCGCTGCCGAGGGCTTTTGCGGTGTCTTTGTCCTGCACGATTTGTTCGCTTTTTGCGCTGAGATTGAGTTTTAAGTTAGAGTCCATTATTGTCTCCTTTTAGCTGAACGTGTTTTTGACACGGTGCGATTTAAAGAGCGCGATAATGAACGCTACTGCTATGCCAAGTATCGGCAGTAAGCCAAACGCAATAGCGAAACCAAAGAACACTCCATCGAATGCCGCGAACCCATCCGTCGTTTGTGTGTACATGTCGGTCATAATATAGAAATAGTATAGACCAAATCCAACTAAATACACAACCGATTGTATAACAAATAAAGTTCGAAATACTATCCTCTTGCGGTAGAAGAATATGATGCACAGCAACGTTAACACGAATAATACTGCTATGATTGCGATTGCGATAGGCGAGAATATAAAGTCAAATACGCTGAACGGATTTGTATCCAAAGACGCGTACACGTTGCTTCTCATCATGTAAGTTCCTATAAGGCGAAATACGGGGACGAGAATTACCAGCTGGACAATGCCGGCAAGCGAGTTGAAAATGTGAATCTGGAACAGCACAAGCCATCCGCCGAGTCCTTGTAGTTCTTTTCTTTCGATTTCGTTCATTGTGTTTCCTCCCGATTAATTATTTGAACCATTATATCAGCTAAACGTGTTTTTGACACGCTTGGATTTAAACAGGGCGATGACGAGCGCAATGTTGGGCAATATCGCGACATGCATTGAAGCCGTGAAGATAATACGTAAGGCTACATTTAGAAACCAGCTATCTTCGTCGAAGAAGCCAAACATGCTATCCAAGCCTTGCGTGTAGAATATTATCATGCACAGTATCATTACCGCCGACTCTATAACGAACACGGTGCGAAACGCCATTTTTCGTTTGTAGAAAAGCAACATGCAGACGATCAGCAGCACAAAAGAGATTGCAATAATAGCGATAAAGTATGGCATGAAGTCGATATGCAAAACATCAAATAAGTAGAAGATGGGGGATCTAATATAATAAGCGACCATCAGCGGCAGAATAATGAACGCTGCGCCGTAGTTTGCAGCACCGTATATGATGTATATCTGAAAAAGCGTTAGCCAACCGCCCAGTCCCCTAAGCTCTTTTCTCTCAATCTCGTTCATACATTGTCTCCTTCGTGTTGTTATTAATTATTCGCTTTTGCAACAGGAAGACGGATAGATTACCTCGTCCTTGAGCACGCTCATAGCGAAGTGGGGGATGCCCGACTCGGTAAACTCTTCACAGTGAGAAGTGAACCCGAACTTTTTATAGAAGTCTATAAGGT
This sequence comes from Clostridia bacterium, assembly GCA_018648645.1. Taxonomy (GTDB): domain Bacteria; phylum Bacillota; class Clostridia; order Christensenellales; family SZUA-584; genus JABGQS01. Next base: position 46,941 of record JABGQS010000002.1, read on the forward strand.
ACGACTGCGCGTGAATGTCGATTTTCTGCGCGCCCATGCTGAACGTTTTGAAGAGCAGCAGACGCAGCGCGAGGTCGCCAATCTTTTGACCTCTAAACTGCTTGCGCACGGCCAGCCTGCCTATGCGAAAGAGGGGTTCGTCGTACCAGATGCGCCCAATTGCCGCGGGGACTTCGTCTACGTATACGATTAAGTGAAGCGCTCTCTCGTCAAGACCGTCGTATTCTTCTTCTCCGGGGCAATTTTGCTCGCCGACAAAGACTTCGTCCCGAATGAGGAGGATGTCGCTTGTGTCTTGGTTGCCGGGTATAAATGCGCTGGTGATCATTATGGCTCTCCTTTTGCTTATGGGTTTAGCAGCTTCTTTGCGATGTCGAACTTGACTGCGCCTTCCTCTGCCGCCGTGTCTACCATGACTATGACAAGACGCGGGTAGTAGCCGTCTGTCCAGTATCCTGCGAACCACGAGATTTCGCGCGATTTGTCGTTGCCGATTTCGGCTGTGCCTGTTTTGCCCGCGATGTCGACACCGCTGATTTTTACGTACTGCCCTGTGCCGCTTTTTACGACTTTGCGCAGCAGCGGCAGCAGCACATCGAGGCTTGCTTGCGACACGGCGTTTTCTATCCAAACCTGCGCGTCGTTTTGCTGCAAAATGTTGTAAGCCAGTCCGTCCGTTTGGCAAATTTGCTCTACCAATATTGGCGCAAGCATGTCGCCGCTGCCGTTTGCAAAAGCGGTGTACATGGACGTTAGCTGCAAGGGTGTCAGCAAAATCTCGCCTTGACCGTAGCCCATGTCGGCAATCAATCGCCTGTCGAGCTCTCGCGTGACGAGGTTGGCTTTTTTGAGCGGGAGGTCGAACGGCGCTGCCTGCTCCATGCCGATACGCCGCAGGTAGTTGATGAAGTCGTCTTGGTCGAGCGACAATGCAGCAAACGCAAAGAATATGTTGTCTGAGTGCACGATCGCGTTCTCTAGCTTTAACGGCGAGCCCGAGTCGTCCACGCGCGTGATTGGCTCCCAGTACCAGCCGGATTCGTTTGGCATCCATTGGTTGTTTATGATTTTGCCCGGAAAAACAGTGAATTGCGTAATCGCACCTCTTTGGAGCGCGGCTGTTGCCGTGAACGGCTTGAACACGCTGCCGGGCGGATACAGCCCTTGCGTTGCGCGGCTGAACAGCGGCTCTTTGCTCTCGGGCGCGTTGAAGTATTGCCATGTTTGCTCTGACAGGCCGAACGAGAATAGGTTGTTGTCGTATGACGGGTATGACGCCATCGCCTCTATATAACCCGTTGACGCGTCCATCACGATAGCTACGCCCGTTTCACCAAGCTCGAGATCAAGGTGCTCGCTCAGTGCGTCGAACGCTGCCGCCTGCAGCATAGGGTTGATTGTAAGGCGCAGGTCTTTGCCTTCATCGCACGGGTCGAGGTAGAGCGTGCGCAGCTGCTTGCCCCATTTGTCTTCGATGAATACGATTTTTCCGTCCGTGCCGCGCAGCTCGCTTTCGAACGAAGCCTCGAGACCGGACAGACCCGCTCTATCAGAAATGCTGTAGCCTTCGGGCAGGTTATCTTCGCTGTAAAAGCCGGTGTAGCCGAGCATGTGCGCCGCGTACTCGCCCATCGGATAGTCGCGGATGGGGGTGTACATTTCGTCATCGATGCCTAGACCGGTTATGGAGAGTATCGTTTCCTTTTGCGCGTCTGTCAGCGCGCGGGCAAAGAACTCACCAAGCACGACAATCTGCGTCTCGTTAACAAGTGCTTCGTTAAACATTTCCAAAATTTCTGTATTGCTTAAACCGACAATCGGACCAACAGCTTGTGATACTGCTGTGATGTCGATGACTTTGCTTGTGTCCATATACACAGTGTCGGCGAACGAGTTGCCCGCGAGTATGCTTCCGTCCGCCGCGAATATCTCGCCGCGCTGAGCGTATATGGTGCGCACTTTTACGGTGGCGCCTTCGCTCATGTCGGGGAAGATTAGCGAGTAGTCCCAAAGCACCATAACTTCGCCCTCGATGAAACCGGTCCGCAGCGTGAACCGGTTGGTAAAGTCGCCGTAATCGCTCGTTGTATAGGTTGCGAGGTATGTGAAAACGCCGTCAGCGTTAGGCGCGGACAGCGAGTCTATTGTGATTTGCGTGACACCGAGACCTGAAAATATCGCTTCGTACTTTTGCACAAAGGTGTCGCGGTCTATGTTTACGATGGGAGAGGTCAGCTCGTACATGGCGTCGTAGTCGAGTGCCATCAAGCTGTTTAGGTATGGCATGATGTCTATGGTTGGCGCTTGCTCGACCTCGCAGCCGACCAGCGCAAACACGAGTATTATGCAAATGATGATTAGTAGGTAGCGCATGTGTTTCCCTCCGCTGTTTATTATACTATGGGGGGTGGGGTGTTGTACAGAAAACAAAAAAGCAAACGAAGAATAACCTTCGTCTGCTTATAAATACGTCTATTTGATTATTGCTTTTCCAGTTTCGCGATTACTTTTTCTATCGCATCGCGAAGCTGATCGCGTGTTTCTCTGTAGTCTTCTATCGGGTCGCGGTATGGGTCGATGATGTCGTATCCTTCTTCTCCCGGGTACCCTGTTATGCCCGCGGCGTAGCCTAGAAGCGTGTGCATCTTGTGCTCTTCTTCGGGTGCCATTGCTTCCATCTCTTCGATGTGCTTGGCTTCCATCGCGAAGATGATATCTGCCCACACGGCAAGGTCTTTGTCGAACTGCGACGATTTGTGCTTTTCGATATCAAGCCCAATCTCGTCCATTACTTCGATTGCTTCATCTGTTGCAGGGTCTCCTTCACATGCGAATGTGCCGGCCGATTTGAATTTGAAGTCCATGGTACTTGCGTCTCCTATATCCTCCGCAATCTCTTCTGCCATGGCGCTTCTGCATGTGTTGCCTGTACACACAAAAAGAACGTTCATTTAAGTGCTGCCTCCTATACTTTCACTATATTGTATGCTGCTGCTTTATATATGCGGTTCATCACCGCAAATCCAATTCCTACTCTCGGCAAGGCTTCGAAATATATACTCGTGTAACCTTTTTCGTCTGCGTCGCGAAGAAGCGAGTATAAAACCTTTGCTGCCTGCTCGGGGCTGTGGATGCTGCCTGTTATAACCAAGTCACGCGGTCCGTAATACTTCTTGTTTTCTCGGCTTGCCATCACCAGTGGTTTGTCGCCCGCCTTTATATCCTTATCATACAGATATTTGATGGATTCTGCAACTGAAATATGATTTCCTTCGATTACGGTAACTGCCGCCTTTGGCGCGTAGTGGCGATATTTCATACCGGGAGAAGCGGGCTTCAGCTCCTCTGCTGCCTCAAACGCCTGCGCGTGGTCTACTTTGCCGATAATTTGCTCTATCATTTGCTGAGTGACTGCGCCCGGACGCAGAATTGTCGGGGGGCTGCTTGTCATGTCTATAACGGTAGATTCTACGCCGATGCTGGACTCACCTGCATCCAGAACCAAAATCTTATCTCCAAGGTCGCTTTGTACGTGCGCTGCGAGCGTTGGGCTGGGGGCACCCGATTTGTTGGCGCTTGGCGCGGCAATTGGAACGCCGGCTGCCGAGATTAAGCTTAGCGCGGCGTCGCAGTCGGGCATGCGCACACCGACTGTGGCAAGACCCGCCGTGACTACGCTTGGCAAGCCTGTCGCTTCCATCACCAGCGAGAGAGGCCCCGGCCAAAACGCGTCTGCGAGGTCTTTTGCTTTGTCGGTGAAAACCGCGATTTGCTCCGCCATCGTCATGCCGTTGACGTGAACGATGATGGGGTTGTCTTGCGGTCTGCCCTTGGCGGTGAATATGCGCGACACAGCATCGGCACTAAGCGCGTTTGCCCCTAGACCGTATACCGTCTCGGTCGGGAACGCAACAAGACCGCCGTCGGTTATTACACCAGCCGCCCTGTCGATATTTTCTTTGTAGTTTCTGTCATCCAAATACAGTATCATTGCACACTCCGTGTGTTTTCATCGTCTTATATCTCTAGTGCAGTTCTCAATGACTGCACAGCAAACCTCTTATGCGCTGCAATCATATCAATTCTCCGTGTGTTACAAATTCACAAGCTCTAGATCGCCGACAGCGCCGCATTTTTCGCCGACGATTGCCAGCGCGCCGACCACGCCGCTTATTTTATATATGGTGTCGAGCGCGGCCTCAATGTCATCCGCGGTCTTGATATCGTTGCCGAGGCGCGTTGCGCACGCGTCTGCCAAGCACGCGTCGTAACTGACAACCACCGCCGCGTCCGCTTTGCCAAAGCTGGTTGAGTGCCCGACAGTGCCCGAAGATGTGCAAATGGCAATCGGGTCGTATGCGTCTACCGTGATGCCGAGCTTCATGGACAGGCTGCTCTGCCCCGCGAATATTGCGATAGTGGTCAGCCCTTTTGTGGTCAGCCAAACGTCGCCGCCGTTCTCGATAATGACCTGCTTTGATGTTGTGAGCAAACGGCTGCCGACCTCTTTTGCGAACGCGCCCGCTACCGCCGCCATAGGACCGACGCCCGCTTTTACCCCCGCAAGGCACATATCCTGCACGACGGCAGGAGCGTCAAAACCGGGGTCTATCGGCGTAAGACCGGTTCCAAAATCCTCGTGCTTGGCGATGTACTCGTCTAGCGTTTGCCGAAGCTGACGCACAATACCGTAAGCCCGCTCGCTTTGGTCGCTCTCCGCGCTGATTTGAAGCTCCGTTTCCATGAAGCGAGTGCGCCAAGTGAAAAGCTGCGTTTTGACGAGGTTGCGATATTCGTTTCGGTTCTCGAAGCTATCGTAAGACTTCTTCAAAGTTCTTTATCGCACGTGCCGGGCACGCGCTTATACAATGTCCACAAAGCACACATTTGTCCATGTCAAACTCGAGTTCCCACGAGCCGGTATTCATGACCAATGCGCCTGACGGGCACACTGCCGTGCACGCGCCGCAGTGCATACACTTCTCTTCATAGCGAATAACGCTGTTGGTGTATACCTTTATCGAGATATCCTGCCCTTCTAAGTAGTCGATACCCTTTGCTATGTCGTCGTCTGTCCCTGTTACCTCCAGAATCATTTTGCCTTTGTTGCCTTGGGAGATGGACGCTTTCAGTATATTGAGTGAGAGGCCCTGCTTTACCAGTTTCGTTATGATCGGCTCTTCTGTGTGCTCGGGTGGGAAGAGAAGCCCCAATTTCATTTTACTCATGTTATTTCACCTCCGCGTTGAGACCTTTGAACTGTGCGTTATATGGCAGGGTTGCAACCGGCTGCGTCATGATGAACTCGCCCGAAAGAATCTTGCCCTGCAGCTCGACCGCAATCTTGCGCGCTTTGAACAAGCTCGAGAGCGGTGCGGTTTTGACCTTTTTGCCGCCAATGTCGACCTGCCCTGAGCGCAGCTGTGCATACGACACGCGCTTGATGTTCTCTCTTGCGCTGGTGCTGACGCCGTAATCCTGCACGTGTGTGTAAAGATGCGCGTTATCCACCGCAAGGTCTGCCATCATGTCCTCGTCTATGACGGGGATTGGCACGCCCATGCCGACGTACAGCGTTGTGCCGTAGCCCTCGAACGTTGCCGCTTTGATGTACTCGCTGCTCATGCCCTTAAGGTCGCCGATGACGCTCAGCGTGTATCCGGCGTAGTGCATATCGCCGTTATCTAGCTCGCTTGCCTTGTTGACTGCCTGCGTGCCTTCGAACGCGACGTAGCCTTCGCCGCCGCACAGAAGTATCTTGGTACCTATGCCGATTGTGCGCAGCTTGGGGTCTTTAAGAAGCGGGGACATTTCGCCCGATGTGCTATAGGTGATGTTGCCCATGTTGGGCAGCAGCGTGCCCATGTAGGTACGCTTTAGCGTGTCTGTGGCGTTGGTTGCCGCAGAGTAGTTTTGGTATGCGTTGCGCGGGTTGAACATGTACGCTTGGTTAAGGTCGCTTAGCGTGAGCTTTGTTCGTACCTCTTCGCCCGTGTAGCAGTCTGTGCCGTCCGAGGTTGCATGAAGCTCTATCTCTTTACCTGCAATCAAGTCTTCGATAACGTGTGCGCCTCCGTACTCGATGCCTTTGTGTTTGCTCGGCTGAGTTGCGCCGATGTATGTATCTACCGCGGCAAGTCCGCCGTATGCGGACACGTCGTTTAGCGTGATCTCGCCCATGCGGATTGGCGGGTCGGTGTGCCCGAAGTTTAGCATTGCGCCCGAGCTGCACATGGCGCCAAACGTTGCCGCTGTAACCACGTCGATTTTTTTCGCGCACTCAGCAACGCCCTGCTCTGCCGCCATCGCGACCGCCTGCTCTGCCGTGAACACCACCGCTTTGCCTTGTTTGATTTTCTCGTTAATTTCGCTTATCGTTTTTGCCATGGTTACTCCTCCAAATTCGATGATATGCTCTGCTTTGTTAGTAGTGTTATTTTACACTTTTTTGGCGCGAAGGACAAGGTGTAAGTGGTAGTTTGCGGTTTTGTTGTGGATAATAGCGGGTATTTGATAAACGCAGACAGTCTTGCACGCATATCGTATTGCAATTTTTATGCTCGACCGATATAATAAATTTAAATACTATTAAGTGAGGGAAAGAATGAAACTAGGTATTGTAGGACTGCCGAACGTGGGCAAAAGCTCGTTGTTTAACGCGTTGACGGACGGCGGAGCGCCAAGCGAGAACTATCCGTTTTGCACGATTGACCCGAACGTTGGGGTGGTGAGCGTGCCGGACGCGCGGATGGATTTTTTGGCAAGTTTATATAACCCGGCGAAGTTTACGCCGGCTGTGATAGAGTTTGTGGATATCGCGGGGCTCGTGAAGGGCGCTAGCAAAGGCGAGGGGCTAGGGAACAAGTTTCTCTCGCACATACGCGAGGTGGACGCTATATTGCACGTGGTAAGGTGTTTTGAGAACGACGACGTGACGCACGTGGACGGGAGTGTTGACAGCGCGCGCGACGCGGAGACGATTAACTTTGAGCTAATATTTGCAGATATCGAAGCGGTGGAAAAGCGATATAACAAGTCTGAGAAGTATATAAAGACGGGCGATAAGAAGTACAAACAGGAGTGCGACGCGCTGACGAAGATAAAGGAGCAATTGGAGCAGGGTGTGTTTGTATCGGGGATGGACCTTAGTGACAGCGAGAAAGAGCTGATTGGAGATATGTTTTTGCTGACCGACAAGCCGATGCTCTACGCCGCGAACGTGTCGGAGGATATGGCGGTCGACCAACACCAAGTGGACGCGCTGACAAAAATCGCCGCTGCACAAAACGCGTTGGTGATGGTGGTGAGCGCCAAGATTGAGGAAGAGCTTAGCACGCTAGACGCGGATGAGCGGCAAATGTTTTTGGACGAGCTGGGGATTGCGCAGAGCGGGCTGGAGAAGCTGATACAGAAAAGCTATGAGCTATTGAATCTCATCAGCTATTTGACGGCGGGCGAGAAAGAAGTAAGGGCGTGGACTATAACCAAAGGCACCAAGGCGCCGGGCGCAGCAGGCAAGATACATACCGATTTTGAGCGCGGGTTTATACGCGCGGAGATTGTGGCGTTCGATGACCTCAAGGAGTGCGGCGATATGGCGAGCGCGAAGGCAAAGGGTTTGGTGCGCCAAGAGGGCAAAGAGTATGTGATGAAGGACGGGGATGTTACGCTGTTTAAGTTTAACGTGTAAAGTGGTTAACGAAGGAAACTTTTATCTTGAAAAAGTTTCCTCTCAGGCATAAATGCCTGATTCACCTTTAAAATGCGCTTTTTGATATACGCTGACTAAGGTCAGCGATTAGGGCTCTGCCCTAAAAACCTGCAATTTTTTCGTCAAAAAATTGAGTAAAACTTTATTATAGAGTAGTACATGGGAAACTTTCGGAGCAACACGTATCATAGTGTGATATTATATATTAAATTCGAAATCATAAATAACTTAATAAATTAACTGGAGGCGGACATGAAAGCGTTTATTGTTGGTGGAACGGGGTTTATCGGGTATCACAGCACGCTGGAGTTTTTGGAGAACGGGCATAAGGTGAGCTCGCTGTCGCTGGATGACATTGACCTAGGCGATTGGTATCCCAAAGAAGTGAAGGTGCATTACGGCGATGTGTTTGAAATGGGCGAGGGCGAGATGGCGAAGCTGTTTAAAGGACACGACGTGCTGGTGTATGCGGTGGGACCCGACGACAGGTTTGTGCCGGAAGCACCGGCGTATCCATACTTTTATGAGCGGCTGGTCACGCACCCGACGAGGTTGGCGAAGGCGGCGAAAAAAGCGGGCGTTAAGAAGTTCGTGCTGCTGAACTCGTACTTTGCGTATTATCACAGGCTGCACCCTGAGAAGAAGCTGCCCCATAAGCACCCGTACATCAAGTGCCGGGTGGAGCAGGCGGATGCGATTATCGAAGCGGGCGGCGAGACAATGGCCGTGAGCGTGCTGGAGCTGCCGTATATCTTTGGCGCAATGCCGGAGCGCGTGCCGCTTTGGAAGGACGTGCTGCTCGATATGCTGATTCCTATGAAAACGGTGCTGTACCCCAAAGGCGGCTCTACAATGATTACGGTGGAGAACGTGGCCAAGGCGGTGTACGGCGCGGCGGAGTATGGCAAGCACGGCAAAAAGTATCCAATTGGCGACAAAAACATCGATTGGAACAGTATGCTGGAAGTGATGCTCGGCGCGTTGGGTAAATCAAAGAAAATCGTGAATATACCGTGTTTTTTGGTGGCGCTGTATGGCATGAAGCACAAACGCGATTATGCCAAAGAAGGCAAGGAGATGGGGCTGGATCCTGTCAAGCTGATGCACGATATACAGTGTCAGTATCTATATTATGATGCTGACGAGCTGTCGAGAAACGAGCTGAAGTATGGCAGCGGCGGTATCAGCGCGTCGATTGTGAAGATGATTAACCGGTGTCTTGAGGAGTATGAGAAAGAGGGCAATCCGGTTAAATAGGTATTAGAAAATACTCATTTGAGAGGCTGGCAAATGTCAGTCTCTTTTTATTGGTTTAAGCCATCAGTGTACTTATTTTACTTTTTACTTATATTTTACTTGACTTACTTCTTTACTTGTTGTATGCTTATAGTAATAAACAGTGGAGGTGAAATGATGTTAGGCAACTTTATTGCTCGGGTAGACGAAGATGTAATAAACAAGTTTGAGATAGCTCTGAATCTTAGCAAAGAGAATAGAAACGATGTTTTCGAAAGCTTCATGAATAATTATATTGCTTCGGTTTTCTCAAAAATATCAAAGGAGCATAGCTCAACAACGACGAAAGGACTTCCGAATATGAAAAACACATCTTATGACTATGGAAAAGCGAAAAGAAAAATCCCAAAATGGGCGGCTAATTCCAATCAATATAACCACAGAATTCTAAGAGCTTTTTTTCAAATCGAAAAAGACATGGGGTTTGTTCCCTATTCTGTACTAGAAAAAAGGTGTGCTGATAATGACTCTCATCCTGATATTAATGTACCAACGTTTAGAAGTAATTTTGATCAAATGAAAGTTGATAATTCAAAATCACACGGGAAAGTTTTTGAGGTTAAGTACGGCAATGTTGAGCTTTGGGATTATACAAAGGAAAGAGTTTTGGAATATAAAAATGACTTTGTGCGATAATATTTTTTATCCGATAATATGGAAAACGAGTAGTATCGAGAGGCTGGCAAATATCAGTCTCTTTTTTATGGTGAAAAAGTGCAAAACAAGCAAATATTTTGGTTGTATTCGCATAGCGGCGGTGGTATACTCCAAACCATCAAGAGACTTTTCGTCTAACAAATCCTATTTTATAATTTAAAAGGAGAGCTGATATGAACGGTGAGCAACTCAAGAAGAAAATGAAGAGTGATGGGTATATTTATGGCACGCATATTGTGGCGTTTGAGAACGCTATGGTGACGCAATGGTACGCGGAAAAGATGGATTTTGCGTTTATCTGTCAGGAGCACATGCCGCTGACGAGAGAGCAGACCAGCACGCTGTGTACGCTGTTTAAGTCGTACGATGTGTCGCCCATGGTGCGCATTCCGTACCCCGACAAGAACTTGGCTGTGGTGGCGGTGGAAGGTGGAGCGGAGGGCGTTGTTGTGCCGTATGTCGAGAGCGTTTCGCAGATTGAGGACATCATCAGCGCTTTGAAGTATCGACCTATCAAAGGCAAGTATTTGGACGATATGCTGGCGGGGCAAAAGCAGCCGACGCAAAAGCTGGTCGATTATATGGCGAACCTCAACAAAGACCTTTATGTGGTTGCGGGGATAGAAAGCGTGCCGGCTATGGAGAACCTCGACGAGTTTCTTGACTGTGAGGACGTTTACGCCATTTTTCTTGGCCCGCATGACATCACTTGCTCTATGGGTATACCGGGCGAGTATGACAACCCCTTGTTTATTGAAAAAGTGTGTGACACGATTCGTCGATGCAGAGCTGCGGGCAAGCCTGTTGGTGCGCACGTCGATTATAGCCTTGAGCGGTGCAAGCCGTTCCTTGAAGCGGGCGCTAATTATATACTGAACAGCGCGAACGTGACCAAGGCGATACCGAGCTTGGAAGCGGACTTTGAGATGATTAGGCAGACGTACGAGAAGTAGGTGTTTATGGTAAGCAACTAAACTTGCAAACCAAAAGCATTTTCGGTATTATTGGCATGATATATAAAAATAACTAAAAAAATGCGAGGTGAATTTGAGCACTCTATTTTCGTTAATACTACTATTCTCAGCAAATGCGGCACTTTCTCTTATCCCTGCTTTTGTTGCTAGAAAAAGAGGCTATAGCTTTGTTAAGTTTTACTTTTTAAGCTTTTTTGTATCTTTTATTGTAGTGCTGCTTGTCATTTACAACAACCCCAACAAAAGCGAAATAGCTTTGGCTCAAGAACCAAAGCCGGAAAAGAGTCCCAGTGAGTTTGTTAGCAAATACTTGAGTTTGATTATACTGCTTGCAGTTCTCTTGCTTTCGTTGTTGATGGTGTCTTTTTCAGACTTTTTCGATCGCATGACCTTTATAAGACTCATGAGAAACAGCGTTACTTTAATACTGGTTGCTTTTGCGGTTGTAATAACGGCGAGGGCGAAAGGCGTCGATTTTTCAATATTTGCCGTATTCCAATTCGGCGCAATCGCCGTCTATTACGTTTTAACCGTATCGAACTCACTACCGCTCAGTATCGCTGTGGCTGTTATTGCATGCGCCCTGATAGGAGCTATAAACGGAGTCTTCATAGTATTGTTAAAACTGCCGTCAATAATTGTTACAATTGTTACTTCTTCAATATTAGCTTTGCCTGCTTCGCTGATATGGTTCAAACATAATAAATGGCTTGAGCTTACCGAAGGCACGTTTTTAGATGATTTCTCCTTTGCGCCCGCAGCAATAATTATGATTGCTTTGGGTTTTATTGTTTCCTTTGCATTCGTGTATTTTACAAAACTGAAAGTGCCATTTAGCGAAAGGAAACACTCCAAAAGCGCTTCATACTTCGTTTCATACATAATAAGCTCACTTTTCGGTTGCATAGCGGGTATATATTTGCTGTTTCGTGCAGCCTTTGGTGTAATCGGCGAGAGCTACCCAGTTTATATATTGCTGATATTCGGAGCAGTTGCCTCGACCAAGCTGGTGGACAATAAGTATTTTTCTGTCCCATACGCTTTTCTCACAGCGCTTGTATATAGCGTTTTTCAAATGTCATGTTTTTGGCTGGGAGTAGCATCACACTTTATAATCATTTTCCAATTCATAATAGCTGCAGGGTTCGTAATCACGGCTTTCTTTGCTAATCGAATCATGGCTAAGCAAATGTTCCTGCTTAAGGAAAACCGTAGGTTTTGATATGGTTCGAGGAACTTACGAGAAGTAAGATATTCTGGCTAAAATAAAAGGGGACTTCTTTTCTTTTAAAGTTCCCTTTTTGATATTAACTAGTGCCCGATTCACCTTCCAAAATGCGCTCGAAGCGTTCTTAGGGCGCTGCCCTAAAACCCGCAATTTTTTGTAAAAAATTGAGTAAAACTTTTGTATCTGTTTACGATAATCTTTTGTATATGTCAGCGAAGTAGCGTTTGATGCTCTCTTGCGTGTTGCCCGGAACCGGCGAGACGAAGTCACTCGTCAGCGCTTGCACGCGCGCGTGCGCTTTTTCCAGTATCGATTGGCTGACCTCGTAACCGCCCGTTACGTCCATCAGCTCGCTTTGGTAGAAACCGTCGCTGCGCAGCATCTCGATTGTCAGGTCGTCCATCAGATAGTTGCCGCCCGCGCCGGTGTCTGCGATGCTTTGGTAACCGCGCTCTATGCGCTCCATGCTGACGCCCTTGCTGAGAAACTCGGATATGCGCTGCCATTCTTGCTGGATTATCATCATTTCGCTGGACAGCCCGTTTGCGTTGTAGCAGCTGCCTAGACCCGCAAGGATGTCTGCACCGGACGTCACTGCGCCCAGCATGAACAGCATGGTTTCTGCGCCGCTCTGCATGTCATAGCGATGTCCGAGTGTGCCGCCCATCTCTGCGCTGCAAGGCATGTTATAGCTATCGGCGAGCTCGACCAACGCCGTTTTCCACAACGCTTTGTCTACTGTATAGTACATATCGTGCGCGGTTCGCATGTCGCTGACCGACGGACCGCCCGCGTACAGAAACTTGTTGCCGGGATTCAAAATCTGGCTCATTGCGCCGATGAAGATAATCTCTGCATTGCTTTGCAGGAGCGAGCCTTCTACGCTGTATGGCGATGTTGTGCCCGCCATCGGACAGACCGTGGGGATTACCGCTATGTTGCGCTTTGTGCATTCCTTTAATATGTTGCAGTTGATGTCGACGAGTGCCAATGGCGAGAGTGACGGAACCGCCGCGCTTATCAGCTCGCCCACAGCCACGCCGTGCTGCTTGCCCAGCATTTGCGCCATATCCACCCACGCGAAAAAGTCGCGGTCGCTTGTCGGGTATACGGCGTAGTGCTTTGTGTGATGGAGCAAGTGCGTCTCTAGCGAGCGCCATGTGGACGTTGCGTCGGCGAACTCTACCACAGGAAAATCCATGCGGCTCATGCCGTATACGTCGTCGTTAAGCTGGTTTAGTATGGTGTTAACTCGCACGTCTTCCATGCCCGGCATGCGCGGCTGCTGCGTCTCGTAGTCTATGATGAATGGGTCGATGACGATGCCGATGATGTGCTGTTTGCCGCCGCCAATTGTGTACTCATTGCCCGTCATTCCTTTGACAGTGTAGCTAGAAGGCACGGTGCTCAGAAGCTCAGCAAGAAGCGCGCGCGGAATTCTGACGTTGTCGCGCTCAATCACTGCGCCCGCCTTTGCTGCAGCGCTTATAATCTCTTCGTCGTCAACGGTAAAACCTATGTTTTCGATTATGTCTTCGGTCAGCGTTTTAATGCGCTCGATTTTAGCTTCGTCCAATACTTGTATTTTCATAGCAGTCACCTTTCAACGTGCGTTTTGTCGTTTGATACGCTCATTATAGTTGCGAGGGGCGTAATAGTAAATATGAAAACTCGCCATCTTGGTTGCCAAATATGACGAGTTTTATAAGTTGTGTTGGTATGGGTTTGCCGTGAGCGGCAAGGGCTTTTACATTTTTGCGATTTTTACGCCGTATTCGATTGCGTCGCTCTGTTGAGCCTCGTCCGGTTTCCACTGGTTTCGCAAACTCTCTTCCATCGTCTCAAAGCCGGCGCTTTGCAGTATCTCCCTTAGAATCTTTGTGGATTCGCCGCTCCAGCCGTAGCAGCCAAAGGAAGCGGCCTTTTTGTTTTTGAACTTCATTTGCTTCATCAAGTGAACAAAGCCTGCGATAGAGTGCAGGGTCGTGTTGTTGACTGTGGGCGATCCGATAACAACTGTTTTTGATTTGAACACTTCGGTAATGACGTCGTTACGGTCGGTTTTTGCCAAGTTGTACACCTTTACTACAACTGTCGGGTCTTGCTGCTCTATACCCTCAGTGATTCTTTCGGCAAGCTTTTTTGTGCCTCCCCACATGGTGTCATAGATAATCGTGATTTGGTTTTCTTGGTAGTCTTTTGACCAATCGAGATACTTGCTCACAATTTGCATTGGGTTGTCTCTCCAAATGACACCGTGGCTTGTTGCGATGATGTCGATTGTGAGCCCTAATCCAATAACCTCGTCCAGCTTTTTACGCAAAACCGGATTGAATGGCGTGAGGATGTTGGCGAAGTATTTTATCGCTTCGCTCATCAACTCGCACTGGTCAACCAAATCGTTGAACAATTTCTCGCTTGCGTAGTGCTGTCCAAAGGCGTCGTTGCTAAATAGTATGTTGTCGCCGGTTAGGTACGTCGCCATGCTGTCCGGCCAGTGAAGCATCGTCATCTCTACAAAAACGAGCGATTTGCCGTTGCCGATATCCAGCGTGTCTCCTGTTTTTACAACGTGAAAATCCCAATCGCAATGGTACTGCCCTTTTAGCGATTTGACAGCGTTTGCTGTGCAGTATATCGGGGTGTTTGGGATTTTTTCCATCAGCTCGGGCAGGCCGCCGCTGTGGTCTTCCTCGCCGTGGTTCGCAATGATATAGTCAATGGTGTTTAGGTCAATCTCTGATGCGAGGTTCTCTACGAACTCTGCAGAGAAAGGACGCCACACCGTATCGATGAGCACGGTTTTCTCTTCTTCTACCAAATAAGAATTGTATGAGGAACCGTTGTCCGTAGAATACTCTTCTCCATGAAATCGTCGCAGTTCCCAATCAACTTTTCCTACCCAGCTAACGTTGTTCTTAATCTTCTTTCTCATAATTCTATCTCCTTTGTATGTATGCTATATTATATTTCAAACTAAACTAGTCTGACTATTGCCTAATGTAAATTGTTATCGCAAGTTCTCTTCGACCACCTTTTGCAATATGTCCATGCCTTTGGCAATCCGGCGGTTACTCGCCGAGCTTTACTTCAATTTCCAACGGTTCGTAGATCAGCTCTCCCGATTCGGTGTATGGCACTAACTCTATTGTCATGTCCTTTGTGCTGTCGAGCGCAGGAAACGGTACGTTGTCATATCCCGTGATGTCCGGGTATATCCAAAAGTTGCAGTCATGATACCATGCAAAATAGCCGTCCTGGTGGATAATGATGTCGAAGTAGTAAGTCGTGAACGCTTTGACTGAAGTATCAGTCGTCTTTGTGTTAAGCATCAAAGTGTCTTGCGAGAAATCCAATGAAAAAATCTCGATAGACAGCGTATCGTTTGCCGCGCCCAGAGCGCCTTCGTCAAAGGATATGATATTGTCTTGCGTTGGTATCTGTGTCTCCGCCGCGTCCCGCTCTAGCTGCGTGACTGTCAACCAAAGCAATTCTACCGTATTTCCGGCATCATCGTACAAGCTGCCAGCGCCGCCGATAGTACCGCGCACGTATACCAGCTCGCGGTTCGCAAGCACCGGGACTTCGCCGGGAAACTCGAGTACTGTGTACGATTCGAATTGACCTCCGTTTGTGTATGCTTCTGCGTAGTACACAGAGATTCCGTCAAGCTGCTGCAGTTCGCTGACGATCATGAATGGACTGCCGTATTCGCTTCCTGCAAACGCGTCCGGGTCGGCAAAAACAGCGGGCGCGTGCGCAAAGCTGTATGCTCCCATCTCTGTATTTGCGGTCGGCTGCTCGGTTGGCTGCTCCGTCGGCTGCTCGGTCGGCTGCTCGGTCGGCTGCTCAGTCGGCTGCTCGGTCGGGGTGTTGTCAGGTGGCTCGCCCAAAGTCGTGTCGCTTATTCCGCATGCTGCCAGCGAAAAACAAATAACCAGAATGATGATAATCAGTAAAGTTCTTTTCATGTTAAAGCCCTCCTTTTTGGTTAAACTTTTAATTACGGTGTTATACTCTTTTCGGCAAACCCTAGCCTCAATTTTTTACTCGTGTAGATGATTGTAGTCACACTAACTGCAATCATTGCGGCTTCAACGATAAAACCAGATATAATCGGTGTTAAGGAGTTCAAATCAACGTAGTTAAGAAGCAAATCAATTATGATTGGTGAAAATAAAAACATATATGGTATTAGTATCTGCTCCTGGCTTTTCTTGCTTCTTCGATTAAGCAGAAAAAGTGCTGACCATACAACCAGTATTGATAAATATAATATGATTTCGACTATGACGATGAAAATAGTCGCAATAGACGAACTTTCATAAATCACGTTCAGTATTGCACTTTGTGTCATTAATAGTGGCAGCGATAGCGCCAGTATTAAAAAAACGACCTTTGGCTTGGGCTTTTCCCAAAAAAGAAATAAAGCAGCTGCTCCGGAATAAAGAAAAATTATTGAAAGCGTGCCTAAAAAACTACTCGCAAATACCTTGCTCCATATCGTTTCATAATTTCTAGACATAAAATTCCAATAAATAGATTGATATAATCTAAAAAGTATTACGTAAGCACAAGCTGCAATGAGAAACCAGCAAAGTATTTTTTTAGCTGTTATAATTCTATTGGACATGTTTTCTCCTACCGAACTTCGGGAAGCTACATATTCTCCTGCACAACCGCTTTCAATATGTCCATGCCTTCGTCTATTTGCGACAGCGATGCCATAGAGAAGTTTAGGCGCATTGTGCTTTTGCCGCTGCCATCGGGATAAAAGTGGGTGCCCGGCACGAATGCTACGCCGCGCTCTACCGCGTTTTCGAAAATTGGCATGGCGTCGGCGCCGTTTGGCAGGTCTAGCCATATGAAGAGTCCGCCGTCGGGGACGGTGTATTTAATGCTGTCCGGGAAGCTCTTAAGCTTGGCCAGCATGGCATCGCGCTTGGCTTTGTAGACAGCGTTGATTTTGGCGATGTGTTTGTGGAGCTTTCCTGAGTTTACATAAGCCGTCACGATTTCTTGCGATAGGTTGCTGGTGTGCAGGTCTTCGCCCTGTTTGCAGACGTTGTATTTGGCAATTACGCGCGGGTCGGCAATTGCTGCGCCGACGCGAAGGCCGGGCGATATAATCTTCGAGAAGCTCATGAGGTAGATTACGTTGTCGGTTTTGTCAAAGCTTTTGATGGGCGGCACAGGATCGCCAGAGTATCGCAAATCGCAGTATGGGTCGTCCTCGAGAATGAGCACGCCGTGCTTTTCGCAGACCTGCACCATTTTGGCTCTGCGCTCTATACTCATCGTTCGCCCTGTCGGGTTTTGGAATGTCGGGATGGTGTAGACGAACTTAGGGTTGTGCGCGATAATCGCAGCTTCAAGCGCATCTATGTCCATGCCGTGCTCGTCCATCTTGACGCCTTTTACGTCCGCTTCGTATGTCAAAAACGTTTGGAGCGCGCCTATGAACGTAGGCGATTCTGCGAGGATAACGTCGCCCGGATTGATAAGCGACTTGGCCGCTAGACCGATGCCTTGCGTGGAGCCTGACGTGATGATGACTTGCTCGGGAGTCGCCGCGATGCCGCGCTGTTTCGCCATATCTATGACGACATCCTTCAGCTTTGCTGCGCCGGGTGTGCCGCCGTATTGCAAAACCGCGCTGCCGTTTTTGTGGAGCAGCTTGTGCGCGATGTCTGCAACGTCGTCGTTCGGGAAGCAGTCGGGCGCGGGATTGCCTCCTGCGAAGCTGATCATGCCGGGTTGCTCTAGGAGCGCGAAAATTGCCCTGATTGCGCTGCCCGAAACGTTGTCTAATCTTTTTGCGAATTTCATAATATATATTTCCTTTGTTATTTATTGCCGTTTTGTTGATTATAATATGCGAGCGGGTGTTTGTACAAGTACATTTGCGCCTTAATTTGCACTCTTGTGCGCAATACCGAGAAACGAATTGGCGGTGCGGCTGTTGTATGGTATACTTTTAAGTAACACAAATACTATACTGATGGAGAAAAATATGAATAAAACAAAGGTTAAAAAACAGGTAATGGATGCGTACGGATTTCGACATGCGTGCAAGATATTTGATGCGGACAAGAAGATAGGCGATGAGGATTTTGACTTTGTGTTGGAAACGGCGCATTTGTCGCCAAGCAGCTTCGGGTTTGAACCGTGGTCGTTTGTTGTGTTGCAGGACGCAAGAATTAGAGAGTTGCTGGTGCCGTATGCTTGGGGCGCGACAAAACAGCTGCCCACAGCCAGTCATTTTGTAATTTTGCTTGCCAAGAAAAGCGTTGATATGAAGCACGGGTCGGACTATGTGCGATATATGATGAAGGAGATTCAGCAGCTGCCCGACGATGTTGCGGACGAGAAAAACGAGAAATATAAGCATTTTCAAGAGAGCGATTTTGACATTGCGGACGAGCGGACGATGTTTGACTGGGCGGGCAAGCAGTGCTACATTGCGCTGGGGAACATGATGAGTGCTGCCGCGATGATTGGCATAGACAGCTGCCCTGTTGAAGGGTTTGACAGAAAGCTGTTGGAAAAGGTTTTGGCAGACGAAGGGGTTTTGGACAGGCAGAAGTATGGCGTCGCCGTTATGGCGGGCTTTGGGTATAGGATAAAGCAGCCGCGAGAAAAGACGCGACGAAGCAAGGCTGATAAAATCAGAACTGTATAAACCAGAAGGCGGTGGCTTAGAACACCACCGTTAAAAGGAATTTCATCTGTTCTGTCGCCATCACTGCGTGCGCGATGCCGGCCGGCATGATTATGGTCTGCCCCGCCGATACGGCGTATTCTTCGTCGGCGATTGTGACGCCGGCAACGCCGTCGAGCACGGTGACCATCGCGTCGCCGCCCGACTCATGCGAGCTGATTTCCTCATCTTTGGCAAACGCAAACAGCGTTATGTTGACGGCTTTGTTCTGCACCAGCGTTTTGCTGACGATCTGACCCGGTTGGTACGCAACCAAGTCTTTCATATCGAGTATCTTTGATTTTTCGATGTTTTTCATAATTGTTTTCTCCATAGTATTGTTCCAATCCTTTCTTATTTGCTCCTAAAATTCCTAGGCTTTAGTATATCAAACATTTTGCGAACCGACCACTTTCTTTTGCGTGTCGCGTCGCCTGTCGAACGGGCGAACGTCAGCACGAAAACGTCACTTGCACCTGCGCCCAGCAGCACCGCCGCGCATTCTGCAGCGGTTGCGCCGGTAGTCAGCACATCGTCTACGAGGACTACGTTTCCGCTGATTGGTCCGGTGCTGACAAAAGCGCCTTTCATGTTTTCTTGGCGCTGGACCAGCCCGAGACTGACTTGCGTTCTTGTGTTGCGGGTGCGCTTTGCTGCGCGCACAAACGGTATATCGGTAATTTTCGCGATTCCTTTAGCCAGCAATTCCGCTTGGTCGAAACCGCGCCGGCGAAGCCGCTTTTTGTGCAGCGGAACGTGACAGATTGCGCTGTAGTCACCTTTCACTGCCGCCGCCATTTCGCTTGCTATGTACGCGCAGAGATACCGCTTGCCGTTGTATTTGTAGTCGCGAACAACTTTGCTGACCAGTCCTTCGTAATCGTAAACCGAGAAGGCGCAAAGGTCTTTCGCTTTAGTGTCGCCGTGCTTTCGAGCATTGATTTCATCGCAGCACCGCTTGCACAAAAACGACTCAACGCCTTTTTCTATGCTGCAAGCCACGCATTTGTCTATGTGGGGCATAGCAGTATCTGCTGCTTTGGTAATCAATCGCGAAAGTTTCATCACAACGCCCCCAGCACGTCTTCAAGCTCTATTATTTCGTGGTCGAGCGTGGTGTAGCGCCCTTTGATACGGTTGTTGTTTACCATATATTCCACCGTTTTTTTCTGCCCGATGATGATTACTTTTTCCATTGCGCGGGTCAATGCAGTGTACAGGAGGTTGCGTGAAAGAAACCGACCTGCGCCTGCGAACAACGGCAAGATCACCACAGGAAATTCGCTGCCTTGTGACTTGTGAACTGTGACGGCGTATGCGTGCTCGATTTGCTCAAGTTCTTTGAATTCGTAGGTGGCGTCTTTGTTCCCGTCGAAGCGTATTACCGCTTGCTTCGCGTCGGTGTCGAGGTTAACAATGCGCCCGAGGTCGCCGTTGAACACGCCGATGCCGCTTGCTGAAAAGTGGCTTTCGTCGCTGTAGTACCACTCCATCGAGTAGTTATTTTTGGTTTGCATAACCTTGTCGCCTTGGCGGAACGTGGTGTCGCCTACTTTGACTTCACTTTTGGACGCGAGCCACGGGTTAAGCAGCTCGCGAATTTGCACGTTGATGTTGTGCACGCCGAGGATGCCTTTTTTGACAGGGCAGAGTATTTGCGTGTCCTCGAGAATATCGTAGCGTTCATTAAGCTCGTCCGTCAGCAGCATTTTGATGTAGTCCAAAACCTGCTCCGGCTGCTGCTTTGGTATGAATATAAAGTCGCCCGTTAAGTAGAACTCGGGCTGCTCGCCCCGGTTCACCCTGTGCGCGTTTTCTACGATGTTGCCGCCTTCCTTTTGACGATAGAATTTGGTCAGATTGCTGACTGTGAACGCGCCGCTTTTGATGATGTCGCGCAGGACGTTGCCGGGTCCGACGGACGGAAGCTGGTCTGCGTCGCCAACGATGATGAGGCGGGTGCCGCCGCAGAGTGCGCGAAGCAGCGAGCGCATCAGGAAAACGTCTATCATGGACGCTTCGTCTACAATCACCGCTTCGGCTTCGAGCGGGTTCTCTTCGTCGCGCATGAAGCGTGCGTAGCCTATAAACTCGTCCTCGTCGCTACCTCTGCCGTACTCGAGCAGGCGGTGAATCGTTCGCGCTTCTCGCCCGGTTGATTGTTCGATACGCTTGGCCGCGCGACCTGTGGGTGCACAAAGCACAGTTTCTACGCCGCTCATTTCGAATATAGATATTATCGCTTTGATGATGGTTGTTTTGCCTGTGCCGGGCCCGCCTGTGATGACCTCGACCTGACCGTTAAGCGCGGAAAGAACCGCTCGCTCTTGCTCTTCTGACAGGTGCTCGTTGCCGATAAAGCGCTCGTAAGCGTCGTTTGCGTTTTTAATTTTAATGCGCGGTGTGTCTTTGGCGAGCATATAAAGCCGCCGCGCCACGTCCGCTTCGGCGATGTGCGCCTCGATATGAAACACCGCCGGGGTGTCGTTAATCAGCTTTTGCACGATGCGCCCCGACTGGGTAAGCGAAGTGATTCGCATTTGCACAAGCTCTTGCTCGATACCGAGACGCCCGCTTGCTTTGCGGACAACCTCGCCCCGAGGCAGGCACGTGTGCCCATCGTTCATGGCTATCTTTAGCTCGTGCTGTATGCCTGTGTCGATGCGAAACTCGCTCGTTTTCTCGACGCCCATGTTGCCCGCGATCCTGTCGGCGCGCTCGAAACCGATGCCTACGATGTCGTCGATCATGCGGTATGGGTTCTCGCCAATAAGCGTGGCTGCTGCGCTGCCGTATCTATCGAATGCGCGAAACGCCTGTTTGATGGAAAGCCCGAGGTTTTGCAGGTCGATTACGATTTGCTTGATGCCTATGTGCTCGGAAAAGCTCTCTGCGATACTTTGGCTGAGACGAGCGCTGATGCCGTTTATCTCTGCTAGCAGTTCGGGTGAGTTTTCGATTATGTCGAAGGTGTCTTGACCGAATTTGTCTACGATGCGACCTGCAATCGCTTCGCCCACGCCCTTGACCAAACCGCTCGAGAGGAACATGCGGATGGACTCGTCCGTGTTTGGCAGCCGTGTTTCGACCGATTTGACAACGAACTGCTGACCGTAGACGCGATGCTCTCCCCACGCGCCGAAAAGACGCACAAACTCGCCTTCGTGAATGTGCGGCATACAGCCGACAGCCGTGGTGAGCATACCGTCAAAATCGAGCGACATCACCGTCCAGCCGTTTTCGTCGTTTCTAAAGTTGATTTCGAGAACTGTACCCTCTATACTCGTCATAGAACTATTGTACCATATCGCGGGTGGATTATGGAAGGTTTATAACCGGTTTAATTGAGAAAGACATATATAGCACTGCAAATACAATGAATGCAATCAGCAGAGCCGAAATAATCCGCAGAAACAGCGCGAACTGTGCATTTTCATCCTCAATATCTTTGGCGTGGATAAACATGAAAACGATAATCGGCGCAAGTCCACCTATAATAACGGGAGACAATTGCGTCAATGTATACGCCCAAAATGCATTCGTGCCGTATACATAGCTTGACAGGTCTTTGATGTACATGACTGCGAACAGCACAGTAAAAATGACACCGATTAAAAGGAGTATGTACTTTGCTTTTTTTCTTTTCATTGATTGAGCTCCTTATGGTTAATAATTGGGCACCTGCGGCGTACGCCGAGATTGATTTATAGCTTGTTTGACAAATTACATAACAAACGAATATGCATCCCAACCGAAAACCAGCGAAACGATGAGCATGATGGTGATCATCAGGGCGCTGTGCGACAGCCAAGCTATGGACAGCACCATGAGGAAAATCGCAAATCCTTTTTTGCGCTGCATGATGTCGCGCGCGTGCAGGAGCATTGCGATGCTCATGGGCACGAGACCTACGATTATAACAGCGGTCATTTCGAGCATGGACCACTCCCAAAACACTTGCATTCCAAATGCGAAGTCCAGCATGTTCATGAAAAACAGCACTGTCCAAAAGAGGGCGACGGCTGCGCCGAATATGAAGAGGGTGAGTTTTACTGCTTTTCTTGACATGTAAGTGTGCTCCTTTTTGTAATCCCGGTTCGTTTATTGTACCATAATTTGGACGAGTTGTGGCCGGATATTATTAAGGAAAAGAGAACGCCTATTAGAAGTAAATTAATAATCTACAAAAAGGGCTTGACAAACGTAACAGTGTTATGTTACGCTGTTACGCATGGAGGGACAAACACATGAATGAAGAGCTGATAAGCAAAAAAGAATTGCTGGAGAAAACGAGTATTTCTTACGGGCAGCTGTATAGATGGAAACGCAAGGGGCTGATTCCCGAGGATTGGTTTATACGCAAGTCGACGTATACCGGGCAGGAGACGTTTTTTCCGCGCAGTCAGGTGCTCTCTCGCATTGACCGCATCAAGAACATGAAGGATGATGTGTCGCTTGACGACCTCGCCGATGTGTTTGCGCCAAAGCAGAGCACCGGCAAGCAGACCCCGGACAGCATCGTAGAGCGCGGGATTGTGAGCGCGGACGTGATGGCGCTGTTTATTGAAGCGCGGGGCGACGACAAGGATCTTGAGTTCGGCGAGATGTTGAGCTTGTATATATTCGGCACGGTATTAAGCTCCGGCGATGTGAACCTTAGCGAAGCGAAGCAAATGCTCGATGTGTATCATACGAGCGCTATCAAGCACGGCGACACTGCGAGCGAAATGTATTTGACGCGCAAACTGGGGACGTTTAGCTGCTTTGCACTGTCGCCGCCGGTGAAGATATGTTTTGACAAGGACACAAAGCTGGTGCGCAGGATCGATATAAACGCAGCTATGGAAGAGCTGAAATTAAAAATTGTTTAGGAGGCAAATATGAGCGATAATAAGAAAGCGAATGTAATTATTAATGGAAACGGGACTTCGCCGGGCGGTGACTATAATAACGTGAAAATCAACGGCAGCGGTAAGATTGACGGAGACGTGACGTGCGTAGATTTCGTTATACACGGGAGCGGAAAAGCGATGGGCAGTGTGGCGAGCACGCTGTTGCATGTAAACGGCAGCGGGCATGTGCTTGGCGTTGTGAAAACGGGCGAATTGAAAGCGAGAGGCTCGGCTACGTTTAACGAAGCAGTTTCTTGCGAAAGCGCGTCGATATCGGGCGCATCGACCTTCTTGAAAAACCTTGACGCAAAGAAAATACGGGTCAGCGGTTCCATAAAAGTGGATGCGGATTGCAGCGCGGACAGCTTTTTCTCGACGGGGCTGTTCCAGATTGGCGGGCTGCTGAGCGCGGACACAGTCGATATTAGGCTGGGGCTGGTCAAAAGCACCGCCAAAGAGATCGGCGGAGAGAAAATTACCATACGCACTACGCCGGGGCGCGCGAAAGTACGATCGTTCTTTGGGGCGGACAAGCCGCTGCTGGAGACGGACGCGATCGAAGGCAACGAGATTAGCCTCGAAAGCACGCGGGCGAAAGTTGTGCGCGGGCATAACGTCAGCCTTGGCAGCGGGTGTGATATTGATGTTGTGGAGTATACGGGTGTTTTGAAGAAGGCGAGTGATGCGAATGTTGGCGAAGAGAAGAAGGTTTAGTGGGTTTGAGAGATAGTGCTAATAATATGTAGGCGGAAGCAGCGGGTGGGAGCCTGCTGTTTTTTTGTTTATGTGGGTGATAAAGAAGTGCCTTATATTTCTTTTATTCCAATACTTTTCAAATACTTGTATGTCCCTTCATAGAATGCGGGCTCTCTCGTTTTATCTCGATCATCTCCAAACGGTACAAATATTACAAAACCTTGCCTTGCACGTGTCAATAAAACTCGATGTGCATTTTTAAGATAACTTTTATCAATATCATTATTTATATTTTGCCATTTTGTACCTTTAAAATTGAAGTATTTAAATTGCCCATCAACGAATCGAAAATTAGCATCCCAGCACACAATAGTCCAATCTAATTCTAGCCCTTGAATATCAAACTCTGTGGCAGTGTCTTCAAGATAAAATGACGACCTCACATCATCGTCTTTATTTAAAAACCAATTCTTCGCCTCTGCCTTCGATTGAACCCATACACCAAAGCTTCGCAATCTTTTCGCACCAGAGCTAGCTGTTAAGCCATATCGTTCAGTTCCTCTGGCCATTTTTTGTACCCATTTCTTTGCTTTGTCTAGATCTCTCGTTAATACTATAGGATAATTTTGTGATAATTCTAAATACAGATGTCTAGCATTATTAACATCTACATCTAAAAGGGTTTTAACAAAATCTGATACTTTTTCACTTCGAAACGAACGTAGAGATACAGAAAGATGCAGTTCATCGGTCACTTTACAATCTAGTTCGCTTAATAATTTCTCTGCTCGGTTTTCTTTTGTGTACTCAATATCATTGATTTTACTCGACACATAAATATCCCAGTGCGAAAACCTACCACGCAACGCATCGAACCACTCTAACAGACCAGCTTCTCCCCTATTTATTTCTTGACCACCACCAATCAAACAAACAATCACAGCCCAATCGCTATGTCTATCCATAAAGCTTATCAAGAACTCGGGCTCTGAATCCAAGAAGTCTAGAACCCCCTTTTTTCGCACCATGAAATTCGATAGCGCCGAAGAATCCCAAGCGCGTTGTGCTTCATCGAATATGGCTACCTTTTCAATTGGCGCTTTGTCACTTAGGATAGCCTCATCTCGAAAATGATGAATGTTTTGAATAAAGGATTTCGCTTTTTTCAATGCTAATGATTTTGTAACACCTTCCTTCTTGCTTTCATCCCTAGCAAGTGCTTCTTGTAAAACATCAACCAGCGGCTGATTACCAGAAAGGAAAACCGCATGCTCCTCCTCTTCAAATTGATGGCGTTCGTTAGCTATATTTAGACCCGCCAACGTTTTGCCAGCCCCTGGCACGCCCGTTAGAAAGCATATCGACTTTCTTTTATACCTCTTGCTGTTATCAATAATGTTATTTATTGCTTTTGAAGTAACACCTAGATTAATAGCCCCAGAATCACTTCTTGAAATCTCCTCAACATTATGACCTCTATACAAAGCTTGTGCAGCTTCAATTATCGTCGGCGTTGG
The DNA here is from genome assembly GCA_018648645.1 of Clostridia bacterium. Taxonomy (GTDB): domain Bacteria; phylum Bacillota; class Clostridia; order Christensenellales; family SZUA-584; genus JABGQS01. The sequence goes on from JABGQS010000002.1 coordinate 72,612, forward strand.
CATGTATTGAGATTCTATCCAATCAGAGTAATTGATATCACGATCCTCATTTATTAGTAAGAAGGATTCTATAGTCTTTTTTATATTTGATTGATTACAAAGCAAAGCATCGAAAATTCCATCTTCCGATTTGTTAAACGTGTTCTCTTCGTCTTGTGCTTTAGTAGAAATTAATATTGGGACAAGAATGTTGTTGTGACTTTCCTTATGAAAATATTTCAAATCAAGAGCATAGTCAAAAACTTGATTGATAGCTTGTTTCGGATAATACTTTTCTCCAACTTTAAACTCCAACAAAAAAATATAGCCGTCAAGCAATAAAACATTGTCGATTCTGCTACCCATTCTTGGTATTGTATACTCAAATAATATATAGCCTCTTTTGAAGCCTCTCAATTCACTTTTAAGAATACTTATTTCTTCTTCCCAAGTATTTCTTTGCAAATCTTCTAAAGTAAATTGATTGTTATGAGTTAGTTTGCCTAGTATCGAGCTCTTGTCTTCAACCAAAAACTTTCCAACGCTATTCGAGTAATATGCTCTGTTCATATTTCACCTTTCTTGATGTTCAAAATGAATAACCACATTATACCACATAAGATGTACAAAAAAACAACCGCCGCTTTGACAGCTGTTTTTTATATGCACTATATTCTACCCCAATTTGTCCACCATATCCAACCGCTCCCAAGGGAGGTCTAGGTTGGGGCGGCCGAAGTGGCCGTAGGACGCGGTTTGCAGGTAGATGGGTGCTCGCAGGTTAAGGCGCTCGATGATTGCCGCTGGGCGAAGATCGAACGTGTCGTCGATGCGCTGGGCCAGTTTGTCGTCGGGCATGGTGCCTGTGCCGAAGGTTTCTGCGTATATGGAGACGGGGTGCGCCACACCGATGGCGTAGGCGACCTCGATTTCGCAGCGCTCGGCCAAGCCGGATGCGACCACGGTTTTGGCGATGTGGCGGGTGGCGTATGCTGCGGAGCGGTCTACTTTGCTTGGGTCTTTACCGGAGAACGCGCCGCCGCCGTGACGTGCGTATCCGCCGTATGTGTCGACGATGATTTTGCGTCCGGTGAGTCCGCTGTCGCCAGCGGGGCCGCCGATGACGAAGCGCCCTGTTGGGTTGACGTAAAACTTTGTGTGCTCATCTAGCAGATGCTCGCCAATAACAGGCTTTATCACGTGCTCGATGAGGTCGGTCTCGATTGTGTCGTGCGAGACGTCTTCGCTGTGCTGGGTGGAAACCACGATGGTGTCGACTCTGATTGGCGTAAAACCGTCATATTCTACCGTCACCTGCGCTTTACCGTCAGGACGGATGTATTTTAATGTACCGTCTTTGCGAACTTTTGCGAGGCGTTGCGTCAAGCGGTGTGCCAATGTGATGGGCAGCGGCATCAGCTCCGGTGTTTCTTTGCACGCGAATCCGAACATCATGCCTTGATCGCCCGCGCCTTGGTCTGCTTTGTCTACGCCCATTGCGATGTCGGGCGACTGCTCGTCTATAGAAAGTATGATGCCGCATGTGTCGGCATCGAACCCGTACTTTGCGCGGGTGAAGCCGATGTCGCGGATTGTTTTGCGCGCCGTTTTTGCGATGTCTACGTAGCAGTTGGTCGTGATCTCGCCCATGACGAGCACTAGCCCAGTGTTGACCGCGGTCTCGCATGCTACTCTGGCGTATGGGTCGTCAGTTAATATCGCGTCGAGAACGCTGTCGCTGATTTGGTCACAAATCTTGTCCGGATGACCTTCTGTTACTGACTCTGATGTAAATAGTCTTCTCATAATTTTTCTCCTAGTTTAGTATTAAAAAACCCCGCGTAAGCGAGGTAGAAAAAAAGACTTTTTCTATCCTCATCTTTCGGGAATTGGCACCTTGGCGTAACGCCTGGTTGCCGGGTTTCATAGGGCCCGTCCCTCCACCGCTCTTGATAAGGGGTTTAATTTTGTTTATCATATCATATCCGCTAGGCGGTTGCAAACCCCCATATCAGCCAGACAAGCACGCCCGCGACGCAGTTGGCGACAAAGATGATGGGCAGAGCTATGCGCATTCGGATGTCGAAAAGCCCTGCGACCATGGAGCCTGTCCATACGCCCGTCGTCGGCAGCGGAATTGCCACCAGCAAAAACAGGAACAGCCATGCGCCGTATTTTTTTAGCTTGGTGCCTTTTTTAGCCAGCCGGTTATGCTGCCATGTACCAAAGCGGTTAAACAGTTTGACTTTGCTGTTCATCAGCCAATCGAGAATTCGCCGAGTCAGGAGTATTAAAAAAGGCGAGAGAAGCATTGAGCCGAAGATGGCAAGCAAAAAGCAGTGCAATACCGGCACACCTAAGCTAAGACCGACGGGTATAGAACCTTTTAATTCGATTATCGGTACAGCGGACAGTGCGAACACTGCCGCATAGCTCCAAAACATCGCGTTTCCTCTCTTGCTTTCTAGTTATTACCTATTCTATATAATCAAGCTTGTTTTTGCAATGGCTTTGCTGATATAATGGTCAGCATGAAAAGGATATTAGGGCACCTAAGACGTGCCGATGAAGATTTTAATATGATTAACGACGGCGATACCGTTGCGGTCGGCGTGTCGGGCGGCAAGGATTCTATGGCGCTGGTCAAGGCGATGAAGCTGTACACGAATTTTGCAAAAGTGAAGTTCGAGGTTGTCGCGGTGACTGTCGATCTTGGGTTTGACGGGTATGATGTGCGCCCGATTGAGGAATACTGCAAGTCGCTTGACGTACCTTTTACGTGCGTAAAAACGCAAATCGAGAAAATTATTTTTGACGAGAGGCAAGAGCAAAACCCTTGCTCGCTTTGCAGTAAGCTTAGAAAGGGCGCGCTGTTTGCCGAGCTGAAAAAGCAAGGGATAAGCAAGTGTGCGTTTGGGCATCACAGGGACGATGCTCTTGAAACGCTGTTGATGAGCATGTTTTATGAAGGACGCATCCGCACGTTTAAGCCGGTGACGTATCTAGACCGAATGGACGTGACGTTGATTCGTCCGCTGGTGTATTTGGCAGAGCACGAGATTGTATCGGCGGTAAAGCGGCATGGGATACCCGTTGTCAAAAGCCCCTGCCCCGCCTGCGGAACAACCAAACGCCAGGAAACAAAAGAGCTGCTCAGCTATATCAGCAAAAGCAACCCAAAGGCTCGTAATATTCTATTGACTGCGCTAAAAAATACGGATCAGTATTCGCTTTGGGACAAGCCGTAGCTTACGGCAGAATCAAGCTGGTTTCGGGCAGCTGTTTCGCATTCTCGTAGTCGTTGTCAACAACTTCGAACACAAGACCATAGCGCACAAAGCTTCCGTCCACCTTTTCATATGCTAAAAACGCCATGGCGTATTCCTGCGTTTCTACGCGCGCTTTAGTACCTCTGTAAAAATACTCTTGAGCATCGTCTTCAGTAACGCCGTTGCCTTCCACAGGTGTCAGGTATACCACCAAGAAAGTGTTGCCGTCTGCCGCGACTTCTTCTCCAAGCTGTGATGTGAATATCTGCTCGTACTCAAAATCGCCAAGCTCTGTGGTAATAGGCTCGGGCGTTGCGCACGCTGTCAGTAAAAATGCGATGCATATAACAATTACAATTAATAGCTTTCTTTTCATATCCGTTCCCTCAACAAGTTTTTTATTTTCTACCCAATTATATATCAGCACCGGTATACTTGCAACATTTATGCATTGTTATTTGGTTAATTTTGTGTAATAATTTAGTCATGAACGTGGATAAATCGCAAATTTTGAGCGAAGGCCAAGCGCTGGGCGCAGACGACATCGCAATAGTTGGAGCAGATGAGGCAGACGGCAATAGCATTATTGTGCTGTTTAGTCGATACTATGCTGCGCCTAAGCCGCAGGCGGGGTTTATGCAGCTCTCACCGTATTACGCAGCGTCTAACAGAGGGTATCACGCTGCTAAAAAGCTGACGGCGCATTTGATATCGCTGGGCGCGAAGGCTGTGCACGACACTAACATAGACGCAAAGGCGGCTGCGCTTAAATCGGGCGGGCACATAGGCGAAAACGGATTTTATTATCACAGCGAGTTTGGGTCGCTTGTCAATTTACAGACGATAGTGACAGACGCGGTGACGCCGGATGAAATGAAGGAGAACGACAGTGCGTGTTTGAACTGCGGAGCGTGCTTTGCGGCTTGCCCCAGCGACGCTGTAGACAACGTGAAAAACTGTCTGCGGTATCACAGCAACTCCCTTGTGCCAAGGCACCTTGCTGGTGACTTGTATCAGCTGTTTGGGTGCGAGAGATGCCAGACCGCTTGCCCGCAAAACAGCGCGGAGCAAAGAGAGACGCAGCAGTTTCGCACGGACGAGTTGATTGGCGGTGGGCATGTGAGTGAGCTGAAAGAGCTTGCCGGAAGCAACATGGCGCGTGCGAATCGGATAAGCTCGCAAGCGACGCTGTATGCTGCAAACGCGGGACAAGCGAAATTAATTACGCAGCTTGAGGAATTGGCAAATACTGCGCCTTCGCCGACACGCGAGCACGCGCTTTGGGCGATAGAGCGGCTAAAGGGAGGTCCTCATGATTAAGTTATACGCATACGCGAAGCTGAACCTTGCGCTGGATGTGCTCGGCAAAAGGGATGACGGGTATCACGAGCTTGATACCGTGATGCAAAGCATATCGCTTTGTGATGTTGTGACGATTGAGAAAGCTGAAGAGCTTTCGGTGAGTATGGACAAGGCTTTGGTCGACATGGAAAACAACACCGCGCACACTGCCGCAAAAATGTTTATGGAGAAAACGGGCGCAGGCGGCGCGGATATTTCGATAGAGAAACGAATACCCAGCATGGCCGGGCTTGGCGGAAGCAGTGCGGATGCGGCGGCCGTTTTGGTTGGGCTGGATGCGCTGTATGGCACGAATTTGGGTATGAACGCGCTGAGCGAAATCGGTCGGCAAGTTGGCGCTGATGTGCCATTTGCGATAACCGGCGGCACGGCAAGAGCGCGCGGTATTGGCGAGAAACTGAGCCGAATTTCTCCAGGCATACCGTTGCATTTCGTAGTCGTTAAGCCGTACCAAGGGGTAAGCACCGCGCAAGCGTATGCGGAGTATAGCAGAGCTGTGCCTGTTCGCATGGAAAGCGTGGTGTACGCGCTGCAAAAGGGCGATATTGATATGTTTAACAAGTACTCGCGCAATGCGCTTGGCATGGCGGCGTTGTCTATTGCACCGCAGATTATGAAAGCGGCAAGTGCTCTAGGAGGCTTTGGCAAAGCGTTCATGAGCGGCAGCGGCAGCAGCATGTTTGTGGTGTTTGAAACCGCCGAGCAAGCACAAAGGGCAGCGCAGTCTGTACACGGCGATTTTGAGCTATGCGGCGCGTATGAGAGCATGGACGTTGGCGTAAAGATAATAGAGGAGAGTTGATGAGCATATTTTCAGAAACATTAAAACAGATGATGGACGATGGGCAAATAAAATATACTGACGAGGCAGTAGAGCTTTGCGAGCGGTATTATGAGCTGGTTATCGAAGCTAACAAGCGCACTAACCTGACGCGGATAACGAGTGAGGCGCAGGCCGCGCAAATGCACTTTTATGGCGCGATTGAGCTGTTGAAATACGTTGACATACCTCCGGGCGCGAGCGTGATCGACATTGGCACAGGTGCAGGCTTTCCCGGCATTCCGTTGAAAATTGTGCGCGGTGACATTGACATGACGCTGGTGGATTCGGCAGGCAAGAAAACTGCGTTTGTGAAAAGTGCAGCCGAGCAGGTTGGTATAGACGTTGCCGTGATAACTGCGCGAGCAGAAGAATTAAATGAGCTACGTGAAACGTTTGATGTGGCTGTGTCGCGCGCGGTTGCAAGTCTGCCTGTTTTGACAGAGCTATGCGTGCCGCTTATAAAAGTCGGCGGATATTTCTGCGCATGGAAAGGGCGTATGTACGGCTACGAGGTAAAGGATGCAAGCAGCGCAATCTCCGTTATGGGCTGCAAGGTGATCGACAAACACAAAGTCGGCGAAGGTGCAATCATCGTCATGCAAAAAAACAAACCCACGCCGGACATATATCCACGCAGGTTTGCAAAAATCAAAAGTGATCCGTTGTAGGTAACTCTTTATCAAGCAGTCGGTGATGCGGGACCTTTTATACCACAGGACGGGCAAAACGCCATTTCGGAGGCAATCTGTGCGCCGCATCCGCTACAGTATAATACGTTTGGCTGAGCATACTGATCGTTGCGCTGTCTAAATTGCCGTTCCATTTCTTTCTGCATAAGATATTTGCTGCCTGATTTTGGCGTGCGGCTTGCAGCAACAATTATGGCTATCCAAAACGCAGTAAACATACCAAGGCATAAGAAACCGCCATAGCTGTACCCTTTCGTTTTTGCCATTGCTGCGGCTATAAATGATAGCCCAAAGTTGATGCCGAAAAAAATGAACAAGTAAACGCCGTAGTTTGTAAGAAAATTCGCAAATCCGTAACTCATTATAACGCTCCTAAAGTTTATTTTATATCCAATTTCTTGTGTTATTGTATCATTACTGCGCTGCTGCTATCAAGACATTTAACAAAAACTAAACCTGCGCTCTATGTCCACGCAGGTTTGTCTTTTTAATATTGCTCTGTGATTATTCGGCTTTTTTCAGGTCATGCTTATACGTTCTGTATGTGCGATAATGCACTCCGCCGGATCTTTCTGTGCTGTTTATGGACGGCAGATTTCCTTCATCTACACACGAGGCTTCGACATACTCTAGCCCCGTCTTTATCCAATCCTTGTAGAATTCGGTAAACATGGCGTGGTTCACGCCCAAATTGTGATATTTGTTGTCCACCATCTGAACCAAAGCTCTGGCGCCGGTAATCTTTCTTTTATAGTACAGATACTTTAGCCACCCTATTGGCAATAGCCTGCCGTTCATGCGCTTTAGCACTTGGTTGTAGTCGGGAAGAGCGACCATGAACCCTATTGGTTTGCCTTTCTTTCTTGCGATAAATGTATAGTACCCGTTATAAAACTGTTTTAAGGTTTTAAACTCTTGTATAACAGCTTCGAGCGAGGGTGTGTTTAGATAGTCCCAATTATCGGGCACGCTGTGATCGAGTATTTCCTTGATGTCTTTTGATTCGTCAACGATTTTTCTTACATTTAACCTATCAACGCTATAGCCGTATTTTTTTCTGGCGTATTCCGAAACCTTTATATGGCGCTCTATTGCGGCCTGTGGCGGCTTCATTGAATATGCTCTGTGGTTTTCATTCTTAGTAAATCCGTATTCTAAGATAAGCCTCGGATAATAGTCTTTTGTGTAGGCGTTTAGCAGCACCGGCATACCCTGCCCCCAAACGAGGAAGCCTTTTCTGTCATCGCCGTTGCAGGGAGAGATTGGTCCTATTACAGAGTCCATACCTATGTCATTAAGCCACTTGCACGCAGCGTCCATCAACACTTTGCACGCTTGCGCGTCATCCGAACATTCAAACATAGAGAAATATCCTTGCTTAATTCCTTTGGCTTTGTTTAGCTCGTTATCGACACCCGCAAGAACTCGCGCGACAACTTGCTCGCCTTTAAGTACCAAAAAGCACATGTGCGGTCCGTTGTCAAAAAGCGGATTGTTTTTCCCTTTTAGCATACTTATTGTATCGCCGATAAGAGGCGGCACCCAATCGCTGTCGTCCTTGTACATCTCGAACTCTAGTTTTACGAACTTGCGCAGCAGCTTTGTTTCCTTATCAAACGAAATAGCTTTGTACAAAAGAACACCTCCGACGAATAGTAAAATAATAAAATATAAATCATGCTCATGGTATATTACGCCTTTTCCAGATCGTATTTATAAGTTCTGTACGTGCGATAATGCACTGCGCCGAAGTTCTCTACACCGTTTCGAGAATCGATGTTGTCTTCATCAATGCACGATATTTCAGCAAAGTCTATACCCGTTTTAACAGTATCCTTATAAGCATCCAAGAACATGGCGTGATTTACGCCCATTTTCTGATATTCCTTGTCTACCATTTGAATGAGTACTCTTATACCGTTGATCTTGCGTTTGTATATCAAAAACTTTGCCCAGCCAAAGGGTAGCAGCTTGCCTCCCATGCGCTTTAGCACTTGGTTGTAGTCGGGCAGCCCAACCATAAACCCAATTGGCTTATCGTCTTTTCTTACTATATAACAGTAGTGTCCGTCGTAAAGCGGTCTTAAGCCTTTAAACTCTTCGATAACACCTTCGAGCGAAGGTGCAATAAGGTAGTCCCACTCTTCGGGAAAACTGGCGTCCAAAATTTGTTTTACATCTATGGCTTCCTCTTTGACTTTTTTTGGATTGAATTTTTCTACACGGAATCCAAATTTCTTCTTTGTGTATTCCACAACTTTTTCATGCCGGGCCAACGTGAATACCGTTGGGTCAAAGTAGTACGCCAAATGGTCGTCGTTTTTTGTAAACCCGTATTTTTCTATTAACGCCGGGTAGTAGTCCTTTGTGTATGCATTAAGTAGTACAGGGCTGCCCTCCCCCATAACTACAAAGCCTTTGCGGTCGTCACCGTTACTGGGAGACAGTGGTCCTATGACCTTGTCCATGCCCTTACCAGCGAGCCAGTCGTTCCCTGCATCCATCATCATTTTGCAGACTTGCCAGTCGTCTATACACTCGAACATGCTAAAATAACCTTGAGTGAAACCGCGAACTCTGTTTAGCTCTTCGTCTATGCCGACGAGAACACGACCCACGACTTTCTTGTCGTCGTAGACCATAAAGAAAATTTGCTCTCCGTTTTCGAAAAGCGGATTCCCTTTGCCGTGAAGCATTTTAATGGTGTCGCCTATAAGCTGAGGCACCCAATTATCGTCACCTTTATAAATCTCAAATTCAAAATTTAAGAAATCTTTTACTTTCTTTGAGCTCTTGTCAAACGAGATAATGTTATACAATAAAAACTCACCCCTAACTTGATATATGCAGTAATGATACAGCAAAGACTTATGCATCACAATAACGAAACTGTTACGTTTATTTTATAAAACCGCATTAAAACGGCGATTTTCAAGCAAAACGGCGCAGACATTGTTGTGAACTGCGCCGCTTTGCTATGAAAAATGTGTTGGTTTCAAGTTGCTAGTCTTTCTTCTTTTTTATGTAGCTGATGCTGTATGTGTTTGGACCCGCGTGTGCAGAGACGACGCAGCTTGCACGCACGGAGTAGACGTTCTCAAAATAGTTTTTTGCGACCACCTTTTCATAAAGAGATGGACGCAGCTGCTTTTCGTCGGGCGTGGATGCTACAAACGCGACCTCGGGGTCTATGTCCCCTAGATTCTCGAGCCGTTTGTCGATGTATTTGGCAGCAACTTTTGCTGTGGGACCTCGGAACATTTCTCCCTGCACCAAAAAACCGTCCTTGGCTGTTATCTCCGGCTTTAGCTTGAGAGAGCTGGCTGCCATTGCTTTGACGACGGATGCCCGCCCGCTGCGCCGCAGAAACTCAAGAGTCTCGGGAACGAAGCTGGTGAACACGCGCGGGATTATGTCATTTATCGCAGCGACAATCTCTTCGTGGGATTTACCTTACTGCGCAAGCTTTGCCGCTTTGTACGCGATGCATGCCGTGCCGGCAGATATGCTTCGCCCATCTATGATCTGCACCTTGACACCCTTAACCATGTCGGCGGCGATTTGCGCGACTTGACACGTTGCCGTCGTTTCGGACGATGTGCCGATAAACACTATGTCTTGCTTGGCTTTTTCGCACGACTTGAACGCTTTTAGAAAGTCGTCTACGCTCGGCGCGGATGTTGTCGGCGGCTTGTCCGTTTTGTTTGACCACGCAACAACTTCCTCGGGGGTAATCTCCTGCCATTCTCTGTAGCTGACCTCGCCAAGCAGTACGTATAGGGTGACAACACCGATATCAAGCTCTTCGAATAGATCGCGCGGCAGATCGCACGTAGAGTCTACAATAATTTTTACATTCATATGGAGCCTCCGATCATTAATATATCCTCACTGTTTCGTATAACTAATAATATCATAGTAATTGCTAAAAACAGCGCCCTGTATTTTATATTTAATATTCGTAAACAAATCTTATTTTTTGAATACCCGGCAATTGTGCTTGCAATAAAGGTTTTTTGGAGAGGAGAGCCGAACATTGAAATATAGTAAACTGAGAGCATGGGAGTGTCTATGAATTCTTTTGAGCGAGTACGCGCGATTATTGACGGTGACGACTTTGACCGACCGGCTGTGATTGCGCCCGTGTCCATCGCCACTTATGAGAGCTGCAAGGCGCTTGGCATCGATTTTGCTAAAGCGCACCAGGGCCCCGAGGCTGCTGCTGCACTTGCGGTGTATCCGCACTTGAACCTCGGGTTTGATAGTGCGATGCCTTATTTCAGCGTTGTGCTGGAGGCGGCTGCGCTTGGCGAGACGATAGACTGGGGCAGCGACCTTGATATGCCGGCGCAAAAGTATCTACCGGGACATTATGCTAAGGACTTTGATATGCCGGGCGATTTCCTTGACCGCGCGCCGATCAAAGCGATGCTGGACGCTATAAAGCTGATTCGCAAAAAACATGGCAGCGAGGTGTTTATCTTCGGTAAGGTGATGGGTGCTTGGACGCTGGGGCTGCACCTTTGCGGGACGGAAAACTTTTTGATTGACACGCTTATTGATAAGGAAAGAGTGCATTATCTGCTGGGTAAGTATAAGCAAATAACACAGGTGTTTGCGCAGGCGCAGCTCTGTGCCGGCGCGGATATGATTACCATGGCGGATCATATTACCGGCGATCTTGCCAGCAGGGAAACGTATGTGGAGTTCTTGCAGCCGATACACCGAAATTTGCTGAAGCAGTTTGACAAAACCACGTTTGTGCTGCATTGCTGCGGCAAGACGCTTGACAGGATACCGCTGTTCAATGAGGCGGGGTTTGATTTGTTTCACTTTGAGAGCAAGAACGATGCGGGCAAGGCGATAGAGTTGGCGGGCGATATGATGCTGACAGGAAACATTAACATACCCGACACTTTGTATGCCGGGGCGCCTGATGATGTTGGGCAGGAAGTAACGCAAATCTTAAAGAGCGGAATCAAGCTCATCTCGCCAGAGTGCGCGCTTCCGCTGCAAACGAGAAACGAGAATCTTTTGGCGATATCACAAACCGTGATAAATAGGAATCATCAATAAATTTTAGGGGGACGGTATGGAGAAAATCAAAACGAAACTGACGAAAACCGAGAGGAGCTGGATACTGTATGACTGCGGTAACAGTGCGTATTCCATCGCGATTACGACAGCGCTGCTACCTGTGTATTTCGGTATCTTTAACGGCGGAAGCACGATGGACATCGGTTATTATAACTCGCTGGCAAGCATACTCGTCGCGATTTTGGCACCGATACTTGGCACCATCGCCGACTATAAGAATTATAAGAAGAGGTTCTTTATATTCTTCTTCCTACTTGGCGTTGTGTTTACCGCAAGCCTTGCCGCTGTGCCTGACGGCATGGTCGGTATGCTGGTTATTTTCTATATCATAACTTGCATTGGGTTTGCCGGGGCGAATATATTTTATGATTCGTTCCTTGTTGATGTTACCGGCAACAAGCGAATGGACAGGGTCTCGACCAGCGGATTTGCGTATGGGTATATCGCAAGCGTCATACCGTTTGCCATCAGCCTTGGAGTAATCTTTATACTCGGGTTTGACAATATGTTGGGTTATCAGCTTGGGTTTGTCATCACGGCGGTGTGGTGGGGAATGTTCACTATCCCGTTCCTGCGGCGTGTTAAGCAAATCCATTACATAGAGCCGGAGAGAAAGCCGGTTGTAAACAGCTTTAAACGGCTTGGCAAAACGTTCAAGAATATACGGCAGTACAAAATCGTTTTTGCGTTTCTGATTGCTTACTTCCTCTACATCGACGGCGTGGACACCATCATCAAAATGGCCGTGCCTTATTCTACTGATGTGCTGGGGCTTGACGCAAGCAACGTTTTTTTGCTGTTGGGTATACTGCTCGTCATACAGATTATCGCGTTCCCGTTTGCGCTTTTGTATGGACGGCTGGCAAAGAGGTATGGCACAAAGCGCATGATTATTGTCGCGATATGCACATACATTGTCGCTTGCATCTTCGCTTCGCTGATGTTTGACATTTGGAACGTGTTTGTGCTTGGTGCGATGATAGGCTCTGCACAAGGCGGTATACAGGCGCTTTCACGCTCGTACTATGCGAAGATTATACCGAAGAAAAACAGCAACGAGTTCTTTGGGTTCTATAATGTGTTTGGCAAGTTTGCCGCGATTATCGGACCGGCGCTGATGGCGCTGATTGGCACGGTTACCGGGATGCCGAGACTCAGCATATTGGCGATATTGCCGCTGTTTGTAGTTGGGCTGATCCTCATGCTGAGGCTGCCGGAGCAAAGAGCTGAGATTGAGGAAATTAAAGAAGTATAAACTGTGAAACGAAGACGGATGGCAAAACGCTGTCCGTCTTTTTTCGAAAATAGTAGGTGTGACATATGAATTATGAGCGGATGCTGGACAAAGAGGTGACACCGTCGGAGAGCGACATTGTCGAGAACATCGGAGAGCGGGCGCAGCTTTGGAAGCGCATACATGAATATATGGCGGCGAGCTGTGATTTTGAGCGCGAGCTGAAATTTTATGCGAAGAAGTATGGGTGGACTGTCAGGTATCGCAAAAGCGGCAGAACGCTTTGCAGCTTTTTCCCAGAGGCGGGCGCGTTCTCTGCATTGATAGTGCTTGGGAGCAAGGAAGCCGCCAAGGTGGAGTCGGTAAAAGAAAAGCTGAATGCGAATGTGAGAAGCGTGTTTGTGCAAACGGAGCAGCTGCGTGACGGCAAGTGGATGTGGATACGGGTGCTTGAAGAGAGTGATGTTGAGTCGATAAAGATGTTGCTGGGCGCGAAGAGAAAGCCGAAATGCACGTGAGCATGCGAGATATAACGCGAGCAAAAGAAAAGAGGCTGAAGTTCAGCCCCTTTTTTATTTGCCGATTAATATTGGCTTTGTTGCTCGGCGCCGTCTTGTACTATCAATAGAACAGTCCGCTGATAATCGCGTATGTGCCGAAGCTGACTGCGTTTGACGCAATTAAAAAATGCGAATACCCTCATACTCAGATGAAACTTTTTGTGATTGCAGCGTATATTCCCCAACTAATAGCATTGGCAGCGAATGTGAATATTAGCAGACGCCACTTATTAATACCCATATACTTCTTTCTATAAAACATATACTCAGCCCCAAACACAATGAGTTCCAGAATAAGCACGAGCCAGAAATAGCTTACTCTGAACTGCCACATTGCTATGAGCAAAATAATATTCATTACAGGGTTTGTCACTAAATTAGCAAACAATACATATCTATATGGCTTTATTTTGAAAAGAAGAGCCGCAAGAAATTCTATTAACAGTGCAACACAGCAGGCAAAAATGAGTGGAATCAGTTGGTATCCTGAGTAAAAATATTTTAAAAAATCGTATTTTACCAAACTACGCTTTAGTAAATTTCTCTCTACATTATAGTGATAATTTGAATTGTCAATCAAATCAATTACTCTTGAGTGCTGCACTTCACCATCAGAAAAGTTTATCATAATCTGAAAACTTTTAAAATGATTCGCTTCATTTGTGAAACCAAATATCCGTTCAACCCGATTCTCCGTTCTCTTTATCCAATAGTCTCCGAAAGAGTTGAACCTTTCCATTGATGAGTATTCATACATCAATTCCTTGTTGTCATTCTCCTCATATCCATATATGGTTAGTGTTTCTATATTACTGCAATCGTCTAGTAGCAATTCGTGCGTATATTTTTCAGGAATTGCAGGGTTAGCAAAGGCGATTGTCGGGAAAGTGAGCAGCAATAGCAACACTAGAATTGCGAATAGTGACTTTTTCTTGCGCATGAGTTTTCCTCCAATAAAAGAAGTTCTTGTTATATTATACCATAGAATTGTGATTGAGAATGTTGAATTGTAAAAAGTTTTGTCGCGATAAAAGCCGGCTAAAGCCGGGGCGGTGGCTGACCTGGTTTTTTCCCCCACATTCGCCGGCGGGACGTTTCGCTACTAAGGCGTTTGCCTCCCCACTACTGGGCCTCTCGGGAAACACTTGCGTGCACCCGGCCGGACTGACATCTAAACCGCGCTATGCTCACCGGGCAATTTTACCCGGCTTACGTGGATCGTTTTGCCCGCGACTGGCATCGACTTTCAACCACAGACCCACCGCCTATTGCTAATTATACGTGCTGCAAAAACGTGTGTCAATTGCGCGTGGTGCAGCGCAGGGACAAGAAACTGCAACTATTGCAAATTAATGCTTTCATGTTATAATAACAGTGATTAAGACTGCTATAAACGAAAACGATGAAAATTGAGGTGTTGAGAATGGCAGGAAGCGATTATAAGGCAATGAGTGAAAGCGAACTTAGAGGCGTTGCACAGCGGCGTTATTTTATCAAGCGCGGGTTTTATTATCATTTTGGTGTGTTTTTGGTTGTGTGCGCGGTGATGCTGCTTCTCTATTTTTTGACCGGCGAAGGGTATCCTTGGTTTGCATGGCCGATTGGGCTTTGGGGACTGTTTATTGTCGGGCATATCGTTGGCACGATTAACTCGCTAAGAAGAATTGACGGGAAACCGAGCGCGGTGGACAGAGAGATGAACCGATTGCGCAAAAAATAACGGATTTAGGGATTTTTAAGGAGGTGGTATGCGTGGACGCAGACCCGAAACATTTATGCAAAAAAAGCGACGTGCATACCGCAAGGCAAGCTAATGTGGCACATCGCTAAACACGCCCTTGATAAGGGACACCGAATAGAAAGGCGGTGCTTGCCATGATTTACTATCACAAAACGGAAGAAAACAAGCTCATAAACCAAGACGCTCCGTGCCCGGGTACGTGGATTCATCTTCTTGACCCGACGCAGCAGGAGATTGACGACATTGCTATGGCGCTGGGCGTTGAGCAGGATTTTCTTACCGCGGCACTTGACGAAGAAGAAACGCCTCATACAGACAGAGAGGACGACCAAACGCTTATTGTCGTCGACATTCCTGTCGTCGAGCCGGAAGGCACTTCATTTTTGTATAACTCCATACCATTGGCTATTATACTGCTGCCCGACATGGTCATTACTGTGTGCCTGGAGGAAACCACAATTATCGAAGACTTTATGGAAAACCGTGTGCGCGGGTTTGACACGTGCAAAAAAACGCGGTTTGTTTTGCAGCTGCTTTATAAGTCGAGCACGAAGTATTTGCAGTATCTGAGGCAGATAGACAAAGCAACGACCATTGTCGAGAATGCGCTGCACAAGAACATGAAAAACCGCGAGCTTATGGGAATGCTCAAGCTCGAAAAATCGCTGGTGTTCTTTTCGACATCACTGAAAAGCAACGATATTGTGCTTGAAAAGCTGACCAAAACGAGCATCATAAAGAAGTACCCCGAGGACACAGATTTACTGGAAGACGTTATTATCGAGAACAAGCAGGCGATTGAGATGGCGGAGATATACCGCAACATTTTGACGGGAACGATGACAACGTTTGCTTCCATCATCAGCAACAACTTAAACAACGTCATGAAGTTCTTGACCGCGATTACCATTATCATCGCTGTCCCAACGCTGATTGCAAGCTTTTGGGGCATGAATGTGCCGGTGCCGTTTGCGGGCACGCCGTGGGGCTTTGGCATTATGATGGGGCTCTCGCTGTTGTTTGCAGGCGTTACCGTGTTTATATTGTGGCGAAGAAGGATGTTGTAACCAATGGCATTATTGAAGTTTATATGTAACGAATGCAAAACAGTTTATGAAGAGCTGACAAGCGCAGACACACGGCCGCCATGCCCGGAATGCGGGTCACCAAACATACAGCGATATTATCAGGGTAAGTGTTATTTTGGCGGTGGCGTCGCGGGTGGCAGCGAATGCAACAAGAGCAGCTGCAGCAGCTGCAGCGGGTGCGCCAGCTAATTTTCAATGGAGATAAAAATGGGTGAAGGTCACAGAGCGCGAATGACGGCTCGCTTTTTAAAAGGCGGGTTCGATAATTTCGAGGAACACGAGGTGCTCGAATACATGTTGTTCTATGCGCTGCCGCGCGTGAACACCAACGATATCGCTCATCGGCTGCTTAAAAAGTTTGGCAGCCTTGCCGGTGTGCTTGAAGCCGGTGAAGCGGATATTGCGCTCGTTAAAGGCATGGGCGACAAATCTGCGGCGTATTTAACAATGTTCCCCGATTTGCTACGCGCGTACAAAAAAAGCAAGATTGGCAGGAAGCCCGCGCTAAGGTCTATCAAGCAAGCGTGCGAGTTTTGCGTGGCGATGTTGTTTGGCAAGCCTTATGAAGAGTTTTACGTAATGTGGCTCAATACTCAAAACCGCGTGATACACAGCGAGAAGCTGAGTGAAGGCGGTATCAAGGAGTCGCCTGTGTATACCGACAAAGTGGCGGCAAGTGCGCTAAGACACCATGCTGTAAAAGCGATTATCGCGCACAATCACCCGGGCGGAAACCTGTCGCCGTCACCTAGCGATCTGACCACAACGCAACTGATACTAAATGCACTTGCTTTGCTGAACATCGAGCTTGTTGACCACATCATCGTTAGCAACGAGCAGACGTTTAGCTTTCAGGCAGATTCGCTGATGGGCAAGCGCGAGATTAAACAAACGGATGCGTATGCGGCAGAGTATTCGGGAGTGAGGCAGTTTGTTGCCGTGCTGGCAGAGGAAATAGGCAGCAGATAGCGAATATTATATATGAGTACACACGACTGATTATTAGGAGGCGGACAGATGACGATTTCGTTTAAACCATTGGAGCACACGAGCAGCGAGCGGCTGGAGCAGATTATGGGCATTGAGAAGCAGGCGTTTGGCAAGGGTGCGCTCAGCGAGTATGTGATTGTGCCGATGCTGAGGTACGGCAAGGTGTATGCGGCAGTTGACGAGGATGACGATCCTATTGCGTGTGCGTATTTTATGCGCGATATAAACGAGATTGGCAATGCGTATTTGATGAGCGTTGCTGTGCTGCCTGTGTTTCGCGGCAAGGACGTTGGCACGGAGCTGCTAAAGTATGCGTTTACGCATCTGAAACGGTTTGGCATCACCAGCATACGCTTGACTGTGGACCCTGCGAACTTCACGGCGCTGTCGGTATACAGAGAGAAACTCGGTTTCGCGGTGGTCGAGAATTCTAAGGACGAGTACGGCGAAGGCGAAGACAGGCTCGTGATGGAGCTGGCGTTAAAATAAAATTGAGTTTACAAAAAATATATTGTCTGTTTACACATTATTCATATTAAAGGTATATGATAATAATTGTAGATAAGGCACTCAACATATATTGTGTGCCTCACAGGTAAGGCAACCAGCAATTTATATAGATTTGAGAGAAAGTGCTTGTAGGTAATTGGCACTTTTTCTTTGCAAAAATATCGCGGTTTTGCTTAAACAATCAGGTCATCCAAGGAAAATTTATATATATGGAAAATGTGCCGGGCAGACATCTTGGTGCTTTTTTCGTTTATGCAAAATCCGGCGGTGTCAATCGGGCGCTTTTCTGTTATAATGTCACAAGAGGTGAGCATTGGTGCCTCGCGAATGAAAGGAACAGGTATAATATGAGATTAGACAAGTATTTGAAGGTGTCGCGCATTATCAAGCGGCGCACAGTTGCCAGCGAAGCGTGTGACAAGAAGCGCGTGAGCGTGAACGGCAACGTGGCGAAGTCGGGCAAGGACATTAAGGTCGGCGACGAAATCGAAATACGCTTTGGCGCAAACACTTTGAAGGTGGCCGTTTTGCGTATGGCTGAGACGGTGCGCAAGGAAGACGCGGGCGAGATGTATGAAATATTAGAGGAAACACGAAATGGCTAGGGCAGTCGGAATTTTGCTTGCTGCGGGCAGCGCGACGCGGATGGGCGAAAACAAAATGTGGATAAGCATTGGCGGCAAAAGCGTTATTGAGCGCGCTATGAGTGCGTTTGACGAAGCCGGGTGCTTAAGTGAAACAGTTATCGTCACAACGAGCGAGGACGAAGCGCGCGTAGAACAAGCGGCGCAGCTTTGTTTGAGCATGCCGTATCGCATAGTAATCGGCGGTGAGCAAAGGCAGGATTCTGTCGCAAATGCATTAAGTGCAATAGGCAACGCGGATGTCGTGGCGATTCATGACGGCGCGAGGTGCTTTGTGCAACCGGGCGTAATCAGCGAGTGCGTGCGCAAAGCGAGCGAGACGGGCGCGGCGGCAGCAGGCATAAGAACTACCGACACAATAAAGCAAGTTGACGGCGACATGATTCAAATGACGCTGGACAGGAATAGCTTGGTCAACATACAGACCCCTCAAGCGTTTTCGTTTGAGCTGATTAAGCGCGCGCACAGCAGGGCTGAGAAAGACGGATTTATCGGCACGGACGAGTGCAGTCTTGTCGAGCGGCTGGGCGAGAAAATTGCGTTTGTGCAGGCGGACGCGCACAATATAAAAATAACCACGCCGGAGGATATCGCAATTGGGCGACATATAGACGGCGAGAAAATACGCGTGGGCAGCGGATATGACGTGCACCGATTGGTAAAAGGACGGCGGCTGGTGCTGGGCGGAGAGACGATCCCATATAAGAAGGGATTGCTTGGGCACAGCGACGCGGACGTGCTGCTGCACTCCATAATGGACGCGATGTTTGGAGCGGCGGCAAACCGCGATATTGGGCATCACTTCCCCGGCATTGACGAGTTTAAAGATGCAAGCAGTTTGAACCTTTTGGCACGCACGGTGGATATCATTGAGAGCGATGGATTTACAGTATCAAGCATAGACGCGACTGTCGTGATGGAGCGCCCGAAGCTCTCGCCGTATATCGACAACATGCGGGTAAATATTGCGCGAACGGTGGGCATTGATGTGAGCTGCGTAAGCGTAAAAGCGACCACAACCGAGGGGCTTGGGTGGCAAGGAAAAGGAAAAGGTGTGTCGGCAAGCGCGGTTGTGACGGTGATAGGGTAGACAGCCCTTGCTTTTTGTCGCGATTTATATCATAATGTAGCAAGCAACAGACAGGGGAGAATTATTTAATGGATTACGTACAAGTAGAAAAAAAGTGGCAGAAAAAGTGGCAGAAGGACAAGCTGTACAGCTTTGACAAGAGCAAAGTGGACAAGAAAAAGTATGTGCTTGAGATGTACTCGTACCCAAGCGGCAGCAAGCTGCATGTTGGGCATTGGTATAACTATGGGCTAAGCGACAGCTATGCACGCTTTATGCGCATGAGCGGATACGAAGTGTTTGAGCCGATGGGTTTTGACGCGTTTGGTCTGCCCGCAGAAAACTATGCCATCAAGACAGGGATTCACCCCGAGGACAGCACGCTTGCCAACATCAAGACGATGGAGAAGCAGCTAAAAGCGATGGGCGCGATGTTTGACTGGGACTATGAGATCAAAACGTGCATGCCCGATTATTATAAATGGACGCAGTGGTGTTTCTTGAAGCTGTATGAAAAGGGCCTTGCATACCGAAAGCAAGCGCCGGTCAACTGGTGCGAAAGCTGCCAGACTGTGCTTGCCAACGAGCAGGTTGCAGACGGTACGTGCGAGCGCTGCGGCAGCGAAGTCATTAAGAAGAACTTGACGCAGTGGTTCTTCAAAATAACCGACTATGCGGAAAGGTTGCTAACCGGACTGGATGACCTTGATTGGCCGAGCAAGACCAAAATGATGCAAAGAAACTGGATCGGTAAATCGGTGGGCGGCGAGATTACTTTTAATATTGAAGAGAATGGCGAGAAATTCACCGTGTTTACGACACGCGCGGATACGCTGTTTGGGTGCACGTACGTTGTGCTTGCGCCGGAGCATCCGCTGACAAGCAAGATTACGACGGACAGCCAGAAAAAAGCTGTTGAAGACTATATAGATTATGCTGCAAAAGCGAGCGAGATTGACAGACTATCGACCGCCAGAGAGAAGACGGGCGTGTTTACAGGCGCATATGCGACCAACCCCATTAACGGACGCAGAATTCCAATATACGTTGCGGATTACGTGCTGTTTAGCTATGGCACGGGCGCGGTTATGGCGGTGCCTGCGCATGACGAGCGCGACTATGAGTTTGCGCACAAGTATGACCTGCCTATCGAGCGCGTGATCGGCGCGAAGGGCGATGAGGACGACAGCCTACCGTATGTGGAGTATGGCGTGATGGTGAATAGCGAGGACTTTACGGGACTGACCGTGGAAGACGGCAAGGAAGCTGTATTAAATAAGCTGAAAGCGCTGGGCAAAGGCGACTTTAAAGTGAACTATCGGTTGCGCGATTGGCTGATATCCCGGCAAAGATATTGGGGTGCACCGATACCGATTGTGTATTGCGACAAGTGCGGGCAGGTGCCTGTGCCCGAAAGCGAGCTTCCTGTCAAGCTACCATACGACATCGACTTTACGCCGGACGGAACATCGCCGCTGCTAAAGAGCGATGAGTATATGAACGCAACCTGCCCCAAATGCGGCGGGAAAGCGGTGCGCGATGCGGACACGATGGATACGTTTGTGTGCTCTTCATGGTACTTCTTGCGATATCCCGATGCGAAGAACAAAAAGGAAGCGTTTGACACCGATTGGATCAACAAAATGCTGCCGGTCGATAAGTACATCGGCGGCGCTGAGCACGCGTGTATGCATTTGCTGTATGCAAGGTTTTTCACTATGGCGTTGCACGATATGGGATATATCGATTTTGACGAGCCGTTTACTTCGCTTGTGCACCAAGGCATTATAATTGGTCCTGACGGATACCGCATGAGTAAAAACAGAGGAAACGTCATCTCACCTGACGAGTATATCAAAAAGTATGGCAGTGATGTGTTCCGAACGTACTTGGCTTTTGGTTTCTCGTATATCGAGGGCGGTCTGTGGAGTGACGACGGCATCAAGGCTGTGCATAAGTTCCTCGACAGGGTGGAGCGTATCACGGGCGAGCTGATGAAAGTAACCACAAAGAGCGATACTGACGTCAAAGAGATTGCGTATACCAAGAACTATACGATTAAGCACGTGACGGCCGATATAGAGAACTTCCAGTTTAACACGGCAGTAGCGCGGTTGATGGAGTATACCAATGCGCTGAGCAAGTATGTGAAAGCTGCGCCCGACAAGCAAACGTCGATTGACGCGGCGAAGACTTTGGCGCTGCTGATTGCGCCGTTTGCGCCGCATTTCTCGGAAGAGCTGTGGCAGGGCTTTGGCGAGCCGCAAAGCGTGTTTAACACGACGTATCCGATATGTGATGAGAGCAAGCTGGTGCTTGACACCGTTGAGATGCCGCTGCAGATAAACGGCAAAGTGAAGGCGAGATTTTTCGTAAGCAGCGATGCGACAAAAGAAGACATCGAGAAGTTTATCATGGAAACGGACAGCCTGGCTGCGCACTTTGAAGGCAAGAGTGTACGCAAAGTGATTATCGTACCGGGCAAAATCGCCAATATAGTGGTGGGCTAGGATATGATGAGAAGTTTTAGTGCGGCAGAAGTGCTGTTTGATAAGGGCGCTCATGCGCGATTAAATATCCAACGAAAGTTGGTGGGTTAAATGATGAAGCGAATTTTTACTCCGCGGTTTATTGCGGAGGCGGGGATTATCGCAGCGCTGTACTTTGCGCTTACAATGGCTGCGCAGCCGATTAGTTTTGGACCGCTTCAGGTGCGTATATCAGAAGCACTGTGCATTCTGCCGTTTTTTACGCCCGCTGCAATCCCGGGGTTGTTTATCGGGGTTGTGCTTTCGAATCTGGTTGGCAGTCCGCTTGGCCCGTATGACATAGTGTTTGGGTCGCTGGCGACATTGGTTGCTGCTGCGATGACATATGGCATTTTCCGCTTTGGCAAAAAATGCGGCGATGCAGATGCAAAAGTATCAAGATGGTTTCTTCCGCTTCCGGCTGTTGTGGTCAACGCGTTTGTAGTTGCCGCGATTTTGCAACATTATATTCCGGAACTGGCGAACGCGTATTGGGTAACCGCCGGTTACGTTGCTGCTGGTCAAGTGATTGCGTGCTATGTGCTGGGGATACCGTTGTTCTTTTTGCTTAATAAACACAAAAACACGCTGTTTAGGCGTATTTAGGTATTTTGTCACGTTTTTTTACATTATAATAGTATATTGCTGATAATTATAGGTAAATTGGCTTGACATCCTTTTTTGGTTGACCTATAATCAGCATATTATAAAAATGAAGTCTATTTCAGCATTTGAAATAATCTATATATAATTTTTTTACGTCACACACACTAATTTGGCAAAGCAGGCATACAAGGAGGCAGCAAATGGCAAGCAACCAAGTGATTTTGACACAGGCGGGACTAGAAGAGAAACAGGAGAAACTCGAGTATTTGAGAATTGTCAGAAGAGGCGAGATCTCGCAACAGATTAAAGAGGCGAGGGCGTTTGGCGACCTATCTGAAAACGCCGAGTATGACGAAGCGAAAAACGAGCAGGCACGTGTAGAGACCGAGATTGCGAAGCTTGAAAAGGTGCTGCGCGACGCGGTTGTTATTGCGGAAAGCGAGATTGACCTTTCTACCGTTGGTATCGGCACGACAGTTCGTATATACGATAAAGAGTTTAAGGAAGAGCAGGAGTATCATATCGTAGGCAGCGTTGAGGCGGACGCGGACAGAGCACACATCAGCAACGAGTCGCCGGTTGGGTCGGCTTTGATGGGTAGTAAAGTTGGCGACACCGTTGAAGTGCTGGCGCCTGCCGGTTCGTTCAAAATAAAGATTATCGACATTCATAAATAAGGGGAGAATATGTCAGACAATAATAACAACGAGCAACACCAGCCGCCCGAAAGCGAACTGCTTCGCATAAGGCGCGAAAAGCTGGAGCATCTAAAAAGCGTTGGGCTTGATCCGTATGTGCAAACGACATTTGACAAGTCGCACAGCAGCGTATCTGTGCTTGACAATTTTGAGGCGCTTGAAGGAGCTAGCGTAAGCGTTGCCGGACGCATGATGAGCAAGCGCGTGATGGGCAAGGCGAGCTTTTCGCATATACAGGACATGGAAGGCAAAATTCAGCTTTATGTGCGCAAAGACGTGATTGGCGAGGAGCCTTATGCCGAGTATAAGAAATATGACATCGGTGACATTGTTGGTGTTGTCGGCGAGGTATTCAAAACGAACAAGGGTGAGATTAGCGTGAAAGCGCATGAGATTACGCTGCTCAGCAAGTCGCTGCTGCCGCTGCCCGAGAAGTTTCATGGTTTGAAGGACGTCGATTTGCGGTATCGTCAGCGGTACGTGGATTTGATTGTGAACCCCGAAGTGAAAGAAACGTTTATTGCACGAAGCAAGATTATCAAGTATATCCGAGAGTATCTTGACGAGGGCGGATATTTTGAAGTGGAGACGCCGATATTGATGGGCGAAGCGGGCGGAGCGTCTGCAAAGCCGTTTGAGACGCATCACAACACGCTTGATTTGGATATGTATCTCCGCATTGCGACCGAGCTGCACTTGAAGCGCTTAATCGTCGGCGGGTTTGAAAAGGTGTACGAGATTGGCAGAATATTTAGAAACGAAGGTATGAGTATCAAGCACAACCCTGAGTTTACAATGATTGAGCTTTATGAAGCGTATGCGAACGTAGACACCATGATGGCGCTTTGTGAGAACTTGTTTGACTATTGTGCGCAAAAGCTGCACGGCACAAGCAAAATAGAGTATCAAGGAACGTCGATTGATTTAAAGCCACCTTGGAGGCGTCTGAGTATGTTGGACGCGGTAAAGCAATATACGGGTGCAGATTTTAGTGATTGCGACGATGAGCAGGCAGCGCAGATTGCAAAAGGTATCGGGCTTAAGACGGACAAAACGCAAACGCGTGGCGAGCTTTTGTACGCGGCATACGAAGAGTTTGTTGAGGAGAAATTGGAGCAGCCAACGTTTATCACAGGTTATCCTGTTGACGTTTCACCTTTGGCAAAAAGGATGCCGGACGCGCCTTGGTTGACCGAGCGGTTCGAGCTGTTTATCATGGGCAGAGAATACGCAAACGCGTTCAGCGAACTTAATGACCCCGATGACCAGCGGGCGCGGTTTGAGAGCCAAGCAGCTCAGCGCGAGAGCGGCGATGACGAAGCGCATATGATGGACGAGGATTTTATAACTGCGCTGGAGTACGGCATGGCGCCGACGGGTGGTATGGGCATCGGCATAGACAGAATGGTGATGCTGCTGACCGACAGCTATTCGATACGCGACGTTATACTGTTCCCCACCATGAAACCAAAGGAATAAGAGATAAGACAGCGCCTTGGCAAACCGCCCGGGCGCTTTTTTTGTTTTGTGCGCGTGTTGCTGACGATGCGTTATTATGGTATCATGTAGCAAATAGATAGGAGCGATACTTTGTCTGAATCAATGATAAAATTTCTGCGGGCTCTTTGGTATTTAGTGTCGAGACTCCTCATTTGGGGGTCTATTATACCGCTTGTTTTGTTATCGTTTTATGCTGCGATGGACTATATGAACGTGCGGATATTATCGAGCGATGGGTTGGAAGCGCGCGCGGGTGTGATTATCGCGGGAGATGATCCGACACCGCTGAGCAAGGTTTTCAGCAAAGGATTTTTGGATGGCGATACCATGCTGTATTCCAATCTGTATCGTCAGTATATCGTGTCCGATTTTGACTATAGTATTGAGATGCCGATTATTATTATAATGCCTTGGAAAGACACCGTTGTTTTGCGTATTACCGAGGAGATTGACGATATCGAAGCGGAGGTTTATGCGAGCGTTGAAAACTCGGCAACTGTCAGCGAAACGCCGCCGGAGTGGAACAACGCGACGTATGATTTGACGCTGGTGCGCTATGAGAATAACTGGCGCATTGTCAGCATGGAAGAGGTTGTAAATGAGCCGACCGGCTCGCCAAGCCAAACGGAAGAGATTGTAGCGCAGTAGATGATTAAGTGTAGAAACAACATTTTTCTGGCACCTATGGCCGGCGTGACTGACGCGGCTTTTCGGCGAATTGCTATCGAGCAGGGCGCTGGGCTTACGTATACCGAAATGGTAAGCGCAAAGGGGCTAAAATACGGTAACAAGAAAACCACGCAATTGATATCCCCCGCTGCAAACGAGGACTTTTTTGGCGTGCAGCTTTTTGCCAGCGATACCAATTCGCTGAAGCAGAGTATTGAAATGATTCAAACGATTCACGAAGGTGCGGTATCGGTGTTTGATATCAACATGGGCTGCCCTGCGGCAAAAGTGACCAACAACGGCGAAGGCAGCGCGCTTATGAAGGAGCCGAAAAAAGCGAGCGGGATAATCGCTGCTGCGGTCAAGGCGTCTAGTATTCCGGTGACGGTGAAGTTTCGAAAAGGGTGGGACGAAACGAGCGTGAACGCGGTGGAGTTTGCCAAGATGTGCGAAGAGTCTGGCTCTGCCGCAGTTGCGGTGCACGGGCGAACACGGGCGCAGTTTTACAGCGGGCATAGCGACAACGACATAATAGCGCAGGTGAAAAGCGCGGTCAGCATACCCGTGATCGGCAATGGCGATATATTTTGTGCGGGCGATGCGGTGAATATGTTCAACGAAACCGGGTGCGATGCCGTGATGGTGGCGCGCGGTGCACAGGGAAATCCGTTTATATTCCGCGAGATATTGCATTTGATGAAGACGGGCAGCGAGGCGCAGCCACCGACAAGTGCAGAAAAAGCGACAGCGATGTTGAGCCAAGCGAAATTAAGCGTTGTGGAAAAGGGCGAATATTTGGCGATGCGGCAAATGCGAAAGCACGCGTCGTGGTATCTAAAGGGTGTGCGCGGTGCAGCGCGGGCGCGGGATGAGGCTGTAAAAATGGAAACTTTCGACGATTTGGTGCAGTTGATAAGCAAAGTGTTCCCTGAGCTTGACGTGACAGAATTATTGAATAGTATTTCTATATAAGCACAAAAAATATGCAAAATGTGGTTGACGTACAGCACAAAATTGATTAAACTAGGTAGTACGTATTTATAGTGCGTGGAGGCATAGCTCAGTTGGTTAGAGTGCCCGCTTCACATGCGGGAGGTCGCCGGTTCAAGTCCAGCTGTCTCTACCAGCAACGTTCCGTTGCATCGTTTGTTCGCGAAGTTAATTCTTTGCTGACAATTTTTTTGCAACGTGGCGTTGCATCCTTACTCGTGAAGTCATCGTTGTGATTTGAAAGGGCTTGAAGCGATGTTTTGATCTTGTAAACTTTGCTCTTTAACTATGCGCGGCTATGCGATATAATAATAGCAATTAATAAAAAACGAGGAGATTTTATGGTTACTATAGAAATGCAGAGCGGAAAGAAAATTGAGATTGAGCTGTCGGAGCAGGCGCCTAACACCAGCGCAAACTTTAGAAGCCTTGCGGCGGACGGGTTTTATGACGGGCTGATTTTTCACCGTGTGATTAAAGGATTTATGATACAGGGCGGGTGCCCCAAAGGCAAAGGCACGGGCGGCCCGGGATATTCCATCAAGGGCGAGTTTTCTGCGAACGGGTTTGATAACAAGATAAAGCACACAAAGGGCGTGATTTCTATGGCGCGCTCGAGCGCGATGGACAGCGCAGGCAGCCAGTTCTTTATCATGCACGAGGATTCGTTTTTTCTTGACGGTCAGTATGCCGCGTTTGGCAAAGTGGTTTCGGGTCAGGATGTTGTGGACGAGATTGCGACCACGCAGACGGATGCAGCCGACAGACCGAGCGAACCGCAGAAGATCAAAAACATCACGCTGAGCGATGACGAGGTTGTTGACAGCCCTGAAACAGTATAGAGGAATTATTTAAGACAAGCAGGCAAAACAGGAGCACGTAATCCTGCTTTGCCTGCTTTTTTTATTTGAAACCAAACATGTCCTTGCCGTTTTGCCAGAAAACTTTCTCGATGTCGTTGCGACTTAGTTCTGTGTTGATTGACGCTTGGCGAAACGCTTCGATTGTTTCATACATGAAGAACGAGAGCGCGTCCGCTTCGGGCGGGTCTACCTCTTTCATGTTTTTGTCGGCACGCACGTCGCCGTAGAGACCGCGCGGCACAACATTTTTGTATACGCCATCCTCTTCAATACGGCGCATTCGCATACGCGCTATCGGCAAGTCGCTGCCAAACATGATGCGCGAAGGACCGACGGCACGGATTAGCTGCTCGAACACCCAGCCGTTTGTGTTTGCGGCGAAATCGAACACCATGTTGTCGGTTTTGGAAAGTATATCGAGAGCGTCGCCGACGTCGCTGTTGCAGTACGCTCTGCCCACATGCGCGACGATTAGTTTGAGGTTTTTATACGTGTTCTCGATCTGCTGCAGCTGGGCAACGTTGACAGGGTCACGCAGGCGCGCGTCTCTGGAGATGTGCAGCATGACCGCGCAGCCGAGTTTATCGCAGACTGCCAGATGCTCGTGCGTCAGAAAGTCGAATATGCGGATTTGCGGCACGGGAATGTACAGCGGCGCGAAGGTGAGGTATACCTTGATGCCTTTGAAACCGCCGCCTTGAATTGCACTTTCCAAGTCGGTCGCGCTCATTTTGGGGTGGGCAAGCAACAGCGATGGAAAGCCTGTTTTTGCGGCTACGTCCGATATGTATGTATTTGGCGCGGTCAAATCCACACCCTTTGTCGGCGTGCCGAACATCAGCGGCACGTATGTTTTACCCGGAAACATCAACTGCGCAGTTTCCATTAAATCTTCGATTGGGTTTTTGTCGGCAACAAGCGCCGGCCACGTTACGGTGCGAACTTCGCCCTTGCGCGGCGGCTGGGGCAGATATACGTGCGTATGTACATCAAAAATGCTGTCCGGTAGAAAATCCTCCAGTCTATCCTTGTAATATGTTTTATCGACTGCTTTGACTTCGAATAGTGACAAAATATCCACGCTCCTAAAAAATAGTTAGTCACAGAATAAGCGTATATGACCGTAAATATACTATCATTTTTTGGCGTCTATTTCAAAAGGTTTTTGCCAATGCAGCACAATATTATTTTATTAATAGGCAAATTTTGTGTTCACTTTCTTTGAGTAAGCTGGTAGAATGAGAGTACTATAATACTTATAATTTGAGGTGGAGACGATGAGTGACAAACCCGTACTAATTACGATGATAAAGAAGAGTTTGGATGATATTATCGACGTGCCGTTTGCGGATGGGTATACAATGCGCAGATATGCAAAGGGCGACAGGGATATGTGGATTGCGCTGTATGACAGGCTGGACGAGTACTATCACGTGACGCCGAAGGATTTTGACGAAAGCTATGGAGACGACCGCGATGAAATCGGCAAGTACGTGTACTTTTTGATGCACGAGGGTAAAGAAATTGGCACCGTTGCCAACTGGCCGGAGCCGGATATGAACGGGCAGAAAACGGGACGCGTGCATTGGCTTGGCGTGGAGGACGGGCACAGAGGCAAGCACCTAGGGGCCGCAATGCTCTCTTTTATATTGCAGGATATGAAGCAGCAGGGATGCACACAATCTATACTTGGGACGATGAACAGACGGGTTGCTGCGCTGAATCTATATTTTAAGTTTGGGTTTGAAGCGATCGTGTATACCGACCAGTGGAGCGCGATTGATGACCAAAGCGAAGCTTGGAGCGCGCTAAAAGACACGATGCCAAAAGAATATCAAGGAATGATAAACATTTAGTTGTTGTCAGATAGTTTTTCTTCTTTTCTTTGATTCCTGAATTTACGGAACAAGTTGAAGTATGCGTACTGAAAAAGTGCTACTATCATAATGAACAGCGCAAAACTTAGGAATATTGAGGGCCAGTTGAGGAAGGGTGGCGGAGGCCAAAATGCGTCGATCTGTTTATAGAAGAACGCGAAGCCCATCGCCGTGTTGAGAATAACAGTAGCGATTTTACCAAATGCGTTTGATGGTGTGACGATTTTACGATAGTACAGGAAAACGCCGCCGCCAATCATCAACGCCTCTTTGATTAGAAGTATGATGAGTATGAACGCAGGCACAACGCCGATTGAAACAAACGCGACAATCACAAACACCGCCATAAGCTTGTCGGCAAGCGGGTCGAGCAGTATGCCCTCTTCGGTTATCATGTTGAATTTTCGCGCAATAATACCATCGAGCAGGTCGGTCGCACACGCAACAACGTATGTTGCGAACGCAGCCATCGTTAGCCCGTAAAATATGAGTATTACTGTAACGGGCACAAGTGCAGACCTGAATAATGTTAGCACGTTGGGAACGTTTAAAGAGATTCTGTTCAAATGTATACTCCAGTTGTTATTAGTTGCTTCAAGCACGTTTATACGCCTTTAATGTATTATACCAAAAAAACTCACGTTTTGCACATATTTATTAGCAAAAAGTTTAAGATTTTTGTGCGTTAGCAAAAAATTATTTAGTAAAGTGTTTTTATGCACCGGTCTGTTTTTAATGCCTATAAACAATTTCATATATAAAAGCACACCGAAAGCGATTGTTGCCTTCGGTGTGCTTGAATGCCGTTATGTGTGTCTGCCAGCTCTGTTTAGCTGATTGGTTTAGCTGTTGCCAGCAGATATTTTTCTGCTTCGGCTGACCAAAATCCGCCGTTTGCTTTTGTGATTTTCGCAAGCTCAGAATACATCGCGTCATCCTTGCCGAGTGCTTCAAAGTCGTCGATTGCGACGAGAGGCATGGAGATGTGCGTGTAGATTAACTTCTTGCCGCCCGGAATGTTCGGGAGGTTCAGCGTTGCTTCGATTGCGCTGTCAAGACCGCCGATGTGCGTGATCATCGATGTTGGCTTGATGATGCCGTTCGCCATCATGTCGAGAGACTCGCGCATGTCGTTGTTGTTACCGCCGGATGTGCCTACGATGTGCGTGAAGCTGTAGTGCACGTTGTAGAAGTTAAGGCTTGCGCTAAAGTTTTGGTCAGACGGGCCTGCGAAGAAGTTGAGGCAGCCGTCTTTGCCGAGCAGCGAGTCGCCTTGCTCTATTACAGGCTTTACAGGTGCCATGACGAGCACGTCGTTGTAGCCTTCGCCATCTGTCAGTGCCATGATCTCGTCTAGCTTGCTTGGGTCTGATGTGTTGTAATAGTGCAGCTCTACGCCGTTTTTGGCAGCGTCTTCTACCGTGTATATCTTTGCGGCACGAGCAAGGCGCTCTTCGTCGATGTCTGTGACAACAAGAAGCCTTGGGCGTCGCTCGCAGTTGAGCGCATAGTCTATGGAACCCAGCCCCATTGGACCGACGCCTGCGAGTATCGCCATTGTGCCGCCCTCAACGATTCCCATGTCATGCACATATTCGCCCTGGCGCGTGTGATAGAACGCGTGGAACGTGCCTACGATACAGCTCATTGGCTCTGCAAGCGAACCGTAGAAGAATACATCGGAGTCGTACTTTAGCAGGCAGTCCATTTCCATCGCTTCGTTCGGGATGACAATATACGTAGCGTCTCCGCCGGCAAGCGGATATGAGTATCCGGGTGCGTTTTGGCTGCCTTTGTAGTTGAACGCAGGTTGAATTGAAAAGTTTTCGCCCGCTGCGAACTTGTCTTTCCACTTGCTGCCCACATCGACAATTGTTCCGCAGAATTCGTGACCGAGAATTGTCGGGTTTGTTGCAGCGTCGTCAGGCACGCGCTTGTGATCGCTGCCCTGCACCGCCGCTTTGTAGCTTGACATACACAGGCTGTCAGAAACTACTTTTGCCAAAATCTCATCGTCCTTGATTGCAGGAAGTTCGAACTCTTCCAGCCTCAAATCTTTCTTTCCGTAAATCCTTACTGCTTTTGTTTTCATGTTATTAACCTTTCCTTTCTTGCACTAGGCACAAACCTTTTATTTAACTTCATGCGATACACGAAGTTTCCTCAAATGTATTAAGCTTTAAGCTTCCTCCATTTTTATACGATAGTTAAAATCGTTTGTTCTTTTATTATATTAGCCACATCAGCGCCAATTCGGCTGTCTGTGATAAGCTCGTCAATTTCACTCCATTTTGCAAACTCGACTACAGCTTGCTTGTTGGATTTGCTGGCGTCCCCTAGAACGATTACTTTGTTGCCCGATTCTATCATTGCGGACTTTATCGCCGCTTCGGAAAAGCCTTCGACACATGGGCCGGTTCGACCTTCAAAACCGCTGGTTCCGAGAATCGCGAGGTCTACCTTGATTTCACGCAGGTTGCGCAGCGCCCAGTTGCCGACAATTGCGTTGCTGTTGGAGCGGATTTTTCCGCCGAGGATGTATGTTGTGATTCCGTATTCGTCGAGCACCTGCGCCGCTTTTACGCCGTTGGTGAATACTGTGATGTCGCGCCGGATCGCAAGCGCTTTTGCTAGCGCGTATACCGTTGAGCCCGCGTCGAGTATCAGCGACATGCCGCTTTCGATGCGAGAAAGTGCTTCGTTGGCGATGCGCGTTTTTTCCTCAAGATGAGTGACCGATTTTAGCTTGAAGCTGGGTTCAAACGCGCCGCTGAGTGCAACAGCACCGCCGTATTCCTTTTTTGCTATACCGTTTTCTTCGAGATAGATGAGGTCTTTGCGGATGGTTTCTGACGACACGTCAAAGAAGCTCGACAAGTCGGAAACTTTGATGCTTCCGTCTGCGATAAGCCGCTTTTTTATGTAGTTACGTCGCTCTTGCATCAAATGATTGCTCAAAATGTGCTCCCAATCGTTATTTGTTGTCAGAAACCAACCAAATCCAACCAAATGCAATTATATAATTGTTTTTAGTTTGAGTCAAGCAAAATAAGCGTAAATAACAATAAAGTACTATGCAAAATCGAATTTTGTTATATAATAATAGCGGATAAAAAAATAAGGCGCTTTTATAAGCGTTGAGATAAGAGGACACAGACATGCAGTATAAAACAGATTTGGAAATTGCCCAGGCGGCAAAAGCAACGAACATCGGCGAAATTGCGCAATCCCTTGGCATTAGTGAGAACGAGCTTGCTCCGCACGGATATGACAAAGCGAAGGTTTCGCTGTCAATATTGGAGCGGCTTAGCAGCAAGCGAAACGGTAAGCTGATACTTGTGTCTGCGCTGAACCCGACACCTGCGGGCGAAGGGAAAACGACGGTGTCTATCGGGCTGGCCGACGCGTTGAAGAAGTGCGACCAAAACGTTTGCCTGACTTTGCGTGAGCCGTCACTTGGGCCTGTGTTTGGCATCAAGGGCGGGGCAGCCGGCGGTGGGTATGCGCAGGTGATTCCAATGGAGGATATCAATCTGCATTTTACCGGGGACATGCACGCGATTACGTCTGCCAACAATCTGTTGTGCGCGATGCTGGACAACCATATACAGCACGGAAATGCGCTGGGGATTGATCCGCGGCAGATTTTGTTTAAGCGGTGCATGGACATGAACGACAGGCAGCTGCGAAACATTACCTGCGGGCTGGGCGGACGGCTTAGCGGCACACCGCGCGAGGACGGGTTTGATATCACCGCTGCGTCCGAAGTAATGGCGATATTGTGTCTGGCGACCGATTTGCACGACCTAAAGGAACGATTGTCCCGAATCATTGTCGGGTATACATACGAGAACACGCCTGTTACTGCAAAGGATTTGAAAGCGCAGGGTGCGATGGCCGCGCTGTTAAAAGACGCTATTAAGCCAAACCTTGTGCAGACGCTGGAGCAAACACCATGCCTGATGCACGGCGGTCCGTTTGCCAACATTGCGCACGGCTGCAACAGCTATATCGCGACCAACTTGGCGCTGCACTTGTCCGACTATGTGGTAACGGAAGCAGGCTTTGGCGCGGATCTTGGCGCGCAGAAGTTCCTCGATATCAAGTGCAGGCAGACCGGGCTTTGGCCGGATGCGGTCGTGCTTGTCGTGACCGTGCGTGCTCTCAAGTTCCACGGCGGCAAAGCCAAAAATGATTTGGTCGCGCCGGATATTGAAGCGGTGGAGCGCGGTATCCAAAACGTATATAAGCATATTGATAACTTGAAGGACTTTTATGGGTTGCCGACAGTGGTCGCCATCAACAAGTTTCATACTGACACCGATGAGGAAATTGCGCTCGTCAAAACGCTGTGCGAGACAAAGGGCGTGAAGGCCGCGCTTACGGAAGTTTGGGAAAAAGGCGGCGAAGGCGGAGTCGAGCTGGCAAAAGAAGTGATACGGATTGCGCAGCCAAGCAAGCCGGTGCATCCGTATGAGTTAGAAGACGAAATTGAAGTTAAAATAGAGAAACAGGCGATTGCCATTTATGGTGCGTGCGAGGTTGGACTGGATACCAAGGCTCTCAAAAGCATTAAAGCATTGAAAAAGCACGGGTATGGCAAGCTGCCAATTTGTATCGCGAAGACGCAATATTCGTTGTCGCATGACGCTACGCTGATCGGCGCGCCAAAAGACTTTTGTCTTACGGTGAGGGACGTGAAGCTGTCTGCCGGTGCCGGGTTTATCGTTGTTCTTGCCGGTAGTATCATGACCAT
Organism: Clostridia bacterium; assembly: GCA_018648645.1. Classification (GTDB taxonomy): domain Bacteria; phylum Bacillota; class Clostridia; order Christensenellales; family SZUA-584; genus JABGQS01. The sequence continues at coordinate 106,154 of JABGQS010000002.1, forward strand.
GCCGGGGCTGCCTACTGTGCCTTCGGCAGAGGCGATTACTATTGACGATAAGGGGCAGATTGACGGGTTGTTTTAGGAGGCGTCGTTTAGGGCGTTGCCCTAAAAACCCACAAGCTTTTTGGAAAAAGCTTGACCAAAAATTTGTTAGGCTTACTGCGTAAGCCTTTGGAAAATTATATAAGAAAAGAGAGTAGTCGATATCTGTTGACTCTCTCTTTTTTGTGTGCTGAGGGTAGCTGTTTAGGGCTTGCCCTAAAACCCACAAGCTTTTTGAAAAAAGCTTGAGCAAAAACTTGCCCGGTTTACTGCGTAAGCCTTGGGGAAGTAATGCACATGTGTGTATGCCTCCATTTTCGGTTGGTAATGATTTCGGTGCTTTATATCGGTATACACTTATGCAAGTTTTCTATTTCTGCGGTGACATGTTCTCGACGCGCTTATCAATTTATACATATGTGTACATTGATAAGGATCTCCCTCATGCTGTTTTTATTGAACTAGCCGTCAAGCTGCAGCTCGCCGTCCTGCTTTTTGAATAGCTTGTACATCAGGATGACGTACAGCACGCTGGCGAGAGCTATGATGAGCAAAAACGCTTCGGACAGGTAGATATTGACGTACTGCGCAAGGCTGACCGCTATAAAATTGACGGCGCTGTGTATGAGTATCGCCAGAAACGTGAAGCCTATTTTTCTCTTGCGAACGCCGTGCAGCACCATGACCGACAGCGCGATGTGCAGGCATATGGCGAAGATGCGCTCAATGCCGCCAAGCAGGAAGTGGAAGGACGGTGTGTTTACCATCAAGTCGATCGTGGGTTGGATTAGCTCAGCCTCCATGCCCGGCAGAGATGCGAGTAAGCCATTGTTAATCATAATGCCCACAACGATATTGGAAAAGAACGAAAGACCGATGAGCAACACCGCCTCGATGCCGCCATGACCGATGCCGTAAGCGATGCCGTGGCGAAACTCGTGCTTTCTTTTCAGCATAACTTTGAACGCAAAGAGTCTGCCGAACTCTTCGACCAGACCTGCCGTTAGTGAGGTAAGACCAATGTAGAGCAGCATGTTGTTTGCTATAAACGTTTGGCCAACCTCGGTCAAACCAAACAATTGCAGTAAAATTATTCGAAATCCGATTTGCACGACGAAGAACACAATCATGCCACATAGCACGGCCCAAAACCCGGGTTTGAATTTCTTCATCACCCAAACGGCGAGCAAAATCGGAACGCCTATCGAGATGATTAATGCTATTGCCATGAATACAAACGATAATGCCGGTACCATATAAGTCCTCCTATACAATATGCTTGTCTGATATGCTGTCTGCCTACATAAAGTCGCTGCTTCTTGACAGCTCTTCGTAGGCGTCGTTGCAAACGCTGATCCACTCGCCCGCTTTTACGCCTCTGCAGGCAGCTTCGGTAGCATATACGAGAAGCTGCTTTCTTAGATCGTCCAAATAGACGCTGTCGGCGGCAAACTTGCTTTGCGGATTGACAACCGCGCCTTTATTGCGGTGAACCGACAAAAAGCCCTTGTCCTTTAGCAGGGTGTATGCTTTGGCAACCGTGTGCATGTTGACTTCCAGCTCGTCTGCCAGAGTTCGCACCGACGGCAGTTGTGTGCCGGGGGTAAGCTCCTGCTTTGCAATGCCGCGAATGATGTTTTCCATTAGCTGTTGATAGATTGGAGTGTCGCTGGTCATGTCGATTTTAGTAAACATATCTGCATTTCTCCTTTATTATATATGTTATATATGTTATATTACATGCCAGGATTTGTCAAGGAAAAATAATGCAAAAAAGACGGCTTTTTGTGCCGTCCTTTTGATCTATTATATTGATCACATATGAAGAAAATTTTCTCTAGTAAAATTTTCCTCTCGATCACTAATGAATTAGTGATCGATTCACTTTTAAAATACGCTCCTGTTAAGGGGTGTCGCGCTCTGCTGACAGCGATTTAGGGCGTTGCCCTAAAAACCCACATGCTTTTTGAAAAAAGCTTGACCAAAAACTTTCATACCACCTGCTACTTGTTTTTCGCTATGCTGGCTTTCAGTCTATTCAGCGTTTCTTCTTTGCCAAGCAGACACGCTGCCTCGACTGCTCCGCCGGGCGTCACCTGTGTGCCTGTGATTGCGACACGCAGCGGCCAAAGGAGCTGACCGTTTTTGATTTCCAGCTTTTCAACCAACCCCATCAACGCTTCTTTCAATGGCTCCATCGAGTAGTCCTCGTGCGCGGTTAGCAGGCTAAGCGCCTCTTTTAAAACCGGCAACGATGTTTGCGCGTCCGTTTTCATGCGCTTGTGAAAGTACATCTGCTGGCTGAACTCCGGCATTTTGGAGAGGAACGCGAGCTTAACCGGAATCTCTGTCAGTGTTTCGAGCCGCGGCTGCATAATCTGCGTGATTAGCTTGAGGTCGAACGCGTCGGCGCCGCACTCTTTAAAATATGGCATTGCGGTTGCAATGAAGTCCGCTTCACTTAGCGCGCGGATGTATTGTGCGTTCATCCACGTTAATTTGTCGGTGTCGAATATGGCGGGCGATTTGCTAAGTCCGCTTATGCTGAACGCCTTCGTCAAACCTTCCAGCGTGAAAATCTCTTGGTCTGTGCCGGGACTCCAACCGAGGAGCGCGATGTAGTTAAGCAGCGCTTCCTTGAGATAGCCCTTTTTTATGAAGTCATCGAACGACGCGTCGCCGTGACGCTTGCTCAGCTTGCGCTGTTTGTCCTTCATGACGACCGGCAAATGGATGTAGCGCGGGAGAGTCCAACCGAACGCTCGGTATAGGTGGTTGTATTTTGGCGTAGAGCTTAAGTATTCGACACCGCGAATGACGTGCGTTATGCCCATTAGATGATCGTCTACCACGTTGGCTAGGTTGTACGTTGGCATGCCATCGGTTTTGAGCAGCACGTTGTCATCTAGATCGCTGTTGGGCACGGTGATGTCACCAAAAACCGCGTCGCTGTATGTTGTATCGCCGTCCTTCGGTATATTTTGGCGTACGACAAACGTTTCGCCTGCGGTAAGTTTATCTTGTATGTCTTGCTCAGATAAACCAAGACAGTGCATATCGTATGTGTAATTGCGCCCCGACTTCTCGGCTTTTCGTCGCTCGTCCGCCAAGCGCTCTTTGGTGCAAAAGCACCGATATGCCGCTCTTGAATCAATCAGTGTCTGCGCGTGGTCTGCGTAAATCTGCTTGCGCTCGCTTTGGATGTATGGACCGAAGTCTCCCCCGACGTCCGGGCCTTCGTCGTAAGTTAAGCCCGTCGCGCGTAAAGTCGAGTAGATGACTTGCTTGGCGCCTTCCACCTCTCTGCCTTGGTCGGTGTCTTCTACGCGAAGTACAAAAACTCCGTCGTTTTGCTTTGCATACAGCCATGCGTACAGCGCGGTCCGCAGACCCCCGATGTGCAGAAACCCAGTCGGGCTGGGGGCAAATCTCGTTCTAACTTGTTTCATATTTAACTTCCTTTTCCTTTGCTTTGTCTAGTTTTGTGTTGCGTATGTATAGCGCGATGTCGATTAGTATCATGGTCATGTTTAGTATGTAGAGCACAATCACGATATCAAAACGCACGAGCGATTTGTGCAGTATCCCTGACGTATATGCTAAAAAGATTAGTATCAGAAACAGCAGGCTTTTTCCCTTTGCGCTGCGCGCTCTTATTGAGCGAACGATAGACACCGGCCACGAAATGCCGAAGCACACGAGCATGGCAGCTTCAAATATGCTAAACTCCATGCGCGACCGCCTTCTCATACTTGTTTTTGATGTAGAAGAACACAATTGTGTCAATTGCAACGAGCACCAAGTTTAGGATATATACCGCCAGCACCCAATCGAGGTTATATATACACTTGTGTACAATACCAAATGTGTAACCCAGCAATATAACGCAAGAGAAAAACACGGTTTTGCCTTTGGTGCTTTTATTCCTGATCATACGCGCGATGGATATCGGCCACGCGAGGGCTATAAACAGGAAAAACAGCAGTTCAAATATGCTCAAAGTTATTGTTACCTCGTTTACGTAAGTGTTCTGCTAAAGCTGTCTTTCAGGCTTACTATTTGGTTGAACACTAATTTGTCGCCCGCGGTATCCTCGTCCACAACGAAATAACCGTTGCGCATAAACTGGAACTTGTCGCCGATGCGCGATGAGGCGCCATGCTGCTCGATTACGCTGCTTAGCACGGTTACTGAATTATCGTTCATTCTGTCCATGAAGTCGCCATCGCCCTCATTAAGCAGATAGTCGTACCGGCGAACTTCGCACGGGACTGCCGTTTTGGCATCTACCCAGTGCAGCGTGCCTTTGACCTTGCGCCCTGCCGTTGCGCCGCCCGTTTTGGAATCGGGGTCGTAGCTGCAGATCACTTCGGTAACGTTGCCGCCAGCATCTTTGACCACGTCTTCGTATTTGATGATGTATGCGTTCATTAGGCGAACTTCTTTGCCCGGAGCCAGCCGGAAGAACTTGCCCGGAGGGTTTTCCATAAAGTCGCTTCGCTCGATATAAACTTCTCCGGAGAAAGGCATGTCGCGCATACCCATATCTTCGCCAAACGGCATGTTTTTGCTCTGCATGATTTCGCTGCCGGTATAGTTGCTTATGGTCACCTTCAGCGGATCGAGCACTGCCATTCTGCGCTGCGCTGTTGCGTTAAGGTGCTCGCGTACACAATGCTCCAGAAGCCTTGCGTCAACTTCGCTGTTGGATTTTGCCACGCCGATGCGCTCGCAGAAGTCGGCAATCGCTTCCGGTGTGTAGCCGCGCCGCCGTAAACCTGAAAGCGTCGGCATTCGGGGATCGTCCCAGCCGGAGACCACGCCTTCGTCAACCAATTTTTTTAGATAGCGTTTGCTCATGATGGTGCGCGTTAGACCAAGCCGCGCAAACTCGTACTGGTGTGGTGTTGCTTCGCACTCGCAGTTGTTAACCACCCAGTCGTAAAGCGGGCGGTGATCCTCGAACTCCAATGAGCACAAGCTGTGTGTAATGTGCTCGTATGCGTCACCCAGCGGATGCGCGTAGTCGTACATAGGGTAAATACACCATTTGCTGCCTGACCTGTAGTGGTCCTCGTGCATAATGCGATAGATAATCGGATCGCGCATATTCAGATTCGGGCTTGCCATGTCGATTTTAGCCCGAAGTGTCTTTTCGCCGTCGGCGAACTTGCCGTCCTTCATGTATGCAAAGAGCTGCTTGTTTTCTTCAACAGTACGTTCTCTAAATGGGCTGTCTTTGCCCGGCTCTGTCAACGTGCCGCGATACTCTCTCATTTGCTCTGCATCAAGATCGCAGACGTATGCCAGCCCTTTGTCGATGAGCAAAAGCGCCTTTTCGAACATGTAGTCAAAATAGTCAGACGCGTACAGTACTCTGTCGGGCGTGCAACCAAGCCACTCGATGTCCTTCTGAATGCTGCCAATGTACTCATCGTCTTCTTTGACCGGGTTGGTGTCATCGAACCGAAGGTTGAACTCTCCGTGGTATTTTTTTGCCATGCCGTAGTTTATCCATATCGCCTTTGCGTGCCCGATATGAAGGTATCCGTTTGGCTCGGGCGGAAAGCGCGTTAGCACGCCGCTCTCTCTGCCCGACTCTAAATCGTTATCAATAACTTCTTCGATGAAGTTACGGCTTTCTGTTTCACTCATATTTATTTTCCTTCTGCCGCTTTCTTTGATTCGGCGACCAGCTCTCTAAACAACGGGTGCGAACGTATCGGTCTGCTCTTTAGCTCGGGATGGAACTGTACGCCCACAAACCATGGATGGTCTGCAACCTCTATAATTTCGACAAGCCCAAGAGAGGGGTTGACACCCGCGACGCGCATTCCTGCCGATTTGATCTCATCAAGATACGCGTTGTTTACTTCGTATCTGTGGCGGTGACGCTCTTCTATGTCTTGCGTTCCGTATGCCGCAAAGGCAAAGCTGTCCTCCTCAAGGTGACACTTGTAGCTCCCTAGGCGCATTGTTCCGCCCATGTTGGTGATGCTCTTTTGGTCTTCCATCAAGTCGATAACCGGGTATGGTGTGTCGGAGTAATGCTCTGTCGAGCTGGCTTCCTTGTGCCCCAAAACGTTTCGCGCAAACTCGATGATGGCGAGCTGCATACCAAGGCATATGCCGAGGAACGGCACTTTGTTTTCGCGGCAGTACGTGATTGCTTTGATTTTGCCTTCGATGCCGCGCTCTCCAAAGCCGCCCGGCACTATGATTCCGTCTGCCTGCCCGATGATGGATTCAATGTCGTCTGTATCCTCTAGATCGCTAGAGTTGATCCACATGATGTCTACATCCACGTTGTTAGCGATGCCTGCGTGCGTTAATGACTCGGCGATAGATAGGTAAGCATCGTGCAAGTCGATATATTTGCCGACAATGGCGACCTTGATGTGATTCTTTTTTGCTTTTTGTATTTTTACGATACGTTCCCAATCGGGAATGTTTGACGGGATTTGCGGCAAATTAAGACGCTCACATACCAATGAGTCGAGACCCTCTTTGCGAAGAAGCAGCGGAATCTCGTAAAGTGATTCTGCGTCGAGGTTCTGCACAACTCGTTTTGGGCTAACGTTACAAAACAGCCCGATTTTGCGTTTGATGTCGTCCGTGAGCTCTTTCTCTGTACGACAGACGATGATGTCCGGCTCGATACCGATTGTGCGAAGCTCTTTAACGCTGTGCTGGGTCGGCTTGGTTTTGAGCTCGCCAACCTTCTTTAGATATGGCATCAGCGTGACGTGCAGGTACATGCAGTTTTCTTCGCCGACCTCCCACTTGATTTGACGGATGGTCTCGAGGAACGGCTGGGATTCTATATCGCCGACCGTACCGCCGATTTCGGTGATGACAACGTCTGCCTGCGTTCGGTCTGCTACGTTGTATATTCTGCGTTTAATCTCGTCGGTGATGTGCGGGATAACCTGCACTGTGCCTCCGAGGTAGTCTCCACGGCGCTCTTTGCTGATGACCGTCCAGTATACCTTGCCTGTTGTAACGTTGGAGTCGGCAAAAGAGTTTTCGTCGATGAAGCGCTCGTAGTGCCCGATGTCTAGATCGGTCTCTGCTCCGTCGTCCGTCACAAAAACCTCTCCGTGCTGCAATGGGCTCATTGTCCCGGGGTCCACATTGATGTACGGATCGCACTTTTGGAGCGATACCTTTAGTCCTCTGCTTTTAAGCAGTACTCCGAGTGATGCTGCTGTGATTCCTTTACCCAGTGATGAAACGACGCCTCCTGTTACAAAGATATACTTGGTTGCCATTCTTCCCTCTTTTCAATATAAATTTTATAAATACTCCATAACGACAACCCTGGTGCGTTTTTTGAGTGTCGCTTTGTCAATCATTAGATATGCCTTGCCCGGGTGCGAAATGTCGTATACCCCGCGCGCTTGCTCTAAAAAGTCGTGCAGCGGTGCGATTTCCAGCTTACACTGCGGTGTCTTAAAGTGCATCGGAATAATGATGTTCGGCGTTATCGTGTCGATAATCACCATCGCTTCCTTAGCGTCGATAGTATAGTTGCCGCCGACCGGGATAAGCAAAAGCTCGACACCCTTGAGCTGCTCCAGAACATCGGCGCTTGGCACGCAGCCAACATCGCCCATGTGACACAGTCGCAATCCGTTTACACTCAAAAGGAACGCGAGACTCTCGCCGCGCTGCTCACCATCGCAGTGGTCGTGCCACGTCTTGATGCCCGTAAGCGTAACCTCGCCAATCTCGTGCACACCAGCTGTGTCGACCACGGTGTAGTCTCCTTTTATGTGGCTGAGGTCGTTGTGGTCGCGGTGGTCGTGGCTTATTACCACGATGTCGGGCTCTACCTCTTGCTGGGCATAGCCAATTGTGCTGTCGAACGGATCAAACAGTATTACCGTACCGTTTTTCAGCGTTACCTTGAAACACGAATGTCCTAACCAATCAATTTTCATATGTTTTCACCTTCACTTCTTTAAGTTATATTCGAATAATATCTAGTTTACGCGGCCATCTACCCTTTTAAACGAAAGAAAGAGCTTGTTCATTGTGCTCATGTCGTCGGTGCTAACCTCGTACTCGAGATCGAGCGAGCCGCTCTTCTCACTTAGAGAGCTGTCAATGTGGTGCGCCATAATGTTCATGTGTACCATGCCAAACGGTGTGGATACGTTGCTTTCGAACACTTGGTTTTCCTCGAACACCATGTGCGTGTCAATCTCGCCGTTGCGTGACAGCGTTACGCTTGCGCCCTCGAGCAGCACCTGTGTCGTTACACCTTCCTCGCCCGTAAGCTCGGACTCGTCGTACTCCAACAGATAGCCGTTTGCTTTGACAAACAGCCTGCCTTCGGTGACAAACTCGACCAAGTCGGTTTCGCCATCGCTGATGTTCATTCCTTTGATTGTCAGCAGAACCTTCTGCATGTGTTTACCCCCATAAAAAGTCTAGTATATTATAGCATATAAGCGCAAAAGAATAAAACAAGAATAATGGATAATGTGTAAATTTGTTGAGTGGAGGGTGTGGTTTTGGCTTAAGCACGCTGATTATATATAATAAATCAGAATTACATTCATAAGATAACTAAATATTAGTTTGCTCTAGCTGTTGAATAAGCTTGTCCCTATCCCACAGTATTACTGCATTCTTCTCAGCTAGGCTTATTGCTGATTTTGTAAAATAGTTGTTTGTTATTACCATTGCCTTGTCAAGCTCATAATAACTTATTCCCGCAACTACTTCTTGAACAGAGGAATTGGGTACACTGCTTGAATAGCACTTTGCTTGGATTCCGTATGTTGTGCTTGCTTTTTCGGCAATTACGTCAATCCCTTGGTCATAGGATGCTTTAGTCTTGTGTGCAGAAAATCCCAACGCTTTAAATAATTTGACTAAAAATTCTTCGAACTCCTCACCACTCAATAAATCTACATCTGATATTTTTGTGTTTTCCCTTATATCTTTATCTAAAAGAGATTTTTCAAAATTACTTATACTATTTTCTTTTTCAGATATCTCAATTATTTTTTCAAGGTGGGGATTCATAGTATTATAAACACTTATCGTGTTGTCTGAGGTTACTATCCCTTTTGCCTTTAAAAAATGTATAAAGGGAATTAACTTTTCTGTTACATCGAATAGTCTGTCATCATATATTTTTATATACGCTTTTATATATTCATCAAACTTCTTTGTGGCTATGCTATTAAAATACACACCATATTCATCTTGAAATTTCAAATGCCATTCCTGAACAGAAATATCTTTGAGCAACATCCATGTAAGTAATTCGATGTACTCAGAATTGTGATGTTTTTCTAGTACTTTAGTTAACTTGATAAAATCTTCTGGCAAGTATCCCTCAATATCATATATTGCTGAAGAAGTAATGTATCTATGAATGTCCCCATATTCAGTATATATATACTTGCAATAGTCGTTATCTTGAGATAAAAAATACATATCAATACTTAAAAATGATTCTATTGGCTGCATCATCTCAAATCCATAATTGCTAAGAAATCCTTTTACAAGTATGTTTACTGAAGGATTTTCATTCAAAATATTATAATCATTTCTGATCTGTTGGTTTTCCTTATCTTTTGCCAATAAATTCCTTTCTCGTTCCTCCTCTTCTATTTGCTGCTTCTGTTTCTTGGAAGTCCAATCTTTCACACCTATAATGATTAGCAATGCAGCCGATCCACCTATTCCTACAATAAAAAATGTCTGTGTTACATTGTCACCGCCAACTGAAACTGCGATTACAATACTAAGTATAATCCAACCAATAACAATCCAACCAACATTACCTTTTTTCATTAATACCCTCCAAAGAAATAATACATATTATATCATAATTTGATTATACTTGACACCAAATATACTTGATGCGTTCCCTGTCACCTCACAAGTGAGACTAGGCGCTCGTACGCGTAGGGGAAAAACGCTAGATACGCTTCGCACAGGTCAAGGACGCCGGCTTCGTTTCGGCTGCGCTGACAGCCATTGCGACACAACGAGAACCACTCGCACTGCTGGCATTTGCTTGGCACAGCAAGCGAGCTTTCGATAAAGCCGATTTGCATGCGGGCTTGGTCGAGGGTGTCAAAGCTGTCGGTGTTTATGTTGCCGAGAGAAAAATCGTCCAGCATGTAGAAGTCGCACGGGTATACGCTGCCATCCGCTTCGATAGCGTACTGTACGCTGCAATGCCCGACCATGTCGCAGCTTTCGGGCGGGACGCGGCGCAGCATGCCTGCGAGGTTTTCGAAGTAGCGGTTGTAGACGAACACGTCGTTTTTTCTGTCCTCGAACCACACGTCGAACATGTCGCGCAGAAACTGTCCGTAAAGTGTGGGTGTCAGCGAGTATTGTTGCGATTGACCGTCCAGCGAGTCGAGGCAGGGGATGTATTGCTGATATGGCAAATTGTTGTGCATGAAAAAGCGGTAGATGGATTTTGCTTGGTTGGCGGTAGAAGCTGTGACAACACAAAGCACGTTGAACTCGGCTTTGTGCACGGTCAGTATTTTTGCGGCGCGACGGGCTTGCTTGAACGTGCCGCTGCCGGATGAGTCTTTGCGGTATTGGTCGTGCATAGCGGCGTTGCCGTCCAGAGACAGCCCGACAAGAAAACCGTTGTCTGCGAAAAAGGTCGCCCACTGCTCATCAATCAGCGTGCCGTTGGTCTGGAGGGCGAAGCTGACTTTGATGTTGCGGGTGTTGTACTTCTTGACCAGAGCGGTAAATGTTTTGAAAAAGCCCAGACCCGCCAGCGTTGGTTCGCCGCCTTGAAAGCCGAAGGTGCACTCGCGCTCTTCGGCTGCCAGAGCTTTGCTGACAATGGCTTCGAGCGTTGCGATGCTCATCATGCCGAACGAGCGTGTGCTTCTGCTGTCCGCTTCGTCGTGGTAGAAGCAATAGTCGCACGAGAGGTTGCAGCTGCCGGAAGCTGGTTTGATTAGTATGTTCACAGCCGCCAGCCCCTTTGACCGGCGAGGTTGTAGCTTGGCGTGAACTCGTACTGCTTGTCGGGGAGACCGACGATTTCGCCGTCACGAATGAACGCTTCGTCGGAGCCGTACAGATTTGCTAGAAGAAGCTCTTTAAGCTCGTCCACGATGCTGTTGTATTTTTCAATGCCAAGCAGGTCATGGCATTCTTTTGGGTCGTCATCCACATTGAACAGATAGAAGCGGTTGCCGCACGCGTAGTAGATTAGTTTGTATGCGCCGCGCCGAATCATGCGCGTGGACGTTAAACCTTCATCGTGCTCGCCGTAGAGATAGTCGCGCGATTCGCTGCCGAGCATGTCTAGACCCTCGACGGTTTCGGGAGTATCGATGTCACAAAGGTTTAGCAGAGTCGGCATCACATCGCGCAAGCAAACGAGATTGTCGCTTTGTACGCCCGTCCGCTTCATGCGCGGTGGCAGCGTCATCACCATGGGGATTTTGGTCGCAGTCTCGTACATTTTGCGTTTCGCGTATTGGTTGTGGTCTCCGAGCATCTCGCCGTGATCGCTCGTGAACATCACGATGGTGTTGTCGGTCAGCCCCTGCTCGTTGAGTGTGCCGATTATAAGACGGATTTGGTGATCGACATAGGTGCACAGCGCGTGATGCGCTTTCTTGACCAGCACCTTTGCATTGGGTCCTGTCGGGTGGGTGTATTGGTCTTGCTGGAGCTTTAGCGCATATGGCAGGTTGTCGAAATCTTTCGCCCAATCGCCGATAACAGGCTCCGGCACATCGACATCCTTATACATATCGAGATAGCACTTTGGCGGCGTCAACGGCTGGTGCGGCGCGTTGAACGAGCAATACCAAAAGCCCGGCTTGCTTGGATTGCGCCGCTGGATTGCACGGCACGTTTGCTTTGCCGCCCAGTATGTCGGGGTAAGCTCTTCGTCCAAATGCCACGGGCGCACGTTGTATTGGCTGACGCCCATGCCGTGCGTTTGCTCCTGACCTGTTTTGCCTTTGTCGGATAGATAAATTTCGTAGTCGTCGCGATCCATGCCGAGGTGGTGACGTCCTTCCTCGCATATCAATATCTCGTCGAACCCGATGCGGTCGCGCTGAGGGTATACGTGCATTTTGCCAACAGCGTAGGTTTGGTAGCCAGCGTTGCCGAAAGTCTGCGCCATCGTCGGCAGGTTTTCGGGCATCGTCAGGCGCTCTTGGAAGACGCGGTCGCCGTGAGTTTTTGCTGTTGTCCCCGTCATCAAAGCGCGACGTGCAGGGATGCACATCGGCGAAGTGGAGTAACACTCCGAAAAGCTGATGCCGTTGTCCATCATCTGGTCTATTGTGGGCGAGAAGATTTCGTTGCTGCCCGCGCCACCGAGCAGATGACCAGGCCAGTTGTCCACGCAGATTAGCAGCACGTTCGGTTTGTCGGTTTGGTTTTGCATGATATTCCTCCGCTGTTGTTATAAACAGGTTACAGTCGCCAGCCGCGCTGTGCAGAAAGGTTGTAGCTTGGCTCGAACTCGTACTCTTTGTCGGGCAGACCTACAAGCTCGCCGTTCTGTATGAAGTCAGCATCGTTGCCATACATGTCTGCAATCATCAGCTGCTTTAGCTCGGCGACCATTTCCTCATGCTCGGGCAGACCGTAGAGGTCGTTGCACTCGCGAGGGTCGTCCACCACGTTGAACAGGAAGAAACGATTGCCGCACGGATAGTAGATGAGCTTATGCTCGCCCTTGCGAATCATGCGCGTTGCGGTGTCGCCCTCGTCGTGCTCGCCGTAAAGATAGTCGCGTTTGTTTTCACTCAGCAAGTCGAGACCTTCGACGGTGTCCGGCACATCGACATCGCAAAGATTCAGAAGCGTAGGCATGACGTCGCGCAGACACACAAGGTTGTCGTCTTTGACACCCGCTTGCTTCATGCTCTTTGGCAGCGACAGTATCATCGGGATTTTCATTGAAGTCTCGAACATTTTGGCTTTGGCGTATTGGTTGTGGTCGCCAAGCATATCGCCGTGGTCACAGACGAGCATGATGATGGTGTTGTCAATCAGCTTCTGCTCGTTCAGCGTGCCGATGAGCAATCTGATTTGGTGGTCGATATATGTGCACTGTGCGTTAAAGCCCTTTTTTGCCATGACCTTGGCGCCTGGTCCGGTCGGGATTCTGTAGTTCATTTGGTGACGCTTCATGGCGTAGGGGAGTTTGTCAAAGTCGGCAGCCCAGTCGCCTACAACCGGCTCGGGTACGTCAACGTCGTCGTACATGTCGAGGTAGCACTGTGGCGGCGTGATGGGCGGATGCGGTGCAACAAACGAGCAGTACCAAAACGACGGTTTGGCGGGGTTTCGCCGCTGTATCGTTCTGCAAGTTTCCTTTGCCGTCCAGTATGTTGTGTGCAGCTCTTCGTCCAAATGCCACGGGCGCACGTTCCATTGGTTGACGCCCATGCCGTGCGTTTGCTCCTGTCCGTTTTTGCCTTTGTCAGAGAGGTAGATTTCGTAGTCGTCTTTAACCAGACCAAGGTGGTGGCGACCCTCTTCGCATATCAGCGACTCGCCAAAACCGATGCGGTCACGCTGGGGGTATACGTGCAGCTTGCCGACGGAGTACGTTTGGTAGCCGCCTTTGGTGAACGCGTCTGCCATCGTGTCCACATTCTCCGGCATGGTCAGCGTTTCGTTGAACACGCGGTCTCCGTGGCTTTGCGACGTCATGCCCGTCATCAAAGCGCGCCGAGCGGGAATGCACGTAGGCGTTGTCGAATAAGCCTGCGTAAAATGTATTCCGTTGTCGATAAGTTGATCGAGGGTGGGGGTGAAAATTTCTTTGCTGCCTGCGCCGCCGAGCAGATGTCCCGGCCAGTGGTCTACGCATATCAGCAGCACGTTGGGTTTACTCGTTTGGTCTTGCATAAAAAGCTCCTCTCTAAAAGCAAAAAGCACTACATTACTACTGTTCTATTTCTGATATAATAAATTGATCGTATACATTATCAACCCACAAAGTACCTCTTATCGCTGTGAATTTCAGCAGGCAATATGTCGGATCATTGACTCCTTTTGGAAAGTGATTAATAAACCAATCTAGCCACATCTGCTCTTTAATGGCTTTGTCCGTAATAATTTCTATTGTACCGTGTAAGCTGATATTGTTGCCGCCTTCTCTTATGCAAACGCCGGCTTTATTGTTTTGATTGATGTTCGACATTAGATTTGCGCCGGTGCCTGTGCTGAAAAAGCACGATGACATATCTTTTGGATGTATTAGAGAGCGAGTGGCTACATTCGGATATCCTTCTTTATCGATTGATCCTACATAGGCTTGCTTCGCTTGCTTCATAATTTCGTTTGCTTTATTTAGAATCTTCGCATCCATGAAAGTTACCTCCATAATTGCTTTGTATGGTATCTTCTGTCGGCGCTGATGTAATCTTAGAGAAAGATATTCTGATATGAATGGGTAGCGCCATATTAGTTCACACAGAGTTTATCACAACAGCAAATCACTTTCTATCGTTTGGGGTAAATAGCTAATAAATATATAATCTTGGTGGTATAGACCAGTATGAAGTGTGTTAAAATCGCCTTTACAAAGGGCTTGCCCGGTAATTGGAAGGGGTTCTGCTAAGCATCTTCACGCCGTATTTGTACGGTACGCGGTGGTATAGACCACTTAATTGGTAGTAAAAAAGCCCCTGATTGCTCAGAGGCTTTATGCTTTGTGTGAGTCTCGCTATTCTACAGTCACCAAGAACGAGAAGTCGAATGTGCCGTCTGCCGTTTCGTGTATAAACTCGAGTGTGTATTCACCCGCCGTGTCTATGCTGATTCCAAAGTATTTGATGTAGCTTCCGTCGTCGCAAGGCTCTGATGCGCCGCTTGCTACGAGTGTCACGCCGTCCTGAGGTGTCATCGACCAGTCGCTTTCACAGTTTTGCTCCAGCCCGATTGCAAACGTAATGCCCGGCTGTGCATTCACGTGCTCGTCCGCCATGTAGTAGACAGCTTGCGGAAACATGCCATTAAGGTAGCCGCTGATCGTCTCGCGGTCGTCAAGCCGGATGATTTGATCGGGCTCGCTGAAGACCAGCTTTTCGGCATATATTGGGTCTTTGCTGTCCGTGTCAACGTATACGCCAATCAAAAAACCGGTTTCAACAGGCATGTCAGCGTCCAGCACATCGGACGGAATCAGCAGGGTAATCTGCCCATCGAACATGCTTGAGCTTAGCACTTGCATTGTGTATGCATCCCCGTCTATCGCGATCACTTTGCCGGTCACATAATTCTCGGGCGCGGGTTGGGTGTCGTCTGCAACGGGTGGTAGTGTGATGGATGGGTCGATTTCTGTGCGCGTAATCTCGATAAGCTCGACCTGCGGTGGGTAACTTTCCATTATCGCCGTGTTGGTTTTTGCGTAAATAATCGTACCCGGCTCGAGCGGTGCGCCGTCCGTCACGTTGATGATCGTATTTTCGCTCATGTTGAGGTAGATGATGTCGATATAGTCTAGCCCCGAAAGCGGAACAACGAGCAAGCTGGTGTCGTTTGCTTCCTGTATGATAGCTTTGATCTCATAATAAACTTCTTCGTCGCTGGCGTTTGGGTCTAGCGGCAAACCGCCTTGCTCTATCACGCCGTTGTTGCAGGCGACAAATGCACCGACAATCAATGTCGCTGCTAAAATTAATATCGTTATTTTTTTCATAGTAGTCTCCCTTTGTCTTTATGTCTGTTAGACGAAAGCTCTGCTCATTTTGTTCCGCATTATTGAAAACACGCTGCTATGGCCGGTAAACTTGCTCGACCAGCAGGACTTGCTCTGTTTCCTCGTCTACCGTGATGTAGTAGAAATGCGAGTACAGCACGTAGTTTTGGTTGACTTTCCAAAGCGCAAGTATGTCGGTGTAGTCGCTCGGCAGGGCTTGCGCGCCCGAAACCAATGTACCATCGGGCGAGTACATCAGCTTTAGCGGCACGGTGGTTAAGTCAACTGCTCTAAGGTATGGGCTTAAATTCTTCGCGATATATTCGCTGTCGGCATATGCGTCTACCTCGTCCTGCGCGTCGACGCTACAATACCCTTTACCGTTAATCAGCCAATCTACCGCCTCGTCTCCGGTCAGTATGTCGAAGTAGTCAAACTCGGCAATTCCGGTTGTTGGGTCGAAGCTGCGCATGTGAGCGTAGCTACTGTACATTGACTTATCTTCCGGCTCAATCGGTTGAATCGGCGGCGCGAGAGTAAGCTGTGGTCCTACAGTTGCAGTCGGCTGCTCTGACGGTGCGCTTTGCTGCTTTGGCGCATCGTCAGCCTGAGTTTGCGGTTTGTCAGCTGTGACGGCGAGCTCGTTTGCGCATCCCGTTATCGCAACCACTAACGCCGTGATTATCGCAGCTGCCAGTATAAGCTTTTTCATTGGTCTGCTTACCTTCCTGTATCTTGGGCAGATAGCAGCGGTAAACACATGCTGCGGCTACCCTATAGTTTAATTATACACCATCATGCAATCAAGATGTGTGACAAAGTCACGAAGTAAAAAAAGCACCTCCGAACAGATCAGCAGTATCACAATCCTTCACATAATATTCATCGCGCTTTTGTTTTGAATCATGTGTGATGCTGTCTGTGGCTATGCTTAATTTTTACGCCTTTATAACCTGTGACAAAGACCTCTACAGCGATTTTGCCCAAGCGGCTGCGCGTTTTTCCTCGTCTTTGACTATCGGTCCTTCGTTTCCGCTAACGAAAAAGCCGATCGGCTCTGCTGCAGCGGTGCCGCCCTTTTTCTCAAGACCTTTCAACATCTTCTCGGCTGCGTATCCGAATTTGTTCGCCATGAAGCTGAGCATTTTGCTGTCAGACTCCTCTACTGCGAAACGCGAGTCGAACGCGGCGACCTTGACGCCTTTGAGGCTGCCGTCGGGCAGACCCTTGATGGCGGATTTCATGCTGGGCATCGGCTTGAACATACGCGTCGGTGACCCCGCGATAATCATATCCAGACTCTGCAGATCGGCTTCGGTGCACTCTGACACCTTCACGGCCTTGCTGTCCAGCGCCTTCGCGATTGCCTGCGCCAACTTGGCTGTGTTGCCAAATACTGAATCGTATACTATCAATGTTTTCATTTTAGTGCTCTCCTTGTTTATTTCTGCTTATATTATACCACCTTTATGCAAACCAGTTGTGTGACAAAGTCACGGGACAAAAAAAGCGCTGTGCTTTGAGTCGGTTTGTACGTTCCTAGAACTCTAGTCCTGTTGTAAGGATTATCCGCACGAAACCCGCTTCAAAAAAAGTGTCTACCTTGACAATGCATTCTCTTACTACGCCGTTATCACCGATGTCGTATGTAAACGAAACCCTTGTAAAGCCTTGACTGTTCTCTTCTACGGCAAAGTCTTTTTCGCCGTCGTATTGTAGGTACCACTCATGGATTTGACGCGTAATGTCTTGGTCGCCCATGCTAAACATACGATACATTGAAAACCCGTCATTCGCTTTGTCTGCGCCGCAGCCCTCATACATTGCAAACTCGTCAGTCAGCGCTTCGTGAATGATTCCGTTTTGCGGCCAGTACTCTGCTAAGACCTCGTCGATAACGGTTATTCGAGCGCTTGGGAAAAAACCTATATAGACATAGTTGCCGTCCGGCTTTTCCTTTATTTCAAAAGTTGTTGCGAGCGGGTCGCCGTTTTCGTCTGTTTCATTTAGAAACTCTGCAGCATGGTATAGCTCATCTAATACATACCCGTACACGCCCAATCCGAATTGGTCTTGGATCTGCTCCACGGTTAAATCTGGCATGTATCTGAACGTCAAGTAGTTGCCGTCACCCATCAGACCGTTGTCGCAGAACACAACATAGCTTTCGCCGAACGTGTCCGCACCGATGTTTTGCGCCGGCCACAAGCCTTGCATTTTTTCTATCAGCTCGTCCGAAAAGTAAAGGCTCGTTTTGGCAGGTGTGGGAGTGGGGGTCGGCATTGGCGTTGGCGCCTTGGTTGGCGCTTGCGTCGGCGCGCCCTCCTCTATGAGCTCGTCCACAATGGCCTGCCCTTCCTCCTCTTTGCCGGGTTGGCAGCCGGCTGCGAATGTCAGCATGACAAAAAGCACAATCAACAACAGTATCAGTAATCGTCCTTTAGTAACCATAATTATTTCCTCCTGGCTTATTCAGTTTTTTGTCAGTCATTTTAGCAAGTAATTTGATAATACGTGCCGCGCGATGCAGCAACGTGGGTTTGGGGTGTTTGCCGTTATGAAATGTAATTAGTAATATTATTATAGCATAATTATTAGAAAAATCAAAAAAGTGTCCTACCCATCTTTTGCACGCTTATGCAAAAGAAAAGACCCGCATATTTGCAGGTCTTTTGCAGTTGTGTTATTTTGTTTTATGCGAGCCAAGCATTTGCTAGAACTCTACTCTTACCGAGAAGGCCACTTGGATCATATCTGAACTCTCATACAAATGTATTCTGGCAAAGGCACGATTTGATACGTCGCCTTCAATGTCATGGAAAAATGACAGGCTCGGTGCGTTGTACCCTTCTTCCGGAATGCTTTCGAAGTGCGGTTTGTCTGCTAACTCTGCCTCGAAGCCGCGATATACCGGCAGCGCCCCTGCAGGCATCAGCTGATGTGTTCTCCACAGCTCTAAGCCGTTTGTCCCGGGGAAAACCCCAATCCCGATGAAATGTGTATTCTCGTCGGTAAGCGCTCCGTCGCTTTGCCAGTCTGTCGGCCAAAGGTCTAGGTGAATGTTATCAACAATCTGATGCCGCGAGTCCGGGGTGAAGTTAAGGTACACCGTGTTATAGAGGTCCATCTCTCCAATACTTACCGACACTTGGAGCGGCTCTCCGGCTGCGTTTTTTTCGTCCACCCATTCTCCAGTATAGTAAGTCTCTGTCAGCGGATGCCCGAATATCGGTGTGCCGAAATCCTCTTGCAGCTGCTCTATCGGTTCTTCCGAATGATACTCGAACGTCAAGTATGACGTGCCGTTACCCCATTCGTTGTCGGCATAGACAGCGTACAAACTCCCAAAATCGTCAATGCTTGCATTTTGTACCGGCCACAGATCTCTTATTCCTTCAATCTGCTCGTCCGTTAGGTTGAAACCGACTTTCTTTGGTGTTGGTGTTGGCGTGCTCGTTGGCGACATAGTTGCTGCGCCCTCTTCTATAAACTCGTCCACAATATCATCCGCTTCAAATTCAAATCCGGGATTTACGTAATCACATGCTGTCAAAGTGACAACTACTAAAAGCAGTAGTGCGAGCGTCATTATCAATAGTCTTTTCTTGTTAAACATAGCTAGTTCCTCCTTACATCTTTGTTTTCTGTCAATCATTTTAGTTGCATAATTGCTTCTTTGGTGCTCCGCTTTGGTTTCTCTTGTCCAAAGCATAATCGTTAGTTATAAGTTCACGGCCAAAATGTCATTCATATAATAGTTAGCCTCTGCTAACATTATAGCACGGGCGCTTTATCTCACCAAATGCAAACGTGCCGTTTATATGGAAAATTCGGATAATAATGTTGTTATTTTGCGCTGTTCAATATTTTGGCGCTTTTCCAATGGTAAGACCCTGTCATTCCTGCTCTGCTCTTCCAGTCTCGCCCATTGTGTTATTCGCCTGTTCGTAGTATGATTTAGCCGATGAATGCTCAAGATAAAAAATGGTATAGGCTTGACAACGCGGCCAAATTGTATCCCGCTATTCGCAATCGGCGATGGACCGCAGTGTTTCGCGTGTCCGCAAAACTAAACGAGACCGTAGACAAAGCGCTGCTGCAAAAGGCGCTTGACATGACGCTGCCCAGGATGGGTCTGTTTTCGTGCCATTTGAGGACAGGGCTGTTTTGGTATTACTTTGAGAAGAACAAGAAGCAGGCCAAGGTGAAGGACGACGCGATTAATCCGTGCATACGGCTTTATACTAAGGACAGCGATGGGTATCTGTTTCGCATACGCGCACACGAGAAGCTCGTTTCTATTGAGGTGTTCCATTCGGTAACGGACGGGTATGGCGGGCTGACTTTCTTGAAAACGCTGCTTGCGCAGTATTTTACGCTGAAGGGCGAAGACGTTCCCGCGACTAACGGCGTGCTAGACTGCAGCGAGGAGCCGAAAAGCGAGGAGACCGAAGACTCTTTCCAGCGCGTATATAACAGCAAGTCTGTGCGAGCGTGGAAGGAGAACCGCGCTTATCACGTGAACGGCACGGAAGAGAGCGGTCATGTGCTGAACATTATTACCGGTATCGGTTCTGTGCAGGAGCTGAAAGCGCAGGCGAAAAAGCATAGGGTGTCGATTACCGAGTATATTGTCGGCGTGTATATGTATTGCTTGTATAACATTCAGCTCAGTGAGCATCCGCGAAAAATACTGCCGATAAGCGTGTCTGTGCCCGTGAACCTGCGTGCGTATTTTGACAGCAAGACGCTACGGAATTTTTCGTCGTATATAAATCCTGAGATCGACGCCAACCTTGGTGAGTACACCTTTGAGGAGATATTGTACGTTGTACATCACGACATGCGGCGCGGGCTTACCAAGAAGGCGCTCACTTCAAAAGTGTCCAAAAACGTTAAGGCGGAAAAGAACATCCTAATACGAATGCTGCCGCTGTTCCTGAAAAACTTTTTCATCAGCTTCGTATACTCGCTTGCGGGCGAAAAGCGCATGAGCAGCGTTGTGACTAACCTTGGGATAATTGATGTGCCCGAGCAGATGGCATCGCATATCGATAGGTTTGACTTTATGCTGGGAGCACCGCGTCACAAGAAAATCGGCTGTGCCGTATGCTCGTTTGGCGACAAGCTCAGCATTTGCTTTAGCAGCACTTTGGAAGAAGCACACGTCGAGAAAGCGTTTTTCACGTTTCTCGTTAAAAAGGGAGTCCACGTTAAGCTGGAGTCCAACAGGGAGTAGATATTATGTCATACTGTGTAAACTGCGGCGTAGAGCTTGAAGCCGCGCAAAAATCATGCCCACTATGCGGGGTAGCCGTTATCAACCCGAGCGAGAAGCAACAGCCGGAGGAGAAAACGACCTATCCGAAGCATCGCGACGAGCTAAAAAAGACCGACCGCATGTTTTGGATTAAGCTGATCTCGATATTGCTTGCTGTACCCATTATCACGTGCGTCATCACCAATCTGCTGTCTGACCAGCGCATCACGTGGTCGATATATGTTATTGCAGGCGTGTTTATATTGTGGGTGCTGGCATCCGCGCCGTTTTATTTTAAGAAGTTTAACTACGTTAAAATGCTGCTGTTTGACGTCGCAGGGCTTATAATCGGGTTGTTCGTAATCGAGATATATGCGCCCGGCAACGGTTGGGTGCTGCTCATCGTGGTGCCGATTGTTTTGTACTGCATATTGGCCGGACTGGTTATCATCTTTCTTGCCAAGTCGGGTTACATTAGGCGGCTGGGTGTCGCCGCCGCGATATTTATCAGCATTGCGATAATGCTTCCGGGACTCGAAGTTCTGATTGATATATACAATTTGAACCCCATCCAGATTGCGTGGTCGTGGTTTGTGATTGCGCCGTGTCTTTCTGTTGCGGCGCTGTTGATACTGCTGAACAAAAACAAGCGGTTTAAGCACGAGCTGCAGAAGCGGCTGCATTTTTAGAGAGTGGTTGTTGGGGATCTAAAAAAGACCCGCGATTGCGGGTCTTTTTTTGGTTGGTAGTTATTCGTTCCAGTAAAAAGTCCTTTGTTCTAACCTCTACTTCTTATCAGTCTTTGCCTTAATCTTATCGGCTTTTTTTATATCTGCTTGCACCTTTTCTTTTTCCCCCATCGCTTCATACACCTTTGCCCGATTTCTATATGTTTCCTCCAAATCAGGTTTTAGCTCGATTGCTTTGCTAAAGTCTGTTATTGCCTTATCGTATTCTTTAATATCAAAATAAACACATCCTCGGCTATCATAGACTTCTGCATAATCCGGTTTTAGCTCGATTGCTTTATTACAGTCTGCTATTGCCTTATCAAATTCTTCGATTTTCATATAAGCAAATCCTCGATTATTGTATGCTTTTGCATAATCGGGTTTCAGCTCGATTGCTTTATTGTAATCTTCCATTGCTTTTTCATATTCTTCTGTATTCCTATAAGCAATCCCGCGGTTATTGTATGCACCTTCATCCTCGGGTTTCAGCTCAATTGATTTGGTATAGTCTTCTATCGCTTTGTCATATTCCTTTATATCATCGTAAGCAATCCCGCGGTTATAGAATACAGATGCATCATCGGGTTTCAGCTCGATTGCTTTGGTATAGTCTTCTATCGCTTCATCATACTTTTCGATATCATAAAATATGTCTCCCCGAACTCTGAATGCCTTTGCTTCCTCCGACTGTAATTCTATCGCTTTTGATAAAATATCTATTGCTTTACCAAACTCCTTAATCGTCCTAAATTGATAAGCCAGTGTAATATGTGCACTATAGTCTTTTGGGTTTTCCTTAACGCGCTCCAACGCCTCTTCCAGCCACCTATCATTGACGTTGCTTAGCTGCTCTTTTACATCAGTGTCATCTGTTTCTAGAACTTTCTTCGAGAATTTTTCATAAGATTTCTGATATTTCTCAACTCGTTTACTTGCCGCATCCGATATTCTCTCACTTGGGTCTGGATAATTAAAAAGATCGATCAATGGGAACATCGTCGCGTCGAACCCATCCATCGGTACGAGATATCCATTTTTCTTTTCTATCAATTTCTTGATATCATTTGGTAGTTTATCTTTTTTATAGTGACACCAATACAATCCATTTAGCTCTACCGAATTATCCTTCAGTAATTTCATCAGGCTCTTGTCGCCACCCGCGTATCCAATAACGATGGGCGTATACGTCTTAAACACTGTTTTTAATACATCTTGCCACTCTTTTTTTAAACCAGCAAGATCTTCTTGACGATTGAACGGCTCAAAGAATAATCCGCGATGAATTTTAGCAATGATTGGTCTTTCTGTGTTTAGACTGATATAGCCCGCTAAAGACTCGTGCGCTACAACAATCGGTCTTTTGTCTGTATATATAAATAGTGCATCTTCCACCATGCAGTCAAAATTAGTGGTAATCACAAGGTTGTTGCGTGTGTCGGCAAGTTGCTTGGCAAGCGGATAATAGCCAAAGCTAGGCTGTGCGTTTTCCATTATGCGTTGAATGTATGCATATCCGTTTTGATAGTTTGGATAAAAACGCAGATTGTAAATATCAAAATAGTTCTCACTGGAAACTGATATGTCCTTTATTTTCAATTTGCTTTTTAGTTCTTCAATCTCTTCTACAGTGTATAGATCATTTAGCTCATCAATCCATCGCTGTGCCAATGTTAGCCCTGTCGGTATCCCCGATTCGACTGAAGCCCCAGAGCCTAATATAAAACAAAAGCGCTCGTTATTTTCACAACTTTCTTTGAATGATTTCAAAAACCACTTAAGTGGAACCTCGTTCATATTACTTCTCCTTAATGAAATCTAGACTGACGATGATAATCTTTATGTGAAAGCTTACGTTTGTTTGTAGTTCGGTCATTGAAAATAGTAATGCTTAAATCTATTTTACCATATTTTATAGTGAAGCACAAAAAAAGACCCGCGTCAGCGAGCCTTTCTTGGTGTTTGGTTATGCAAGCTCTTGCTCTGTCACTACGCCATTGTCGAGCGCGTTTTGCTTGAGTTCGCTGTAGAGCCCGGCTAGGCTGGTTTCGAAATATGGTCCGGTATAGAAAATTGCGAGGATGCCAAAGGTCAGCGCTGTGAGTATCGCCCAGCCGATGAAGCTAAGGTATGTCACGAAAATTTTGCCCTTGTGACCCTTTGTCATGCGCATAGACAGCTTGAGTGCCTGCGTCGGTCGCACATCTTTGGTGTCTGCAAGCAGGTATGGCGTCATGAAGTATGCGAGCGCTTTGATGAGCCCTGGAACGATGAACAGCAATGTCCACAAGAATGTGAACAGCTGCATCCACAGGATACCGCCGACGTTTCTCCAGTAGTTACTAAACCCAACGCTGAACATGTCGCCGATGTCGCCCTGCTCGCCTCTGTATACCTTTAGCGTGAATGAGTAGTAGCCGACGATCATGGGCGGTACGAGGAAAATTGCACCTACCAACATTTCTGACGCAAAGGAAACAATAAGCATATAAAGCACAAATGCGCCCACGCTTATCCAGTATTGCGCAGCAAAGTTTTTCTTTGCTTGTTGTTTGATTTCTGATCTTAGTTTCATTGAAATTCCTCCTAATATTATTATTTTATGGATTATTGTACTTATATTATACTTGTGATTGCCTTGACAGGCAAGACAAATCGGAGAGTTGAAAGGACTCGTGTGTTAAGCTTGTCTGACGATAAAGTGCTACTCAATTGTAAACATCACTAACCGGTGTTCGGTGAAAGGCTCGCCACCCCACTGTGAGCGTGTCAGCCAAATCTCTGCCAAATATACACCGGGCAAAACAAACGCTTTTTCTAAACCCACTTCCAATTCCAGAATCTCGTCCTGCTCAAGCACAACAGACCCATCGACTACGCCTGCGCCACAGCCATACGTATCGTGCCCCTCCTGCTTTTGAATATGGATTTCACCCAACTCCACGCGACCAACATCTTGCGAATTGTCAAGTACGATGATAATTTTATCCGTGCCTTTAACATACTTGCTTGGCTGCGCAAATGCAACCGTACCTTGCGTCAACGAAAAGTAGGCATACAGACGTGTTGGATTCTCGCCGTCCATCTCGCTGCTCACATCTAAATATACGCGATATTGACCTGCCTGAAGATCCCGAAGGTTATTCAAGTTCACCGTAAGTCTCTCCCCGTCCTCAAAAGATTCCATAAGACCGCATTTGTACATTATCGGCATATATACCCACTCGCCAGCAGTTCGCCACTCTAACCCGGGCGTGTCCGACCCAAATGCTTTCTCGCCTTTTGGAACGTACAGCGTGAAGGCAATTATGTTCCAGTTTAGCGGATATCGCGAGCGCTCCATGCTGAGGCTAAACACATCTGCTTGCGTTGGCGACGGCGAAGGTTTTGCTGTCGGGCTGTGTGTTGCTGATGCAGCGCTTTGCTTTGGGACCGCAGAATCCGCTTCACTCGCACCCGTTCTGTCTTGCGGGGCGCAGGAAACCAGCGTTGCTATAACGAGTAGTATGATAAGCGGTATTATAATGTGTTTTGCTCTCATAGAGGTGCCTTTCAATTCCGCAAATGAACCTTATGGTCTATTTTACCATATTTGTATCACAAACACAAAAAAAGACCCGCGTATACGGGTCTTTATTGTTTGATGCTGTACTATTAAGTTTATACTTCATCTTAGCAATGTCCGGTCGGACAGTCACCCGTTTTCCATTTGCTGATAGCTTGCGCTTTGTCTCAACCTAAATATCCGTAAAAGCTTAGAAATGAACTTTATATCTAAATTGCATCAGATCATCATCATAGTCATATGATTCAAAGGCTGAATCATCGGGTGAAAGCCACTCAAACTCGAACAAAGTAGAGTTCGTATCGTCGTTCTGCGTTTTTGTGAACCCGGGCTGATTTTCATACTCGCTTTCGCACCAGTCTAATACTATAGAAAGCTCTCCCTCACCAAGCTTCCATGTCTTAAATAGCTCCATTATATCAAGCTGAAAGTCATAGCTTATACCCTCAAACATCAGCTTGTCATCCGATAAGAATTCGTGTTCTGAAGGACCCTGTGAAAAATGCGCGGACGACCAACCTTCAATAATCCCATCCCGTTTCGGCTTGTTGATCATGACGTAAAAACCAAATCCGTCATCCATCTCCTGGATGTTGATCCCAACATCTATTACTTCAACTCCCTCTTTAAGCGTTGCCGTTGTCACATCGACATGATACCAATACTGCGGAACGTAGCCAAAGAGCAGAGGTCCTTTTACCTCCAGCAAATTTTCCGGTGTCTCTTCAGGTCCATACCAAAACTTGTACTCTAGGAAACCTAGCTCTCCATCTACGTTTGAGCTTCCAACGTAAAACTCCACCGGTTCGCCAAAGTCAGACAGTTTTGGAACTTCAAACGGCCAAAGCCCTGTCATTATTGCTTCAATATCCACTTTCGGTTCAGGCTCGAGCTCCGGTTCAGGCTCTTCTTCCTCTGGCTCTTCCTCCTCCGGCTCCTCTTTGCTTTCTTTAATCAGCTCATCGACTATCTCCTGCCCTTCAACATAGTCTTTGGGAGTATCAACAAACCCGCATGCAACAAGTGATCCGACCGTCAGTAAAAGAATTAAAAGCATCAATAAAAATCGTTTAATAATCATAGCAATCCCTCCGTATTCTTTTTTTGTATAGCCGTACCTTTGGATGTCTTCGGGAAGCAGAGATTTAGTAATACGCTCCCATTATGAAAAAGAAAGTTCATATTGTAAATGTGCGTTAATTATATCATATTTTTCATATTATATAAAGTGGGGACGCGGGCATAAAAAAAGACCCGCATATATTGCAGGTCTTCGTTCATATTTTTTTACTGAGCAGCTTCGCGCTGCTGTATCATGTCTTTGGTTTTCATCAGCCTCGTTAAGCTGCCGCGCTCGTTTTCGTCCAGCTTCATTTTGATGTATTTGATGGTTTCCTCCAATTGGGGAATCATGACGTATTCGAGCGCGTTGACACGACGGCGTGTTTTCTCGATCTCGTCAGCAAGCATGTTGCACGTTTTCTCGAGCTCTGCCAGCTCCACCATGGTTGGCAGCACTTTGCTTAGCTCTGCGCTTGCGCTGTCGAGCTCTGCCGAGGTGCTTAGCATGCCGTATGGGAAAAACTCCTGCGTGCGCTTTTTTTCTTGGTAGTCGATTTTAGGCACGTTGACACTCATGATGTTGGTTTTGGAAACCTCTAGGTCGACCTCGCGCAATGGGAACAGCAATGCTTCGTCCATCGACTCGCGCGTCATGGCGACGCGGGCGAGCACGAAATCGGCAAGTGCCGAAGATAACGCTTTTTCGACCTCTATGCGCATCGTGCGGTTTTTGCGAATGAGCAGCATGAACTGGCGAACCATCTCGTCGCGTTTGTCCTTTAACAGTTTGTGTCCGCGCGCCGCTGTCTTAAGCCGCTTTTTCAGCTTGGTCAGCTCCATCCGCGTCGGGTTTACTCTGAGTATTGCCATTTATAGAATCTTTCCTTTCATATCCGAAGTAAAAAGCCGTCACATTACTTCGATACATATCAAAGTTACACCGGCATCGAGTTGCCTCAGGCTTCCTCGTCTGCCGGCAGATATTTGTCTATGTACTCGTCTTTGATACGCTTTAGCTCGGTACGCGGTAGTATCTTTAGCAGCTTCCAGCCGAGAGCCAATGTTTCTTCTATGCTTCGGTTTGTCTCGTAGCCTTGCGATACGTACTGCTTCTCGAAAGCGTCGGCGAACTTTGCGTACAACTTGTCCACGTCACTTAGCGCCGCTTCACCTAGGATAACCGAGAGTTCTTTGGCATCTTTGCCTCGCGCGTATGCCGCAAACAGCTGGTTCATAGAGTCTGCGTGGTCTTCGCGCGTTTTGCCAGCGCCGATACCTTTGTCCTTGAGACGAGACAGCGAGGGGAGAACGTCTACCGGCGGCGTGATACCTTTTCTGTAAAGCTCGCGAGAGAGAATAATCTGCCCTTCTGTGATGTAACCAGTCAAGTCGGGGATAGGATGCGTTTTGTCGTCCTCCGGCATGGTCAATATCGGAATCTGCGTGACGCTGCCTTCCTTGCCTTTGATACGCCCTGCGCGTTCGTACATGGTCGCGAGGTCTGTGTAGAGATAACCCGGATATCCACGTCTGCCCGGCACTTCTTTTCTAGCTGCGCTAACTTCCCGCAATGCTTCCGCGTAGTTGGTGATGTCGGTGATGATGACGAGAACGTGCAAGCCCTTTTCGTACGCTAGGTATTCTGCAGCGGTCAACGCCATACGCGGCGTGCTGATACGCTCGATTGCGGGGTCGTCCGCTAGGTTTATGAAAAGCACCGTTCTGTCGATAGCGCCCGTTTTCTTGAAGTCGCTGATAAAATAGTCTGCTTCCTCGAAAGTGATGCCGACTGCGGCAAACACAACAGCGAAGTTACTGTCGCTGCCAAGCACCTTGCTTTGACGCGCAATCTGCGCTGCAAGCTGTGCGTGGGGAAGCCCCGAGCCGGAGAACACAGGCAGCTTCTGTCCGCGAACCAAAGTGTTCAATCCGTCGATTGCGCTGATGCCCGTTTGTATAAACTCTTCGGGGTAGTCACGCGCTGCCGGGTTGATTGGTGAACCGTTGATGTCCATGCGCTTCTCGGGAATGATAGCGGGACCGTTGTCCATCGGATCGCCCATGCCGTCGAAAACACGTCCGAGCATGTCATAGCTAACGCTAAGCTCGATAGACTTGCCGAGGAAACGCGCTTTACTTGTCGCGATCCGCAAACCCTGCGAGGACTCGAAAAGCTGGACAAGCGCTTTGTCTTCGTTGATCTCCAGCACTTTGCCGCGACGGATTTCGCCGTTCTCCTGCTCTATTTCGACCAGCTCGTCATATTTTACTCCGCTGACACCTCTGACAAGCATCAGGGGACCTACAACCTCGTGTATTGTGCGATACTCTTTAAGCAATGTCAATCCCACCTTCCTCATAAAGCTCGGCCATTTGGTCTTCGAGCTTTTGGTTTATCTGCGCGTATCTTTCTTTGATATCCTTCTCTTCTACGTACTTTGCTCTGCCGATGTCTTCTCGAACTGACAGCTCGCTTATTTTGCTGAACTCTGCGCCTGCGTTAAGTGCGCGCTCACCAAGCTCGCCCCATTTGAGTATCATTCTCAGCATACCATACTGCTTTTCGAGCGATGTGTATGTGTCAATCTCGTGGAATGAGTTCTGATGCAGATAGTCTTCTCTGATAGAACGCGCCGTCTCTAATTTCAGTCTGTCACCAAGTGACAGCGCATCCACGCCGACAAGCCGAACTATCTCTTCAAGCTCGGATTCGT
The DNA here is from genome assembly GCA_018648645.1 of Clostridia bacterium. Lineage (GTDB taxonomy): Bacteria > Bacillota > Clostridia > Christensenellales > SZUA-584 > JABGQS01. Next base: position 135,198 of record JABGQS010000002.1, read on the forward strand.
CCTGCAATAGCGACATCGTTTTTTCTCTCAGCTCTATGAACTCATGTGATAAATTCTCATCAAACCAGTCGCTAAGTCTATCAATATAAAGCGAATAGGACGTCAGCCAGTCGATGGCGGGAAAGTGGCGTTTGTATGCCAGCTGTGCTGAGAGACCCCAGAACACTTTGACGATACGAAGCGTTCCCTGCGAAACCGGCTCGGATATGTCGCCGCCCGGAGGTGAAACTGCGCCGATGGCCGAAATTGCGCCGATTCTGCCGTCTGTCCCCAATGCCTTGACCATACCTGCCCGCTCATAGAACTGCGCGAGTCTGCTGGAGAGGTATGCGGGATAGCCTTCGTCACCAGGCATTTCTTCGAGACGACCCGACATTTCACGAAGCGCCTCTGCCCAGCGTGATGTGCTGTCTGCCATGATGGCGACTTTGTATCCCATGTCACGGAAATATTCCGCAATCGTAATTCCTGTGTATATCGAAGCTTCTCGCGCTGCAACCGGCATGTCCGATGTGTTCGCGATAAGCACCGTACGTTTCATCAGCGGCTCGCCCGTGCGAGGGTCTTTAAGCTCCGGGAACTCCATCAGCACGTCTGTCATTTCGTTGCCGCGCTCTCCGCAGCCGACATACACGATAATTTCGGCATCAGCCCATTTTGCCAGTGCATGCTGCAAGACTGTCTTGCCGCTTCCAAACGGACCCGGCACGGCTGCCACGCCACCCTTGGCAATCGGGAAAAGCGTATCGATGACGCGCTGTCCGGTAATCATAAGTTCATTTGGCGGCAGTTTTTCGCTATACGGTCTGCCTTTTCGCACCGGCCACTTTTGCAGCATCGTTATCTCTTTGGTTTCGCCTTGCTGCGTTTTCAGCGTCGCGATTGTTTCATCGATGGTAGCATTCTTTTCTGCGATGGTTTGCACCGTACCTGTCATGCCCATCGGCACCATGATATAGTGCTTAACAGGTATAGTTTCCTGTACATAGCCAAGAAAATCGCCTGCGACAAGCTCGTCACCGACTTTGGCAAGCGGTATGAAGTCCCACTTCTTGTCGTGGTCTAGCGCGGCGATATCTACGCCACGGGCAATCCTGTCGCCCGTCTGCTGACGAATAACGTCGAGCGGGCGTTGAATGCCGTCGAATATCGACTCTATCAGCCCGGGTGCAAGCTCTACGCTTAGCGGACTGCCTGTCGAGAACACCGGCTCTCCCGGCCCAAGACCACTCGTTTCTTCGTATACTTGAATCGAAGCGGTGTCGCCCCGAAGCTCTATAATCTCGCCAATCAATTTCTGCTCGCTAACCCTGACAACGTCGTACATTTCGCTGTTGCCCATGCCTTGCGCCGTGATCAGCGGACCCGAAACCTTTACTATTCTACCTTCCATAAACGATATCCTTCCTGTCGGACACTGGGTGTCCGTTTTCTTTCTCTATATATCATAAATTAATTATTGTCTATTTTACTCGTCGCCGAACAATATGTCTGCGCCGATGGCTTTTTCTACATTTGCGCGGATGTTTTTCATGCCGAGCCCGGTTGTGCCGCGATTGCTCGGTATCGGTATAATCGCAGGAAACGGCATAGTTTTGTATCGATCTATCGTTTCGGTTGCCTGCTCTGCCGCCTGCTCGGTGATAAAGATTATCGAGTATCCGCCCGAAGCCAAGCGGTTGATGGTCTTCATAATCTCGCCGCCGGTAGCAGGATATACGTCTATGCCAAGCGATTTAAAGCCTACAACGCTGTCACTGTCTCCAATTACACCAATTTTACTCATACATTTCTCCTACAATAGTTCCTTTACTCTGTTTGAAACGACCTGTCCGTCTATACCGCCAAGCTTTGCTGTCATTACCATCCTAATTGCTGCAGCTTCGCGCTGCTTTGCGACGTAATAGCACATGATCGGCGCGACGCTGAACATGTCGTGACGGTGTGCACGGAGCATGCTAAGCAGGTAATCATCCTTAGCTTTCTCCATCATGTACAGCCGACCTGTCTTTTGGTACTCGTCGAACGCAGGCGCCAGCACCGCAGCGTAGTCACCCTTTGCCAGCGCGCTCATAACGCTCTCGTCAGCGAGATCGAACGCTTCGGAAAATGTGAGCTTGCTGATGGTGCCTCCGTGAAGGTGCGCGTCCTCGAACGATTCTTTGCTGTGTCCGGACACACGTATTCGCATGAACGCGATGATGTTACTGAGGTCAAAATATGCGTTAAAGTATTTTGTTACCAGCTCGTCATCCATTTGCAAAAACAGCTCTTTGACCTCTTTGGCGTAAGCTCTGTCCATTGCTACGCCGATTATGGACGCGTCCAGCGCAACGGCAAACCGCTTGTCGATAAAGAACATAGCGTCTGTCATGTGCGGCGGAAGGTCATAATAGTTGTTCTCTGTTATCGCGCGGCGCAGTGTGTCTACCGCAAGGTTGCCGGGTGTTAGCTCTGCTTCCTCCAGGCTTTTGTCCTGCATCAACAGCTTAATCAAAACCTTTAGGTTATGATAGTCCTTTTGCGCGCGCATGATTTTGATGAAGGTATCGTTGGGCGAAACCTCAAGCAAAAGCTCGTCCGCGGCGGCAAGCTCTTTGTCTATCATCTGCTCGAACGTTGCGCCTGTCGGCACAGGCTGTGCATAGCCGATTTCACTCAAAACACGCATCGCCATATCAAAATCTTTGCTTTCGATAATCCTATTTAGTTTGTCTTTTGTTATTAGTGAGCTTTCCATCGCCTTGATTCGTGCTCCGGCGAAAGGATAGCTGCTATTCGTTTCTGACATCTAAGTCTCCTCTAGCTCTCGAACAATACAGCTGCCACTTGCGTTTCGACGTCCTGCCACGCTTCGTTAAGCTGCGCTTCAAGCGAAACGTTGATCTCGAGACCATCGCTTATGTACACGAATCCGCCCGTGATATCGTACGGCTTGTCAGCCAGCTTCACTTCGCCTTTGCCGACCTTTGCAGCAAGCGCTGCGTTGACATCCGCCAAAAACGCGGTGTTCAGCCGCTTCTCGCCCGCCGCCACTGCGATTGTGCCCGTGCCGTCTGAGGCGCAGCCGATAAGCTGCTTTTTCATAAGCACGATATACTCGGCGTCACTAAGCGCAGCCAGCTTCTGCTTGGCAAGAGCTTTGGCTTTCGTCATCATTTCCTGCTTTGCTACCAGTAGCTGCTTGCGATACTCAAGGTCATAAACAGCGGCCATTCGTTTTTTCTTCTCGACGCCCGCAACCTGCGACATTTTCTCTATCTCGGTTTTGCGCTTGTCGATTTCGCGAAGAAGCTTACTGCGAGCGACTTTCTTTTTGTCTTGCACGTCCTGCCAGTATTTTTCGGAATCGCGCTGTGCGTCGGCTCCGATTTTTTCTATAAGTTTTTCTGCTCCGGCCATATTTGCCACGTCCTAACTAAAACTTGCCTGCGCTAAGCAGTATCGTAAGCATCGAAATCAACAGCGCGAAAACAGCGTACGTTTCAACCATGATTGCCATGGTTATCGCTTTACCGGACTCTTCCGGGCGTTTGCCGAGAAGTCCGATGCCCGCAACGGCTGTTTTTCCCTGTGCTATAGCCGAAGTAAGACCGGCAATCGCGATTGGCAGTGCTGCAAAGAAGTATACCCAACCTTGTGCTGCGCTGATTGCCTCTCCGCCGACGATGCCGTTGTTAAGCAGTATCATGAACGCAACAAGCAATCCGTAGATACCCTGCGTTCCCGGAAGCAGCTGGAGAACCAGCGCTTTACCGAACTTGTCAGGGTCTTCACTCACCAGACCCGCTGCTGCCTGTCCTGCAAGTCCCATGCCTTTTGCGCTGCCCGTTCCGGCAAGACCGACGGCCAGCGCTGCGCCAAAGGTCGAGATAATCACGCCAAAGTATTCTCCGAAAAACTCCATTAGGTTTGTCATTTTGTTTCCTCCTGTATTTATATCGTATTATTTCGCTATCATTATCCGCATTACGCGGTGTTAATCTATTGGGTCACCGATGAATCTACATTCATTGAGGTGGGTTTTCTAAGCGATGGTTCTTTGTACGCACGCTAAGCGGCATAAACGCGTGACCGCCGCCTTCATAGAACTTGCTGAAGAACTCGATATATTGCAGCCTTGCGGTGTGAACGAATGAGCCCAGTGTGTTGATGCCTATGTTAAACACATGACCAATTGTCATGACGATGATGCCGATGATGTAGCCCCACCACGGGCCCATGAACAAACCGGCGATTGTGTTGAACACCATTGCGATAACGGTGGTGGCAAGACCCATGCCGAAGATACGGCTGTATGAGAGTATGTCGCTGACGTAGCCCGTTATGTCATACACGCTTGCAAGACCGCCAATCATTTTTCTGAAAATACCCTTTTTGTGACGACCTGCTGTGCAGATTAGAATGGCAAAGCCCATTAGGGCCACAATCATGCCGATCGTGGTGAGAACCCCGCCCATCATCATGCCGACTGCCAGCATAATGCCGCCAACCAATATCATGATCCACGAGCCTTTGTCGAATATCGCGTCCCAAACACGTCCATCGCGTATCGCCATGTATGCGCCTATGCCAAGACCGACCAATATGTGCACAACGCCAAGCCCGAGACAAAGCACCAGCATTAGGATCGCGTCTTGTATGGGGTTGATGACTGAGGGTATACCTTCGATAGCGAAAACGTTGCCGAAGAAAAAGCCCCACAGCGTTGTCGCGATACCGCAGATCATGATTACGCCGGTGATTTTGCGGAAAGTGCCGGTCGGTTTTTTCAACTTTAACACCAGCAACGCGCCGAGTGATAAAATCAGACCGTACGCGATGTCCGCCATCATCATGCCGAAGATTAGGAAGTAGAATATGCTCATCAGCTTGTTGGGGTCAAAACCTTTGGATGAGGGAACGCCGTACATTTCGGTAACGCCTTCGAAAGGTGTCACGATGCTCCCGTTGGATATTGCTGTTGGCGGCAAGTCTTCTCGCTCCGGCTCGCTGAACTCGATATAGCTTTCGGGCGCAGCGTCCAATATTGCCTTTTTTACAGTCGGCTCGCCATCAGCAACGATCCAGCCTTCCAGCATAAATGCGCTGCCCGTCTGCCCTAAGTTCTCGACGCAGCGCTCTCGCGCAATCTCGTTAAGCAAATAGTCTTCTATCGCTTGCAAGGTTAGTTTGTCGTCTACGAACTTTTTGGCTTTCTCTTCGTATTCTTCCGTCTCGAAACCGAGTGACTCGTATTCGTTGTTTAGGTCAAACATTAAATCGGCAGGTGTGCCGTAAAGTTCTTTTGTGTACGCTTCCGCAAAACCGATGAATTTCAATTCGCCGGTCAGCTCTTCATCCGCATCCTTTGCCATTACGACATAGAGCGCGAGGAGGTCCTTGTGCTGGTCTATTTCTTCAAAGTATGCGGTTTGCTCAAACTTTTTGCGAATATCTTTGTATGCGTCCATTTTGTCTGTCGGGATAGTGCCAAGAAGGCAAGAGGTGTAGTCGTTGTCACGAACACTCTCCAGCGGAGCGTCAAACTTTGCGTACGGCTCTAGCTGGGTCACACGGTTTCTCAATCTGTGCCGACGCGTTTTGAGCGCGTTCATGTCGTCGCTAAACTGCTTTGTTTGCTCTATTGCCTTGTCCTCCAGCTCAAAGCTTTGCTGCATATTTTTTAGTTTATCTATTGTAATGGATGGTTTTGGCGTAAGAAAGCCGGTTTTGCTTTCGTCATAATTTCTGATTACATCGAGCGCCTCGCGAACTTCGCCAAGCCGCTTTTCGAGCGCGGGCAGAGTGCCGGAGGCTTCCACTGCGCTAAGCTCTTGCTCCTGCGTGGAGACGACCTCTACCGCACCGATGTCCTGCAAGCTTTGCAGAACAGCGCTTCGGTTGTCCGTGTGCGCAATAAGCGCTACTTTTTTCATTCTTAGTATCGCCATACTATTTTATGATCCTCTCTATACAGACGTGCGCGGCTGCGTCTAGCTTGCTTGCCGCTTTCACTTTGAGATCTTCACATTCTTGCGTGCGTTTAGTTTGCTGGGCGTCAAGCTGCGCTTTTGCCTGCGCTTCTGCTTTGTTAACATGCTCGATACCTTTGTGGCGCGCGTCCGTCAGCTCTTTGTCCTTAATCTCACTGTTTTCCTGCTCGGAGCGTTTTAAGTCGTCCTTCGCAGACAGCATAGCAACGCGCCGCGTTTCTTTTGCCTGCTCCTCTGCCTCTTTGATTGCTGATAAAACCTCTTTTGCCATTATCTCACCTCATTGTTAATGCGTAATAAAAACCGCTGAGTGTAAATCAGCGATGCGTTATTTCGTTCCAAACAGACGGTCGCCCGCGTCACCAAGACCCGGCACGATGTAACCGTGGTCGTTGAGTTTCTCGTCGAGCGCCGCTATAAACAAGTCCACGTCCGGATGCGCTTTTTGTACAGCATCCACGCCCTCCGGCGCTGCGATTAAGCAAACCAGCTTTATGTTTTTGATACCGTGACCTTTGAGAAGCTCGATTGCGCCGATTGCGCTGCCTCCAGTTGCAAGCATCGGGTCCACGATAATCATGTCGCGATCTTGTGCGTCTGTGGGCAGCTTGCAGTAGTACTCGACCGGCTGCAATGTGTCGGGGTCGCGATACAGTCCGATATGCCCAACCTTTGCGTCGGGGACAAGCGAGAGAATACCGTCTACCATACCAAGCCCTGCGCGCAGAATCGGAATGATGCCTACAGTTTTGCCCGAAAGCACTTTTGCTTTTGCCAGCGATACAGGTGTTTGAACTTGCACATCTTTTAGCGGAAGATCTCTTGTAACTTCAAATGCCATCAGCATGGCAAGCTCTTGCACCAAATCTCTAAAGTCTTTTGTTACTGTTTTCTCGTCTCGGATTAACGTAATTTTGTGTTGAATCAGTGGGTGGTCCATGATGACTAGTTTGCCCATTGCTGCCTCCGTTTATTGTAAGCTTTTATTTGTTTCCAGCTTCATAACTTTCTCAATTCTTCTTGCGTGACGCTGCTCTCCGCTAAACGGAGTGCCTAAATACGCATCCACAATCTCTAGCGCCAGCCCGACACCGACTACCCTTGCACCGAGCGCCAGTACGTTTGCGTCGTTGTGGCTGCGCGTTGCTTTTGCGCTGAAAACATCGCCGCAAAGCGCGCATCGAATGCCCGCGATTTTGTTTGCCGCCATCGACATGCCTATTCCGGTACCGCAAACCAAAATGCCTAAGGTCGCCTCGCCGTTATTAACAAGCGCGCATACCTTTTGCGCGTAATCTGAATAGTCGCAAGAATCGACGCTATTCGTACCGCAGTCGATTGTTTTTATCCCTTTTTGTTGTAAATGTTCTATAATAATGTTTTTAAGCTCAAAAGCGCCGTGGTCACTTCCAAGTGCGATAATCATAAATGTATTACCTCCAACTTCTCACAGGCTGTATTATAGCACAAAATCTTCTCTTTCATATACTAAATTTGAAACATTTTAAAAAGTAATATTTATGTAAAATATAGCACTTGCCTAAATATAAAGCAAGCAAACCAAAAAAAACGCAAGAAATTTTTAATTTCGCTTGCTTCCCTATGATATAATTGTTCGTTGTAGTGCAATTTTTGGCAGCACAAACACCATGTAATAGGGGAGAAATGATGAACTATAAAGTGATTGCTTGCAAGGCGTTATTTAGAGAATTAAGCTTGATTGGCGCGGGCTGCGAAAGCGTGCTTGATATCACATATATGCGGCGCTCACTGCACGATACGCCCGATATACTGCGCAAAGCGCTGCAGGACGAGATTGACAGCATCGATTCGGGCAACGACATGCACTCTAACGAGATTAGATACGGCGAGGATTATGACGCGATATTACTGGGGTACGGGCTGTGCAGCAACGGCATCAGCACTCTAAGCTCTAAGAAGTATAAGCTTGTTGTGCCGCGCTGCGATGATTGCATTGCGCTGTACCTTGGGTCTTACGAAAAGTACAGAGAGTTTTTTGATGAGCATCCGGGCACGTATTGGTATAACGCTTCGTGGATAGAAAACGGATACACGCCGAGCGAGCATACATACAAGGCCAAGATGATAGAATACACCGCGCTTTATGGAGTCGACAACGCGGAGTATATTTTGGATGCGCAAAGCACAGTGAAGAACTATACGACTGCGGCGTACGTTGCGTGGGACGAGCTAAATTTCCCTCAGTACGAGCAGTACACCAAAGAAGCGGCAAAGTATCTCGGGTGGCAGTATGAGAAGGTGCAGGGCAACAAGGAATGGCTGACCGACTTTTTAACGGGCAACCATGACGAGCGGTTCGCCATTGCGCAGCCGGGGCAGATGCTGACGCAGGATTATGACGGCAAGGTTATCAAGACGTGTACGCGCTGCGCGGAGTAGCTTAGCGTTTTTACAGGGAGCGAGTAATGAGAGTTGACGGTTCAAAAGGCAGCAGCACAATCGGGCGACAGACGCAGTTTTCGCTTAAACGCTTCAATGTCGACCAAATATACTTTAGTGACGAGAGACTCGGTCGAGATGTGCTGTATACGGATACGGTGCGAATAAACAAGCACAAACGCGGTCTGCGGATTAAGGCAAGGTGGTGTGACGGACACAGCAACATCGATATAGGCTGCGGCGAGCTGAGAGAGATAAAGATTATCGAACCGGACGAGTGCACTCTGCCGTATGAGAAGGAAAGCCGGGGAATGTCGGATGTGCTGATGGGTTGGGCAAGCGGGATAAAATCTCTGCACGACACGAGACTTAGAATCGGCGGCAGCGTCGAGTTTTTTTATTCGAACGGCGACGAGACTTTTGAAGTGTCGCTGCATCACAGCAAACAGGCGCTTTTCGATTTATTTAAGCATGTACGTAACCATTTTGGCAAATATATTATAGACACACAAAGCAAGTAAGCTTTATTATATATACAACTTAGCATACAAAGGAGAAATCATGAGCGACAACAGAGTTTGTACAGGCGCATGTATATTTGGCAAATGCCCGTTCGAGGAGTGCATCAAGCACAAGCAGGGAAACGTGCACAAAGCCGTAAAGGCTGACATGGCGATTATGACAAAAGGAAGACTGCACACGCTGGATGCGGATTTCGATGGTTACGGTATTGCGATTGACATTGGCACAACAACCGTTGCTGCATATATGTACAGCTATGAGAGCGGTGAGTGCGTCGATATAGAAAGCGTGATTAACCCGCAAACGTCGTTTGGCGTTGACGTTATCTCGCGCATCAAATATTGCAGGGACAAGGAAACCGGGCTTAGCGAGCAGCACGACGCGATAATTACTGCGCTGAACAAGCTGATTGAAACGCTGTGCACACGCCAGAACATAGACGTGTCGCAGGTCAGCAAAATGTCGCTGACGGGTAACACGACTATGCTGTGCTTGGCGGCAAAGGTAGACCCGTCACCAATGGGTGTTTCGCCGTTTGAGATGCCGTTCGGGTTCGGTAACATCGTTAACACAAAGGAGATTGACTTGATTGGCGATGCGGACGTATATCTTTCGCAATGCATGTCCTCGTTCGTTGGGGGCGACATCACTTCGGCTATCCTGTCGTCAGGTATGTTGAAGGAAGACGTGTCGCTGCTGCTCGATATCGGCACAAACGGAGAGGTTGCGCTAAATGCGCACGGCAAAATTCTCGCTTCGTCCACAGCTGCGGGCCCGGCCTTCGAAGGCGCGGAGCTATCGTGCGGAATGGCGGCAGTTGCAGGAGCAATCAACAGCGTATATACTATAGATGGAAAGATTGAGTATACGACCATAGGCGATATTGCGCCAACCGGGATATGCGGCTCGGGCGTTATCGATACACTTGCGCTTATGAAAACATCGGGCGCGATGGACGAAACGGGTTATATAGAAGAAGGCGCTTTTACGGAAGAAGTAAAAGGTATGTCGGCGTTTAAGATTTGCGATGGCGTGTACATCAGCCAGGAGGACGTGCGCAACATACAAACAGCGAAGTCGGCGATTGCTGCCGGAATGCTCGCGATTATCAACAGCGCGGGGCTGGAGTTTGAAGACGTGCAGACGTTGTATCTTGCCGGCGGATTTGGCAACTATATGAACGAGGAGAACGCAGCGCACATTGGACTTTTGCCACCGGGCGCGCTGGCTAAGCTTAAAAATATTGGCAACGCAGCGGGCGCAGGGGCAGGAATGACGCTGGGGTTTGGCGAATATCAAGAAGAAAGCAAAAAAATCGCACAGGCAAGCGAACATGTAGAGCTTGCAATGAGTGCGTATTTCATGGAAAAATACGTTGATTGTATGATGTTCTAAGGAGGAGTCAATGAGTAAAAGCAAATTATCGTTTGGTATTATCGGGATTGCGGGCACCGTTGTTTTATTGGTGATCTCTCTTATTTCGATTATAGGACACGAAAGCTATTCGCTGCTAAACGGGTTTATCACAGAGCTAGGCAAATACCCTGCCGTTTATTTGGGCTCGTCGGCGCAGCTTACGTTTAACATTGGGCTGGTTGTGTCCGGACTGCTGCTGAGCATATTTATGATTGGTTACGGAATAAAAAAGGACACTCCGTTGTTTGTCGCGACATCATTCTTTGGTGTGTTGACAGGCGTGCTGATTGCGGCGCAGGGCGTGATTACCCTGAACGTTGCATCAACTCATTACGTCTTCACATTCTTGTTGTTTCTCAGTGCGGCGCTCACATGTGCGCTGTTTATCGTATCAACGCTTTTAAGTGACGGACCAACTCGAAGCGGTCTTGCCGATATCCTGGTGGCGTTTGCTGCCGGCGTGGTCAGTATTATCTTCGCCGTGTTTGTGCAAATTGGCAACATGCCGCGAATACTCAGTGTGCCGATACCGCTGCGCATAGCGGTGATTCCGTTCGCGATTGTGCAGTGGGCAGGTCTGCTGCTGATATTCGCGTTTGTTACGCTGCTTGCCGTAAGGATGATTATGGGCAATGCGGAATATGTGCCAAATGCAGCCGGTGTAAAACCGCCCAAAACCAAAGATGTGAAACCACCCAAAACCAAAGACGTGATACCACCTAAAACCAAAGACGTGCAACCGCCTAAAACCAAAGACGTGAAGCCACCCAAAGCAAAAGGGCTCAAAATACCAAAGTTCAAAACGAAGAAGTCTGATGATCGAAACATGGACTTTTAGTCAGTCGTTTCTATGCATAGCAAAAAAGTAAAACTTTGCGCGTTTGGCGCAAGATATACGCACAGCAATTTAGCACTGCATTGTCTAGCCTCTGCAGTGCCTTTTGATGTGCAGATAATCGAAGCCAATATCAATCAAAACATAGATCGCGTTGCTGAGCAAATAGCACAAGGCAGCCCGGACGCTGTCGGGTTCTCCTGCTACATATGGAGCATCGACAGCGTTTTGAAAGCGGCATCCAGCGTTAAGAAGATACTGCCGGAGTGTTTGATACTGCTCGGCGGACCACAGGTGTCGTTTGACAGCGAGGCGCTGATGCTGCGGTATAGCTTTATCGACATGATTGTCCGCGGCAGCGGCGAAGTGCCGTTTGCTCACTTTATGAAGAGGCTGAACGAGGGGCAGAGCATAGTTGATACGCCGTCTGCGTGTGTGCGCGACGGCAGCGAAATAATCACCACGCCCGACGCGCCGATTTTTGACATGAACGAGCTGCCGTTTCTCTATGACGATCTGTCGACTTTTGACAACAAGATTATATATTACGAGACGAGCCGCGGCTGTCCGTACCGATGCGCATACTGCATGTCGGCGGATATGCCAACGGGGTTTCTTGATGTCGAGCGAGTCATCAAAGAGCTTGAGTTTTTCATGCAAAACAATGTACGACGAGTAAAACTTACTGACCGCACGTTTAACTATCCCGAAGCCAGAGCATATGAGATTTTGGGGGCGCTGGTATCGCTGTCAGACAAGTATCCGCAATGCAGCACCAACTTTCATTTCGAGATTTCTGCGAATCTGTTGACGGACGAGATGTTGGCGCTGTTTAGGACTGTTCGAGTAGGACTAGTACAGTTTGAAGTCGGTATACAGTCTACAAATCAGCAAACTTTGAAGGCGATTAACCGCAATTTTGATATGACAAGCCTGATGCGCAACACACGTGCGCTGTGTACAATGAGCAACATCCACGTGCACGTAGATCTCATCGCGGGGCTGCCGTATGAAGATTATGCGTCGTTTTCGCGCTCGTTTAACGATGTTTATGCGCTGGGAGCGCAGCAAATTCAGCTAGGATTCTTGAAGGTTCTGAAGGGTTCGCCCATGTTTGACATGGCTGACAAGTATGAAATTGCGTATACCGACTATCCGCCGTATGAAGTGTTAAGTACACATGTGTTGAGCTACGTTGAGCTGCGAGAGTTGCACCGCATTGCAGACCTTGTGGATGTCTTACATAATTCAGGCAATTTCAAACAGACAATTACTCATATGTGTAAATCAAATACGACAGAATTTCTTGATAGGTTGGATGGATTATCAACAGATTCTCAAACGTGCAAAGTCAGCTCGTCTGCATCCATAAAAAAATGTGCCGATATTACGTCAGCTACTCAGCCGTGTAATAGCGATTCTATTTCATCCAGCGGTAAATTTGCCGAGACCGCGTCGGATGTTCAGACCTGCGAGTCCGGCGCGTTTGCTTTCTTCGAGAGGTTTTCGGGGTTTGCGCTGAGCCATGGATATTTTGAGCGACCGCAGGGCAAGCACGTGCTGTTCGAACTTCTGTTGGAGTTTGCGCAGGGCGATGAGTTGATTGGTGAAGCGCTTGTCTATGATTGGCTGAAAATGGAGAAGCCACGCAGCTGGCCGAAGGGTTTTAAGCCCAATCTGCCCAAAAAAGTGGCATTGCGGAGATTCTATAACAGCTATAACAAACTGGAACATTACGAGAACTTGACCAGCGGAGAGAAAAGCAGCCGAAGTTTTGTGTGCACGTTCTCTCGCTTGTTTGGGCAAGAAGTGACGATGCTGTTTGATTACAGCAATCAGGAGAAGGTTACTGTTCACACGATAACGATACGCTGAGCGATATAAATAGCCTCTTGGAGAATATCCGCCCCGGCTTAGGTGGACAAATGAATTTCAGAATGGTATTATATAGAAGAGCTTGTTGTATTGTTTGCGGCTTTGCTGCAGAAAAAATCATTTCTAAGTTGATGCAGAAATTGGGCAATGGCGCAAGCCTGTTTGCATCAAGGAATACTAATATTTCTTACATAAAAAAATAATAAATATATTTGAGGTGGGAGCTATGAGAAAACGAGCCGTAATTTCTGTGATGCTGACAATTGCTTTGATAGTGTTAATGCTGCCTCCAGGCGTTTCGATTGCTGCAAATGAGGATTTTGAGGTTACGTTTGAATTCATACCCGAAGAGGTCGGGGACCCCGGCGGCGAGCCGCGCCTTCAGTTTGTCGTTACGAATAACGGAACCACTGATATTACATGGGTAAGGGTGGATATAAACACCTCTGCCGGTTTCTACATGGTATGGGACCATGTGATCAGACCCGGGGACAGCTCGGGAACAGTTTCCCTTGTTCCGTTTGCGCCGGAGGACTTAAACGTAGAAAAAACAATATTGTTTTCCATGAACAACAACTCGACAGCGAATCCGGACGGTATTCAGATAAACAAATTCACTCTTACGAATATACATAAAGAGGATATGGTAAGAGTGAGCGGAAGAATATCACCGAGCAAATCCGAATACTATTTTGGTGAAGAGGTGCAAGTTACGTACGAGTTTGAGAACATCACATCCGCACAGCTTGTCAATGTCGAAACCAGAATTTTGGTTTTTGGCAACATGGAAGGTCCCGGAGAGCACATGGTGGATACGGGATACATCGCTCAGCCAAATCTTTCACGTGGGGACAGCACAACCCACAGGGTTTCGTTTGAGCTGACAGACGAAGCAGACGGCGGTATAGCTGCGTACTACTTTATCATCTTTGAGTATTGTGAGGTTTCGTTCACCTTGAGCGACGCTCTCATCAGAAAAAATGTGGTGGAGCGTATACCGGTGATAGAGTTTGATGCTTCGCTGAACGCAGACCCGACAGCCGTGCTTGCGGGCGAGGATGTAAACTTCGAAGTTACTATACACAATACCGGCGGTGACGCAATAGAGTCATTTGATATTGTGGACAGTGAAGGCGTAACGGTGGCGGGTTTAGAAGGGCTTGAGCCGGGAGATGCAGGCACCTCGTCTTTCACAAAAGCGTTTGATGAAACGACTCTTGTATACTACAAGGTAATTGGCAGGACGGGAGAGCACAGCGCGCAGGTCGATACCAATTCGGTAATTATAACGATAGAGGCACCTGCGGAACCAACAGAAACAGTGACGCAGATTGTGCAGGAGGAGGAGCCGGAAACGACTGCCGAGCCTGTGGAAACGGCGCAGACAGAAACGAGCGAAGGCGGAGGCGTTAAGACTTACCTGTATATAATAATCGGGGTGCTTGGTGCGTTGATACTTGCGGCAGCTGCCGTTTTAGCTGTGATTCTGACCAGAAGAAAGAGAAAGAGGAAAAGTGAACTTTAAATAAGATATTTAAAAGAAGAGCGGATAAAACCGCTCTTCTTTTAATACAGGTGTATCTATTAGTAATTGCACAGTATTTACGTCGCTTTCTACAAGAGCGTTGGCTGACGTCGAAGTATGCAAATTGCTATCTATCAATGCGCAGATAAAAAGCCCCTCGGCGTTTCGCCAAGGGACTTTGTTGTATACATGTTTTGTTTTTCCTAGTGGTCGCCAATCTCGTTAAAGCGCGTGAACTCGCCTCTGTACCCGAGGATAAAGTCGCCCGTCGGTCCGCTTCTTTGCTTGGCGACGATTACACGAACTTCGTTGCTTGCCTGCTCTTCGCTGTGTGCGTCTTTGCTGAGAAAGACAACGACGTCTGCGTCCTGCTCGATACTACCCGATTCTCTAAGGTCAGAAAGCTGGGGCCGTTTGGACTCTCTCTTTTCGACTTCACGAGAAAGCTGAGAGAGAAGCACGATTGGCACGTTGATCTCTTTTGCCATGATTTTGAGCGAGCGCGTCATGCCCGAAACCTCTTGCTGTCTGTTTTCGCGGCGGCTTCCGCCCGTCATCAGCTGCAGGTAGTCGATTACGACCAGACCTAAACCCTTTTCTTGCTTTAGCCTGCGCGCTTTCGCCAACATTTCCATAACGGTTATCGTCGGCGTGTCGTCTACGTATATCGGTGCACCCGCCAAGCTTTTTACGGCGATAGACAGTCTGTCAAAATCATCGTCGCTAACGTTGCCGTGGCGAATCTTCTCGCTGTTGACAAGAGCTTCGCTGCACATCATACGCAGGGCAAGCTGCTCTTTGCTCATCTCTAATGAGAACATGGCGATGGGCACGTTTGCCTTTATCGCCGCGTGCTGCGCGATGTTTAGCGCGATACTCGTTTTACCGACACCCGGACGTCCGGCAATGATAATCAGCTGGGAGCCTTGCAGACCAGAAAGCATGTTGTCGAGCTGCTTGAACCCTGTCGGTATGCCGAGCAGTCCCGATTTGTTTTTGCTCGATTCGCTGATGAGGTTGTAGCCGTCCACCAACGCTTGCTTTATATGCTCGAGCGAGTCTCGGTTACGCTTCACCGTTATTTTGTATATTAGGTCGCCCGCGCGGTTGACAATGTCAGCCGTTTCGTCTTCGGACGACATTGCATCGCGCACAATATCGTTACCGATGGACACGAGCGCACGAAGCAGCGATTTTTGCTCTACAATCTCGATGTAGTAGAGAATGTTGCTGGCGCTCGGCACACTGTTTGCCAGATCGGCAATGTACACCATCTCATCCGGCTCGCTTATCAGCTTTTTGCGCTCGAGTTTATCGACCACCGTTACGGTGTCGATTGGATTGCCTGTTTCACTAAGCTCGCCCATGCACTCAAAAATCTCGCTGTTGCGCTTGCTGTAAAAATCCTCGGGGCGAAGACGCTCGATCGCGATAAACACCGCCTTGGGGTCAAGAAACATGCTTCCCAGAACGCTCTTTTCGGCCTCTATGTTATTGGGCGGCACATAAGCCGCGTGCTCATTTTGATCCATTACACTGCCTCTATTCTTCTGCCGCCTCTACGCTTACGGTAATCTGCGCGCTTATTCCGGCGTGCACTTTCACCTGCATCGGGAACTCGCCTAAATCTTTTATGTGCTCTGCCATAACGATTTTCTTCTTGTCGATTTCGATACCGTGCTGGTCAGCAATCGCCTGCGCGACCTCTGCTGAGGTCACCGAGCCAAACAGTCTGCCGTTCTCTCCGCACTTTTCTGTAACGACCACTTTGAGACCCTCTAGCTTCTGCGCCGCTTCTTCTGCGGACAAGCGCTCCATCATCCTGCGCTTTTCGTTGGCTTTTGCCTGCTGTTTTGCGATGTTAAGGTTGTGCGGAGTTGCTTCTTTAGCAAGACCCTTAGGCATCAGATAGTTCCTTGCATACCCGTCGCTGACTTTCACGATGTCTCCGATATATCCTTTGCCTTTTACATCTGCCGTTAATATTACTTTCATGTTTTAGTCCTCTTTCATAAATTTATTGATTGCAGTTTTTAGCTGCTCATACGCCTGTGTAATACTTGTGTCACTCAGTTTTGCCGCCGCCATAGTTGCGTGTCCGCCGCCGCCCAACTCTTCGAGTATCAGCTGAACGTTCACTTCACCTATGCTTCTGCCGCTGATGGCCGCGTCGGTGCCGCTCTCGCTGACAACAAACGATGCTTTGTTTCCGCGAATAGTCAGCAAGTCGTCCGCCGCCTGCGCCGCAACGAGCTGTGCGTTGGTTGTGCCTGTCGGGCACTTCGCAATCGCGATGCCTGCGCCCAAAACCTCTGCGCTCCGCACGATATCCGTCCGCGTCTCATAAAGCGCAATGTCGTCTTGGACAAGCTCTCTGATTACCCTTGTGTCTGCTCCGTTACGCCGCAGATATGACGCCGCTTCGAACGTTCGCACGCCCGTGTTAAATAAGAAATCCTTTGTGTCTATAATGATGCCGCACAGCAGCGCTTCAAGCTCAATGGGTTTAGGTGACAAATCGTCGCCGAAATACTGCAAAACTTCTGTGACGAGCTCGCAAACGGACGATGCGTACGGTTCGTGATAATACAGCGCGGTGTTTTCGATGTTGCTGGTTCCCCTAAGGTGGTGATCGAACACAACAATCGTGTCGCTAAGTTCCAGCAAGTTCGGCCAAATGGTATAACCCGCATTTTGGGTGTCCACAACAACGAGCAGACTGGACGCACTGATATTGATTGCAGCCTCCTGCCCGGTCAGAATATTGCCTGCATACTCTTTTGATTTGGACAGCCTTTCAAGCAGCGGCTCTATCGACGGGTTGGGGTCTTGCACAACGATGTATGCGTTTTTACCCGCCCCGCGTGCACACGCGCAAATGCCGAGCGCAGCTCCCATGCAATCCAGGTCGGGCGCTTCGTGTCCCATCACATACACATCGCTGCACTGTTCCATCAAGTTTCGCAGCGCGTGGCTTATCATTCTCGATTTAACTTTGTTGCGGCGGTGCGTGGTTTTGATAGCGCCGCCGAAAAACTCGAACTTGTCGCCTTGCTTGATTACTGCCTGGTCACCGCCGCGCCCAAGAGCAAGCTCTAATGCACGGGCAGCAAAATCACTCGACTGCACAGGTGTTTGCCCGACGCCGATGGCGATGGACAGCGTGGGACAGAACGTCTTCTTGATTTGACGTACTTCGGTCAGAATCGGGAACTTTGCCGCTCTTAGCGCGGGCAGGCTTCGCCGCTCTAGCTGGCACATGTATTTGCCTCTGCCGATCCTAAGAAACGTTCCGGAAAGCTCCTTTGCAAACTGCGATATTTTTTTCTCTGTTTTGGCAATGACGCTCGACAAGTCGGTCTGCGATATTTCGGCAGATAGCTCGTCATAGTTGTCAACTTGCATATAGCACACAACGCCGAGATAGTTTTGGTATAGCTCGTTTGCTTTAATTGTATTCTCTACATCGATCAAGCGGTAGAGCAGCATTTCGCGGCGCTTGTGCTTTACCGAGTAGATTTCTTTCTTGTACGCTTTGTCGCCGATGTATACCCTCATGTCCTTGTCGGGCACGTCGATTCCTTCAATCATCTTACTGATGCTGCTTTTTGCACCGTACCCGCCGATGTCGCGGAAAGCGAGATTGCACCACCTCACCTTGCCCGAAAGCGTTGTCAATGCGGTCGGAATAATCATTGTGTTGAGGTATATGTTTAGCTCGTTGTTTTCGCGCAGCGTTTTGAGCACTATCTTTTGCCACTTGATGCGCCTTAGCATGCTAAAGAGTATGAACACCGCTATAACAACAATGCCAACTCCGGCGACGATTATGCCAACGAGCGTGCTTACAAAAAACGCTAATACTGCGGCCAAGATCAGCGCAGCCAGCAAATATATAAACTCTATTGTAAAGACTCTGATTTTGCGTTTCACTTTTTTTCCACCTTTCGCGCCTGCATGCGCTTCCTGATGCCAATTATGTTTTCTGCCAGTCCGGCCAGCGGCAATATCGTGGTCTGTAATAATATCACTGCTCCGATAAGCAATACCGTCTTTAAACCCTTACCCGTTTTGCGCTCATCCAGCCAATATACCATAAGGCTTAAACCTTGTATCATGAACACGAATAGAAAGACACTATATACTGTTGACTCTAAAATATCAAATCCCGTCCATCCAACGCTGCTGCCTATCATGGACGCGATAACCGAAACCACCGCTACAATCCAAAAGCGCTTTGGGAGCGCGTAGTCTTTGAATTTGTGCATGTCCGCAACGCTCTGTCCTTCTCTTTTAGCATAGGCCCGCGGTATTATGTATGTGAAGTACCCCAGCCCCATCGAGTAGAGCATCAGCAGGTAGACGATGGACACGTTGAGAAAGTCCCTCAAAATCTCCTGCATCCTAACGATAGCGTCCGCTTTGCTAGTTAAGTTTATTGCTTCCTGAGTGACTGCTCCGGCAAGCAGATCCGCGGTTCGCATAGTGCCGTATATTAACGTAACCTGCGCGTCCTCAAACAGCGAGAGCTGCCCACCGTAATAAGAGACCGCATAGTCAACCACGCCCATATTGGAGGTTGACGTCAAAATGACGATTGCAAGAACCGCGCCCGCAAGAGCTGCGAAGGATATCACCACAAAGCTCGTCCTAAATCGCTTTGCTTTGGTTATCATATAGCTTGCAGCAAGCGCAGCGGGTATAAACGCCGCCGCTAAATATGGCAGAGTGCTAAAGCCAAGCAGCGCAGCGCCGCCAAACGCAATACCGCCGGCAACAGCGCCGTAAGCAAATCCACAGCGAGCCAGCGCGTAGGTCAGCACAATCGGAATCGCCAACACAAACGCGGGCAAAAGTATCACTGAAAACGGCAACGTCTGCACAACGTATGGAAAGAACTCGAGTGCGCTAAGAAGAGCAAATAAAATCGCCATGCAAGCAAGCGCTGTATATAACTTCTTTGTTTTTTCTTTGTCCAAACCTGTTTTTGTCCCACTTTCGTTTCTTTAATCCGGTGCAGCTAAGCTTGCTGCGCAACGCCGCCATGTCGCAATTGTACACTCACATATCTTTTCGTTAAATTGCAGCATACAAAGCCGCCGCATCATAAACGTGCTTACTAAATGACACTGACAGCATATATCTTTATTTTACATACATATTTGATATTAGTCAATGAAATGAGCTCTCTTGGCAGCATAATGAAACACAATCTTCACATTAGACAAAAGCAAAGCAGCGGCGTGCTATGGGTGACCAGACAAGTTTACGCTGCTCCATACTCAAGACGCAGCTTGTCTACAATGAGCGCGATAAACTCGCCGTTTGTCGGTTTGTCCTTGTTGGTGTATATGTCAAAGCCAATAAACCTGTTGATGTTTTCGATTTTGCCACGCGACCACGCAATTTCGATAGCATGACGGATTGCCCGCTCTACTTTGCTTGCGGTGGTGTCATATTGCACAGCGATTTTGGGGTACAGCTTCTTTGTGATGCCGTCAATAAGCTGCGGGTCACTTACCGCCATTGCGATAGCTCTGCGCAAATAACGGTAGCCTTTGATATGCGGCGCAATCCCGATTGACAAGAACATTGTTGTGATGCGCTCATAAAGCGCACGTTCCTGCGGTGCACGTTCCTGCGGTGTTTTCGCACTGCTCCGCGATATAAAATCTTCGCTGACAAACATATCTTGCAGCCTTCTGTAGAGCATGTCATTGTCGCACGGCTTGACCAGGTAGAACTTTGCTCCAAGATTGCATGCCGTTTGCACCAGTATATCGCTGGTGGCGGCAGATACCACAATCGTTTGCGGCATCGCTGCAAACTCGGACGAGTTAAGTCGCTCGAGCAGCGACAATCCGTCGGCCTTTGGCATAACCATGTCGGTAATCAGCGCGTCCGGGTTTGTCTGCTTAATCATCAGCGCGGCCTCTGTGGTGCTGCTGCACGCGCCTATTACCTCGACATCGTCTTTTGCGCCGAAATACTGCACCAGCGTATCGCTTTGCTGCGCATCATCGTCAACGATCAACAGCTTAATTCTTCCCTCCATTGTGCAGCTCCTTTCGATTATACGGTTTGCTCTTAGCTCTATATATCCAAAATTCCGAGTTTCGCCAATCAAGATTAGTGATTTATCGCCTTGTTCCGCCATTCTTCACACGCGTAGCAACGTTTTTTCATCATTTAACCTCAATCTTACTCTTATTCGGTTATTCTATTGCCTTTTTATCCGTATTCGGATATAATTGCACCGAGGTGAGCAATGATTCTTGTCGATTATCTTAAACAAAACGGTCTTAACGTCTCGATTCTCAGCAAGTTGACCAAAATACCGTATGCGACGCTGCACAAGGGAATAGAGCAACGCGGTGTGCTGAAGGCGGAAAACCTGGCTAAGGTAGCAAATCAGCTCGGTCTGACAATGGACGAGGTGTTCGCTATGCTGGACCGCGGGCATCCCTGTAGCACGCTTACAAACACGCTGCTCAGTGAGCGCGATTCCGGTGCACAGAGTGGTATATACCGCTATACACAAGTGCATTTCGCTTATGGCAGCGGCAGTATCGACGGCGCAAGCCTGACGCCCGAGCAGACAGCGGCAATCTTTGACGCGAACGACACCGGCGGCGCAAGCAGTGTGCGCGATATCACAGCGACGGCAAACACCATGTATGTATTTGACGTCATGCTTGGCGAGGTGCAGACAATGCTGTCCGAGTCGCTTTTGCTTTCGTTTGCGCAAATGCTGACCAACGCGACAGGCAGAGGCGGCGCTTTCGCAGACACCCGGCGCATGTGGCATGCTGCCAAAGAGCAGATAAGCCGGCTCCTTCTGTGGTACAATGCATTGCCGAGCGTGTCTTTTTCGGACATACTGCAATTTCATGCGACGTTTATTCGCATCAACCCGATTGGCAGTGCAAGCGGAGCGCTGGCCCGAGTCATTACGTTTAAGGAGTGCCTAAGAGCCCAGCAGACTCCGTTCATCATTCACGAGGACTACAAAGCGTTTTATCTGCGCGGTGTTGAAAAGTTTGACGAGGACTCTACCTTCTTGTCCGATGTGTGCTTGACCATGCAGGAGAGTTACCAAAACACTATCAAGCAGTTTCTTGGCGAGGAATACTTACAAAAGCTTATTGGTTAGCGATTTAGCAGCCTATGTTAACCAGTATAATACTCCACATTGCCTTGGAATGTGTTGTAAACCCTGTAAGATTTGCTTATGTATACAATCCACAATATCATAATTACAATGTCAATCGCCGATACAACCAAGATCACTTTATACAAAGTGGAAAACAAAAAGAAGAATGATGACATCCTGACCACTGTTATTAAAAACATAATTATATTGTATAGTGTGATTAACACAAAGGTTGTCGTTGCCATTTTTACAAAGTAGTATCGCTTCTTCACAAAAACAACAATCATAACGGTATACACAACGATTAGCGCTGTGCTTATTATTGAGCTTAACGTAATACTGCTTTGAATAAAAGAGCCGATAGAACTGTAAAGTGCCGCCGCAAGACATAAGCAAATATAAATTAGAAGAACGACCAGCCAACCTTCAATTCCCGATTTGTTTGCTTTCTCATTGTCCGATTCTTTTTCCTCAACAATACTGATTGTCTCCATTTCGTTCATTGTTGTCTCCTTTATATGTCGTTCTTGTTGATGCGATCATTTACATTTTGTAATCGTCGAATACTTTGTGCTCTAGTTCTATTCCCTGCCAGTTGCGCACAAATGTGTTGCTCACGCGCACGGATTTTTTTAGGTATATTGACCATGCCACCGCAGAAACGACAGACACTACTGTGAGAAATCCAAACGTACCAGAGTAAAGGTCTATGAAAAGATTAAAGGCACCCAATGCGATAATCACAATAAAGTACATTAACGGGAAGAAGTGAAGCTTTTTTACCATTGTAATCAGCAAGAAGATATACAACAGTATAAACGGTAAAAATACCGAAACAGTTATTGTAGTGAAAATGCCAAATCCAAACGAGCTAAACATAGAGTAAAGCATTTCTACAATGCTAATGCATATACCGACCAGCATTACAATCAGCCATCCGCCGATGCCCGTTAGGTTTGGGTCTCTGTAGTCCACTTTTTCGTCCTCAATAATGTTTATGGTCTCCATCTCGTTCATAGTTGTCTCCTTTATATTTGTTATTATCGTTTATGCTTAAATCTCTGTAGCTAAGGTCACCGCGTAGAGTGAACCCGCGGCGCTCCCAAAAAGCGTTGCCCTGTATGTTGTCAGAGAATACGACCAAAGCGATTTTGTGGATGCCTATGTCTTTGGCTGCGTTTTTAACCGCTTCAAACAATTTGCTGCCGGTGCCCTGCTTTCTGTGGTTTTCTGCAACAGCTGCGTGGTAGATGTACGCGCGCCGTCCATCGCTGCCGCAAAGGATTACTCCGACGATTTGCCCACCGCTCTGTGCAACAAAGTTGGTGCTTGGGTTGCGCGACAGGAAACGCTCTATACCCTGCCTTGAGTCGTCGAGGGTGCGAAGCCCTACGCCGTTTGTGCCCGACCAGAGAGCATAAACGCTGTCGTAGTCGGATATTCTCATTGTTCTGATTTGCATGAGTTCTCCAATTGCGTAGTTTACTGCTTTTGGTCGGCCGGCGGGTGCCCCCTTATCTGTAAACTGCATGCGAGGATATACAAACGTGTTTCTTACACGACTTGATTTGTATAGATAAATAATCCCCAGTATTGAGAAGATTGGTCTGAGGAATATAAAAGCCATCCAACTTTCTGTAGCCTCATGTATAGAAATTGAAACTATTATAAGTGTTGCCCTTATTATCAGTTCTGCGACAATAATCATTCTAAATTTTATATTTCGTTTGTAAATGAGGAATAGCGCAACGCCACTTAAAATAAAAAAAAGTAGCATTTGAGTCATTCTGTAAATCCCAATCGAGGATAAATCAAAAGCCGCCAAAACAACTATCGAGAGGGCAAGCCCTGTAGCCAATCTCAAACCTAAAATAGTAGTTATCAATCTCATCCAACCATAAAGACCTCTCAAGTCCATGTCAAAGTCTTGTGGGCGAACGCTCGTCTTTATTAGCTTTCCCTTATGATAATCGTTGCTCATGCAGTTTTCCTTCATGGATGTTTTGTATATAATACCATAAATAGTATGCACTTTCAAACAAATGTTTGTTTTCTGTACAATGAAAAGCAACGAGATTGCTCTCGCCGTTTTTCATTGACCGGGCTATTTAGTTACTCTATAGAACGTAATACCGTTTTCGTTACGAAATTCGTTGTTAATTAGAAAGTTTCCGCAGCTTTTCACGTTTGCGAATCCATTACTTTCAAGAATGGATTTTATGTCGCCTTCGTTGTAAAAGTGTTCCCAAAAGTGATAGGTGGTGCATTCATTCTCCTCATCAATGACGATGTGTTGGTTCAATACAATCTTGCGCTCTTTATAAAGCTGCTTTGAGGTTAACAAAAGGTATGGCTCTGCTTGCCAAAAGCCGCCGCTTGAGAACTCCCAGCTCTTTTCGTCCTTTGCGCACTTGAACGCTGTCTCATTTTGCACATCAAAAATGAATTTGCCACCCGGCTTTAGCGCGCGGTAGATGTTTTGAAGCAATATGTCTCTCTCACTGCTTGACATTACGCAAAAGTCGCAGTATATCATAATGATTAAATCTGCTTTATCATGAAAGTCGAGCATAAGATAGTCCATGCAGAAGTACTCAATATTAAGCTGCTTTTCTTTGGCGCTGTTTTTTGCGTACTCGATCGAGTTTTCTGAGAAATCGACGCCTGTTACGCTGTAGCCTTTTGCCGCCAGCCTTTCTGTGTACAGACCCGGTCCGCATCCTATGTCGAGGACTGCGCCGCCGCTTCTGCCAAACTCGCCTGCTATCCAATCAACCGCTTGCTCAATGCTTGCGCCGTTTCTGCTTGCTAAATCGTTGCTACTATCAATATGCGCTTTTAGCAGCTGACCCGAAATATACTCGTCCGTCCACATAACGCCTGTCCCTTTTTCGTACAGCTCTATGTCCTGTGTTAAGTTAATCAGTTTATCAATGTTCATCATATTCTCCTAATATTATAGTTTTTTGCAGTAACAATACTCTTTGTTTTTTCCATAATAAAAAAGCAGTCTTAGAAAAAGATTCCCCGCAAACCGATAATTCATGCATCACCAACAAGCCTTTTTGTCAGCGCATACCCAAAATATTCGGTTGGCAAGTTCACATTTTTTCCAAACTACTTATGTTACTTGAGATTATATAACACTAAAAATTCGGACAGCATTCCACCTTTTCGAGTTGTTTAAGCATCGTTACTACATAGCGCAGTATACCATATGGCAAATATTATTTCAAATTAAAAAAGCGACAAGATTGCTCTCGTCGCTTTTGAGATTATACTTCTATAGCGTCTTTATCCAGCCAAAGTCGTCTTTGACCACACCGTACTGCATACCCGTCAGCGTGTTGTACAGCTTGCGCGTAAGCTCGCCCATGCTGCCGTCCGCCACGACGATGTCTTTATCTTTCCACGTCATGCCGCCGACCGGGCTGATAACCGCCGCAGTGCCAGTACCGAAAACTTCTTCAAGCCCGCCCGATGCGTTCTGCTCAAACACGTCCGCGATCGCGATATTCTCTTCGCGCACAGGGGTGCCAAACACGTCGCGCGAAAGTGTGATTACAGAGTCTCGGGTGATGCCGGGCAGTATGCTTCCTGCAAGCGGCGCTGTAACGAGCTCGCCTCTTATCTTAAAGAAGATGTTCATTGAACCGACTTCCTGAACGTACTTTTTCTCTTTGCCGTCAAGCCATAAAACCTGCGCGAAGCCTTTTTTGTGCGCGATTTCGCCCGCAAGCAGACTTGCAGCATAGTTGCCGCCCGCTTTCGCGAAGCCGGTACCGCCGTCAACGGCACGCACGTACTCGTCCTCGACATAGATATCGACCGGCTCTAAACCCGATTCGTAGTATGCGCCCACGGGTGAGAGTATGATATAGAAAAGGTAGTTCTTGCCCGCGCTGACGCCAAGGAACGGATCTACCGCCATCATGGTTGGGCGGATATACAGCGATGTTCCGGGCGTTTTGGGTACCCAGTCTTTTTCTATTTTCAAAAGCTCGTCCAAGCTCTGTAATACAAATTCTTCGTCGACCTCGGGCATGCACATCCGCTTTGCCGAAATGTTCATGCGTCTAAAGTTGTCCCACGGGCGAAAGAGGTTCATGCCAGCCTCGGTGTGGTACGCCTTAAGCCCTTCAAAAATCGTTTGGCTGTAGTGCAGCACGCTACACGCGGGAGAAAGCGAAAAGTTCTCGAACGGTCTAATCTTAGCGTCGTACCATCCTTTGCCTTGCTCAAACTGCATTGTAAACATATAGTCTGTAAACAGTCTGCCGAAACCAAGCTTAGTCTCGTCCTGCGGTTTTGCTTTTAAGTTGCTCGTTCTTACGACTTCAAGTTTCATTACGCTCACTCCTTTTCTTAAGATTGATATTGCTAATATTCTATACTGGCGGGGCGATATAGTCAACACCGATGTTGGGCGAAGGGGCGTTGATGTGGGTCGGCAGCAATCAGCACAAATGTTTGCTTAAATTTTGCGTTGTGGTATAATTAGGCATATCCGCCTTGATAAAGGAGTTCAATATGAAAAAAGTAATTGTGGTACTTATGCTCGTTGTTTTCTGTCTGGTTCCCGTCACGGGACTGGCTAATGATGCAATACCGATTATTGACAAGGACAAGAATTTGTCTATTACCGTAGAGCTTAAAAGTAGGAATGCAGAGATTGGCGGGACGCTTGATTTTACCGTTAGGTTGTCCAACAATACATCAAACCCTATAACAGATTGGCATATCTTACGCATTTTCTCTAACGATTATGTTTCCGATGATGTATCAAGTGCATTCAATAGCCACGCTGATTCAACTATTGAACCATATGAAACTATAGTATGGGATGTCTCTGAACCTATTTCTCCAAGCATATTTTTTTATGAGAAAGATGGTTTATTCTATACCGATTTTCAGTTTAGGATAGAGTATGAATTAGAAGATGCTGACGGTCATAGAAGCAACTATTATTATACTACAGAGAAAATACCTATTAGGCTTACTAACCTTAACCACGGGGCACATTTTCTAAATACAGTATCTGTTGAAAGTGAGGATGCCATTTATTTAGGCAATACATACTACTCTGATTATGAATCTTCTATAAGTTATGTGGAAGGAGAGGTACATAGTTATATTTCAGTAGCGAGCACCTCCGGATTTACACTCAGTAACTTAATAATTCGGAATGAAAATGAAGAGTTTATGCTAATCGATTCTCTCGGGTCTCAAGAAGTCATCACAACTGAGCTAAGATATACTTATTATCTTAACAAATCGAAAATACCCTTAACGCTTCCTTTAGATTTTACAATAATCTTTATGTTGCAAGATAATTATTATGCAGTATATAATACAAAAAATATACCTGCAAGAGAAATTGATATGCCACAGCTGGAGCTTACACTAACCCCCGTTGAAGGCAGTCAGAACCGATACTCATTGTCAGTAAAAAACGTATCTGACCGAGACTATACCGACTTCTATTTTGACGGAGAAGTATCAGGGAGTTTCAACGCAGACAATCTTATAGAAAAATTGGAAAGCAATCAAACCTTTTCAGCCAGTTCATTCGATATTAATAATATGAGATTTATCTACGGTTACATTATAGATGATAAACTCTTTGTTTGGAGTGTTTCTTATTATAAGGATACAGCCGATAACGAGCCCGAAGAGATAGATATTCTGTACTTTATGGAACCGATAGATTATATCGACGGACGTCTTGTTCTTGAGAAGGACGAGCCCAGCCCGACCCCTTCGCCGTCACCCTCGCGCACGCCGGGACCATCGCGCACGCCAGTGCCAAAACCGACTCCTCTGTCGGTAAATACGCCAAAACCGGCGCCGTCACCAACGATAACGCCGTCACCGACGCATGCGACTTCTCCAAAGCCGACTGCGTCCGTCACCGTCAACAGCGTAAAAGTAATACCCGCTGTGCCTGTATGGGTGTGGATAGCGCTTGGGGGCGCGCTGCTTGTTACGGGAATATTATCAGTACTACTATATATACGGCGATCTAGAAAAGAAGAAGATTGATGAAGTGTCCAATGGCTATCGAGCTTAGGTTGAACACCAGCGCCCAAAACAGCGCTTTTCTATAGCTTGGTATGATTCTGCTGAAAAAGAAGAGCGCGCTCTCGAGCAGCAGCACGAGCACTTCGCCAATCAGCCATGCGTAAAAGTTGTAGCCAAAGCCAATAAGCAGCATGCCCTGGAAAAAAAGGTGGAGCAGCAAGTGTGACGTGATATTAAAGAAAGCCGCGGCGGTGATTTGCAGCGGCTTTTTTGATATTATCAGCGTGAACAGACCAACTTCAACTATCAGCGTGACGGCAAGGCCTTTTAAGTATAACCATATCGGGTCAAAAAACATGTCTACCCCTTCTAGCTCATTCGCTCTAAAATCGCTTCCACGTCCACAATCGTCTTGGCAAAGTGTTCTATCGTATCATCGGGGTCGGTGTGAATCAGTATCGCATCAAGCCCCGCGTTTTTGGCACCCTGTATGTCGGCCGTGATGTTATCGCCAATCATGACCGCTTTGCTTGGGTTGCCAGCAAGCGTGACGGCGTGTTTGAAAAAATCGATGTTGGGTTTCTCGAGACCGACGTTTGCCGAGCTGATGCAATACGTAAAATAATCGCTTAGTCCTTTGCTTTGCACGATGTCGCTAAGCTCCGGAACGTGGTTGGAGAGTATGATGTTTTGCCAGCCTTTCTCCTGCAAGGATGCAAGCACTTGCGCTGTGTTTGGGAAGAGAATGAACTCGTCCGGATTAAGATAGTGCTCGTGCGTGATTTTTGCGAGCGTTGCGGCGGTATCCTTCACAATACCGACTGACGCGAATGCGCTGGCAAAGATGCCTTCGATATGCGCCCACCAAGCCTTCGGAGTATTCAAATGATGATGCGATTTCTCCGGCATGTGCCAGGGAAGTATATTTGCCAAATGTGGTTTTAGCTGGTCTATCTCAATGTCGTGTCCGGGACAGTGCTTATCGAGCGCGTACATCATGGCGCCGCGCTGGTGCCCTGCCCGGTGTGCTAATGTTCCGTCAAAATCCCAGAATAATGTTGGTTGGTTTTGCATACAGTTTATCTCCTAATCCGGATTCCTTGCTCCTGTTATCTCCGCCGTGTGTCTCGTATCACAAAAGTTGATATTGTGCTACGAAAAGTTCATTTTCTACTCGTGCAGCTTCTGCTTAAATTCTTGACTCTGCAAAATGATAAGCATATAATTATGTATAGACTTCAAGGAGGTGATCTCTATGAAGCTCTGCTTTTTCCCTAAAACCAAACTTGGCAAATGGTCGTTGATTTGTATTCTTGTAGCTATCCTGTCAGCAATAATTGTTCTTGCAACTATCGCTATCTTTGATATTAAAGGCGGCAACACATTTTTCAGCACTCCTGCTCTTGCCATTCCTCTGGTTCTTGCGTGGCTGCTGGGCTTTGCATCGTTTTTAATCGGCTTGATTGCAATTATTAAATCCAAACCGCGTTCTGTTTTGGTTTTTATTGCGTCAACTTTAGGACTACTGATTGCCGTATACGGTTTAGCAGAAGTAATATTTCCACATTAGGCACGACTTGCAAAAAGCCTGTATTGTGAACTCTTTGTCGAGAATGATTTATCCATCTCATACAGATCAGATACTGTGATACAGATAGAATTGTTATACACTTTTCCTTTACTATTTTATAATGCATGTGCGATATAGTCAATCGACCATAATCCCAGCGCGTGACGAAAATAGCCGCCAAACTCAAATTTTACATAACTAACACTTGCAAATCAAATTCATACTGCTATAATAAAATATTATAGTTGGCAAGGAGTTAATGTGAGCGTATTTGAGTCGATAGTGCTGGGCATAGTACAGGGACTGACAGAATTTTTACCCGTTTCGAGCAGCGGACATCTTGTGCTGCTGCAAAACATATTCGGAATGAGCGAGCCGCAGCTGTTCTTTGACACCATGCTGCATCTGGGGACGCTTGTCGCTGTCGTCATCGTGATGTGGAAAAACATTGTCGACTTGTTCAAAAACTTCTTTTCAAAGTTTACGCTGTACTTGGTTGTTGCAACGATACCCGCGCTTGTGTTTGGATTCGTATTCAGAGACTTTTTTGAGGATGCGTTCTCGGGGCGATATCTTGGGTACGGGTTCTTGTTTACGGCGGTTGTTCTGAGCGTGTCCGAGATACTCGCGACAACGATAGCCAAAAAGCGTAAGCTGGGGTTTGGCAGCGCGCTGGCGATGGGAATCATGCAGGCAGCTGCGATATTCCCCGGGGCGAGCAGAGCAGGCTCAACAATCGCGGGCGGTTTGGCGTTTGGACTGGACAGAAAACGGGTGGCGAGCTTTTCG
Source organism: Clostridia bacterium (assembly GCA_018648645.1). GTDB lineage: Bacteria > Bacillota > Clostridia > Christensenellales > SZUA-584 > JABGQS01. The sequence continues at coordinate 165,300 of JABGQS010000002.1, forward strand.
TTCCTGATGTCGATTCCGGTAATACTCGGGTCGGTTGTTTTGCAGAGCGTCGAGATTGCGCGGGAGCCGGGCGTCGTTATCGAATGGCTGCCGACTGTGATTGGCACGGTGTGTGCCGGCATTGCGGGGTATTTCGCTGTGCGGTTTATGCTTGCGCTGATTGCGAAAAAGAGGCTATACGGGTTTGCGATATACGTCGCAATCCTTGGGATATTTGTGTTGCTTGATCAATACGTGCTCGGTTTGATAAACTGGGCCTCGTGAATATAGAGGAGACGACCATGTTAGATTTTTCATTTGAACCATACAGGGAAGAGATGATACAAACCCTGAAAGACTTTATCAAAATTGAGAGCGTGCGAACCGAGCCGCATCTGAATATGCCGTACGGCAAAGGCATTTTTGACGCGCTGATGTTTGTACAGAGCGAGAGCGAGCGTATGGATCTCGAGTGCGTCAACCTGTTTGGGCAGATGGCGTATGTAGAATACGGATTCAGCGACGAGATGCTGGCTATCCTCGTGCACATCGACGTTGTTCCAAAGGGCGACGGATGGACGATGGACGCGTTTGCGGGCATTGAGCACGACGGCAAGATATACGGCAGAGGCGCGATAGACAACAAAGGCCCCGCGATTGCATCACTTTTTGCGATAAGGGCGCTTAGCGACAACTGCATACAGCTGAACAAAAAGGTGCGGTTGATCTTTGGCACGGACGAGGAGACGGGCTGGGGCGACATGCAGTTTTATAAACAGCACGAGCCTGAGCCGGACATTGCGTTTTCTCCCGACGGCGAGTATCCCGTCATCAACACCGAAAAGGGACTGGTGCACTTGGCGCTTAGTGTCGATTATGAGCCGAGCACACAGGGAATATATATACATAGCTTTAACGCGGGCACGCGACCAAACGTTGTGCCGAACAGCGCGCATTGCGAGATATCTGCGCCGCTGGAGCTGATACAAAAGAGCATTGGCGCATACACCTGCCCGAAAGGCGGAGTGTTCAGCGCAGAGCAGGCCGGCGAGTTTGTACGCATAAACGCGCTTGGGAAGAGCTCGCACGGATCGCGCCCGGATGACGGAATCAATGCTGCTGCAAGTCTTATTACGTATCTTGGTACTTTGCCGCTGGCAAACGGCAAGCTCGAGATGTCCATTCACAAAATGGCAGAAAAAATCGGCGTCAACTATCACGGCGAAATGATGGATCTCGATTTGACCGACGATGTTTCGGGTCGGCTGACGTTTAACCTTGGGACAGTCAATACCGCTGACAACAAGCTCACGTTTGAGCTTGACATCAGGTATCCTGTGTCTGAGCAGAAGCAAGCAATCATGGACAAGGTAGCCGCGCACCTGCGTGACTTTGATATGCGCATCGTTCATTCGCTTCCATCGCACCACGTCAGCGAAGGCAGCGAGCTTGTGGTCAAGCTGAAAGAAGCGTACAGCGAAGTTACCGGAGACGAAGCGTATTGTGTGTCGATTGGCGGCGCAACGTATGCACGGGCGTTTGAAAACGCGGTGACGTTTGGACCGCTGTTCCCCGGCAAGCCGAGCGTAGAGCACGGACCGGACGAGTATATCGAAATTGAGACACTTATGCTGAACGCAGAGATTATCGCCAACGCGATTATCAAGCTGTGCGAGCAAACTTCATGAGAGTATGGGGAATGATTAAGGTGGCCGATCGCATACAGAGCGACGTCACCGTGACCGCAGACGATTTTATGGGCTCGCTGATGCAGGTGTGCGAGCACTTTGACCTAACGAAGCCCATCATGGTGCAAAAGCATTACAATGAGATAGAGCGCTTTAACCGCACAGTATTTTACCCCGACGATTTTATAGAGGCTGTGCCTTTTGACACGTTGGAAGTAGAAATTATCGTAATAAAGAAAAAGAAGTAAAATAAAACAGGATGGAATGTCCACCCTGTTTTTTCATGCGTTTTTATAAGCTACTCAACTTTTTCGATGCTTATCATTCTGATTTGCAACGGATAGCTTTCCATCACTTCGGGGTAATGCTCTACCTTGACGACATCGCCAACGCTGAACGCGCCTTCCTCGATGGTGATGGACACCTTGTCACCAGAGCTGCGAATTGGCTCGCCCTCATTGGGAGTAACGATTGCGCTTGTGCCGCTGATTTCACTGATAACGCCCGTGAACGTCACGGTCTCGTCCATAGCATTGTCGTCAGCAGCAGTGTCAGCGCCGCCATTGCCTGCGCAGCCAACCAGCCCGAAAATCAACACCGCCGCTGATAATGCTATAATCACTTTTTCCATAGTAGTACATTCCTTTCTCTGATACGCAAATTTGTTCATACCCCTTTTTAGACGTTATGGCACGATAAAAAGTTCCTTCACGGGCATGGCTTTTCCCTTGTCCTCATTTTATACAGCCGCTTCCGATTGCGCAGTTTGCGATGTCCGAGCAAAGGCTTACGAAGCTGCTGGTGAGTCTTTGGGAAGGATTAGACCGCAGATGCCGCCCGCAATCAATAGTACGACAGGTATCCACATGAAAATGATTCCCCAAGCTATGATGCTGCAAATCAATATACCAACACCGGCTATCAGCATTAGTATACCACCCGCCCGTTTCTTTTTCTTGCATATGGATCCACCGATGATGCCCAATATCCCAAGCAGGAAGGATAACGGAATGCAAATAAGCAAGCCGGTTATCAGACTTGTAGTCTTTGCTTTCATCTCGTCCCATTTAGGGTCCTTCTCTTTTAAGCCGGTTTCTGATAGTTTTCTTAAGTCCCCAAATTCATCAATATCCTCAAATGTTTCTGTGATGCCGGTTATCGTTTCACTCAGTTCGCCGATAACGCCGGTCGTAGTTTTGACAACTAACTTTGCTGCGCCTGTAACTATCATCATTACTGTAAATAAAACCGCTAAGATACCGCCAACAAGCCCTAAAACGAGTCCTTCTCTTTTCATAATATATACGCTCCTTTAGTTTTTGTTTTATCGTATCATAAAAATATCACAAAAATATCACAAATGTGCACACAAAACACCTCTAATTCTCGGTTAGAAAAAGGTACAGTATGTGCTTTTTATATTTGCGCATCGTGCCTGCGTGGTTTATAATTGGAGGGAATGAACCGCGCTTGTGCGCAGGGGCACAAAAGGGGGTATCCAATGAGGAAAAAACTTGTGATTATGGTTGCATTGGCGCTTGTCGCAGCGGTCGTGCTGTGCGGATGCTCTTTGGGCGGCAACAGTGTGACCGGCGATATTTACGACCGGCTTGATAAGCTGGACGATTTTAAAGAGTCGGCGCAAACACGCGTGGTGCCGGCACAAAGCCCGCAGCAAGCAAGCAGATACGGCGCGTTTCGCGGTGTGCCTTTTGGATATAGCAGGCAGGATGTGCTGGGGCTTGAGACATTGGCGCTTTTCGAGGAGTTTGACAACGCACTTGATTTTGAGCACGTCAGCATCTTTGGTTATGATATGCTGCCGACGTATTGGTTTAATGGTAACGACCAACTGTTTCGCGGGAGCTATTACACGCAGGCAAGCGAGGACATGCATTATGTTATCGACAGTCTGCTGGAGCAGCTGACCGATTTATACGGAACGGCGCTGGAGACAAGCTATTATGATTACGACAATTTCGCAGTGTATTTTGACAACGAGCAGCAAGCAAGCGAGGCTGTGGGCAATGGTAACGCTTATTTTTACGCGTGGTTTTTTGCCGAAGATGTTGATATTGAGGTGTACATAGAAGGTGCGTCAAAAAGCGAAGTGGACTTTAGGTTTGATGTGTTCGTCAATTTTACTGATTATGTGTATTCTGACGGCTGACAAACAAGTGTGAGGAGAAGACATGAGAATAATCGAGCGGGGCGTTGTGTTTGACGGCTCCGACACACCACAAATCAGCAGCTGCACCTTTCCGTCCATGTGTCAACCGGAAAATGGACGGATACTTTTTTCGTTTAAAGGCTCGCCGCAAAAGGGGCCGTACGATACGGGCGAGAATGGGTACACCTGCGTCAGCGATGACAATGGCAAGACATACAGCGCGCCGATGAAAAAATACGAACCGCCGATTGTGGACGGTAAACCGACAACTATACGCACGTTGTATTATATGCCGATGGGCGGGGGCAGAGTGTTGGCGGTGCTTAACGCGATAGACGCAAGTGACGATTCGCTTGTGTTTTATAACGAGGAGACCGAAGGGCTGAAGGACACGTATATCATGTTTGCGCTGTCGGAGGATTTCGGCAACACGTTTAGCGAGCTTAAGCGCATTCAAGTACAAAGCTTTATCGATACGCCGATTCCGCTGACCGGAGCGCCGAGCCTTATGAACAACGGCACGATCGTGATACAGTTCGAGGTCAACAAAACGTATTATGACACAGCGCCTTGGACGCACAACTCGGTCGCGGTGTACTCGCATGACGGTGGACAAACGTGGGGCGATGAAGTAGTTATCACCAACCATCCGCAAATGTATTATTGGGATCAGCGTATCAGCGTGATTGGTGACAAGCTGCTCGATTTGTTTTGGAGCTTTGATAGAGACAAAGGTGATTATGTGAATATACACGCGTGCGAGAGCCTCGATTATGGCAGGAGCTACAGCGATGTTTGGGACACCGGGCTAAGCGGACAGCCGGGGAACGCGGTGGATATCGGCGGCGGGAAGATATGCTGCGTGTACATTAACCGAGACAGCTCGCCCATAGTTAAGCTGGCGGTGAGCGCCGACTTTGGCAGAACGTGGCGTGATGAGCTGAGCGTGTACGACTCGGGACAGGTCAAGTGCACGAACGATTCGCTCAGCATGAACGACGCGTGGAGCGAAATGGGCGCGTTTAGCGTCGGGCATCCGTTTATGACAAAGATGAACGACGGCACGATTATTGCGTATTATTATGCGGGCGACACAACGCACAGGACGGATATACATTGGGCAAAAATTGCCCTTGATTAATAGCCAAGCGAGGAGAGAACATTGATAAGTAAGTATGAGGTGCTGGACACCATAAAAATGATTGAGACGCAGAACTTGGACGTGCGAACGATTACCATGGGCATCAGTCTGGTGGATTGCATATCGAGCGATGCCAAAGTATGCTGCGACCAAATCAAGCGGAAAATCACTACCAAAGCAAAGGATTTGGTGCGCGTGGGCGAGGATATCGCGCGCGAGTTTGGTGTGCCTATCGTCAACAAGCGAATATCTGTGACGCCCATCAGCACGATTGCGGCGAGCTCCGGGTTTTCTGACTATACGTGTTTTGCGCGGGCGCTCGATGAAGCGGCGGCAGACACGGGAGTTAACTTTATCGGCGGGTTTGGCGCGCTGGTGCAAAAAGGGCAGACGAACAGCGACATTGCGCTGATACGATCGCTGCCGTCCGCGCTGTCGCAAACGCAGCGTGTGTGCGCGTTTGTGAATGTCGGCGGTACAAAGAGCGGTATTAACATGGACGTGGTCGCAAAAATGGGGCATGTGATAAAGGATACGGCGAACTTGACAAAGGAGCAAGGCGGTATCGGGTGCACAAAGCTGGTGGTGTTTGCCAACGCGGTGCAGGACAATCCGTTTATGGCAGGCGCGTTTTGCGGCGAGGGTGAGCCCGAATGCGCAATCAACGTCGGCGTGAGCGGCCCGGGAGTTATCAAAAGCGCTCTTGAGGAAGTGAAGGGCGAGTCGTTTGATGTTGTCGCCGAGACCATCAAAAAAACGGCGTTTCGTGTGACGCGCGTGGGGCAGCTGGTCGCAAAGGAAGCGTCCGAGCGATTGGGCGCAAGCTTTGGCATAGTCGATCTCTCGCTGGCACCAACTCCGGCAGTCGGCGATAGCGTTGCGCGTATACTCGAGGAGATTGGCGTGGACGTTTGCGGCAACCACGGCACAACCGCTGCGCTTGCGATGCTGAACGACGCGGTCAAAAAAGGCGGAGTTATGGCAAGCTCGCACGTTGGCGGGTTGTCGGGCGCGTTTATACCCGTTAGCGAAGACGAAGGTATGATTGCCGCTGTGAAAGCAGGGGCGTTATCGCTCGAAAAGCTCGAAGCTATGTCGTGCGTGTGCTCGGTTGGGCTGGATATGGTTGCAGTACCCGGAAGCACGCCCGCAAGCGTTATATCTGCTATCATTGCGGACGAGGCGGCTATCGGTATGATAAACAACAAAACGACTGCGGTGCGGATTATCCCTGTGCCGGGCGCAGATGTAGGGCAGGTGTACGAGTACGGTGGGCTGCTTGGAAGCGCGATTGTGATGGACGCGGGAAGCGGTGGTTGCGAGCGGTTGATCGAGCGGGGCGGGCGTATTCCGACACCGTTGCAAGGTATCAGAAACTAGGTTTTTAACCGCCGGGCGCTCTAATTGCGTTTGAGTTGTGCGTTAAACGGGTATATGTTAATATATTGTAATTAATTCGAGGAAATAGTATGGGCATCGTGGTAAAAATCGATATATTGGTATTCTCGTTTATTATGCTTGCGTTTCTGCTGGTGTATTATATTCTTAACGCACCCCAAAAAACGCCGGCAAAGAGGATGTTTGTAAGTATTATCGTTTCGCTGATGCTTAACACTACGCTGGCGGCGCTGGCGTGCATTCCAAACGGCATTAATGAACCGTGGGCGATTAGTATGAACACGTGGGTGCGCTCTGCGTTGCTCGTGTCTGCTTATCTGCCGGTTGCGGCGTGGATGGCGTACATCGATCATAAAATATTCAACAATTTCGACAATATCAAAAAGCGCGGTGTGTTTTATCTCATACCGTTCTACGTTGCTGCCATAATGGTCGCGCTGAACAGCGTAACCGGGCTGATGTTTACTATTGAGCCGGGCAACGTGTTTACGCGGCAGTTTGGCGTCATCGTGGTTACAATAATCATGTATCTCATGGTCATTGGGCTGCTGTATGTTGCGCAGAAGCTCAAATCGCGTATCAACACAAAGCATATAAAGGTTGTGTTTGGGTTCATGATGCTGCCCTTTATCGCGTCCATCTTGCAGGTGCCATTCCCCGATTTGATTTTTCTGTGGCCGGCGTTTGCGTTTGCAACGTTTATGGCGTTCTTGCTACTGGAGAAGGATGCGATGCTAAAGGATTCGCTGACAAAGCTGAATACCCGCGTTGCTCTTGAGGCGCGCGTTAAGTCGAAGCTGCGCAGGCACGAGCCTTTCTCGCTTATAATGATTGACCTTGACGAGTTTAAGCAGGTGAACGATATGTTTGGGCACAAGGTTGGTGACGATGCCTTGATGGTGGTCGCGTCCATACTTGAGGATTCGGTCAAGCGTACCGATATGGTGTGCAGGTATGGTGGAGACGAGTTTTTGATACTCGTGGAGTCGCCGCGGCCGCACGCAGCGCGGTATATTAAAGACCGTGTCAAGGCGCGGATCAGCGCGTTTAACAAAAAAGGTGTGAAGCCGTACAAGATTGCCATGAGTTTTGGGCTGAAGTTTTATGACCACAGCAATGTCAATCTTAAGCATTTGTTGTCCGAGGTTGACCAGCTGATGTATGCCGAAAAAGAGAAGAACAAGCGTGCCGCGCAGAGCAGAAGCGAGGAGTAGCTTGCGGTTAGTGTGTCTTTTTTTTTTATGTTTGTATTGACATAGCCCGTATAAATCTATAAAAAATGTGGTATCAATTATGCATTTCACATGGTATAATTAGGTAATGTCAATCCTTCGGGAAGACACTTTCAGCTTAGTAATGGTTCTTGGATAAACTAAAAAGTGATGTGTTCGTTTTAAAAGGAGAGTGCCATGAGGAAATGTTCGATTACTATACTATTATCAATTACTCTTTTTTTTACAGCCTGCAGCGCTCTTGTTGCTACACCTGAAGCTGCGCCAACAGAATTCCAAAGCGCAGTACCGATTCCCGAGTCCACTCCCGAATCTACAATTGACCCAACTCCTGAGGTGACTATTGAACCTGCTCTCAAGGTAGATGATGAGTTTACTTTCAGAGGTCACAGAGCAGGGGACTCTTCATCTCAAGTAAAGTTAAGGGAAAAGACTTCGCTTTATGAGAAAAAGAAAAAAGACGATGTGGGTATAGAAAGAATTATTTTCTATTCACGAGAGTATCTAGGATACGATGTTGAAATCACCTATTCGTTTATATACGACAATTTAGTTGCGGTTGAGGTAAGGAACCTAAATGAGATGGATAGTGCTGACTTAGAAACTTTTTCAGCAAGGTTTAAAGAAGAAATGTATAAGGAATTTGGCGAGGTAGAGAATTGGGAGGGATTTGGAAAGCCTTGTGACAGTGGACAGGTGTTTCTAGGTTATGTAACTGAAAATGGCGGGTTTTCTATTACTGTAGATTTTGAATTGGATTTCTTAATGACAGCAGAGGAATTTGAATACATGGGATTTAAGTTTGGGGACAGTTCTCAAAAAGTTATTGAGATGATGGGACAGGAGCCCACAGAAATAGCAGAACCACTATTTTTTAATATAGATACAACACTTAGATATTTATTGGATGTTACTGACGGAAGAGGTCAAGCAGTAGCTTTTTACTTCAAAGATGACAAACTTAAAAGAATTGATACGATTGAATTTTATGCTTCTTTAAGAAGTGATTTGGATGCAGTAATAGGTGATATTATTATAGACCTTGACTGTGGAGAACCAGGCGTAATTAGAGACTACGATATAGGAGTAAGACCAGGTTATGTGGATTTTATTGAAGCTAGCTGGGATATGGGTAGTTATTTGATTGAGTTATTTGTGGACTCATCATCTTCTATAGTCTCATACCACGAAAAGAGTTTGTTTTATTAGTAGATATGTTGACCTTAACCCTCAGAGGCGGTCAGAGCATATAATAAGGATTTACTGCTTCAGAGAACCCGTGTGGTAAGTAGAATCAGCTTCCAGCTCTGTAGTGTTTCTTGGGTGGGTCACTTTTATGTCTGTGCAGAATCAAATTCTTTGTATTATAATCTCGGTGCAAGGAAAAAGTAAAAAAAAGGACAGATGCTCTACTTTGTATTGAAGCAGGTACTTTAAGGCAATATCGTAATCTTTTTTTTATGTTTTTATTGACATCGCCCGTATAAATCTATAAAATAGCGGTTGCATGTGCACCCGTAGCTCAGTTGGATAGAGCGTCCGCCTCCTAAGCGGAAGGCCGCGCGTTCGAATCGCGCCGGGTGTGCCAGCAGCGTGACGCTGCACCCATATCGCGCACTGTTGTTGTTCTGACAGTGTGTTTTTTATTGCCCGCGTCGAGGTTGATAAAAACGTCGGGTGTGCCAGCAGCGTGACGCTGCACCCTTATCGCGCACTGTTGCTCTTGTAACAGTGCTTTTTTATTACCCGCGGCAGAGTTAATAAAAACATCGAGTGTGCCAGCAGGCTGATCCTGCACCCTTATCGCGCACCGTGTTCTTAGAACAGTGCTTTTTTATTACCCGCGGCAGAGTTAATAAAAACATCGAGTGTGCCAGCAGGCTGAGCCTGCACCCTAATCGCGCACCGTTGTTCTTAGAACAGTGCTTTTTTATTACCTGCGGCAGAGTTAATAAAAACATCGAGTGTGATCACTCGCACAGCGCGTTTTATGTTCGCGAAGCTAGTTCTTCGTGGGCATTTTTTGTTTTGTCAATGGTAAAAATGGAGCAGAAACCGTGTTTTATGGCGGTTTCAAGGGATTTTCGGGGGGGGTGCGGTTGTTCTAGAACGGGTGTTTAGCGTAAATGGTGTCTTGTCTGCCGGTTGGCGGGCTTTTGAGCCGAAGCTAATGAGTCGAATGGCAGGTTTATTAATGTGTTTGGATAGGAAGGGTGCAAGAAATCGAGTGTCCTATTGATGCAATTGTACGAATAGTGCCCGCTAAATCTCCTTCTCAAAATAGCGAAAGCGGCGGTACTGTTTGCCACCTGCGGCCATCACAGGGCGCCATGATTTGTAGTTTTCTTCGCCGATGGTGGATGCGTCGCCCCATTCATAGCCCTTTTGCAGCGCTGTTTCCATAATGCCGAGATATGCGGCCGACACGGCGGCTTTGCGCTCGTACTCTTCTATGCAAAACTGCATCATGACACGGACGCCTTTGATTCGTTTCTTGTAGTAAAAGAACTTGAGGATGCCGAACGGGAACATCCGCCCGCGCATATGAATGAGCGCTTCGTTGTAGTTGGGGATGGCGACGACAAACGCAATCGGCGTGCCGTCATTTTTCCTGACCATGTAGATGAGGTCGGGATCGGCGATTGCTTTCATGGACTGCGCGGCCTCGAGTATCGTTTCCCAGCCGGGAATGCCGCTGCCCCAGTCGCGCGCGTCCGAGCCGTTCAAAATTTGCTGTATATCGAGCAGCTCGTCGTCGAGGTTTTTCATGTCTATCGGGTATGCTTCGAAACCGTAGCGTTTTTTAGCAAAACCGACTACCTTCGCAAACCGCTCGAACGGAACCTCGCTTGTTACGATTTTGAACCCGAGCAAGTCTGCCGCGTTTGCAAAACCAAAGCTCTCCATCACGCCGCGATACCATTCGGGGTTGTACGACGCGTACAGCACGGGCGGCGACTCGAACCCCTCCACCAGCAGCGCGCGGTCTTCCTCTCCGTTGGTGGGCGAGAACGGTCCTTTCATGGTCTGCATGCCAATTTGTTTCAAGTAGTCCTGCGCAGCCTGCAAAACCGCTGTCCCGCTCTCCATATCCGCCGCCTCGAACAGCGAGAAGAAGCCGCGTTTTTCGCCCCGCGCTTCCGATTCGCCCAAGTTGTGCCCCGCGAGTATCCGCGCGACCGGTTTGCCGTCCCGATACGCCATAAAGAAAGCGTGCTCGCCGCCAAGAAACGAGTTTTTCTGCGGATTTAGCGTATTCTTCATGCCACCAATAAGCGGCGGTACCCAGTTTGGGTCGTCTTTATACAGCCGGAACGGCAGCTTGATGAACGAGCCGAGGCGCTTTTTGTCGATTTGTCGCACTTGCATGCTCATGATTGGTCTCCGTAAGATGTGGTTTATTTTATGTTGGTTTATCATAGCACACTTTGGGGTGGGAAAATATTATGATATGTTTAAATATGCGTGACAGAAGGGGTGAGAAAGAGAACATGAGAAAGTTTGTTTTTGTTGTAAAATCATGGTATAATATGCCAAGCATATGTTTATTATCATTGATTTCTTAAATATTTAGTCGTGAAAGGTTACTGATAAGATGGCAAAGCAAACTTGGCAAAAAAAGTTTCTTAATGAAATAATGAAACAGTCAAATTTAAGGAAAAATGAGTTTTCTGATGCTCCTTTCTGGTTAAGCAAAGATAAAATTGAATTACTTCCAAAAAGCTTAGTCAAGTTTTTTTCACCAAACATATACAGTTTTCTTTCCTTGAATAATAAAAGCCTTTATTTTGCCACGCCTAGTAGTTTTAATGATCCTTATGATTGTTACCTTGGAGCGAATAATGAAGAGTATGTAAAAAAATATTTGTTAAAATATATTGAGGATAATAGCTTTATTGAAGAAAGAATAATCACAGAAGACGAAAGAAATAGGTTGAGTGAATCAAGAGCTTTTGATTCTGGTGATTATTATAATATCTACGAAAGTTTCTCATCAGCTTTTAATTCAATTGTGCTTAGTAAGGAGGAGGAAAAGCAAAACAAGTTAAGGTTAGCAAAAATTATTGCGAACAGGAATTTTGAATACACAATAAAAAACCTAAGAAACAACAATATTAGAGTATGTTGCTTTTCTGAAATGAGTAAAAATGAGCTTGCCTCACACGTAGAGATGTGGTCTCATTATGCAGATAACCATAAAGGGTTTTGTGTTGAATATGACATTGCAAGATTTAAAGAGGATTGCCAAAATTATTATAGCGAACCAAGGGATTCTGAAAATTATCAATATTATGAAAAGCAAATGTTGAATATGAGTATATTTGCAGGTATATTTCCTTGCTTATATAATTCACAAATGATAAAAATAACTACAAGCCAACTTCTAAATAAGAAGGACACCCAAGAAAAGCGAAATAGAGAACGTAATCGATTAATGAAAACATTTCTAACCAAATATTCAAAATGGAATTATGAAAACGAATGGCGAGTTGTACTAAGTTCTAAACTGTTGGAGAAGTATGGATTTGCTCTTCCATTTCCCTATATTAAAGCTATATATTTGGGAAGCAGGATTGAAAAGCACTATAAAGAAGCAATTTTAAATATTGCAAAAAGAGAGGAAATCAAGGCATACACATCCTCTCTTTCGCATAATAGATACGAACTCGAATTTTACCCTATTGATATTGATTTTTATTTTAAATATAAGGATTTAATAGACCTTGAAGGATATAAATATAAATAGTTTCCTCTCTCATACAAATTAACACCTCCCCACAACAAACCACAACAAAAAAGAGACCGCTTTCGCGATCTCTTTTGTAATATCTTTTTATGCGTAATCCGGTTCGATTAGCCCTAGGTCTCCGTCGTCCCGTTTGTAAAGGACATTCACTTGGTCGGACTGAGCGTTCCGAAATACAAAAAACTGGTGTCCCAGCAGCTCCAGCTGCATTCGTGCTTCCGCAACGTCCATAGGTTTTACTAAAAAACGTTTTGTGCGCACAATTTCGGGCATAGCCTCCTCTTCAATCTCATCATGATACTCATAGGCATTTTGGTCAAATGCGCTCTCGTGCAGTCTTCTCTTAAGAGCGGTGCGGTGTTTGTGAATCTGCTTTTCGAGCTTTCGCAGCACCCCGTCTACCGAAGAGTACATATCCCCCGAAGCTTCTTCACCTCGAAGGACTACACCATGGAAAAGTACCGTTACCTCCACGATATGTCGTGCCTTCTGGATAGACATGGTTACGTGCGCCTCGGTGTCAGGCTTAAAGTACCTTTGCAGCTTGCTCACCTTTTTGGTCACCATCTCTTTTAAGTAATCGGACACATCCATGCCCTTTCCCGTTATAATGACGCGCATATTCCTGCCCCCTTTCTATGTATTTTTACCCGCAATATCTGCGAGCAATTCTTTTGATTTTACATCCCTCCAAATTTGTTATTTGAAATGTGGTGCTTATATATTCTCTATTCTATATAAAGCGATATTTTTCCTGCAAAGGAGGCTATCCTACACAATAAATTCACAATCTTAAACAATATGTTCATAAAGTTAAGACTTGCGCAATAATTGGTCGGCAAATTTGACGTGTGCGCCGCTTTTTAGTACGATATAGTTATCAATTTTGCAAAGGAGTTGACACTTATGAAAAACGGTAATGATAAAGTCCGTATAATGGTGTAAAAAGGGAATTCAAATAAAAAAGAGCCAAAGAGCTCAACCTCGGTTAAAAT
>JABGQS010000020.1 GCA_018648645.1 Clostridia bacterium
ACTAATATCTGATTTTATACACAATTACTAGGGAATCTTATTTGCCATAGACTAGGGAATTTTACTTGACAGTTACATTAGTACTTCATGAGTTCCGAATAGACTTAAAGCTAAATGCAACTTGTCATCGAAATTGAGTGTTACGACAGAGGTTGATATTTTTTTTGATATTAATATCTGAGCTAACAGTAAATTTGCAGATGAAATTTTTGATTGACAGATAATTCTTTCTAGATATTGCTGCCTATTAATACGGTTGGGGTGTGCTTTTTCGAACCAAAAAGAGTAAAGCTTCATTGGGTCAGATATTTTCTTAGCGTCTTTTTTTATTGATTCTACCATGTCGGGTTTTTCGCTGTACAGTTCTTCTACATCAGCTTTTAATTCTTCAATGATACCTGACGCCCCTTTTATTTCGGGCATTGAAATCCCTGCTCCTACTAAGAAGAAGTATGGTAGAGTACTTTTTAACGGTTCACTTTCCTGAAGTTTAATAGTTTGCCATATTTGATTAATAGCTTCATCTAATGAGATTGTATTCGACAATGAATGACCCTCCTTAAATACTATTTTTTTCTATTATAACATTACAGTACACATATATCTACTAAATATGTAGGTTAATGGAAAATAAACTGAACTTTTAAAAGGCGCAGGCCTTTTCATATAATTCTTTTGCTTCTTTTCTTAAAGAAAAGAAGAGTTCCCCGCACCCCTGCACTTGGTACCCCCGTTCCCTTCCCCGTCATTCTAAGCAAACAGTGGGGTGGAGAGATACTTTTCGCCGCGGTCGGGGAAGATGCAGACTATGACACCGCGCTCGATCATCTTTGCGACCTCTAGGGAGGCTATCATGGCGGCGCCGGACGACATGCCGCAGAAGATGCCTTCTTCGCGCACGATACGCCGTGCCATTTGCAACGCTTTGCCGGAGTCTATCATGATGGAGATGTCGATTTTGGACGGGTCGTAAATGTCGGGGCAGATGGCCTCCTCCATGTTCTTGAGCCCTTGTATGTAATGCCCTTTTTCGGGATGAGCTTCGACCACTTTGATGGCGGGGTTAAGCTCTTTAAGACGCTTTGCGGTGCCCATCAGCGTGCCCGACGTACCGAGAGCGGACACGAAGTGCGTTATGCGCCCAACGGTATCGCGGATCATCTCTTCGGCGGTTGTCGAATAATGCGCGACTTTGTTGTATCGGTTGGAAAACTGATCGGGCATGAAATATTTGTCGGGGTTGCCCAAGACCATCTTGCGCGCTTTGCGGATGGCACCGTCTGTGCCTTGACTTGCTTGCGTGAGGATGACCTTTGCGCCGTACGCTTTGAGCATGTTAACGCGCTCGGTGGACACGGCAGCGCTCATCACGACTTCTACGTCGTAGCCTTTGATTGTACCGATCATCGCGAGCGCAATACCCGTGTTGCCCGAAGTCGGCTCGATAATCGTTTTGCCGGGGGTGAGCTCGCCTTCGTGCTCTGCCTGCTCTATCATCTTTAGCGCGATACGGTCCTTGATGCTGCCGCTGGGGTTGACACCCTCGATTTTGGCATAAATGTCCACGTTTGGGTTTGTGCAAAGGTGATTGATTTTTACGAGCGGCGTGTTGCCGATTGTACCGAGTATGTTATTGCTGGCTTGCATGATGTCTCCTCGTTTCTTATTATCGGTGATTACACTATATTATAAACGCTTTCTGACACAATTCAAGTATTTTCCATCCAATCGGGTCGCATGTACGTCGTTATTGCGAAAAACTCGCCTTTAAACTGCGGGCATGCAGCTTTGAAAACGTCGAGGGCGGTTTGCGTTCCGCTGACAAGCTGGATAGGGATGCCGGTTTCTTTGGACAGCTGTGACGCAATTTTATAGCCGGCAACCAGCTCTTCGCCGGTTGTCTCTTTGCCGAGATTCGCGTTTAGCACGAAACCGTCTGCACCAAGGCGCGCGCTTTGCTGCACAACGGCGAGACTGCTTTGCAGCTGCTCCAGCGTTTGCTGGAACGGGCGCATAGTGTTGATGACAAACAGCATGCGCACGCTGTCTCGGTTCTTATCGAAGCGATTTTTCAGGCTGCCGAGCGCAGCAGCACCCACAGCATCTCCGCCACAATCGAAGATGGCTTGCTCGCTCAGAAACGCTGAGTTCACTTCCGGAGGGAGCGAAGGGACATCGATGGTTGTGTTGGCATAGACCGGGGCGATGACACGAATGCCTTTGCCTTCGAGCATCGCGCGGTGTTCGCTGGAGCGAAAGTATGGGTTGACGATGTCGAGGTCAACCAGTGTGACATCGCCGTGCGTTTGCTTTGCGGTAAGCGCCATGTTGAGCGCGAGCTCCGTTTTGCCGCTGCCATAGTTGCCGAATAGTACGGTTATTTTCTTCATTTGGTTTCTCCTATGATTGCTGGTATTTATGTGCTCGAGCGGGCGAACAATGTTCGCCCCTACATTTGGGTGCTTGGTACACTTTCCTACACTGGTTTTGCGAACTGTGACATCAGCGCTTGTGCGCATTTGATGCCGTCGACTGCGGTGGACACTATACCGCCTGCGTACCCTGCGCCTTCGCCTGCGGGGTATAGACCGCGAAAAGTCTGCGCTTGCAAATCGGCGTTGCGCAGTATGCGAAGGGGCGCGGACGTTCTGGTTTCTACGCCGGTCAGCACGGCATCGGGATTGTCGAAGCCGCGAATTTTCTTGCCGAAGTCGGTGACTGCGTGCTTTATGCCGGCTGACACGAAATCGGGCAGACACGCGTTTAGGTCTGCCATGACGGTGCTTGGTTTGAAGGACGGGGCGATATTTCCGAACTGTTTTGTGACGCTGCCGCGCATAAAATCGCCGAGAGTTTGCACGGGCGCGCCCTCGCCGTTAGTGAGTTTGTATGCTGCTTGCTCGATGTTTCGCTGGAACGCGATGCCGTCAAGCGCATTGCTGCCAAAGTCGGTTGGGTTTATGCTGACGACGAGCGCGCTGTTGCTGTTGTCGCCCTTGCGCGTGTAGTAGCTCATGCCGTTGACAGCGAAACCGCCGCGCTCTGTGGACGAGTTTACGACCTCGCCGCCCGGGCACATGCAAAAGGTGTATACGCCTCGCCCATTGTGCTTTGTCGTCAGGCGATATTCTGCAGCGCCGAGCATGGCATGACTTTCGCCGTACTGTGCCTCATCTATAAACTCGCGCTCGTGCTCGATACGCAGCCCGACTGCGAACGGTTTTGGTATCATGGCAGCGCCTGTGCGGTGCAGCATTTGATAGGTGTCTCTGGCGCTGTGTCCAATCGCGAGAATGACTGCGCTTGTGTCGACGCTATGGCTCTGTCCATTTTGCGTGTACGTGATGCCGGTTAAACTGTCGCCCCGCGTTTTGAGTGCGGTCAGCTTGCTTTCGAACTGCACGCTGCCGCCAAGCTCCGCAATTTTTGTGAGCATGCCCGAAACCGCTTTGCGGATGTACTCTGTGCCGGTGTGCGGTTTTGCGATGTAGAGGATTTCGCCGGGAGCACCAAACTGCGTAAGCGTTTGAAGCACATGGTCTGCGCGCGGGTCTTTGATTCTTGTAGTTAATTTGCCGTCGCTGAACGCGCCTGCGCCGCCTGCTCCAAAGCAAATATTGCTCTCCTCGTTGAGTATGCCCCTTGAGCTGAGAAGAGCAACGTCTTTTGTGCGCGCGGGCATGTCAGCTCCGCGATCCAGCAGAAGCGGTCGATACCCGTGCTTTGCAAGCGTTAATGCGGCAAAAAGACCGCATGGACCTGCACCGATGATAACAACCTGCTCGGTTTCTTGCGCGCCGTATACGATATCGATTTGCTTGTACTCAGGTGCTTTTCCGATAGTGTTTTCCAGCAAATGCTGTTTGTCTTTATCAATAAGGGATACGTGCAGCGTATACACGTACATAATGTCTTTTTTTCGTGAATCAATGGATTGTTTTTTTATGCGCAGAGTGTCTATCTCGCCTTCGTTAAGCCCGAGCTTTTTTGCCACAGCAGGTTTCAAGTCCGGCTCTGCGGCGGTAAGCGGTATTTTTATATCGCGTACAACGATTGACATGGGCGGCACCTTTCACTAGAGAAAAAGACGACATCAGCAAGCAAATGCACATCAGCCGTCTTAGTTGTTTATCTTCGTCGTTACTTAATTACTTTGATATCGTTACGGTTACTTGGGTTGTTGCAGACGAGACGTTCTCGTCCAAGAAACCTTCGGGCATGTCAAACTTAACGATTATCGTATATGTGCCAATATCCAAACCGTCGAGGTCCACATAGGGCACGATGTCTTCTTTGAACAGCAGCGCAAGTTGGTTTATGCCGGCGATAACAGTTACGTCCAGGCTTGTCTGCTCGAACGTTGCGCTCATTCCGCTTTGCAGATTCTTTGCTTGAATAGTGATATTCTCATACTCTTTTACTTCGATGATTTCTTTGACACTGATATACACTTGAACTTGACCCTCGCCAAGCAGGCTTACACCATCGGGCAGCTTATAGCTGAGAAGCGTGACGATGTCCTCGTACGCTCCGCTTACGCTGAACGACATAAGCTCGATAGAGCTAATCGCGTCCAATACGGATTTTTCACCCAAAATCTCGACAGATTGCGGCTCGATAGTGATGTCGGACAGCTCGTAACCCGGCGCAAGCTCGTCCACGCCAAGCAGCATACCGCTTGTGTCAATAGGTACAGTTTTCATTGCCAGAATACTAAGGTCGACTATTACGGAAGGCACGCTTCCCTTGAACAAGTTGTGGTCCAGCGCGTTGCCGTCGATGTCGAGAAGAACAACTTCTACGCTTTTGCTAAAGCCTTCGCTTAAACCATCAAGGTCAATATAGCATACAGAGCTTACAACCTTTTCTACGTCGACACGTGCGCCGTCTATAGGCACGACGCCGGGCGTGATTATCGGGTCGTTCGCAAAATAACCCGCGGCTACGCTGCCTGTGGTTTGCACCGTTACCGGGATTGTTCGACTGACAAGGTTGTCGATAAACAATGTGACTTCGGATGGACTAATGCTAATCACTTCGCCGTAGGAAGAGCTTGCCGTGATGTTTATAGTGTGCTCGCCAACTCCGTTGATTGCAGACAAGTCGATATAGGCAAAGATATTTTTATTATTAAGATATTTTAGGTCGCTTTGGTTCACTGCGACTCTCACGTTAACGCTGTCGAGAATCTCCGACAGGCTGCCGGATATTGTTAGACCTTTGGTTTCTAAATCCTCTACGTTGGTGTACCTGACGGTAACGTCTTCTATCACGCGTTCTCTCACAGGGTTTGTTACGCCAAGAACGTAGCTCCAAAGTATAATGGCGAATAACAGTGCCATGATTTTAAGCAGCCAGTTGCTTTTTAGCATACGCCAAACGGCACCAAAAAATCTTTTCATTTTGCATCACGCTCCTTCCGCTTTTGTTTTAGTCCGCGTGACTTTGATGTTTGTTTTACCACGTATAGGTCCTCAAGCATGTCCTTGATGGCTTTGCTGTCCAGATACCTGATGAGTTTGCCGTCTTCTGCCAGTGAAATAACGCCGGTTTCCTCTGAGATAATCAGCGTTAAGCTGTCCGAGACTTCGGAAACGCCAAGCGCTGCTCTGTGACGGGTACCAAGCTCCTGCCCAATTTGTTTGTTGTCGCTGAGCGGAAGAAAACAGCCTGCAGCTTCAATCGATCGCTCGCGAATTATCACAGCGCCGTCGTGAAGAGGCGCCCCGGCAAAGAAGAGGTTTTCAAGAAGTTCGCTTGTGATGCCTGCGCCGATACGCGTGCCGCTCTCGATGACTTCCTTTAGACCCGTTTTACGCTCGAACACGATGAGCGCGCCCACGCGTTTTTTTGACATGTTGAGTACTGCACGCAGCAGCGCGTCGACAATGTCCTGCGCAGATGTCGCTCGGGAGGAAGACAAATCAATCCGCCCTCTGCCAAGCTTTGCAAGCGCACGCCGAAGCTCGGGCTGGAACAGTATTACGATAAGAACCGCACCGGCTGTCAGCACGTAGTTTAGCAGCCATCTGATGCCGACAAGACCAAGAAATTCAGTAACCCATGCGGCGAGTAATATCAATCCAAGACCTTTTAGGACCTGCATTGCACGGGTTTTTGATGTTAGTTTTAGTATCCAGTAGATTACGAGCGCCAACAAAACGATGTCGATGATGTCAAGGATGCCAAAGTCGAGTATACTGTTTTTGATTGAATCCCAAAGTTGTTCCAAAACAAACCGCCTTTAAATATTTCCTGCTACTACCAATAGTATTCAAAATATGTCATCGAATGTGCCTCTACACTAACTATTATAAACGATAATGCATAAAATTCATACCGTAAAAACATATAAAATTGATATTTTTTTTGGCGCGTTCACAGGAGCCCAAATAAATGATATAATAATTGAAAGACAATTACAACGAGGGAGTATACTATGAATTTTCTGGACACGGTGGAGCAATCCTTGCTTCTTGGGTTTTATCCCACAGGATGGGACATGAAACGCATCGACAAGTGCTGTGCAAACTCGCCGGATCATGTTGAGGAGCGGCAACCATTCTGGAACCCGCAATTTGAGGCGGTTTGTTGCGAGGATAAGCAAGTGCTGGAGATGAAAAAAGGGCACGAGATTGCAAACGAGATCAGAAAAGCAAAGATGCTCGGATATGAGCTTGTTTTGCTTTTGCCCGTGTATCCAAAGGGGATGTTTAGCTGGGCTGTGTATTTTTTGAAGGTGTGGGATATTGACTGCAACCATGTGCATTGCTTTAACTCTTATGAATGGAGTGACAAGGACGGAAATACTGTAAACTCGAATTTCAGCACATCTTTTACCAGCTTGATGAATACATATTTTTATGAGCCGCTTGGAGAAAACGCGCCGCCCGAGGAGCAGCGCAACTTTGCAACGCAGAGCAATCTGTCTAAGTATCCAAAAAAGATAGGCAAGCTAAAGGAAAGTGGCGCAAGGGTTGTTTTGGTTACCGGAATCGGGCGAATGATGAACATCGCTTTTTGGGAGCCGCAATTCGCATCAGAGTTTGCCAGTGAGGATGAGTATATGGCGCAGGCATTTAGGAAAGGCGCAAAGCTTCACCCGATATCGGTAGAGCTTAGCGCTATGACGCATTTTGAAAGCAGAACGACAAATGCATCCTGTTTCGCAAACACGATAGGACCTGCGATATTCATGCAGACCGATTATGTTATTGCCGGCTGCGGCGGAGAAAGCAGAGGCGGCGCTATGGTGCTGTGGACTACGCTTAGGTACGGAGTGAGCGTTTGGATACCTTCGACCTTTATCCCAACGATGGCCGGTAAGCTGTTTTATTCGAGCGATATGACAGGACTGGAATAAGCTGATAAATCAAAGCGTCCGCAGAGGGGCGCTTTTTGTTTTCGGTTTTGCATTTCAGGGTATTTTGACTGGAGGAGCAAGTGGCTGCATACGACAAGCATTATGTTAAAAAGGAATATTTCGGGAAGCCATACGCTGAATTAATCGCTTTCTTTGAACAGTATTCAAAGCGTGGTACGTTGGTTGATCTTGGAGCAGGGCAGGGAAGAGACGCAGCTCCGCTTGCAAAAATGGGGTATGATGTGACGGCAGTGGATGTGTCGCAAGTGGGTCTTAAGCTAATCAAAGCGAGTAGCCCGTATATAAAAACTGTGCAAGCGGATGTATACACTTTTGATGTGAGCGAGTTTGACATTATATTGATGGACAGCATGCTGCATTTTTACAGCCGGGATAAAGCGAAGGAAAGCAAGCTGGTTTCTGATATTCTGGACAAGATGAAAACGGGCGCAGTGCTGGTTAATTTTCTAATGAAATCGGCAAAGTCAGAGAAAGTGTTAATGAACATTATTGAATGTGCCCTTTATGAGTTTGATATTTTAGAAAACCGATATATTGACTATCCGGAAGGTAATTGTCAATATCATTTTCTGGCAGTTAAAAAACGATAGCAAAAAACAGCTTTTCCGGAGGGGATGTTTTGAACCTCTGACAATTGTTGTTAGGTGCTTTCGACAAGCATATATTAAAAGGGCTACCGTTTTGGCAGCCCTTTTGTTATGAGCAACAGCATTGCATTTTTGATTACTGCAGATTAGTGCTAAAAACCCAGTAGCAGTCCTCATAGCCTTCTTCGAGGTCTCCAAGGTACAAAAGCAGGACTCTAGATACGACATCGTATTCGATGAAAACAGGAAAGTAAGTTTCCTCATCGTACTCAGTATAATACATGTACAAGTTGCCGTCTTCTATGCGCCAAGTACCGTTGTGGTCAGCACCGTCATAATGGTCAATAAATGTTCTGTCAGCGAAGAAAGACATAGAATTTTCCTCGAGGCCCTCTGTACTGCCGTCTGCGTAAATATAGTATAATTCGTTCCATTTTAAATCTAAAATGGTAGATTTGATGTCGTCGTCGGATGTGAAGGTGGCAAAACCGTCGATTATAGGTCGATTTACATATTCCCAGTAAGCGCCGGCATTTTCCTCTCTCATATCAAAGAACTTCAATACCCCAACTGAATTATCTTTGCTCACGCTTATCAGCCAGAAAATTGTGCCGAGGTTATCATCATCGAAAACCATGTAAAGGAAACCATCAGAAATATACCAAGTGCCGGTAAGTATTTTGCCCGAAAGAAACTCATTAACAAAGGTACCGTCTTGATTTAGAGTTAGTAATTCGGGATCCGGAGGCGCTGATGCAAAGCCGTCCACATCAATGTAAGCAGTACTGTACCATGCTGTATCGGTTACCAAAGAAGCATCTACAGCCTTTGGGCGGTCGCCGTAATAATAGTACTCATCCGAGTTTATAAAATAGAAATGTAGATAAGTCTCGTCAGCGGTTGAGGTCATCTCTATTGTCCAGGCTTGAATACCGATGCTTTCGTTTTGGTAATGGAAATACATTGTACTGTTTGCAATGTGCCAGCCGCCTGTTTCTGTGACACCGTTCATAGTGTTTACAAACGATAAATCTGCAAAGCAGGTAAAACTACCGAAGTCATTTCCAAACTTTCGACCATCCTCGTCGTAATAACCGAGATAGTACCATGCTTTATCGACTATGGCATCAGATAACTGTTGGTCCAATACTCTTGCATTTTCATCATACAGCTCAAACTCCTCAGAAGAATCTCTGAAGAAAGTGAGCGTTCCTGTTGGGTCTAGCATAACGAAATACTCGATACCGTCTCTCTCTTCGAAAACAATATTCACCCGTTGTTGAAGTCCGCCAATTGATGTTATCAGCAAAGTATTCTCATTGACAACAGACCAACCGGCAGTTCCAAAAAACTCAAAAGTGCTGTATATATTATACTTTCCGTCATCGGTAAACTCGAAACCTGTACCAAAATCATATGTGTTCATTTCTCCGGAGCCGTCGTCAAAGGTTTCCTGCCGCCAAAAGCCGATAAGCTTTTCGTCCGTTGGAACCACAATGGGCTCATCGATAAACTCAATTTCAATTTTAACGATAGTTTTGAACAACTGCTCTTCTACATCTGCGGTCGGCTGTGAGGCGCGAAGCTTGAAGATGAAGTCACTGTGGCTTCCCTTGGCTGTGTATCTTGAGCTTTTGTCAGACTCGTCGTCCAAAACGATTTCGTTTTCCTCGAAGAAGTCTCTATAGAAGTCGGCAACGTCATCGAGGTCTTCTCCTGTGCCGTATCGAACGGTGATTTCGTCCGCGTCCTTGTCGCTGAAGTAAACGAGGGCGTCGTCAATAATCGGCATATCGTCTTCGGGGTAATCGCTGTCGAGCTTAACCCCGACCGTATATTCCTCCGGGATGGTGTTGCAACCGAGAAGAGTTGCCGATATTAGCAGCAATAGTGCGATAAGAAGTAATATTTTTCGTGTATGCTTCATGGGTTATAACCTCCTATATTGGTTGTCTGTGCGGTGCGGGGACGGGCGTTTACACCAATTGTGGATAGCAAGTGCGGCACTTATAAAACTCGTTTTGACAAGAGCGACGCAAATTCCTTATTTATTCCGCCGATTCGGTGAACACAAAGTAGCATCCTTCGTTGCCTTCGATGTTGTCGCCAAGGTACAGAAGCAAAACGTCATCGCTCAGATGATATTCAATATATACCGGATAGCTGTATTCATCGCCGTTATAATAAAGCATGAATATATGCTCGTTCTCAAAATAGTAGGTGCCCGTCTCCTCTTCGCCCTTATAGATCTCCACGAAGGTTCCGTCAAAACGCAGCTTTAAGTAGCATTCCTGCGCTTCTTCAAGGCTCTCGTCTGCATTCATATAGGCCATAGAAAACCACTCGTTTTCCGCGACGGCGTTGGTCATATCCTCGTCGGATGTATACGTGACGATTTCCTGAAAGAATGAAGGGCTTGAATATACCCAATAAGCGCCTTCATTGCCTTCGCTCATGTCGTCAATTCTTAGATAGTTAATGCCCTTACTGGTTTTCACATCAAATGTTGCGAATGAGGTAGTTGAATCATCGTAGTGCAAATGGATTTCATCTTCCACTATATCCCACGTGCCGTTTAGGCTGCTGCCATCGGCATAAACGTACTGATAGGATGAATCGGACGAGTATTCATGTGTTTCCTCTTCTGCAAATAGCTCGGAATCGCCGTTCTTAGGCACGTAACTTACGGCATACCAAGTCCTGTCTGTCATGGTAATGCCCCCGGGATGGTCGGCATAAAGCCAATACTCAGAGGTTTCCACAGAGTAAACGTACAAATAGTTTATGCCGAATCTGCTATCGAGCCCAATATTAAAATCCTGATAAGTACCGTCATCATAATCGCAAGTCATGATGCCATACTGAACAAACCATTGCCCACCAAAGGTTACGCGGTCAAAGGTGTCTTCAAAGGTTCCGTCTTTATGATAGATTGAGAGTCCGGTGGATGAGCTTGTTATTTCGCCGACTTCATTATTATAGTGGATGTAGTACCAAGCGGTATCTGCAATTGCGTTGTAGAGGTTGTCATCGTCAGCCAGCGTTTGCTCGTCATATATTCTAAAGTCTTCAAAGGTGTCTTTGAAAAAGATCATAGTCGCTTCCTTTTCCTCCCACACCAAATAGTCTACGCCGTCTCTGACTTCAAAATAGTAATTTGCTTCTCTGCTGCTGCCGTCGCTTTTTACTATTTGGACTGTATCCTCATCAAGAACCGACCAAGAGCTTAAACTGTAAAAACTAAAATACTCGTATCTGTATACCGAACCGTCTGCAAGAAAGTCGATTGCTGCGCCAACTTCCATTACAGAAACCAGGCCCGCATCGCCATCAAATGTTTCCTGCCGCCAAAACCCGACGAGTTTCTCGGAAGCAGTGCGCGTGTCAGTGACCGCGACCTGCTCGCTAAACTCGATTTCGACCTTGACAACGGTGATGAAAAGCTGCTCCTCATACTCACCGGAAGGGTTGGAGGCGTTGATTTGCCAATGAAAATCCTTGTAGTCGCCCTCTGCGGCGTATTTGGAGCTTTTGTCCGTCTCGTTTGTGGGTATAATGGCGTTGTCTTCAAAGAAGTCTTTGTACATGTCTGCAATATCATCAAGGTCGTCCTGCGTGCCGTATTCTACGGTGATTTGGCTATCGTCTTTGTCACAATAGAAAACGAGCGCATCGTCCGCTAAAGGCATGTCATCCTCCGGGTAATCACGCGTCAGTTTCACTCCGTCCGTATATTTGCCCGGTATGGTGTTGCATCCAATAAGAACTACAGAGATGAGCAGTAATGCTGCGATGAGCAGAGACACTTTTTGCGCTTTTTTCATTGGCAAATCCCCCGTTACGAGTAGGCGTTCTTGGTATATTTTCCAAATAGATGCGAGTATTATACCATAAAATTGCGAATAGGTGTTCTAAATTGCGGGTTTTTATAGGTTTTTTTGTGTGATTAACGCAAATGGTTTGTCTGAGGCGATTATCCGCCGCGATGTAAAAAAAGCAGGGCATCTAAAAATGATTGCCCTGCTTTGTCGAATGTAGGTCTTTATTAATCGGTCTATGGTTCGTATGTCGTAAAAACCCAGTAGCCTCCTTCATATCCTTCTTCCAGGTCGTCATAATATAGAAGGTATGAATCTGAATCTGCGACATATTCAATGCGAATCGGGTAGTAGTACTTTTCGTCGGTATTGGTGTATGTCAAGTAGAGATTGCCGCCGTCAATATACCATGTACCGATACCTTCCTCGCCGTTTATTGATTCACTAAATGCTCCGTCAGTACTGAATGATAAAACGATCTCATTCATGGAGCCGGTGCTACCATCCGGATATTTGTAATGCAGGTCGTACCATGTACCATTTACAATATTAGAAGTCATATCCGAATCAGATGTGAACGTTGTTGAAGATGTCGGTACTGCGGAAACTTGATCGGAAGGGTCCTCACTGAAGACCCAAAACTCAGGATTATCCGGGTTATACACGTACATAAAAGTTGTGCCGCCTTCGGTTTTAAACTCTACCGCCCAGACAAAACGAGTACCATCATCATAATCGAGCCATACCTTTGCGTCTTCCAAATACCAAGTACCATAATACGAGTCTCCTTCAAAGATTTCTTTAAAGGTGCCGTCTGATTTGTAGAGGTATATGGCAGTGTTGAAATCAGTTACTACGCCGTCGGAATCGCTGAAGTAAACGAAGTACCAGTTTACATCCTCTATGGTTGAGGTAAGCTGCTCATCAGCAGTACCGGGGGCTGATCCGGCGCTATCGCCCATAGAAAATTCTTCTGAAGTGTCGCGGAAGTAGACATATACTCCTGTGGGTTCCTCCCAAATGAGATAATCAATGCCGCTTCTCTGCTCTAACGTGATTGTTACTTGTCCCTCTTGTCCTTCCGGGGTGACAATAAGGATGGTTGTCTCGTCTATAACCGACCACTTAAGGGTAATCAAGTACTCGAAATCTCCGTAGAATAGTAGTTCATCGGAGGCTGTGAATTCGCATGCAAGACCCAAGTCATAGTCCTGCGTTGAGCCTGCCTCGTTGTCTGAACTCTCTTGGCGCCAGAATCCGATCAGCTCGCTTTCGAGAGAGCCTTGCCCAAGCCCTGCAGGGACGAGAGGTTCGTCCGCAAATTCGATTTGTACTTTTACGGTTGTCACAAATTGTTTCTCTTCGTACTCGCCGGATGGCTGCGTCACCCGTATTTCGAAAATGAAATCTTGGAAGTAGCCTTGCGCGGTATATTTAGTGTCTTTGTCCGTCTCGTCGGAGAGAGAGATATCGTTGTCATCAAAAAAGTCTTTGTAGAAATCGACCACGTCATCAAGGTCATCGCTGACTCCGTATTTGATTGTGATTTCCTCGTCATCACCATCGCTGAAATAGACAATTGCGTCATCCATAATGGGCATATCATCATCGGGGTAGTTTTTGTCTAGCTTAACACCTTTGGTGTACTCTTCGGGGATAGCGGCGCAGCCAAGCAGCATGGAGCTAAGGAGCAGTGTGACAATAAAGAGAAATAATAGTTTGTGTGTTTGTTTCATGAACATATCCTCCAATATTAGTAGGTTTGTTTGACAATCTGTTGCGAACAGTATATCACACCTTTGCCGATATGTAGCCTTATTTACTTTAATTTATCCTATTTATCGTGAAAAAAAGCAGGGCATCTGAAAGCGATTGCCCTGCTTGTCATATAACCTTTTGGTGTATTGGTCTATGGTTCGTATGTTGTAAATATCCAGTTGCAGCCTTCGTATCCTTCTTCAAGGTCACCAAAGTATAAATAGTAGGATTCTGATACGGTGTCTTGCTCGATGAAGACCGGGTAATAATATGACTCCTCTGATTCTGTATAAAATAGATAGAGGAAACCGTCTTCAACATACCATGTACCCCTGCTGAACACACCGTCAAATGTTTCTTCGAAAGTCCCATCGGGGCTAAATATCAAAGCAACCTCTGTCATCGGTTCGGTGCTGCCGTCTGCATATAGGTAGTACAGTTCGTGCCACGTGACATCAGTTATGAAGGTTATTATATCAGCATCGGTTGTAAATATTGTCGGGGATGTCGGTACAGTGGATTCGCCGGAAGGGTCGTCGCTGTACAGCCAGTAGGCCGGCGCTTCTGAGCTGTAATAGTATAAGAAGCGGGTGCCGCCTTCTAATTTGAACTCGACAACCCAGCTGGAGGAAGTGTCATCAGAATAGTCGCAATATAGCCAGCCATCCTGCACGTACCAGTTTCCGTATAGCGTTTCGCCATCAAAAGTATCCTCGAGCGTTCCGTCTGAGTAGTAGATGAGCTCGCCTGTATAAGTCGAAACGATTTGACCATCGACATCTTTGTAGTGAACGTAGTACCAAGTCACATCCGCGATAGAGGCGGCAAGCTGTTCGTCGGAACTTTGCGGGGTAGGCTGCGCGTCTCCATCCGCCTCGTAATTCTCGAAAGTATCTAAGAAAAAGACTAGTGTTCCATCAGAATCAACATAGATTAGGTAGTCTTGACCGCTTCTCCGCTCGAACGTAGCGTTGACCAAATCCTCGGTGCCGTCGTCATACGATACCACGAATGAAGAATCGTCAACCACTGCCCACTCGACTGCGGTAATAAACTCAAAGTTGATATATAGATTTAGCGTGCCGTCCGGTAAATACTCATAAGCGATACCATACTCTAAAGCTGAAACTTTGCCGTCAGCGTCCTCGAAACTCTCCTGCCTCCAAAAACCGATGATGTCGTCCTCCAGCGAGCTTTGCTCGGGCTCAACAGTAGCCTCGGGCACATCCACAAACTCGATTACAACTTTCACAGTTGTCACAAACTGTTTTTCCTCGTGTTCGCCGGAAGGTTTGGTTACCCTTATTTCGAACATGAAATCTTGGTAGATACCTTCGGCGGTATACTTGGTGCTTTTGTCTGATTCGTCGGTGAGGACGATATCGTTGTCTTCGAAGTGGTCTTTATAGAAATCGACAACGTCGTCAAGGTCGTCACTGACGCCGTACTTGATTGTGATCTCCTCATCGCCGCCTTCGCTGAAATAAACGATTGCATCGTCCATGATCGGCATGTCGTCATCCGGATAGTCGCTGTCCGGCCTTACACCTTTTGTATACTCCTCGGGAATAACTACGCACCCAAGCAACAGCGAGCAGAGTAGCAGTGTTGATAAAACAAATATGGTAATTTTCTTTGTGTTTTTCATGTCCATTTTCCTCCAATAATATAATGTTCTGTGTGTTGTGATGATATATTTGATTTTTCTAAATATAGTTGCTTAGAAATCGTCTGCTGAAAAAGTGATGTTACCCGCACCATAGCAAAAGTCTCCGCGTTGCGCAGTAAACTTTAGTATGCAGTAGTTTTCTGTATCTACGCCGTCCGGGTAGTATTTTTCAAATCCCTCCCGCCAGAGCATTTTTTTGTGGTGCATATCGGTCAGCACCTGCATATTTCCAATGAGCATGAGACCTTTTGGCTCGCTGAGCGTGCTCATGTAAATGCTTGCTTTTGGGTTGCTTTGATATTGTGCCGTACGAGCAGCGTACAAAAACGTAGAGTAATAGTGTGTGAACAAGCCCTCGCTTTGGATATTCATCATGGCTTTTGTATTTGGAAACCCCTGCTCATCTACTGATGATAAGTAAGACACTTCAGAGGTTTCGATGAGCTCTTCGATTTGTTTTCTCAGCCCGTCCTCCATATAACTGCTCCTTTTGCCGCCTATCTTTCAAAGCCTGCTCCTCCGGATTTTATAAACTCCAGATATGTGACACGCATCCAGTATTTTTCGTGTTCGCCGTCGTGGGACAACATATAGTCGACGTCATCTATGGTTGAGATATAGGCTGTGAACGTATATGAGATATCGCCGCTGATGATGATTTGATGGACCTCGTTAATTTCCCAAGTACAAATATCGGCGGTCTGTTTGTAATTGTCATATATTTTGACATCGCCGTTTTCAAAAAACTCAAACGCTTGCCCAAGCTGGATTGTGTCCTCGTAGTTGCTCTGATTTATATCCTCGATTGAGACCATTTGCCACAAGTCGCCAATCAAGTATTCTTTAAGCTCGTCAAAGTGTTCAAAGTCGATGATTTGCGTGTCTTCTTCATAACCGAGACTCTGCTCGACGGTGAGCGCGTCATCCTCAAAAAAATCGATTCTGATTTTGACGATAGCCGTAAATGCTTTTTGCTCGTTTTCACTGCGCGGGGTTTTCGCATCAAGTTTGAAATTGAAGCCAAAGTATGAACCGCTTGCAGTGTATTCGTTGGCGTCTTCGTCCTCGTCTATGTAAAAATCGTTGTCGTCAAAGTAGTCTTGATAGAAGTCTTTTATGTCGTCTACGCTTTGCCCGGACACACCATATTTTATCATTATTTCGCCGTTGTCATCTTCGCTGTAATAGACGATTGCCTCGTCCATCAGCGGTAGAGAATCCTCCGGATAATCACTGTCAAGCCGAACTCCTTTGGTGTACTCTTCGGGGACACCGGAACAACCGGCGAGAAGTGATACCAAGAACAGCAATATTGCAGCAAATAGGAAAAAACGACGAGTATGTACCATGGATGTGCTCTCCTTATAGGCAAATCAAAGTGCAACTATATGGGTTTGTCTAATTGTATCATAGTTGCATATTCGTATCAATTGAATCGCAACTTTTTTGCATAAAAAAGCCCTTTACTGCTGCAAAGAGCCCTTTTGTGCAGTTATAATCCTATTTTTTAAGCTAAGCAGGCTAGGCTAGTCGAGGTCTACGTATGGCGCAACCATATATCCGCGCCGCTCGAGCTGCTCTTTTTCGGGCTCGTTTGCCCACGCTTCCATTCGCTTTGGCAGCGGAAGGTAGTACCTAAGCTCCGGCTTGTGACGTACGAACGCTTCGGCATAACCGGTGCCCATTGCGTCGCCCATTTTGCCTATGTTGCCTTCTACCGACTTTCTGGCATAGTTGCCGTTGTATTGCTGACTCACCATAGCATTTCGCGCTTTTGTAATCTTGTCTGCAACGTCTGACACGTCGATGAACAAGTCGCAATAGCAGTTTGACTCTGAATGAAGAACTGAGCCTTTTGCCAGATAATTGTCCGGGTTGGAGTATAAGATTTGCGGTGTTCTGTGGCCAGGGTTAGGATCGCTAAAGTCTAGATTGCCTGCGTAGCCCGCTGCACGCAGCACCATTTCTCCGGCTTGACCGTGAGCATCGAACCCTTGCATGATGACCGGATAGTGAGTGATGAGAATATCCGGCTTAATCTCGCGGATAATCTTTGCGATTGCGATGATTGTAGTCTCGTTAATGAGGTTGATTTTGTCTTCGATTCCCATAAACCGAACATCTGTGATCCCTAAAATACCGCACGCCTCGATGACCTCTTTGTTTTTTACATCCTCGCGCGTGTCTCTAAGTTTCTCCGATTCCTCGTCGCTCAATGTTGTTCCGGACATACGCATTTGGTCGGCGATGACTTCGTCGTGGATGTGCACGCCCTGATACATGCCCACCACCGTGACTTTGTCGCCGCGCTGGATGTGGTGCGCCATCGTCCCGCCGCAGTGGTCAAAAGTGTCGGCCGGGTGTGCCATGATGACCAAAATCTGAAGTTGCTTGTCAGTTTCTCCCGCCATCTTGTCGGAAAAGTCAATACTCATTTGTACGCTCCTCTTATATTTTATAGTGCCGAAAACCATATGGTTTTCTAGCAAACTAAGTGATTAAATTGGAGGTGCTTTCTGCACGTTGCTGCTTGAATTAAGACCAAACTTAATATTCGTTTACTTCGTGTCGCGGCAATTATACTATATCACTTGTGAATGTCAAGCCTAAATGCTAAAATAAAAAACAGCAGTGATAGATCCGATGGTTTATATAGCAATTCGACTTGCAGCGCTGCTCGAATCGGAGGGTATATGGGTGAATTAAAAGTGATCTACGATGACATGTTGACGGCGGCGCAGGTATTTGGAAAAACGCAGGCAGATATGGTGTATGGCGAGGGGAATGCAAACGCGCGCATTATACTTGTCGGCGAGGCGCCGGGTGCAGAGGAGACGCGGCTATCGCGCCCGTTTGTCGGCAAGGCGGGCAAAAACCTCGACGAGTTCTTGGGTGTGCTTGAATTAAACCGAGAAGATATTTATATCACGAACGTTGTGAAGTTTCGCCCGTTTAAGGTGAGCGAGCTGGGCAGGCTTAGCAACCGTCCGCCGAAACGAGATGAGATTGCGTGCATGTTGCCACACCTGCTGCGCGAGATAGAAGCGGTTGCACCAAAAATTGTTGTGACGCTTGGGAACGTGCCGCTGAAAGCCGTGCTGGGGCAAAAAGGAGTCACCATCGGCGCGTGTCACGCAAAGGCAACCGGAGCGAGTGCGCAGGCGCTTGACTTCACACTTTTCCCGTTGTATCACCCTGCCAGTATCATTTATAACCGTGCACTTGCCGCGGTGTACAATGACGATCTCTTGGCGCTGAAAGCGTATATTCACTCGGAACTGTAACACAATCGCAACAAAGATCCCTTGGTTTATCGTTTATCGGTCGATATGTTACAAAAAGATTGCGTAAAGTAATATAAGTGTAATAAACGTCGATAACTCTTATATGCTCCATATAGCTGTCCATAGGGGCTACACACAGCGTTTGCACAGGCGCTGTTTTTTTGGTTTAATAAAAGCAGAGAAAATGCACCGTTGCAAAAGCACGTTAAACACTATTCCTCCCTTTAAAGCAAAGGCTCTCCTGCGAAGCCTTTGCTTTTTTGTACTAGTAAACTCGCCACTTGGAGCGATATGCAGATATGCAAAGCGAAATCGTCCTTAGCTTTTCACGAAACCCTAAGGTTGTTCACTTTTGGAATGCGGCTGTGCTTGGCGGCAGTAAGCGTGATCTGTTGAGTCTACTCAGTTTCGCTCAGCAATTCTGTTATTGGGGACGACGCTACACCGGCGTTTTGGGCTTGACTTGTCTTGTTTTTGTACTATAATAATAGATGTAATCATCGTAAAACACATCATGTCATATATAGCGGGAACTCTCTAGAATTCAATCACATCAATGCCGGAAATATCGCCGCTATAAACATCTAAATGATCGAGCTTAAGTGCTCTGCAGGAAAGCACGAATGAGCCGGTTAAGTGGAATTTTCGATTGTGAATTTCCTGAGCTTTATTTCTAACCTAAAAACAGAATCTTCTTCTTGAATGGAGGTACCCTATGAAAAAACAGATCTTCCTACTTATGGCCGGGATGTTACTTGTTTTCTTTACTGCGGGTTGTTCTGTCCTGCAGGAAATTGTCCCCCTTCCGGGCGAGACTGCCAACCCCACGGCAACAACAGCTATTGTTACGGCGACACCGCTGCCGACACTTGGCGAGCTTGAATGGCTAGATGCCGCCTTTTGCTTGCAGTCGGAGCCTGATGCGCACGAGCTTGAGTTTTTTGTGCTGCGGTTTTTCAAAAGTGGAGTGGTTATGCAAGTGACTGTGAAAGGTCAGGACAGCTGCAAGCAGACATGGGAGTATATCAATCCCTTCCTCAAAGAAACCGCAACGGATATTTATAACCATGGCGAGTATGAATATTCGCAGGGACAGATTCGCTTCGCGCTGGCGCCGCCCGGATCGGACGAGATGTCGGGAGAAGTGAACGGCAGAATTGAGGACAATCAACTGATCTTGGAGCAACAGGGAACTGAAAAAATCTACAATTTAGTTTATGGAGGTAAATAGTAATGAAAAAGCAGAAAAAAGCAGCTGACGGTACACAAGCTGCTAAGAAACCTTTTAGCATCTCAAATGGACTGGCGATCTTTCTTGCAATTCTATTTGTCTTTTTCTCGATATTTGGACTGATTGGGTTCAACATTTGGCGGGTGCTCTTTAACCCGCAGCTTGTTAAGCAGACGCTGAC
This sequence comes from Clostridia bacterium, assembly GCA_018648645.1. GTDB lineage: Bacteria > Bacillota > Clostridia > Christensenellales > SZUA-584 > JABGQS01. Next base: position 19,913 of record JABGQS010000020.1, read on the forward strand.
GCAGGAAGTGACGCAAACGCAGCTTGTTCCTTCTGCGCTTGAATTATTCTCGGAAGGGCGGGCGCAGCAGCGTGTTGAAAACAGTGAATCGCTAAGCGGGGTGACTGAGCCGGATATTGTATTGCTTTTGTCCTTCATGAAAGCGGAAGACTGGCAGGAAGTCAGGCAGCTTTTGGTGACGGATGAATTTGTGGTACACCTCATTTCTACCAGCGTGGACGGTCTGTACCTTTGGATCGATTCTGAAGATGAGTGGCCCGCGATTAACTGGGACATGAGGTTGCTAAAAGAGCGCATGGTCGGTCAAGAGGGCATTGACGCAGTTATGGTTGCTTATTCGAAGATGCCCGAAGCTACGGATGAGCAGATTGCCGACTTTAAGCATCGCTTGTCGCAAGTGCCGGAAGGCGTGGAGGTGCTATACAACCTTGCGCAGTTCCCCGACCCTTGGTTTGACGATCAAGTAGCAGATTACGTGGATGCTTTGCAGGACGCTAATGACAACATCCCTGCGGATTTTGATTTCAGCAAGGAGTTTGGTCTGGGTTCTTCTGAGCAGAGTATGGATCCGTTAGTGGTCAAGAATATATTGCGCATTGTTCGGTTTGCTGCGATTGCGTTTTGGGTGATTGCGCTGATACTGCTGATACTCATATTGTCGCTGAAGGTGCGCAGCAGGAATACGCTTGGGAGGTTTGTTGGCATTCCGATGTTGATTATCGGCGCGATTGTTGTTGCTATCGCTATTGTAGGGAAGTGGGCGATTATGAGTGCGGTGGCGGGCAGTCTGCTTTCGATGACGTCCGATTTTGCCCGACTGGAGATTACAAACAGTGTAGCAAGATTGACTGCGCTCTTCTTCCAGCCGCTGCTAATTCAAGGCGCTGTTGTTGGAGCAATTGGGATAATACTGATTGTAATAATGCTGATCAGAAGGCGAAAGGGCAAGGGAGCAAGCAGCGAGCTGCCAAAGACAACGACAGGAGAGGCCTGATTAACACTAATGTAATTATGGCTTTTGTATAAAACGAGGATTCGGAAATAAACCGTTGCGAGAATACAACTCGCAGCGGTTTTATTGTGGCTTTGAGTATGTTGGCAGGCGGCACATTCGTATTGAAAGCGATAGCGATTTGATATATACTTAGCCCTAGGGAAATGTGTGTACATTTTGGAGGGAGCTTATATGACGAAAAGAATTGGTATGCTGACCAGCGGCGGTGACTGCCCCGGGCTGAACGCCGCGATAAGGGGTGTTGCAAAGGCATCATATCAGGTGTTTGGCGATGTGGAAATTGTCGGAATACTGGACGGGTACGGCGGTCTTATAGACGGGCGATATCGCGAAATGGACAAGGAAGAGTTTTCGGGCATATTGACGATTGGCGGCACGATTCTTCGCACATCGAGGCGTAAGGGCGAGACAGTGCGTCAAAACTCCGGAAAGTATATGGACGTGTTTAAAGCCATGGCAAAGAACTACGAAAAGATGAAGCTGGATTGTTTGGTGACCATTGGCGGAGACGGCACACATAGTGCGGCAGGCATATTGCAAGAGCAAGGGCTGAATATAATCGGGCTGCCAAAAACCATAGACAACGATATTTGGGGAACGGACGTAACGTTTGGGTATCAAAGCGCGGTCAACATTGCGACGGATGTGCTCGACCGCGTGCATACAACAGCGGTTTCGCACTCGCGTGTGTTGATTGTTGAGCTGATGGGAAACACGGCAGGTTGGCTGGCACTTAGCGCAGGCATTGCCGGCGGTGCAGACGTGATTCTGCTGCCCGAGATTCCGTACAGCATCGGCGCAGTTGCCGAAGCGATTAACAAACGATACGAGAGCGGCAAGCATTTTTCGATTATCGCGGTGGCGGAAGGCGCGAAGAGCATTGGCGATGAATCGGAAAGCCCGAAAGGACATCATTATTCGATTGGGTATCAGCTGGCGGACGATTTGACAAAGGAGATTGACATAGACACACGCGTGGTTGTACCCGGGCACTATCAACGCGGAGGAGCGCCGTGTCCGTATGACAGGGTGCTGGCTACGCAGATGGGCGTGCATGCAACCGAATTGATAGAGGAAAAACGGTTTGGCAGAACTGTCGCTGTAAAGGGAGACGTTATCACTTCTAACTTGATGAAGGATGTTGCAGGAAAAACGAAGACTATACCGATGGACGCGCCGCTGCTGGGCGTTGGGCGAAGCATCGGTATCAGCTTCGGCGAAGTGTAATCATAGAGTGTTGATTGAAAGAGGATTGGTATGAATAAGGAAAATGTGACGGTTGTTGTGTTGGCGACCGGGCTGACTGACCGCATGAACAGCAAGAAAAGCAAGCTGTTGATGAGTATTTGCGGCAAGCCGATGGCGGCGTATGCGATTGAAGCTGCGCAGGCAGTGTCGGCAAGCAAGCCGGTGATGGTGGTTGACGAGGATGCGGGCGAGCTGCAGGATTTGTTTGCAGACAGCGTGCTTTACGCAGAGCAAAACGACGCACTTTTGCCGCAGGTTTGTTTGCCGGGCGGTGGGGTTACGGTGGTGTTATCTGCCGACATGCCGCTTGTGGATGCAGACATGCTGAATAGATTGCGGCAGACGTCAGAGCGAAAAGACGTTGGTGCATGCGTCGCGATGAACGAGGACGAGACAGCGCAGAGCGCATCGGTGTACTGTTTTGACACTGCGATATTGAGAAAGGCGATTGACACAGGAGCAGGTACGCTGAGTGAATGTGTGAAGTATTTCGCGGACAACGGGCATGGGGTCGAGCCGATATACAGCAATGATTGTGATGTCGCGGTTGACAGAATACAGTTGGCGCAAATATCGGAGCGGTTAAGGACTCGGATAAACAACAATCTGATGCGCGCAGGCGTTACGCTGATTGATCCGCAAAGCACGTATATTGACGCCGGTGTGAAGATTGGCACGGACACGACCGTGTATCCGGGCGTGGTGATAGAGGGCGATTGCGAAATTGGGCAGGACGTGATATTGTATCCCGGCAGCCGAATTGTGGACAGCAGCATAGGCGATGGCAGCGTGGTGCAAAACTCGGTGATGATGGACGCGATTGTCGGTGAGAACTCGACCATTGGGCCGTATGCGTATCTGCGACCAAACACGGTGATCGGAAACGGATGCAGGGTAGGCGATTTTGTAGAAGTGAAGAACGCGCATATCAAAGACGGCGCAAAGGTGTCGCACTTGACGTATGTGGGCGATGGCGAGATTGGCGAGAAAAGCAACATCGGCTGCGGAGTGGTGTTTGTCAACTATGACGGCAAGAAAAAGAGCAGAACGGTGGTCGGACGAAACGCGTTTGTCGGGTGTAATGTGAACCTCATAGCACCTGTTGAAGTCGGCGACGGAGCGTTTGTAGCGGCGGGCACGACCGTGACGCACGATGTGAGCAAGGACGCGCTGGCTATTGGGCGCAGCAAACAAAAAGACATCGAGGGATGGGCAAAAAAATGGTGGGACAAATAAGGGACACATTCTTTTTTGATTTGGACGGTACATTGCTGCCGCTTGATATGGATGCGTTCTTGGAGGCATATTATATTGGTATAACAAAACGCGGCGTGTGCGAGAGCATACACATAACGGACGGCATGGAGATGTTCCAAAAAGCGGTGTACGCGATGATTGGCAACGACGGGAGCATGACGAATCAGCAAGCGTTTTTCGAAACGCTGGAAGCGTTGTCGGGGACAACAATGGAGCAGTTGATGCCGTTGATGGACGATTTTTATGCCGGGGAGTTTAAGACAATCAAGAACTGCACGTATGTGGAAGAAGATGCTGTGCAGACTGTGAAGATACTGAAGGAAAAGGGTTATCGGCTGGTGCTGGCGACGCAGCCGCTATTTCCGCAGACGGCGACCAATCAACGAATCGAGTGGAGCGGACTGTGTATTGACGATTTTGAGTATATATCGTATTATGATAACTCGCACTACTGCAAGCCAAGCCCCGGATATTTTACAGAAATACTCGATAAACTGGACCTAAGCGCAGAGCAGTGTTATATGGTAGGAAATGATGCACGAGACGACATGAGCGCAATGGCGCTGGGGTTTGAAGGATATTTGCTGACAAACCATTTAATTGGAGAGATCGGAAAGGTGACAGGATGCAAAAAGGGAGATTATTCGGAGCTGCTAAATCTCGTAAAAAATCTGCCGCGAATCTAAAGAGCGACTATTATATAGTTGGTCTTGGGAATCCGGGCAGCAAATATGAGCGCACAAGACACAACGCAGGGTTTGACGTGGTAAGCATTCTTGCGCAGAGGCACAAGATTTCTGTGCGCATGCACGATTATAAAGCGCGGCTGGGCAAAGGCAAAATCGGCGATAAAAGTGTGCTGCTTGTGATGCCGCAAACGTATATGAACAACTCCGGGCAAAGCGTGAAAGCGATGATGCAAGCGCTTGGCGTGGGTGCAGACAAGCTGATTGTGGTGTATGACGACATGGATTTGAAACTTGGGAATGTGCGCGTGAAGGAGCAAGGCAGCGCAGGCACGCACAACGGTATGAAGTCGGTTATTTTCAGCTTGCAGACGGACGAGTTTGTGCGTGTGCGTGTGGGGATAGGAAAGTCGATAGACGATACAGTCGATTACGTGCTGGGCGAGCACGGCGACAAGCAGGCGGCGTTTGACGCGATGAAAAAAGCGGCGGATGCTATCGAGTCGATTGTAAAAGAGGGTGTAAAAGAAGCGCAGAATGGCTTCAATTAAATAGATAAGGCCGGATAATATGCAGATTGGCAGGCATGTCGCAAGCTTACCTGAGTTTGCGAAGCTTAGAGAAAATGTGCGGGCAGGGAAGACTCCTTGCTCGATTTTTGGCGTTGCGCAAAGTTTGAAACCGCACTTTGCGGCGAGCTTGGCAGAGCAGATAAGCAGGCCCGTGATTGTGGTGTGCGCTTCGTCCGAGCGCGCAGAAGGCTATGCGGCGGCGAGCGGCGATGCGGTGTATATTCCAAAGCGGGCGTTGCAGCTGAGAGCCAGCATTGCGCGAAGCAGAGAAGCCGAGTTTGTGCGTATCAGCGCAATAAGCAAACTTTTGTCGGGGCGGGCGAGCGTGGCGTTTTTGTGCGAAGAGGCGCTAAGTGCGCGACTGGTGCCAAACAGCGATTTTTTGCAAGCAAGCAGACACATAAGAAAAGACGATGTGATTGACCCCGAAGCGCTTTTGCGCAGCTTGGTGCTTGGCGGATATGAGCGCGTGAGCAGCGTGGAGACGCAGGGGCAGGCGGCGCGGCGCGGTGAGGTGGTCGATGTGTTTTGTCCGGGCAAAGCAGCGCCGTACAGAATAGATTTTTTTGACGATATTGTCGAGAGTATTCACGAGTTTGACCCGAACACGCAAAGGCGAAGCAAAAGCGCGGCGGACGAGGCAGAGCTGCTGCCCGCTATCGAGATGGTGCTTGGTGACGACACTGCAAAAAAATGCGCGGATTACTTTGATGTCAGCAGACCCGCCGATAGTGCGCTTGCTGTGCGGTTTGAGGAATATGCCAAAAGCGTGAGGAATGACAGGTTCTTTGAGGATATAGACAACTTTGCTTTTGCGTTTTGTGAAGATAGTTTGATTGAGTATTTGGATGAGCCGATTGTGTTGTTTGACGATTATAAGCACGTCAAAAATACGGCGGATGAGAGGGTTGCAGATTTTGATACAAAGCTGTACGAGCTGATCGGCAACCGCGAGGCGGTGGCAGACCAGAAAAACTTGTACATGCCGATGGAGGAGTTGCTCAGAAGAGCCAAGCTGTCTGATGTGTTGGATTACTGTGGAATCAGCAAATCAAAAGAGGTTGGTGCAAAGAGCGAAGTAAATGTGCACTCGAAAAACGCGTTGTCGTACAACAAGCACATGGAGCTGTTAAAAGAGGATATAGAAACGCGTACAAGCAACGGGTGGAGCGTGTATTTGATGTGCGGGAGCGCGGAAAAAGCGGACAAGCTTTCTGCGGTGCTGAGTGACGGAGAACTTAGCGTGCCGCGCATGGAGAGCGACCTAGGCCGCGGGCAGGCGGGTACGTACGCAAGCAGGCTGCTTTCCGGGTTTGAACTGACGACACACAAGACTTATTTCCTGGGTGAAAACGAAATATACGGATTCGCGAAAAAGCGTAAGCGTGCGCCGGTGCGAAAGCCGCTGGATATATTCACCGATTTGAAAACGGGCGATATGATTGTGCACGATGTGCACGGCAAGGGGCGTTTCCTGGGGCTGACGACGCGGTCGGTGCAGGGGATAAGCCGCGATTATATGGAGCTGGAGTACAGGGGCGGCGACAAGCTGTTTATACCGACCGACCAAATTGACCGTGTGCAAAAGTATATGGGCGGCAAAGACACAGAGCGGCTGAGCAAGCTCGGTGGCAAAGAGTGGGGCGCGGCAAAAGCGCGTGTCAAAAAAGCGGTTAAAGAGCTTGCCGAGGATTTGGTCGCGATATACAGCGAGCGGATTGGCAAAAAGGGCTATGAGTACAGCGAGGACACGATTTGGCAGCGACAGTTTGAGGATACGTTCCCGTATGAGGAGACGGACGGGCAGCTAAAGAGCATTGAAGAGATTAAGGCGGACATGCAGCAAGGCAAGGTGATGGACAGGCTGCTGCTTGGAGACGTTGGCTATGGCAAGACGGAAGTCGCGATGCGCGCGTGTTTCAAGGCGGTGATGGAAGGGCGGCAATGCGCGGTTCTTGTGCCGACAACGCTGCTGGCGCGGCAGCATTATCACAGCTTTTTGGAGCGGTTCAGCGATTTTGCGATTGAGATAGAGAGCATGAGCAGGTTTGTTTCGCCAAAGGAGCAAAAACGCGTGATTGCGGGGCTGAAAGCAGGGACGGTGGATGTAGTTATCGGCACGCACAGGCTGCTGAGCAAAGATATTGTGTATAAGGATTTAGGATTGCTCATCATCGACGAGGAGCAGCGGTTTGGTGTTTCGCACAAAGAGCGAATAAAAGACATCAAGCGAAGTGTGGATGTGCTGACGCTGTCCGCAACGCCGATACCGAGGACGCTGCAAATGTCGCTGACGGGCATTCGCGACATGAGCATGATTGACACGCCGCCCGAGGACAGGAAGCCGCCAGAGAGCTATGTGATGGAGTATTCCGGGCAACTTTTGCACGACGCGGTCAGCAAAGAGATGGAGCGCGGCGGTCAGACGTATTTTGTGTGCAGGCAAATTGGGCAGATGGACAAACTGGCGGGCGATCTGCGAAGGCACGTGCCCGAGGCGAGGGTTGCGATGGCACACGGACGGCTGGGCGAAACACAGATTGAGAACGTGATGGAGGATTTTCTTGCGGGCGAGTACGACGTGCTGCTTTGCACCACCATCATCGAGTCGGGCATTGACATCCCGAACGTGAACACGGTCGTGATATACGAAGCGCAAATGTTTGGGCTGGCTCAGCTTTATCAAATAAAGGGCAGGGTAGGTCGCGCGACAAAAAACTCGTATGCGTATCTTACATATATAAAAGGCACGAGGATGACGCCGGACGCAGAAAAGCGGCTTCAGACGATTGCCGAGTTCACTGAGTTTGGCGCCGGGTTTAAAATAGCCATGCGCGACCTTGAAATACGCGGTGCGGGCAACTTGCTGGGGCCGGAGCAGTCTGGGCAGATGGCGAGCGTTGGGTATGACATGTATTGCCGAATGATGCGCGAGGCTGTGGCGCAGGTGCGAGGCAAACCGCAGGAGGAAATCAAAGCTGCTTCGATCGAAATAAAAATAAGCGCTCATGTACCGCCAAGCTATATAGACGATGAGATACAGCGCATTGAAGTGTATAAGAAAATTGCTGCGGTGGACGGAACCGCCAGCGCAAAACAAGTGCGCGAAGAAATTATCGACAGGTATGGCAAGCTGCCTAAAACGGTGGAGAATTTATTGCTGATCGCAATTGTTAAGCATTTTGCGGGTAGAGCAGGGATTGCCTCGGCTACGCGAAACGGGCGAGTTTTTACGCTGAAGTATGACGACAAGACGAGAGTGGATGTAAACAATTTGCTTGCTACCCTTGGCAAACACGGCAAGCATGCGCAGCTAAAAGCGTCAGTACCGCCATATATACTGTTAAAAACACAGAAAAACCCAATGGAAGAGCTGCTTTCTTTCTTAAAAGAGATAAGCCGTTGCATAACGCGCGAACATCAAGTATAATGATATACCGAAACGAAGATATTTAGGAGGAAGACATGAGAAAAATAAAAGTTGTGGCTTTATTGCTCGCACTCGTGATGCTGCTTGCCGGTTGTTCACTGGTTAGCCCGGATGAAGAGAGAATTGCGATGCAGGTGGTTGCCACAGTAAATGGTACGCAGATATATAACTATGAAGTCAGCGAAGAGGATGTTGCGGCTTCTGTGCAGCAGACTTTGTATTATTCCGGTATGAGCGAAAATGATTTAACCCCGGAGCAGCTGGAAGAGACGTATAATGACCACAGAACCTTTTTGCTTGAGCAACTCGTGAACGATGAAGTGATGCTGCAAAAAGCGGCAGAGCTTGGATTCGTTTTAACCGAGGATGAGAAAGCGGAAATAATGGTAATTGCGATAGACTATTTTGATAGTGTTAGAGAAAGCATTGTTGCTCAAATTAAAGCTGAGAATGCTGAAGCTGCAGGTGAAGATGATTCTGATATTCTTGTGTATGAACCCGGCGATGATATTGATGCTTTGCTGGAAGAGCAAACCACAACCGATCCGGCAGTTTTGGCAGAAGCAGAGGCAAGGCTGCAAGCGCTTCTTGAGGAAAGCAGACTTTCGATAGACATATATTTTGATTACTTGTGTGAGCAAGAGCTCATTTCAAAAGTTAGGGATTATATGACAGGACAGGCGGAAGTAACAGATCAGGATGCGCAGACGTGGTATGACCAAACGCTGGCGATTCAGCAAGAAGAGATGGATGCAGAGCCGGGCGTTTTTGAAAGCTTGGTGTATTCGAAAAAAATATATACGTATGTTCCCGGGCGTATTGTTGCGGTGCGCGAAGTGATACTTGCTTTCGATGAAGTGCAATCAAGCGATGTGCAGGCGCTGTATACTGTGGACGATATGGATGCGTATGATGATATGATTGATTTGATATTGACGTCATCCGGCGATCATCTTACTATGGCGGCCGATATAAAGGCGCGCATGCAAGCGGGCGAGACAATTGAAGATATTGTTACCGAGCTGTCCGTAGATGCTGCATATATCGCCGAACCAAACACGGAAAAAGGTTATTTGATAGATAGCAGAACACTCGCGTATTCTGCGGAATTTGTTGAAGCTGCGCTGGGGCTGCAAAGCATTGGCGACGTAAGCGAGGTTGTTGTAGATTACAAAGGCGTGCACGTTTTGCAGCTGATCAAAGTGTATGAGTCGGGCGTTGTTTCCTTTGACGATTTGAAGGACAGCATTTTGACAGCGTTGCTGCCGAGCGCAGAGCAGGACATGTATCAACAGATGCTTGAGACTTGGGTAGAAGAAGCGGACGTGAAATATTTCTATAACAGATTAGGATAACCGTACTGTACAAAAATATGCGATGTGTGCGCTGATTCGCGTTGGTGCACACACCGCTATTATATGGAGAAGTATCGAAGAGGTCATAACGGGGCGCACTCGAAATGCGTTTGTCGGGCAACCGGCACGTGGGTTCGAATCCCACCTTCTCCGCCAAAAAGCCCTTAAAATAGGGCTTTTTTGATACAATTGTTCAGTTTTTACCCTTTAGACATTTCGCCATATAGGTATTCAATTATTCTTGATATTAAAAAGCCCTGTAATCAAAGGCTTTATAGCACTAGTTACTATGCAATTATGCTACTTTATATGCATGCTTTAGGGTACAACTCCCTTTTCCATTAAAATGTAAAAATTCTTTTCTGGATTCATTCTTTTGGTATGGAATTGCAGTGATCGAGCTTATGTCTGCATAGTTGATAAACTATAATCGCATTCTGTTGTTTCTCCTAATCGCCAAGACCCAGTTCAGCCGCTATTAATTCTCTTGTATGGTTATGTTTTGGGCGTTTTAATACTTGTTCCGTGTCTCCCTTCTCAATAATTTCACCTCGATACATGACAGCAATGCGTTCGCAAAGGAAGCGGACAACCTTAATATCGTGGGAAATAAACAAGTATGTCAATTTCAGCTCCTTCTTTAGTTTAATAAGCAGATTGAGGATTTGACACTGAACAGAAACATCCAGGGCAGACATCGGTTCATCACACACGATAATCTTCGGTCTGGTCGCTATTGCCCTGGCAATAATAATTCTTTGATTTTGTCCACCGCTCAATTGACCCGGGAATTTCAAACGCTCTGATGATGCGATCCCCACCATGTTCAGCAGCTTGGTTACTTCCCTGTTCTCCTCACTTATGCTAACAATTTTATGGATTCTCAATGGCTCGCGCAGCAGCTCCTCCACAGTCATTTTATTGTCCAAAACAGCGCTGCTGTGTTGAAATATAATCTGAATGTCCTTTCTCAGTTTGCGCATGCTTTGCTCATCCAGTTCAGTCAATTCCATACCAAAAAACTTTATACTGCCCTCATCCGGCTCAACCAATCTCAAAATCATGTTTGCTGTTGTGGTTTTCCCGCATCCGCTCTCACCGATAAGCCCTAAAGATTCTTTGGGGTATACACCAAAGGAAATATTTTTGACAGCGTCAATTCTACTTTTGGTGTATATATTCCTTCTGACGATAAACTGCTTTGATAAGTTATTTATCTCTAGAATCTTTTTACTCATACACTACCTTCCCAAAAAAATGTATTTGCTTCAACACATAGAAAACTGCGTCAAGTATAAATAATGTGATTTGTGCATCTCACTTTCCTATCGCCCATCACCACTACCTCTGGTATCCGCTTTGCGCACAAATCCAATTTGAATTTGCACCTGTTAATAAACGGACATTCGTCTTCGAATTCATACGGTGTAGGCGGCATGCCTTCTAGTGAGTACAGTGTCTCTTCGTGATTATCAAGCGAACTCGCGCATTTGATTAGCTCCATAGTGTACGGGTGCAAAGGCGAATCTAGGATTTCATTCATCGGTCCTTCTTCGACCGACAGCCCGCCGTACATAACGACAATCCTGTCGCAAAGATACTTCGCGATGTCAAAATCATGCGTGATGAAAACAATGGACATCTGATATTTCGTATTGATCTGCAAAAGCAAATCGAGTATCCTTTTTCGTATTGACGCATCAATCGAGCTCGTGGGCTCGTCTGCAATAAGCAGTTCCGGTTTGCAAATAATGCTTTGGGCTATCATAATCCTTTGATTCTGACCTCCGCTCAGCTGCGCGGGATACATTTCGTAGATTGTCTCTACGTTATCCAGCCCAACCTCCTTTAACACACTCGCTATTTTTTCTTTAGAAAACGGCAGCTTATGCGCTTTTAGCGTGCCTGCAAGCTGCCTGCCAACTCGTTTGAACGGATGCAATGCCGAAGCAGGGTTTTGAAATATGTAAGAAATCTTTTTTCCTCTTACTTCAATGAGCTGTTTCTCCTTGAGCTTGGCAAGGTCTATGTTTTCGAATCGCACTTCACCTGCGTCAATATGACCGTCAGCACTATCGAACAGCTTTACAATCGCGCTCGTGGAGATCGTCTTTCCGCTTCCGGACTCGCCAAGAACCCCAACGATTTCGCCCTTCTTTAAACTCAAATCAAATCCGCGTATAATCTGCACGCTTTCGTTTTCGTTTATATACGACACCTTTAAGTTTTTTACTTCCAACATTTTTTTTGTCATACTCTTTGCCATATGCAAGCCTTTGCAGATGGTCGCCACCTCGTTTCCTTACGCTTTTGCCAACTCACGGCTTAATAATCAATTTCGTTAATTACTTTGAACAAAATACTCCCGATTTCATAAATACTGTGCTTGCCTTCGCCTTGCTCACCGGAGCCGATAATAATCGATGCGATACCTCTGGTCCAAAACATCGCATTGTCCGCGTCACTGGCTACGTAGTAATGCTCGTTTTCAATCTCGATTGTTTCAAGCCCTTCGTAGAGTATCCCACGCTGGTTCAGCCCCTTCTCAAACTGATGCGCGATGCTCCATGCGTATTGGCGGGTTATCGGTGCCTGCACAGCGCTGAACACAATTTGGTCAAACTGCGCTTTTTCCAGATCGGTAAGATCAAAGTATATTCTTACTTTAGCCGAACTGTACGGGAAATCTTCACTAATTGGGTATGTGCCGTTATATACCTCTTTTTGCGTACCATCCAAAAACATGAATATCAGAGCCTTGTTTTTATCGTATGATGCGCAGAGTACTTCCATCAAGTTAAGATTAAACTGCAGCACTTCGTTGCCGTCATCAATCAAGTAATTGTAGTTTAGCCCAATGAGTATTGCGTCGCTGTCCTGTGTCCAATTTTCGTTTTTATAGATACCGACTATATTAGTTCCCTCATTTTTCATTGGCATAAGAGTCGCGGACAAATCGAGCTCAACCCGGCTGTTCTGTGCAAGCTCTACTGCGAGCTCGACACTAACCAGCACCACATAAAAATCTTCACTCTGCTCGACAAACAGGTTGCTGACTTCTTCCCCATCGCGCGCGACTAGAATGAAGCCCTTTATGTTTACGCTGCTGCTAATGCTCTTAATTATATATTCAATCGCAGCATCTTGGTAATGCTGTTTGTCTATTAAAACAAAGCTGTCAATATACTTGCTGTATCCTTCGCCGTTAAACAAATCGTCTTTGGTGGCGTCGTATACGATACCTGAAATCTCAGCAGCCCCGGACGAAATAAATGCGTAATCTTCGTTCAGTTTCAGCGAAACATCGCTTTTTGTGCTCATGCGGAAAGTGTGCTCAACAAGGACGCTTGACGCTTCAATCTCATAATTTATGAAATAGCTGTCTCCTTCTATCGGCGCCACATTGAGCTCTCGCATTTTGTCCGTTATGATAGTCGCAGTATTGCCGGACGCCGGAGTCCCGATTAAAACTTGCTCGTATTCCATATCGTAGCTGGCAACTTTATTCACTTTATACTTATTGATGTTAATTAGATATGGAGGCAGTATCAACGATGCGATTAGCACTACGGTAACTGCAACCTTGACCTTTGACGATTTGCCAAAGTTTCTCCACATGCCGACAAAGTCGAATGTCAATATCTTTCGCATAGTCGGAATGATATTGGAATCCTTTTTTTGCATCACTTTTCTTAAACCTTCTCCAAACAGGTTGAACCCCAGAACGCTGATAAAAAACGCGAGTGCCGGAAACAACACCGCCCACGGCGCAACCCCGAGCAGGCTTCTCGACGTGCTGAGCATGCTTGCCCATTCCGGTTCAAAACTGATGTTAAAAAAGGTGACATTGCCAAAGTCCGTACTTGCGACGAATTGGAGATTACCTACGAACACACTAAAAATTCCGAGTTTCATTATCAAAGAAAGCGAGCGCGCAATCTCCATAAAATACAGCACAATTAATTCGGGTGCCAAATGTGGTATAACGTTCTCTACCGCTATTCTCGATCTCTTTTTGCCGATCGCAACTTCACTTTTTATAAAGGGCTGACGGTTAATTGCCTCAACCCTCTCCATGATCAGATGACCAAGCTTGGGCCAGCCAACGAAGGAAAGCACCACAACGAATGAAATAATCGACCTTGCTCTGTCCATCTGTGCAAACATGTCAAATTTGAGTATTATAAAGCTGAAAATCACGGCGGGAATAGCAGAGAATACGATGTTGAGTTTTTTAATGATAAACTTGCTGACCTTGTGCCCAAACCCGGCGCTGATGGCGAGCGGCACCGCTATTGCGAAACTGCCAAGTGCAACAAGCAAACCAAGCAGGACTGTCAATCTGGTTCCGAACAGAATATAACTGTATATATCTCTTCCCATGTCATCGCTGCCGAGTATAAACTCGCCGGAGGGCGCAAAGGGGGCTCTATCCACAATCAAGCTGCCCGTCTCGTCATACGAAAAGATCAAGCGCTGTAAATTGTATGGGCTTTTGTCGGTGAGCAGATTCGGAAAAAGCATCACGATCAATATCAATATCAGTATTATACATCCGATTATCAGAGGCGTGTTTAATCTCTTCATTTCCTCACCTCGTGCTTCAGCGGATTAGCAAATTTCGCGAATATCCGGACTATCCACGTAAATAATATGTACATACAGGCGATGACCAAGATGATTACGAGAAACTGGTAATATGCCTTTTTTGAGTAGAAAAAGATGAGATAATAGCCCACGCCCAAATAGCGGAATAGAAATTCTACAACAATCAAATTCGATATAATCATTGTCATGATTGTCGGTAAAGAGTCTATCGCTTTAAAAAGGCTTGCAGGCAGCAGTTCATTGAAGTAAATTCTTCTTTTGCTTAAGCCCTTGGCTTTTGCATTCTTGATATAGTCTTTTTTCGACTCCTCTTGGGTAGTGATATATGTAATCCTGGATATGTATATGATAGGGATTATACAGAGCGTTATCAGCGGAATTATAAAATCGTTGATGGGGAGCGCTTCTTTTGCTTGGGGGAAATTCTGAGAATAGAATATGCTGACAGTCCATCCAAGCAGCACGAGCAGCACGTCAGGGATCGAAAAGGCGATAAGGGTACCAAGTGATTCGATCTTTTGTCTCTTAGAGCGGTAGCCGGCGTACAGACCGGTGCTGATACCTATCACGACAGCAAGTACGAGTGTTGATAATATCAGCCATAAACTTTTGGAAAACGAATCAAGTATTATCGAGAAATTCTCCTCTACATCCGCAACTGTGTCTGTTCCCGTGCTGAATATGTTGCTGATAAACGATACACTCTTATTAAAACTCTTAGAGATTTTATCCCAAACGTTTAAAAACCCAAAACCTGTGTCTTTATAGATTTCTTTTTTTATGTAATTAGTCAATACCAGTGAAGCGTTATTAAGGCTATTTATATCTACGTTTTCGATATTGTCTTCATAGACGTTTTTGAACAAACCGGCATTGCCGAAGGTGATTAGCCGGACATCGCTGTATGAAAAGTACTCGAACTGTTCGTCTTTGACTTGAGACATATCGAGCACAATTGCTGCAGCTTGTGAATGTTCAACAATGCTATCTCTTAGCTCCAGGCTGTTTGTGTTCGCCGGCGTAATTGCCGTGCCTTCTCGAACACTCCTCCCGATTAGCTCAAGACTAATCACGGTTGACTTTTCCAGCGGGTATACCGGGTTTCTGCCATAATACTGCGACCCGGCGTACTGCTGTAGCTGTCCATTAAAGCATATAAAATATATCGTTTGATAAGGCAAGTTTTTTTGCGCAGCGACAACCCGTGCTGCTTCAAGCAATGTCGCGACGCCGCTTGAGCTGCCGACTGCACCGGGGAAGTATCCTCCGTCGGTGCCCATGCCAACGCCGTCGATATTCGCGGTAATCAGCAACACCTCGCCGCCAGAACTCCTGCCGTCAAGCTTGCCAATAATGTTCGATGTGTTCACGATTGGATACTCTATTTTCGCACTAAGAATTACATTGCTTATGATCTTTTGCGTGCGCTCATCGCCGTCAGTCCCGACCGTGTTGGTATAGTTTTTTAAGTACTCATACATATCGAAAGAGATGTACCCAACGCCGATAGACTCTCCGGTTTTCCCCCACGTGCCTACTGTCTTTTCAGTTTCGTAAACATTTGGAGCCTCATTCGGGGCAACATCCGCACAACAAAAAACTCCTTTTCCACCATTTTGAATAACGTAATCAACTTGGCTTGCATTGAGCTCGCCAGATTCGATAATCACAATCCTGTCTTTGATAATGTCGGGATTGACAAGAAACAACGTATCTTCTAGCAGAACGACTTCACCTGTAAAATCAATGCTCCCACCGTTCATGTATGACAGCAAATTGTAATCCTCGTACAAAACGAATTCCTTAATTACCTCGCGCTCGTGCGATATAATTGCAAACGAAGCGTTTTCGTCGATATTTGGAACCATTACGGTAAAGGGCTGATAGTACTGCTCATTAATTCCACCCGGCGCAACACCAATTTCTCTAAATTGTTTTTCAATATATTCTAAGGTTTCCTCGTTGCCGATTGTGCCGGTTTTTCTGCCGGAATAAGTAGCAGAAGTGAACTCCTCCACATCAGAATAGATATGATCCACATTTAATACGGTTTCGTCAAATGAGTTTGTGAATTGAAAAGAGTTGAAAAGTATAAAAAAAGAAAGCAGAAGTAACACAGGGATCACTATTCCGAGTAGCCGTTTCTTTGCTTTCATACTATACTTCCTAATTAATATTATGTCTTGCGGCTTGAGTACGTATGATAATATTAACATATTTTTGTAATATTTTCAATAGTTTTGAGTCGTATGTTTTGTATCATCCGATGTAAACGAGAAAATTTGACATAAGAGTCATAAGCCCATTTTGGTCCAAAAAGGTGATTCTACAAAATCCGGATAACTATGAGATTTAACTATCTTGTTATTGCTTTTCTACTGCTTTCCTGAGCAATTCTGCCAGTTCCCCCAATAGTCGTGAAATACCCTTTATTTTACCCTTTAGACAATTCACTATATTTGTATTCAATTATGCAGAATAAGAAAAGAGATCAGTAAATAAGAGCTTTTTCGAACTAGTTACTACGTAATTATACTGCTTTATATGTATGCTTTAGGGTTCAAGTCCTGCTGTCTCTACCAAGGAACCCCTTTGAAATGGCTGTTTTCATGGGGTTTCCCCTATTTATAATGCAAATTACCCTTTACAGTCTTGGAATAACCTCAATTAACCATTCATGATAATGAACAGACAAAGAAAATAATGTGGCTTGGGATACTTCTTTATGATGAGTTAGCAGCCAAGAAAACAGAAGCTTTGAGATTTCTTGGCTGTTAACATGCGTTTTTCGTCCGCCATTTTCCTGCAAAATTATTTCGCCGTTAATAAACAACCAATTGCGCTGCAAAGGAGTTATCGTTTTCATATTTAGCCGGTTGTTTAAAGATCACATCTTTAAACCTATTCGCTGATAAATTTATAATGCTATACCCGTGGCAATCGTCTTGTATTGCCCTTCTTCCGCTAACCAATGCGCCATAAGCAAAGTTCCGTCTTTTAATTTTACAGCACCGGGCATGCCAAACTTTAAGTAGGCGAAAATTGCAGCCGTAGTATCATTCGCTGTGATTAATTTTGACTGGGGCTGCCAAAGTATGGCTTCCTCGGTAATGTTCCAAGCTCCGTTACTAAAATCCACTAAATAGCCGTATATTCCGGGCTCGTCAGTATCCTTGCGCATAGTATGTAAAGAGAACATACTCGACCCGGAGAGATGACAAACAAACGGTGTTTGTCCGTTGATACCGGTATCAAACGGTTTCGAAAAAGTACGGCCATTGTCGCGGGAAATGGTGTAATGATTATTCAATGTCTTTTCGTTAATAGTATCTTCGTTCCATGCAATTATGATTGTGGTACCGTCGCTTAATTGACAAAGCCGCTGCTCATAACAGGTTATGGAATCTCCCGGGAATTCCATACACACTACATCGTCGTTCCATGTTTTACCTTGGTCATCGGAGCGAAGCAGCCGCCCGCACATGCGGCTGGTCATTTCGGCTTCCCAGTTTGGGAAACCTGTAATAGGGGTAACCCAGCTTCCGTTCTGCAATACGGTAATTGGAGCGGGGGCTTCGACATGACGACCCCAAGTACAAGCAATTTCCTGCCGGTCAGACCAAGTTATCCCTTTGTCGTCTGAGATGCTAAAGAATACTATATCATCGAGCACGCCTCCGTTATCGGGGTTTGCAATCGCCTGCTCAGGATCGTCGCGAATGAAACCGTATCCAAACGCAATTAGCCGACCATCGGGAAGGAGCGTTATTTTAGCGCAGTCTGATACCGGGAAAGGATAATCTTTTTTGCCCAACGACCATGGTTCACCCCATGTTCTTCCGCCATCAGTACTTCGAGAAATGCTGGCAGTACCGTCAACACTTTCAAATGCTTCTCCCATTTGATGAGTTGCCAAAATAGAGCCGTCTTCCAATTCGCAAAGATAAGGAAAAGAAGAATTTTTGGCATGTAACTGAGGTCGCGGATTGTCCCAAATTGGGTTTGAAAACAATATTTCCATTATTAGCCCTGCCTTTCTTTTTTGCGAATGATATAGAACGAAATCGATTCTTCCGCGTTAGCTTTTTATCTGTGCCAAACGTTGTTTTTATATCCAGAGTCAGTCGATTGTAACTCTTTTTAGGCGTGGCGAATTGCACAAAGCCGGCGAGTAAAATTCTGCTTGATACTGAATTATCTTTGAATGCCTGGGGACAGGAATTATGGTCCCGTTTTCAAGTGCATCGCTCCAAATACCATCGTCGAAGCGGATACGCATAAACAGCTTCGATGTATTAGGCTCTTCCGCAACCCAGTAGATATGCACAGTTTTATCATCATCAAGTTTGATTGGACAAGATGTATAATACTCGCTCTCGCTGCGGTCAAAAACGTTAGCTTGGCTTTTCGTTGTGAAGTTGTGCGGACCTATTCCCAAGTACTTGTGCGGATGGTCGTAGTCCAGCCCGTCAGGTCCGTTCATCAACAGATAAGAATCCAGGATGTGCCCTTTATCCTTGCGATGGCAGCAAACGAACAGATCAGGGTAACCGTTGCGGGTCAAATCTACAGGAATCGATGCGACCGATGAATCAAAGATGAAATTTTCGGTATCATCAAATTGAAAAGAACCGTGTTGGTCATTGCGGATTATCCTTAGTGGCCCGGTTCTGGTTTCAGTACTTGAATAATGAGGCAATATCATGTCTAGCCAGCCGGTATTATACATATCAGCAAAAGAAACATACCCGGTCGTTGCACCTGTTTCCCAGCGTATTTGCTTATCGGCAGGGAATCCTTCTTCATCATTCCAATCGCGTAAAATGTAGACATACGACGGAATATTAAAATAGTGTCCGGAAGAGGTGCAGATAACTTCAAGTTTGCCGTCCTTGTCATAGTCAACAGCTGTGACGCCAAAATGGAATGCCTTATTATCCTCATGCCCTTTTAAAGTGAACAAGCGGTGGGAATCGGGGTCGAAGCCATCTTTTGTTCCTAAGAAAACACCAAGTCTTCCATCGCCATCACTGTAAATTAGATCCTGATAACCGTCTGCGTTAATATCAGCTAACACCACAGATTGGGCAGTAGCGATGTAACACGGCAGCAGTTGACGATTTTCCTCCTTATAGCCATCAGCACTGCCGTACCAGACATACACAGAAGAATTGAGCTCTTCTTCATTTTTGCTGTATACCCACGGGAGCATGATTATATCCAAATATCCGTCATGGTTGAAATCGCCGACCAATACACCGCCAAGTTCTTTTCTTAGTAGTTTAGGATGTACGAGCTCTTGAAAGTTTTTGGGATCCGGACCATTTTCGGTTCCTTTAAAAACACGAATTGTACTGTGCGTGGATGCTACAAACTCTACTTCGCCGTCATTGTCGGTATCTGAGCCCGTATACCCGTAACAACTTGTAATAATGGGGAAGTCTATGCGGTTTTCCTTAAGATACTGGAAATCTTTGTTACCGAGATATAGGAATGCAGGAAATTCCGGATCGTGCTGTATATGGCCGGTTATTGTGTTGCAAATATACAATTCAAATTTTCCGTCATGGTCAAGGTCGTAAAACTTTGCATCACGAACACCAAAGGTATCAAAGGCAGTCGTGTGCTCAATATCAAATCGATTATCACCCTGATTATGGAATAACAGCGATTGCGAGTCGTACGTCTTTGTTTCATCATTGTAAAAACGACCGGCAAAAATATCATAACTTCCGTCGCCGTTTAAATCGACAGCGGTGACAGCAGTACAGCCGTAACAGTCTATCCTGCGCCAAACAGCATCTAGATCATCAATCCTTCGTATCTGGACGCCTTCTTTTGTGCCGATTAAAATTTCGTTGTTTCCGTCACCGTCAAAATCAACAAAACAAAGAGGAAGCTCCTTTTTGAAATACATGGCATTTTCGCCCTCTATTTCTATGACTTTTTTGTCGTTCTCGGAGAAGGTACCGTTGCGATTCCAGTAGATTGTAATTCTCCCGTTTCCTGTAAGGATGACTTCCTTGAAACCGTCTTTATTTAGATCTTGAGCATAAGCTTTTGTTACAAGTGAACACGGCAGTTGCATGGAATTTTCTTTAGAGTAACCATCCTTTGAACCAAAGAAGATATTAGTATAAACATCATCCGTATAATTTTGTTTATATCCCGCGAAAATAAAATCGGGATAGCCGTCGTTGTTTATATCGGTACAGACAAGTGCATCTATCGATAAGCCCTCGAAAGGGAATTCTTCTGTCGCATCACGAAATTTGCGTGGACTTTCCTGTAAATAAACGCGCTGCTTGAATAGGTTCCCGGTAAAATGATGGTCGTACCAAGACGTTGTGATTACTAAATCCTGCAGCCCGTTTCCGGTTAGGTCGCAAAAAGCAGCTCCGTATGCACCGACGCTTTTTAGTGCAGTACATTCCTGCGTAAGCCCATCTTTTGAGCCCCAGAAAATATAGCATTCCAAATCACAGGTAACGCCGTTTGCCGCAAAGGTAACTAGAAGGTCTTCGTATCCGTCGCCGTCTATGTCACACGCAATGGTATTCCAGCTGCAATCGTGGGGAAGCTCGCTGTGCTGCCAGTTGTTTTTTCCGTCTTGTTTATATACCGAAACAGGACCTCTCTCTGTATAGCCGTGACTGTTGGGCAGAGCAATATCAAAAATACCGTCATGGTTAAAATCGTTTTCTGTAATCCGGCGTACTACTCCGGTTGCATCTACAAAGAGGTTGTCGCCAGAGTTACCAAAAGTTCCTTTGATAAATGCATCAAATCCTTTGTGTATAGTTTTCATTATCGCGTTTCCTTTCATATTTTTGTTTACAACACAGCAGCAATCTGCTAACATTAATTTTAGTGAGTTAACAGCAAATAATCAATAGAGTATTGAAGCGAAAATTATGCGATTATGGGTCGTTTGATTATTTATTATGGCGGTTAAAAAGTATTATGGATAAGTTTCATGATTTTGAATTAAAAGTACATCTGGGCTCTATTGTGTTTGATGTTATGCTTGGTTGTGGATTTAGTGGTTCTTCCGGACGCTACGACAGCATGGAGCATAAGCATTTGTTTTATGAGATTCAATTTTTCAAGGTTGGAAAAGGGACAATATCCACTGCGGAAAAGACATTTTCGGTCGAAATGGGTGAATATTGTTTGATCGCGCCTGATTTGTATCATAGCCAGCATGACGTGGTTGACACACGGCTCCAAAAATATTGTGTGCGTTTTGAGTATACGATTAACGAGGATTCTGACCGTCTTCCAAAAGCTGAAACAATATCTTTTCTAAATGCGCTGTCTTCTGTGACTGTTTTTCATACTAAGGACAGGCATAATATCATGAACCGTCTTGCCGTTCTGGATAGTATTTTGATAGAGCGGCCGTTTGGTTATTGCTCTAGGATACTTAATGAATTGAGCATGGTGATTCTTGATATGTTATCAGATATTGCAGGGTTATCATATAAGTCTCAATATGACGTTCTGCGTAAGTCGCAGCTTCAGATGCGCACAAAATTAATTGATGATTTCTTTAGTCAGCATTTTGCCTCAGGTGTAACCGTTGAACAATTATGCAATATATTACATATGAGCAAAAGCAATCTTAATCGAATTTTAAGACAAGAATATAATCAGAGCTTTAAACAAATTATAATTCAGCTGCGTTTGGAACAGGCTGAGTATTTGCTGAAAACAACGGATTTATCAGTTGAAGCAATTGCAAAGCGGGTAGGATATCATTCCTTGTTTGCGTTTTCGTCCCTGTTTCACCGCCGACACGAATGTACCCCCACCCAGTTTCGAAAGACACAGTAATTTTCAACAAAGACGAGCTTATTCATCCGATAACAAACTGCAGACAGCAACGCATTGCGGCGAATGCTCTACGTTATAATTTCAAAAATGTTGACCGCAAATTGCGCTAAACCGTATATTGTAAAGAAACCATCGCAAGCTAGGAATGGCATTGATAAATAGTATTGGAGAAAAGCAATGTTAAAAAAATGGATTACAAAGGGTTTTGATGATTTTTCGGCAGGAAAATTTGGGAACGGCGGGCAAAATATTTATGTTTCAAAACGAGGCGTGTTGCAGCGGGTATACCACTATGATGTAAATAAAGATGGTTATTTTGATCTACTGTTTTCAAACGGTCAGGATATGGAGGAGCGAGTACCAGCCTTTTTATACCAAAAAGAAAAATCAGGGTATGTTCGAAAAGAACTGCCGACTCATGGTGCATATTCGGCTACTGTGGCAGATCTTAGCGGCGAAGGGCATCTTGATCTCATTATTGCAAATCAAAATGACGGAGCAACATCAAATGTGTGTGCGCAGATTTATCCCGGAAACCCAGAGGGTATTAGTGGAAATTATCTTTTTGAACTTCCGGTCCCCGATGCAAGAGCGGTTGCGGCGGGTGATTTTAATGGAGATGGAAAGCAAGAGCTGGTTTTTTATTCGGACGGAAAACTTCAGCTGTTTTACCAAAATGAAAACGGATTTGCGCCTAGGTTTTCTCAAACAATTCCAATTGACGATATTGTTGCCGTGCATGCAGCGGATATAGATAAAGATGGATTTTGTGATTTGTTCGTAAGGATTGGTGGCGGCAGTCCTCGTGTGTTTTGGGGGTCGCCGGACGGTCTTGATCCAAACCGCAGCTCAACAGTCGGCTCAAATGAGCCTTTCTCCCACGATACTATGGGCACTACACTCGGAAGGCCTTCTTATTATTGGGGATGGACTCCAAAGGTTATTGATATAGGAGATGAGCGGTTGTTGTTTCGTGTCGAAGAGAGCACAGCGGTCTTTTATCGTAATATAAACCGAGAATTTTCACCGGCATTTTGTTTGGATTGTCAAGGTATAGTCTCTGTTGCTTGTGTAGATGTTGATCATGATGGATGGCCGGATATTGTTGCTGTCGTCTGCACAGATATCAGCAAGGAAGAGAACTCTATTATCTTTTGGGGTTCAAAAGACGGGTATTCTTTAAAAAACACTACGGAGCTTAAAACGCAAAGCGCCCGCGATGCAGCTGTATTTGAGGATGAGGACACTTGTATAGCCATATGCCAAGGCAAGACAGATACGCTGCTGTCTACGCATTCTCTCGTATACAGACTAGATGGTCGTATGATATTAGATTGTACCTCGCTTGAAACGCACGACGCTACCCGCGTGTTTGTTGCGGGCAGCAGCACTAAACCTCAGCTTATTTTTGTTAATCATGAAGGAGGCCGTACGTGTGCCGATATAAACGCTTATTTGTATTATGGCGGCCCTGACGGGTATAACCCGGATCGAAAAGCAGAATTGCCTGCTATGTCGGCTACCGATTGCAATTGCTGCGACTTTAATGATGACGGCTGGGCGGATATTCTGCTTTGTAACAGCTCTGATGCCGCTTATCATTTGGATCCGGGGAGTTTTATATATTATGGAAGTCCATCGGGTTTTAAAACAGATAATAAATGCGTTTTACCTACTATACGGTGCGTTGGGGCTGCGGTAGGAGATTTTCGTCATAGTGGTTATTTAGATATTGTTATGGCAGGCAGTTATAATGCAGAATTGCTTCTTTTTCACGGTACACATGATGGATTCGATATATCGAATCCGGAGCGCATTTTACTGGATCCGGATTGCGCTGATTATACACCATACAAAGTTAAAACTGCCGATGGCTGGCGAGAATTTGACAACGATGCAAGGGCGAAAAAATATCGGGAGCCAAGGTATCTGTATACAGCGGATTTTAATAACGATGGCTGGCTTGACATTTTTGTGTCGGAGATACTTGGGGATTATTCATACATTCTTTGGGGAGGCCCAGAAGGATTCTCTTTGGATAATTCGCAAAGGGTAATGACAGAAAATGCAGTCTGTGCAAACGCTGCAGATTTTACCGGTAATGGCTGGCTTGATTTGGTAGTAGGCAGTTTTTATAGCTCTGTGCCGGATAGCGAAGCAAAATTGCATTATGATTCGTATGTAACTGTTTACTATGGCGGACCAAACGGATATTCAGAATACAGGAAAACACAACTTCCGGCAAATGCGGCGACATCAATTGCTGTAGCTGATTTTAATAACGATGGATTTTTAGATATTTTCGTTACGTCATACCATAACGGTCGATCCCGAGACACGGATGCGTTTTTCTATTGGGGAGATGCGCAGGGAGCATTTGATCCGACACGAAGGTCACGCTTGTTTAATCATTCCGGAAGCGGTTGTGTTGCTGCTGATTTTGATGAAAATGGATATATCGATCTTGCCGTTGCAAGCCATAAGGCATACGGTAACCATAAGTGTGATTCTTTTGTATTTCGAAACGGACCGGACGGGTTTTTGAAGGACGGCACACTTAGGTTACCTACAGAGGGTCCGCATGGTATGATGCCGGTAGATCCCGGAAACATATTAGATCGAACAAATGAAGAGTATTATATTTCTGCTATTCACTCTTTTGATGAGGTTGTTAGTTTGAAAAGTTTGTCATTCAAAGCGCAATTGCCGCCTAAAACGTGGGTGAAATTATGGATACGTGCCGGCAATACGAAACAAGAACTGCTCGGAAAACCATTTACGGGGTCTACCGACGAATACTCGTGGTATACAAACGGCGATAATATTGTTTGTTCGACGTGTAAATACTCTCAGTTTAAACTAAGTTTAGGCTCAGTAAACGGAGCTGCGTCACCACGTCTTTCTGAAGTGATATTAGATTATGAATCAGCTTAATATGCGCAATACTGCCGACACAAGAAATGTGGGCTCTGGTGTAAATAATATTCGAAGACACAGCTCATCCGAGACCAAGCTCAATATTTATGCCACATCTGCCATTAAGTCGCTTATTAACTGTACTTCAGAAAGAACATCTCGAATCTCTTCGACTTGCTCTTTGTGTATCATATGCATGATCTCTATTCCATTCAATGTGCTCTTTGCCGATCCATAACTTTTAAACTAAACATCTGTCTTGTCTTCTTCTTTATTAATCGGTGATCTTATTCTACATTACTATTCAAATATTCTAATTTCCAATGACTAGGCCCTACTGACCTTGCCCCATCAAAGCTATGATATTGAAAGTGATTTTTTGCAACATTTATATTCTTTTTAGTGGCTTAATATGAACCCCACTCTCCTAAAACATGAATAGAAAAACCACAACCCCCATACAATGAACCGAACCCCATCGATAGGACACTGAAAAACCACATTCATGTAGAATCTCGTTGAATTACTGCGCCATGCACCTTTTCTCGTATGGAGTCATGCTTGTCTTCAGTTTTAACCTTCTATAATTATAGAAGGTTACATATTTGTTCACTATTTCCTCTGCTTCATCGAAGTTCCTTAGACTTGTCCTGTAAAGACATTCTGTCTTTAATATCCCAAAGAAATTCTCCATCACCGCATTATCATATGGATTCCCGGCTCTTGACATCGACGGTAAAAAGGAATGTTCCTCGCTTAGAGCTTTGTATGCATGAGATGTGTATTGTGTCCCCTGGTCGCTATGGAGTATCAATCCATTGGCGAACTTTTCATTTTTGCATGCTCTACCAATCGTATCAGTTACAAGAGATGCTGTCTGATCTCTTGCTATACTATAATCTACAATGTAATTGTCATATAGGTCCATTACAGCTGCCATATATACAAACCCCCGGCCTGTTGGTATATATGTAATATCTGTTACCCATTTCTTATTCGGCTCCGATGCATCAAACTTGCGATTTAATATGTTGGGATATTTATGACTTGGCTTTCCATATCTGAAATTAGGTTGGCTCCTTCTAATAACCGCCTGCAATTTGTATTTTCTCGCTACCCGAATTATTGCTTTATGATTGACATTCTGCCCTTTTTCTCTCATAATCCACATCTTAACCCTCCTGTACCCGTATGTTTGCCCTGTTTCCTCTTGACATTGCTTAATCCACCCTGCTAATTTTTCATCTTTATCTTTTCTCTTAAGCCATACATAGTAGCCGCTTCTGGACACCTCAAACATTTTACATAATATACTGATCGGATATTCTTTTGAGTAGCGCTGGACTATCTGATATTGTTTTATCGCCCCCTTCCTATTTCTTTCACAAAATTTCTTAATAACTCAACTTGTAATTCTAGCATTCTGATTTTCTCTTCCTTTTGCTTGCCCGATAATTCTAATCCTACGCGCCTCTTTCGAGCGGAGGTGACATTAGGAGCTTGCTCCATTTGTAACAGTCTTCTTTTATATCGCCTGCAAAGCTCCCTGCTTTGGTCGCTTGACTTAAGCCCGAATATTTCTGCAATTTCTCTATGGGACTTTCCTTCCTCTCTCAGGTTCAGTACACTCTCGATAATCTGTGCGCCATAATGCCGCATCCCTTTTACTCCGCTCAATAAAAAACACCTCCTTGTAATCATTCTACAATAGAAGGTGGTTTTTATGCACTGTCCGTAATTCGGGGTGCAGTTCAATCACTTCTAACAAAGGTTTTGATGGTTGGGCTGATCTTCTTGGTGATACAGTATTAGCTACTGCACTTCTTGATAGATTAACTCACAGATGCCAAGTAATCACATTCACTGGTGATAGTTATCGTCTTGCGCATCATAGTGATATTTTCTCTACTAATATCTGATTTTATACACAATTACTAGGGAATCTTATTTGCCATAGACTAGGGAATTTTACTTGACAGTTACA
>JABGQS010000021.1 GCA_018648645.1 Clostridia bacterium
GAAACCATAGAAGACGGGGATACTATCATCGTGAATCTATATGGCCCTGGGAACTTCGATGAGCAGATGGAACGATTGCAGGCAGAGAATAGAGAAGGAATAGTGGATCGAGAAACCTCGACGGAGTTTTTGACGGTTTATACGTTTGGTAAATTGTCGGTGGATTTAAGCTTTTGCGCCGATGACGAGAATATTCTGTCTAACATAGTAAAGACGATGGACGAACTTGAAGGGAAAGTATTCAGCCCCGGAAAGCCGGAGACGCTTATGTCGAGTGAGATATATGAGGAAGACGGATGGGAAACGGCACCGGCAAGAAGCTGGCAGGATATTGGCGGGCTTGAACCTGAGAACATAGGTTATATCGAAAACTTGGAAACGCAATTGCAGCGCGGCGGCGGCAGTGAGATAGTCTTGGCAGCTGTCAAAGGGGCGGCTATTGAAGCGGGGCTATCGGTGACTTCGCTTGATCCGAGTGAAGCAGTGCTAAATGAGTTTACGGAGGACGTTAAGCTATTCCTAATGATGAGGGACAATACTTTGCATGCAGTATTTACGTCGGAAGAGTCGCCGGAGCAAACGAAGGGTGATTTGTATGTTTTTTATGGAGAAGACGTAACTGTTGGCAACCTGAGGATTATAGCAGATACGCAGGTGGTCGCTCCTGAGAGGGACAAAGTAGTTGCATTCAACGTGAAGGCGGCAAATTTCACTCAGGAGCAGGTGGATGGCTTAATCGAGGCGTTTTTTGATGGTGAGAGCGTTTATGAGTTGGAGTTGGGACCCGTGATGACCAAAGCGCAGGTTAAAGAGATATTGGATATGTGGAAGCAACGAAAAGCTGCAACAAGCGGTGAGTGGGCTACGGAAGAAAATCAGGCTTGGTGCGATGAAGTAATTGAGCGGTGGGAGCAAAAGTATTTGACAGCGCCGGAGGTAAACAATGCGGTTGTGTCTGATGGGCAGCTGAAACCGAGGGATTTGATGGATAGTGAGACCGGAGAAAAGATCGCAACTTACAGCGAGCTCATCGTGTTTACCGGCGCAGAAAATGACCATGAGACCGGGATGCGTATTAGGAGCAACAACGACCTTAAAGAAGCGATAAGCCATGCAGAGGGCTATGGGATATCTCTGGAGCGCAATGCGATGGTTACTTATAGTAGAAATGATGACTATGACGATAATTATTGGATGAGCGAACCGATACCTGTGACTCAGGATTCTGTGATAACTGATGAGAATGTTTTGGAGAAGTTGAAGATGACTCCGAGGCAGGCGCAGGAGATGGCGCAAAGCACTCTGCGAGCTGCCGGTATCGACTATATGGAGCTTTACAGCATGAGCTTGGTGGACAATGCGAATAACGGCAGCGTTGATGGTGAAGTTACGTCGGCAACGAATTATGCGTATCGACTGCAATTTACACGTACGGTTTATGGTATTCCATGCGTTTATAGAGAAGGCGGGACGGGGTTTACGGAATTTTGGGCATATGAAACGCTTAATGTATTTATCGATGACAGAGGGGTATTCTCATTTGTCTGGTCGTCTCCGTTGGAAGTGAACGAACAGGCATTGATCGTTACCGATATGCTGTCGCTTGACGACATCATAAGTAAGTTTGAGGAAACGATGCAAGCAAAATACGGAGCTATCGAGAGTGTTCAAACAACTATAAAGGTCGAGCGAGTGGAACTTGAGTTGATTAGGGTTGCTATGAATGGGTCCGTGGAGAACGGAATGCTGATTCCTGTTTGGAATTTTTACGGTACAAAGACGATCGGGAACGATAATGCACAGAGTAGTCCGGAAGATGCGGGGACGCCGATTTCGCTGTTAATAGTTAACGCTATGGATGGCAGCATTATTACTCAGCATACAGGAAACTGATTAACTTAAAATTACTCAGATTATTTTTTAGGAAGCAAAAAGGGGTGTGCATCGATGTGGTGCGCATCCCTTTGCGTTTTGCGGAAGGAGAAAGATAACTCGACTGAGCTGCGTTTCGCTCAGAATGACAGGGAATCCATGAGACCCTCGTCGTAGACACACTTTGGGAAACTGATTTGCTCTGACTCGAAGCGTTTGCCGTTCATGTATTGGTATTCGTGGTTTTTGCCTGTCTGGAACTCGAGAGCTTTGAGGCACAGAGCAAGACCGATTGCACCGCTTTTGCGGTTGAAGCGGCGGTTGCCGTATTGGTCGTCGCCGAGGACGGGCAGGTCGTAGTATGCCATATGCGCTCGAACTTGGTGCAGACCGTTTGTGACAGGTCGCGCGGAGATTAGCGACATTGTTTCGCCGCGGGCGAGCGTGGTGTAGCGCGTGACGATGGGCTTTGCGCCTTTTTGGAATTTATCGAGGATTCTTGCGTTTGTTAACGCTTTGTCTTTGGCGTAGTAGGCGAGAAGCTCGTCCTCGTCCTCTGTGGCACCGACGACCGGGCAGAGAAAATGCTTGCTGATTCTGCGCTGGTTGAGCGCATCCATGACGAAGAGGTAACCCTCCTCGTGCTTGGAGAGTATCAGCAGCCCGCTGACATCTTTTTCTAGATTGTATACGAGGTAGGGAACCATGAGCGCGTTTAGGTTGTATTCGCCTTGGTTTTTCATGCAGTCTTCGACCAGCGAAACAGCGTTTGGTTCGCCATAGTCTGAAGCGGAAAGCAGCCCCGCCGGTTTGTCGACGATGACGAAGTTCTCGTCCTGATATACGATTTGAGGTGTGAGGTCTATGCCGACGATATCAGCGGGCAGAAAAATGTCGACTCTGTCGCCTTGCTTTAAGTGCTCTGTGCCGTCGGCTCGCTCTCCGTTAAAGTCGATATCGCCGTATTTCAAAGCTTTGTCTTGATCTCTGATTGAGAAGTTTGGGTACACCGACTCCAGTAGATCGTACAGGTCTTTTTTCTCGTGCTGTTTTGTCACTATGTATGAAATCATGAATATCTCCGCCGATTATTTGTAATAGATAAATGATATTATAACGGTGCAAATAAGTCAAGATAACGGTGGTAAAAAATATTAGCGAGCGCGGTATTGACATTGCAAATACCGTGTGCTAACATGGCGGGGAACGAAGGAAAGATGAACCGGAATTTTACTCATTTCTACAAAAGCCAACCAGTTTTGAAAGGTGAACTTATGAATGAAAATCGAATAAAACAGATGCTTATTGATTGCCTTGCGGATTCGCCAACGGCGCTTATTTGCAATGCGTATGATTTTATGGGAATGCACTCGCCGTGCACGGACTGGTCGGTGTTTAGCATGACGAGCGAGTTTCCGCCTATGGTGGGCGAAGCGATTACTATTAAGCTGGATTGCAGCTCGCCAAGTGGGGATAACAGGTATGAGGCGGAGGACGACGGTAGAGGGAAAAGTCATTGGCAGATGCTTTTGGAGCGCATGGAGCAAAGCGAAGTACCGCAGGTGGTTGTTATCGAATCGCTGGGCGAGAAGCGAAAAGGCGCGGTGTTGGGCGATGGGATGAGCAAGACGATACTTTCGCTGGGCGGCGCAGGGTGCGTTACCGACGGCGGAGTGAGAGACATTGCCGACATCAAGCGAGCGGGGATGAAATTGTTTGGCGGCGGGTATGTGGTGAACCACACGGCGCTAAGGTGGAGCGGACTTGGTGAGCCGGTGAGCATAGGCGGGCTGCAAATCAAAACGGGCGATATGGTGCATGGCGATACGGACGGCGTTATTGTGATGCCGCAAGAAGGATGGGGCAAAGTTGTGCGGGCGTGCAGGTATGTACTGGATTTTGAAAAGGCGGCGCATGTGGAAAGCCGGCGCACTGATATAGATGTGGCGCAGAAGAACGTGCGGATTGGCGAGTTGGTCAGCGAGTATAAGCAGTTGATTGAAGCGATTACCGACTGGGAGATATAGCGGAGGGGCGAATGCCTTACTTTGAGCAGAAGCAGACGGCTGTGGTACGTGAGCTGGCACGAAGGGTGGGGCAGGTCGCGGCAAGTGAGAAGAATGCGCTGGTGATTAAGCGGTGGCGCGATACCAATGCGATGAGAAGTGCGGATAGAGCGCCCGTGTGGTGTCTGCCGGACGGTAACGACGCGTGGTATGAGCTGTTGCCTGAAAGCGCGCTTATATGCAGCGAGCCGTTTTTGCGCGACATGGAGCGGTATTTTCGGCGGTTGATTATAAAGGATGAGATTGGCGACGACACGCCGTTTTTGGACTATAACCCAGTAAGGATGAGCTTGCGTGCGCAGCCGGAGAATCACTTTGGTGTGGAAATTGGGCACGAGGGTGAAGGAGAGAACGAGGGCGGGTCTTGGAAGTATGACCCGCCGATATGCTGCGAAGCGGATTTGGATAAGCTGGTAATGCCGAAGTATGGCGTTGATCTCGCGGATAGTGAGCAGGAATTCGAGATGGCGAGCGAGGTGTTGGATGGAGTGATGCCGGTGCGACGCGTTTTGTGGGGACCGTTTGGCAAGAAGATAACGACGGCGGTGGCCGACTTGTATGGTATGGAGCAGATGATGGTGGGCATGATGCTGGAGCCGGAGGTTATGTATCGGCTGATGGCGTATTTAAGAGATACGAGGCTAAAGGCTATTGATGCGGCGGAAAGCTCTGGGTATTTGACACCGAACACGATGGCACCGATGACTTGCTCGGATTATGTGGGAGAGCAGGGCGGGCAAACCAACTGTTTGAATACGTGGGAGCTGTTTGACAGTCAGGAGTTTGACCAAGTGTCGCCCGCGATGTGGGAAGAGTTTTTGCTGGAGTATCAGCGACCTATAATGGCGCGGTTTGGGAATGTAAGCTATGGGTGCTGTGAGGACTTGACGCACAAGATAAGCGGTGTGATGAGCATACCGAACTTACGTGTGTTTAACAGCAGCGGATGGACGAATCTTGATATGGTGATAGATGCTGTCAGCAACGATAAGGTGATTATGTGGCGGCAGAAAGCATCGGAGGTGGCGTTTGCGGGCGAGGCGGAGGAGTTAAGGCCGCATTTGGCGCAGGGATTGAAAAAGATGCAGGGGCTGCACAACACGGTGGTGCTAAGAGAGTTGCAGACGTTGAATGGGAATCTGGATAGGCTGCATAAGTGGGCGCGGATTGCGATTGAGGAAGCGGAGCGGTTTAGCTAGAAAAGTTTGATTTGGCTTTGTCCGAATGGTATAATGATTGGGAACATAACTGTGTAACGAAGGGCGGGATTATAGTGAAGACTGTTGACTTTTTTGGAACGAGTGTAAGCCGGTTGATTATGGGGGATAATCCGTTTAACGGACATTCGTATGTACCGGAGATATATGACGGCGAAGAGATGATGGATTATTACACGGCAGAGAATGCTGTGAAGGCGTTGTTTGAAGCCGAGAATAACGGTATAACTGCGTGCATGCCGCTGGCGACCGATTATATGCTGAGGGTGTTGCGCGATTATCGCAACCAAGGCGGGAGAATGGATATTGTATTTCAGCCGTATCCTGCGATTGACCTGAAAATCAATGTGCGCATGATGATGGCGATGGATCCGATTGCGATATATCACCAAGGCACGACGACTGACAATCTGAACGAGGGCGGCGATATTGAAAAGCTGCGTGAGAACATCAAGATACTGCGAGACAGCGGGTTGCCTGTTGGGCTGGGGACGCATGTGCCCGAGACTGTGGCGCGGAGTGAAGAAGAAGATTGGGGCGTGGATTTTTATTCGACGTGTTTTTGCAACGCACGGCGCGGCGACGAAGGACGGCAAAGTGGGTTTATCACGGGAGAGACCAAGAAGCTGGTGTTTCGCATTGAGGACAGGCACGACATGTTTGACGTGGTGCAGAGCGTGAAGAAGCCGTTTATACTGTATAAGCTGTTTGCGGGCGGGCAGATATTTTATGACAAGGACGAGGCGCAGGTAAGAGCGGCGATATATGACGCGTTCAAGGAAGCGGATGAGAGGATTAAGGATACGGATTTGCTGTGCGTGGGCGTGTATCAGAAGTATAAGAATCAGATGAAGGAGAACGTGGATATATTTAAGTCGACGTATGCTTAGTGGGTAGTGTTAAGACATATGAATTGCCCGAAGGGATAAAAAGACACGAAGTGTCCTTGCGTAAAGGGCGAAACTTTGGTATATTATATGAAACTGAATAGTGCCCGATAAAGAGGGTGGTTTTTGAGAAGATAAGCGATGCAGAGGCGGTGAAAGTCTGCGAACGAGAAACCATTGGCGCTTTGCAAAAAAACGGGTGTTCTTTAAAGTGGGTTGGCCAGAAGGCTAATCAATTTGGGTGGAACCGCGGAATAGTCACTTTCGTCCCTTTGCAAGGGAGGAGTGGCTTTATTTATATGCTCGAGAGCAGTGGACAGGAAATTTGAAAGAGTTGAACGAATAAATATTTATCATAGAGGAGAAACGATGAAAAAGGATAAGAAGACGATGGAGCGCATTGTGGCGCTGTGCAAAAACAGAGGTTTTGTGTTCCCCGGAAGCGATATATATGGCGGGCTGGCGAACACGTGGGATTATGGTCCGCTGGGCGTAGAGTTTAAGAACAACGTGAAGCAGGCGTGGTGGAAAAAGTTTATCAAAGAGTGTCCGTATAACGTGGGGCTGGACTCGGCGATATTGATGAACCCTGAAACTTGGGTGGCATCGGGGCATGTCGGTGGGTTTTCTGATCCGTTGATGGACTGCAAGGAGTGTAACGCGAGGTTTCGCGCTGATCATATGGTTGAGGGATATGCGCAGAAAAAGGGGTTGGAGATTGACACGGCAACGATGAGCTCGCAGGATATGGAAGAGTTTATCGCCGAAAAGCAGATTAATTGCCCTACGTGCGGCAAGCGAAACTTTACGAATATACGCAAGTTTAACTTGATGTTTAAGACGTTCCAAGGCGTGACGGAAGACTCGTCAAGCGAGATATTCCTGAGACCGGAGACAGCGCAGGGGATATTCGTGAACTTTAAGAATGTGCAGAGAAGCAGCAGAAAACGGATACCGTTTGGTATCGGACAGATAGGCAAGTCGTTCCGTAATGAGATTACGCCGGGTAACTTTACGTTCCGCACGCGCGAGTTTGAGCAGATGGAGCTGGAGTTTTTCTGTAAGCCGGGCGAGGACATGGAGTGGTTTAACTATTGGAAGGATTTCTGTCACAAGTGGTTACTGAGTCTTGGCATGACAGCGGAGAATATAAAGCTAAGAGATCACAGCGCGGATGAGCTGTCGCATTACAGCAATGCGACGACGGATATAGAGTTCCTCTTCCCGTTTGGGTGGGGCGAGCTTTGGGGCATTGCTGACAGAACCGATTTCGATTTAAAGTCGCATCAGGAGCATTCCGGGCAGAGCATGGAGTATATCGATCCGGTCACCAATGAGAAGTATTTGCCGTATTGCATTGAGCCATCATTGGGGGCGGACAGGGTTGTGCTGGCGTTCTTGTGTGACGCGTATAACGAAGAGGAGCTCGAAAACGGTGACAAGCGGACTGTGCTGAGGTTGTCACCGGCGTTGGCACCGTTCAAAGCGGCGGTGTTGCCGCAACAGAAGAAGCTTTCTGACAAGGCGCAGGAAGTTTATGATATATTGCTGAAGGACCATATGGTGGACTTTGACGTGACAGGCAGCATCGGCAAGCGGTATAGGCGTCAGGACGAGATTGGTACGCCGTATTGTGTGACTGTCGATTTTGATACGCTGGATGATAATTGTGTGACGGTGAGAGATAGAGATACGATGCAGCAAATCCGAATCGGGATTGACAAGGTTGCAGAGTATATCGGCG
The DNA here is from genome assembly GCA_018648645.1 of Clostridia bacterium. Lineage (GTDB taxonomy): Bacteria > Bacillota > Clostridia > Christensenellales > SZUA-584 > JABGQS01. The sequence continues at coordinate 7,787 of JABGQS010000021.1, forward strand.
AGAAGGTTGCGTTCTAAAGGGAAAAAGGAGCGGAGAAGGGAACCAAGGAAACGCGGGGACTCTTCTTTTCTTTAAGAAAAGAAGACAAGAAATAGCAATGCCGCTGTGTGACATTGCCGGATGAAGATTAGAGGAGATATTTTATGGAGTATAGACGGTTTGGTGATAAGATTGTGGCGCGGATTGACCGCGGTGAAGAGATAATGAGCGAGATTAAGACGATTGCGCAAAAGGAGAGTATTGCGACGGCATCGGTGAATGCGCTGGGCGCGCTCAGCGAAGTGACTATCGGGTATATCAATGTGTATGAGAAGCAGTATCATAGCAAGGATTATAGCGGGATATATGAGATGGCCGGGCTGCATGGGACGATCAGCAGCATGGACGGTGAAGTTTATCTGCACATACATTGTACGGTTAGCGACGAGCAGAACAATGCGCTTGGCGGGCATATGACGCGCGCGGTTGTGAGCGCGACGTGTGAGATGGTTATTGACGTGATTGACGGCGTTGTGGGTCGAAAGTTTAACGATGATGTCGGGCTGAATTTGTTTGATTTTTAAGGACGGGGGAAGAAGGGAACCAGGGCGAGGACGGGGGTACCGGGGAACTCTTCTTTTCTTTAAGAAAAGAAGCAAAAGAATTAGGCGATACCGCTGCGCGGTATCGCTGTTTTACTATAAAGGAGATTTGGGGGGGGGAGATGGAAAAGCAAGCAAGGTTTAAGTTGTATCGCTTTGCGTCTTGACATATTTGCGCTGCTTTACGACTCCAGCATTTCGTAGCCGTATTTGTCAAAGAAGAACTTCATTCTGCGGTTTATTTGGCGGATGTTTCGTTTGGAAATATCGTACGTATTTGTTTTGTAGCTTTTCTGTGAGTCTATGTATTCAAACAAGTTTTGCTTGGTGTTTTCAAACCCTTCAATTTTAAGCGTAGTGTAAATCTGCTCGATGTATGTTTTTGCATCGTCGATGAAATCTTCATATTTTATTTCAAGGAGGTTATCCTGTGGGATGTTCTTCTTGGATTTCAAAAACTCCTCGTAAAGCTTTTCGTAAATATCCAACACGACTTCCTCGGCTTGATTGCTGGTGGCTTCGTCAATTTTCTCGAAGGAAAATATCGGGAACATCGTTTTGTACATTCCGATTGTTGAAGGGAAAACTTTGTATGGGCTGCGGTATATGTGAATAAACTTTGCGTCCGGGTACAGTTCTAAAAGCAGGTTTATGCGGCAGGTGTTGTCCGGGCTTTTTAGGATTAACTGCTTTCCGCGTGTGTAGTATGTCATCTTTTTGACTATTTTATCGTAGCTTGTGCGGACACGTTTTTTCTGCCGGTCGTTCAGCTCGTCGTAGAAAGCGGACTTAGCAAAAAAGCGCGCATTCTTTGGGAACGACATCATGTGGATTATTGAGTAACGTGTAAGGTTTCCGAGTGCAAAAACCTCTTCCGCCGGCTCGTTGGCGCCCATTTTCATGTTGTCCATAGGGCGTTTATTGGGAAGAACGGCCGGGTAAATTTTCTGGAGCAGTTTGCCGAGCGAAATAAATACTGCGTGGGTGTAGCTTTGAGAAGCTTTGAAGTATCCTTTGCTTTTGTCTTGTGCCAAGATGTTTGTGAGATAGGTGGTTCCACTTCTCCAGTGACCCAGTATAAATATTGGCGGTTTTTCAACTATCGTTTTAGCAATTTTTCTTGAGTGAAAAAGGCGCTCTATCCACGAGACGGGGGTTAACATGAGGCTCATAAAGACAACAAAAGCCATCTGCGGCAGTTTGGAAGCAGATAAGTCTCTTCGGTTTTGCCAAAAGAGTTTCGTGAGAACGCTGAAGTTACAACCTTGCAAATAGTGCATTTGTGCATCTTTAAATGTAGACATTAGAACCTCCTAAATTCTACCTCAAATCAATTTTGTTTTGTTTATGATTGAATCGCAAAGAATTCAGTTGTATGTATACTAACATTTTATAACCCGTATGTCTAAAATGTATCGAAAAACGATAAAAAGTTATCGAAAAAGGAAGGAGGATACTGTTGCTGCGTCGAAGATATACTTAAATAAGCAACTTGGGGTGTGAAAATGTACGATATTGCGGTGGTTGGGATTGGTCCGGCGGGAGCGAATTTTTTAAGGTTGGTTGACACAGAGCGCTATAGCGTGGCTGCGATTGATAAGAAAGCTATGGACGGGAGCGGGGGTTATAGGAAGCCATGCGGGGGGCTTTTGGCGCCCGATGCTCAGCGTGCGCTGGCGAAATTAAACTTGTCGCTGCCCGGGGACGTTATTGCGTCGCCGCAGATATTTTATGTGAAGACGATTGATTTGGACAGCGAAATCACGAAAAACTATCAGCGGTTCTATATCAATATTGACAGGCAAAAGTTTGATGTGTGGATGATGTCGATGATTCCGCAGAGCGTTGACGTGTTTGAGCGCGCTATGGTTAGGAGTATTCGAGAAGAGGATGGAGTGTATCGTATTGAGGTTTGCAGAGGCGGGGAAGTGCAGGTTATTGAAGCTAAACACGTTATTGGAGCGGATGGAGCGAACGGGATAGTGTCGCGGTGTTTTTTTGGTAAAACGGAGCGTAATTTGCGGCTGTCGGTGCAGGAATGGTATGAGATGAGCAATCGTGAGCCGGTGTTCTCGTGTGTGTTTGACAGCGAAAACTGTGACAGTTATTCGTGGTTCCTGTCCAAAAATCGAAGTTTTGTTTTCGGTGGTGCGTACGAAATTGACGGCGCGTCGCAATCGTTTGCGAACTTGAAAGAGAAGCTTGAAGGACACGGCATTTGTTTGGACAGCCCGGTGAGACGGGAAGCGTGTTTGGTGTATAGGCTGCGCACGCCGAGTGATTTTTGTGTTGGCGGCGGCAGCGTGCTGATGATAGGCGAGGCGGCGGGGTTTGTCAGTCCGAGTTCGTATGAGGGAATAAGCGGTGCGCTGGATAGCTCGTGTCTGCTAAGCGAAGTTTTTAACGATAGTGACGAGGATGTGCTGCGACGGTATAGAAGGACGACGCGCGGGATGAGGAGAAAGTATACAGTGAAAATTGTTAAGTCGCGGATACTGAACAACAATTTGCTGCGTAAGTTGATCATGAAAAGCGGGGTTCAGAGTTTGGAGATAGCGAAGCAGAGGGAAACCGGAGGCAGCAGCGAAGGATTAGCGGACTTAACTCTATATAATAAGTGAACTTAGGTAAGCTGTGTCGCTGTGCAAAACGTGGTTTGTTTTACTTATGTAAGGATATCTATATACTGTTGCAATAATGGGTCAACTATTATATAATCCTAACCATTAATATATTTGGAGGAATTATGAAAAGAATACTTATTATGATACTGGTTTGTTTTATTGCGATATCGCTTGCAGCTTGCGGCGGACAGCCAACGGTTGTGCAGGAGGATGTGCAGGAGCAAGAGACACCTGAGCCGACGGAAGAGCCAACGCCCGAGCCAACGCCAGAGCCGGAAGCCGGACCAATGGACGCTGTTGTGGATGGTGGGACGTACACAAACGCGTATTTCGGGTTTACAATAACTGTACCCGTAAGACAGGTTTGGTATACGCAGGAGGAGTTGGCTGCGATGTTTGGTATTGATTCGTCAGCTGTAGATGTCAGCGATCTTTCTGTTATTGAATTGCTGCCTTTGGCGATGAGTTATGAGGCTTCGGCCGACCCTACGCAAGTAGCGAATTTTGGCTTTAACTTTTCAAATACGTCGGCTCCCAGAAATGATGAAGAGGCAATGGCCGTTCTTGAGATGACTGCAGAGATCCTTGATAATGCGCTTGGTACTGAAACGATTTTCGCTGATCCTACCGCAGCTGAGTTTGATGGGCATCACTCGTACATCCTTGATTTTGCGTCGTATTTTGGTGATGAGATTGCTTTAAGCCAAGCGATGATTTTAGTTGATGTTGAAGAAGGTTCTCTCTTGTTTACTTATACGTATTTCACAGATGAGCAGCTTAACGATGTGATTGCTTCTGCAAGTACTCTGAAGTTTAGCAAGTAGGGTTACTGATAAGGGGATTAGAAAAGGGAACTTTTCTTTTCTTCATGTAAAGAAAGCAAGAATTAGCGATACCGCTTTGCGGTATCGCTGTTTTTTATGTGTGAAGGGATATAGGAAACGGAAATGGGGAACGGGGAGCGGGGAGCGGGGGACGGGGAGACTCTACTTTTCTTTAAGAAAAGTAGCAAAAGATTTAGCTATGCTGCTGTGCAGCATAGCTGGGGGTGGAAAAGGGTTATTGGGAACGGAAAGCGGGGAACGGGAATGAGGAACGAGGAACGGGGAACGAGGAACGAGGAACTCTTCTTTTCTTTAAGAAAAGAAGACAAGAATTAGACATGCTGCTGCGTAGCATGTCTGGGTTGGAAAAGAGGGAATATGGGAATATTTGTCGAATTCCATATGTCGCACAGCGATATGTGAGAAGGGATTCCAAAGGGGTAAGCCCTTTGGCGGAGGTTTGGAGGCGGCGCTTCCATTCTTTTTTTATAATTTGTTGCTGTAGGTAAGCTGAACAATATCGCCGAAGGTCTTTGTGCCGAGGAATTTAAGGGCGATAGAGGAGTGATTACCGAGAAAGAGGGGGATGCCGTCACCGAGGATTGTTGGGATAATGGTGATGATGTATTTGTCGATGAGGTTGGCGCGAACAAAAGCGTCGATGAGTTTTCCGCCGCCGACGAGCCAGATGTCTTTGCCGGGGGCATTTTTTAGGTTGGAGATGAATGTGGCGATGTCGCCATTGATGAAGGAGACGTTTGGGTCGGGTGTTAGCGTTTTTGAGGTGGCGACGTAGCTTGTTTTGCCCTCGTATGCCCAAACATCGGGGGAGAGCTCTTGTGTTATTTGCTCGTACGTGGTGCGGCCTATGACAACGGTGTCTATTGTGTCGTAGAAGTCGGCATAGCCCATGTCGTCTTCTGTGGGTTGGGGCAGCCAGTCGAGTGCGCCGTCTTCTCGCGCGAGGTAGCCGTCTAGGCTGGTGGCTATGTAGAGGATGATATTTCTCATAGTGACTCCTTTGTTACTCGTGGGCGGATTCCCACTTGTGCATAAGCGTGTCGATTTGGTTTTGGATGTCCTCGTGGTCGGCGGAGAGTTGTGCGATTTGTGCGTCGTCAAGGTTGTCGGGATGTGAGAGAGTATGCTCGATAGACTCGAGTTTCTGCTCCAGCGACACGATATCGGCTTCGAGCTGTTTGACGAACTTGCTGTGCGCGCGTTGCTGCGCATCGGTTTTCTTCTGCTCTTGACGCTGTTTGTATTGCGCCGTTTTTGTGAGCTCGGAATCGCTTTCGCTTTGCAGCTTGGCGATTTTTTGCTTTTCGAGGAACTGTAAGTAGTCGTCCCAGTTGCCGGGGTGCTGGGTGACCGTGTCGCTGCTCATTTCGAGCACGCGGCTTGCGAGTTTGTTGATAAAGTAGCGGTCGTGGCTGACGAAGAGGACGGTGCCCTCGAAGCTCATGAGAGCGTCTTCGAGGATTTCGCGGCTGTCCATGTCGAGATGGTTGGTGGGCTCGTCAAGAAGCAGCAGGTTGCTTGCAGAGAGCATCATGATGAGCAGGGAGAGGCGACCTTTCTCGCCGCCCGACAGTGTGCTTATTTTTTTGTCGATATCGTCGCCGTAGAACAAGAAGCGGCCTAGGCAGTTTCTGATGTCATTATCGTCCATTGCGGGGTATTCCTCGCGCATCTGCTCGATGATTGTGAGCTGCGGGTTGAGGCTTTGCTGCAGCTGGTCGTAGTAGGACAGAGTGACTTTTGAGCCGAGCGTCACGGTGCCGCGCACAGGTGTGAGACGGTTTGCGAGTATGCGAAGAAGCGTCGTTTTACCGATGCCGTTTGCGCCGATGAGCGCCGCTTTGTCACCTCTGAACAGATTGAGGTGCAGACAGTTGAAGAGATTTACGTCGTCAAAGCTCATGGAGAGGTTTTCGGCGGACAGAACGTCGTTGCCGCCTCTGTATGACGAGGACAAATTCAATTTCATGTTACTCTTGTTTGTGACCTTGTCTATGCGCTCCATTTTGTCGAGCTCGCGCTGTTTTGCTGTTGCTTTGATGAAGCTTTTGTGCGCGCCTTGCCGACCCCAGGATTTGTAGCGCTCGATCATCTGCTTGTGGCGCTTGATGTCTATTTGGTTTTTATCGTATGCTTTCATTTGTAATTCGCGATTAATTTGGCGCTGCTCGATAAAAGCGGTGTAGTTGCCTTTGTAGGAAGTGGATGTGCCGCGCTCAATCTGTGTGATTTGGTTGCAGAGCTGGTCGAGGAACCAGCGGTCATGCGATACGATGACGATGGCGCCCTTCCACGCTTTCAAATATGTCTCGAGCCAGGAGAGTGCGGTGGTGTCGAGGTGATTTGTAGGCTCGTCGAGAAGCAGCAAATCGGGTTTTTCGAGCAGCATTTTGGCGAGGTATAGCCGCGAGCGCTGACCGCCCGACAGCGTGGTGACGTTTTGGTCGTATACATCTTCATATAGACCTAGACCTGTCAGAACGCCTCTGATTGCGCTCTTGTAGCCGTAGCCGTCCGCCTGCTCGAAAGCGGCGGTTGTCTGCTCGTACTCGTGGCTGATTTTGTCCCACATGTCTGAATCCTGCGATGCTTCGTGCATGTCGTGCTCGAGAGAGCGCATCTTTTCCTCTAGCGCAAAGGCGTCATGAAAGACCGATAGCATTAGCTCCCACACAGAGTCGGTTGTGGATTCGTTTGTTTCCTGCTCTAGGTAGGACATGCGAACACTCGACGGCATGTTGACGCTGCCGTGATCGCAATGCTGCTCGCCTGTGATTATACGCAGAAGCGTGGTTTTGCCCGCGCCGTTAGCGCCGACCAGACCAAGAATGGTGGCGTCGGTAACGGTGAAGCTGACATCGCTGAGAACTTCGAGCGCGCCGTAGCTTTTACTTATGTTTTTGAGTGTTAGTACCGTCACGTTTACCTCCCCGAAAAAAATACCGAAGAAAGCCTCTTCGGCGGCTAAAGTATATCATAAAATTGTATATGGTGTAAATGTGGTTAGAGAATATTTTTTAGCTCGGACAAGCGGGAAACTTGCCAGTCGCAGATGCTGTCGGTTGTGTTAGTTTTATTCTCTGGGTTGTACCAGCACGTTGCGATACCTGCGTTGTTGCCGCCCGTGATGTCGGAGGTTAGCGAATCGCCGACGATGAGGACGCTTTTTGGGTCGGTGAGACCGGCGCGTTCAAAAACGATGTCGAAGTATTTTTTGTCGGGCTTTGAGATGCCGAGCTCTTCTGAAGTATACATTGCTGTAAAATATTTTGATATGCCTGATAGCGCGAATCTGCTTTCCTGCACGACGGTGACGCCGTTGGTAACTAGGTATAAGTCGTAGGTTTTGTGCAGATATTCGAGAATATCTTGTGCGCCTTCAAGAAAAAACACGGCTTGCATGAGGTATTTGAAAAACATGTCACATGTTTGGGACGGGTCGCCTATAAGATTGAATTGCTCAAACAGTATTTCGAAGCGTTTGTTGCGCAGGTGTGCTACGGTAGTTTTGCCTTGCTCTAGCAGCAGCCACAACGAAGCGTTGATTTGCTTGTAAACTTGCAGTATGATTTCGTTATACGGCAGGTTTAGCTCGGCAAGGGCGTTTTGCAATGCGAACGTTTCGGCTTTGTCGAAGTCGAAAAGTGTGCCGTCTGCGTCGAAAAGGATTGTTTTGAATTTGTTCATTGGCGGCTCCTTTTGTGATGAAATGCAGCTGTGGTATAAAAGAAAAGAAACTTTTCTCTTGAAAAAGTTTCCTCTTGGGCATTAAATCAGAGATTTTATGCCCAATTCACCTTCAAAATACGCCTAAAGTTAGGAACTCAAAGGGCTGCTCGCCCTTTGGAAACCCCACAATTTTTTGGAAAAAATTGAGTAAAACTTTTGTGGCATTACTCCGTAATGCCTTAACGCAGGACGGTGGCGATGACTTTAGCGATGGCGTCGTCTGCGGCTAAGCCTATAGGGCTGCTCGTCCTTCGGGAACCCGCAATTTTTTGGAAAAAATTGAGTAAAACTTTTTGGTATTACTTCGTAATGCTTTAGCGCAGGACGGTGGCGATGACTTTGGCGATGGCGTCGTCTGCGGTTAAGTCGGTGTTCTCGCCCGTGTCGCGAGGTTTGTACTCGACGACTCCTTCGGATGCTCTGCGCCCGACAGTGATGCGGTGAGGGATGCCGATGAGGTCGGCGTCTTTGAATTTGACGCCCGGGCGCTCGTTTCGATCGTCAATCAGCGTTTCTATGCCTGCGGCAACGAGTTTGTTGTAGATTTGATCGGCAAGCTCCATCTGCTCTTCGTTTTTGCTGCTGACAGGGACTACGATGGCGTTGTATGGCGCGACGCTGTCCGGCCAGATGATGCCGTCTTCGTCGCAGCTGTGCTCTATTATCGCTTGCATGGTTCGGTTGAGACCGATGCCGTAGCTGCCCATGATGCAAGGTTTTTCTTTTGCGTTAGCGTCGAGGAAGGTGCAGCCCATTGCCTCGCTGTATTTTGTGCCGAGCTTGAAGATGTGCCCGACTTCGATGGCGGTGACGAGCTCTAGCTCTCCTCCGCACTGTGGGCAGGGATCGCCGACTTCGATAAGGCGGATATCGGCAACTTCGTCGCTTTTGAAGTCTCTGCCGTAGTTGACGCCGCTGTAATGGTAGTCCGTTTCGTTAGCGCCGACGATGAAGTTGCTCATGCTCATGACTTCGTGGTCGACGATGAGTTTGCTCGCCTTGATGCCGATGGGTCCGGCGAACCCGACTTCGCTGTTAGTGGCGTCTTTAACGTCCATTGCGCTTGCGAGCTCGAGATTAGCGCAACCGAGGTAATTTTGCAATTTAGTTTCGTTTAAGTCTCTGTCGCCTCGCACCATGACCGCGACGACTTCGCCGTCGGCAAGGTAGATTAATGTTTTTGCGAATTTGTCGGGTGTGCACGAGAAGAATTCTGTTAAGTCATCGATGGTGCCGACATTTGGCGTGTGGACTTTCAGCAGTGGCTGTGCATCCGCCGAGTCTACCTTTGGCTTTGGACACGGGGCGAGCTCGCTGTTGGCCGCGTATCCGCAAGCGCTGCACGAAGCGACTGTGTCGTCACCGATGTCGCTTTTTACCATGAACTCTTGGCTGCCGCTGCCGCCCATTGCACCGCTGTCTGCGTGCACGATTACGTAATCGAGACCGCAGCGGTCGAACACTTTGCAGTATGCGTCGTGCATTGCGTTGTAGGAAGCGTCAAGACCCGCTTCGTCTACGTCGAAGGAGTATGCGTCTTTCATCACGAACTCGCGGCTGCGAATCATGCCAAAGCGCGGACGACGTTCGTCGCGGTATTTGTTTTGGATTTGGTAAACCGTTTTGGGCATCGATTTGTATGACTGGAGCTCCGGACGAAGTACGTGAGCAAAAATCTCTTCGTGGGTGGGCCCTAGGCAAAAGTCTCTGCCGTTTCTGTCTTTGAACTTTATCATCTCTGAACCAAAAACGTCCCATCTGCCCGATTCCTGATAGTATTCCGCAGGAAGCATTGCCGACATGATGAGCTCTTGACCGTCTGCTGCGTCCATTTCTTCACGAATGATGTTCTCTATTTTTTTATAAACCCGCAGACCGAGCGGCATAAGCGCGTATACGCCCGACGCAAGACGGCGAATCATGCCCGCCTTTATCAGCAGTACGTGGCTTTGCGCTTCGGCCTCGGAAGGGACTTCTCTTTGGGTGGAAAAAAGCATTTTTGACATTCTCATATGGTGTTTCTCCTTAAATGTTGCGTGTTTTTATCGCTTACATGCAAAACAGTATAACACAACAGGCTAGCCGATTCAATGCGCTTAGTGCCATTTCGTTTATTTGTCTGTATAAAGTTGTTTGCCGCGAAAAGAAAGAGCGCGATTGTGGTGAGGGCGGGGAGCGTGGTGCGGCAAAGGCGGCGGGCGAGTAATGCTCGCTCATACGGGTGGGAGGTATGGCAAGATGAAGGTGAGAAGATAGATGTGAAAATAAATAGATGGACAGAACGCAGTTAGTGTAGTAGAATTAGCCGTTTGCGCCTTAAGGATGTGGTTGGCGCGATAAAAAACGATAGGAGAAGTATGGATAGAATACAATTTGATGATTTCGATCTCTCGCCGCAGGTGAGCAGAGCGATAAAGGAGATGGGGTTTGAAGAGACGACGCCCATCCAAACCAAAGCAATACCCGCGATTATGACAGGGCGCGATGTGATAGGACAGGCGCAGACGGGGACGGGCAAAACGTGTGCGTTTGCGATACCCGCGATTGAGATGCTGCACAAAGAGGACAAGGCTGTGCAGGTGTTGGTGCTGTGCCCCACTAGAGAGCTTGCGATACAGACGGCAGAAGAGTTTGAGAGCGTGAGTAAGTTTACCGAGATGGTAAGAATACTGCCGATATACGGCGGGCAGTCAATCGAGCGGCAGATAAATGCGCTCAAAAGAAGACCGCAGATTATTATTGGAACGCCGGGGCGCGTGATGGACCATATGAGAAGAAGAACGCTGAAGCTGGGCGGACTGAAGATGCTGATATTGGATGAAGCGGACGAGATGCTGAGCATGGGGTTTGCTGAAGACCTCGACGTGATTTTGGAGAAGACGCCGGAGGACAAGCAGACTGTGCTGTTTTCGGCAACCATGCCAAAGTGGATACTGGCGATAACACGAAAGTATCAAAAAGACCCCGAGCATATCAAGATTGCGCATCAGCAGTTGACGGTGCCGAGCATTGAGCAGTATTGCATCGAAGTGCGCGAAAGCAGCAAGATTGATACGCTGAGCAGGGTGATTGACGGGCACAATATTGGGCTTGCGCTTGTGTTTTGCAACACGAAGAGGAAGGTCGATGAGCTTTCTATGAGGTTGCAGACGTGGGGGTATAGTGCGGCGGCGCTGCATGGCGATATACGCCAAAACGAGCGTATAATTGTGCTGAACAAGTTTAAAAGCGGCGAAGTGAACATATTGGTGGCGACTGACGTGGCTGCGCGCGGTATTGATGTGGAAAACATTGACGCGGTGTTTAACTATGATATCCCCAACGACGAGGAATATTATGTGCACAGAATCGGGCGAACGGGCAGAGCCGGAAAGAAGGGCAGCTCGTACACGTTTATCAGCGGACGAGAGTGGACGAAGATAAAGGATATACAGCGATATACCAAAGCCAAAATAAAGATGATTAAAGCACCGACGAAGTTCGATATTGAAGACGGCAAGATGAATGCGCTGTTGAAGAAAATAAGCAGCAAGGTTGCAAAGGGCGGCGATATCGCGGCTTATGCGGAGTACGTGGAGCAAATTGTCGATGAGCAGAGCGCGGAGAACGGCGGAATCACAACGCTGGACGTGGCGGCTATGCTGCTTAAGATGCTGGCGAAGAAGACGATTATTAGGCGGACGGACGCGCCTGCGAGAATAAAATCGCCGGTGAAGCAGGAGTATAACAGAAAGAAAAACTATCGCAAAAGACGGTAAGACATTGAGAATGAGATGCGCGCTCGATTAAAGAGTCGGGTGCGTTTTTTTGTGCAAATTCTACTAAGTGGGTAAAAAGCGACGAAATAGGCTGTAAAAGGCGAAAATAACTTGAAAAATGGCACGTAGAATTAAAAAAACTTTTAGGTTGACAAATTTATTTTGTAGTGAGATAATAGGGATGAAAGTAGTGTTTATAGAGCAGGTTTGGAGGACGGATGCGAGAGAGCCGGGCGGCAATGCCGGCACCGAAGATGTAAGCAGCGAAACAGTCGAGTCGTTGTGAAACTTTCAGGTAAACGGATCGCATTCTGACAAAACTCTGGAAAGTCGCAATCGGCGGCACCGAAGGAGCAATACCCGGCGCAAATAGGCTTGGTAGAATCTCTCAGGTTACGTAAACAGAGGAAGACGAGTTATTCCGTCTTCCTTTTTTAATTGCAGAAAAAGTGCAACCAAGGCGGAGAATAATATAAGGAGAGTATATTATGAAAATTTTGGTTACCGATGGAATGAGCAGGGACGGGATTGAAACGCTGAGGTCGCTTGACTATGAGATTACAGAGCAGCATTTTGAGCCCGATGAGCTGAAAAAAGCAATAAGGGGATTTGACGCTGTTATTGTGCGCTCTGCAACGAAGATTACAAAAGAGGTTATTGACGGGGCGCTGGAGACGAAAAAGCTGAAACTGGTTATCCGTGCTGGTGTTGGGATTGACAACATAGATGTGGATTATGCGCAGCAGAGCGGTATTATTGTGAGGAACACGCCGTGCTCATCAAGCCGAAGCGTTGCTGAGCTTGCCGTGGGACATATGTTTACCATTGCGCGGTATATGCACAACGCAAACCGCACGATGTGTGAAGGCAAGTGGGAAAAGAAAAAGTACGTGGGCGTGGAGCTGTTTGGCAAGACGCTTGGCGTGATTGGGCTTGGCAGAATTGGCAGGGAGACTGCGAAAATTGGCAAGGCGATTGGGATGAATGTTATTTATAACAGCAGGAGTGGCGCGAAAATGGGAGCTGAAGATTTTGAGTATGTGAGTATGCGCGAGTTGCTGAAACGAAGCGACTTTATCACGCTGCACATACCGTACGTGAAGGAAAATGGCGCGACGCTGGGCGCAAAAGAGTTTGGCATGATGAAGGACGGTGTGCGCATTGTCAACACTGCGCGTGGTGGGTTGATCGACGAGCAGGTGCTGCTGGATGCGCTGGAGACCGGCAAGGTTGCCGCAGCGGCAATGGATGTGTTTTGCAGCGAGCCGAAGGTGGATGAGCGGATATTGAATCACGACAGCATCAGCGTTACACCGCACATTGCCGGGTTTACCAAAGAGGCGCAAACCAAAATTGGGCAGGAGATTGTGGAGATTGTGCAAGAAAATTTAATGCCGCATAGTATATTGGCGAGTTAATAGAATAGGTAAATATGGAGAATGAATAGTTTTTGGCGAAAGCCTCAGACTATTTTTTCGAGCTGGAAGAAGACCGGGCGGTAACCGTCTGTGCAGCAGGTGACGAAGCAAGGCTGACCGTCTCGCGCGATGCCGTAGACGAGCTTTTGGATGTCTGCCCACGCCCAGCCGCAAAAGCCTTCGGGCATGTCCCACGGGCGGTCGATGTCGGTGAGGAACACGTCGCCGACGTTGAAATGGCTGCATTCGTGCCACGCGGAGGGGTCGTAGGTGTACTTGTCGACTAGATCCTTGTTGAAGATTTTCTTGACGACGGTGATTTTGACCTGACGGTTAGTCATTTTGTATTGCTCGTTCATAATTGCCTCCAATTAGTAAGAATATGACAAAAATTTGCTTTTTTCGGTGTATAGGTATATAATATATATACTAATTTGCGAGCCTTTCAGGCGCGGTTGTAAAATAGTCGCGTCTGTTACATAGAAGAGCGAGCCGCTTGTCGGCTCGTTTTTCTATTGTGTGAAATATAAAGACCATCTTTCGCAATGCGAACGCGATGCGTTGGATGGTCTTTTTCTGCTGTTTAGCCTTGCTTTTTGGTGTGGTTCAGCAGTCCGCCGTCTTTTAGAACGCCTTTCAAACGCTCGGAGACGTCTAGGATGACTTCGAAATCGAAGCCCTTGCTTTCGTTGGTGACCGTGAACGCAGATGTGCCGTCAACTTTGGCGATTGCGTCGCTGATTATCAGAGTGTCGCCCGCGTCGATTTTGTCGTAGACACTCTCGTCGGAGAAGATAAGCGGCAGTATACCGGAGTTCACGAGGTTAGCTTGATGAATGCGCGCGAACGATTTTGTGATGACGGCACGAATACCGAGGTATAGCGGAACGAGCGCCGCGTGTTCCCTGGAGCTGCCTTGACCGTAGTTGTGACCTGCGAGCAGGAAACCGCCGTTTTTGGCTTTGGCACGCGCAGGAAACGTTTCGTCCACAGGAGTCAGACAGAAGTCGGACAGATGTGGAATGTTCGAGCGGAACGGCAGCAGTTTTGCGTTGCTGGGCATTATGTGGTCGGTGGTGATGTTATCTTCCATTTTGAGGAGAACATCGCCTGAAACCGTTTCCTCCAGCGCTTTGCCGAGCGGGAACGGTTTGATGTTTGGTCCGCGCACGACCTGCGTCTCACCGTTAGCGTCCGGAGCCATGATGAGGTTGTCGTTTATCATGAACTCGGATGGGACTTCTATGTCGAGAATGTTATTGTCTAAGCCTAAATCGCGAGGATCGGTCAGCACGCCGGTTAGCGCTGTTGCTGCCGCGACCTCTGGACTAACCAAATATACGTCGGCGCTGAATGTGCCGCTTCGCCCATAGAAGTTGCGGTTGAATGTGCGCACGGATACTGCATCTGTCTTTGGAGACTGACCCATGCCGATGCATGGACCGCAGCCGCACTCGAGTATACGAGCGCCCGAAGCGATGATGTCGGAAAGCGCACCGTTGGCAGCGAGCATGTTCATGACCTGTTTGGAACCCGGCGAGATGACGAGACTGACGTTGTCCGCGATATTTTTGCCTTTAAGCATTGCGGCGACGCGCATCATGTCCATGTAGGACGAGTTGGTGCAGCTGCCGATGCAGACTTGGTCTACGTTGATTGCGCCGATTTGCTTCACTGTTTTGACTTTGTCCGGGCTGTGCGGCATGGCCGCCATTGGTGTCAGCTGGGACAAGTCGATGGTGATTGTCTTGGCGTATGAAGCGCCTTTGTCTGCGCTAAGTGCTGTGTAGTCGTCCGCGCGGTTTTGCGCAGCGAGGAACGCTTTTGTGATCTCGTCGCTTGGGAAAACGGATGTTGTTGCGCCAAGCTCTGCGCCCATGTTGGTGATGGTTGCACGCTCTGGCACGGACAGCGTAGAAACGCCGGCTCCGTAGTATTCGATGATTTTGCCGACGCCGCCTTTTACGCCGAGGATGCGCAGAACTTCGAGAATGACGTCCTTTGCAGCTACGCCGAAAGGCAGTGAGCCTGTTAGCTCTACACCGACGATTTCGGGCATGGGGATGTAGTATGCACCACCTGCCATGGCAACCGCGACGTCAAGACCGCCTGCGCCGATGGCGATCATTCCGATACCGCCGCCTGTTGGGGTGTGGCTGTCGCTCCCCAGAAGCGTGGCACCGGGAACGCCGAAGCGCTCGAGGTTGACTTGGTGGCAGATGCCGTTGCCGGGTCGGCTGAAAAACACGCCGTGCTTACGAGCCACCGTTTCGATGTATTTGTGATCATCGGCGTTCTCGAAACCGCTTTGCAGCATGTTGTGGTCGATGTATGCGAGTGACTTCTTTGTTTTGACGCGAGGCACGTCCATTGCCTCGAACTGCAAATACGCCATTGTGCCCGTCGAATCCTGCGTTAATGTGTAGTCGATTTTGATGGAAATCTCTTCTCCTGATTTCATTTCACCCGATACAAGGTGGTCTTTTAGTATTTTTTCTGATAATGTTTTGCTCAAACTTGTTTCCTCCAATAATTAGATTTAAAATTTTCGTATGCATATATTCTATAGGTTTGGGCGATAAAAATCAACTTGTGAGAGAGAAAAAATGAAGAATTTGAAGTGCTGTGGCGGCAAATGTGCGATAAAAAAGCCTTGAGGGCAAAGCAATGCCCTACATGAGTGTTTATGTTGTTTGGTTGAGAGGTGGAGATTGAAGAAATTAGGATTGGTAGTACGGAGTAGTGCATCGCTTTTAAGTGGATTCCATAGATAATTATACCATCAATATTAAGCGATGCCATGGGAGGTTTTGTCGAAAAAGCGCGAATTCTGCCGCGAGTGCTATAAAAGCGCGGTCAGCTCGGCAAAGTTTGCAGGCGTGATGTCGCGGTTACCCTGCTCGATCTGTTTGATCATAACGACGATGCGGCTGTTGAGTGGGGTGGGGACGGAAAGCTCGCGTCCTTTGTCTGCGATGAAGCCGTTGAAGTAGTCGATTTCTGTCGGTTTGCCGCGCCGCAGTGACGCAAGGCTCGAGCTTTTGAGGCGGCGGTATTTGAAGCCGATTATGCGGATGAGGGCGTGGCGCTTTAGTTTCGCGAAGATATGGTTGCCTTTGATGAAGGAGTAGTAATTTAGCTTGTTTGCGAAGGGGGGAACAGTAAGCTTCATTGCATCGGCGACCTGCATCGCTTCTTTCATGACACCGATGAAGATGTTTCTCGCGCGGGAGCTTTTTAGCATAACGCCGAGACCGAGACCGGACAGAACGCCCATTGACGTGATGCAGGCGTTGATAATCATTTTTGAGTATAACTCGTTGATGATGTTGGCGCTGATGCGGGTTGGCATGACGTCAGAGAAAATCTGCTTTAGCTCAGATAAGTCTAAGTCGCCGCCGATGACGAACTCACCTTCGCTGGTCATGTTGAGCGTGCCATCGGGCTGCATTGTGGAGCCCCAGCCGATAACGCAGCCGACGGTGTTATTGCCGACGATTGCACTCATGGCGTCTACGCAGATGCCGTTTTGCATGGAGACGAAGACAGTATCCTTGTGCGCAAACTTTAATGCACGCTTTGCGGCGTCCGGCATATCGTACGTTTTGGTGACGATGAGGATGTAGTCCTTTTTGCCGGAGAGCTGCTCGATATCGGCGACGGCGTTCATTTTGACGAAGTGCTCGCCACGGATGCCCGTGATGTGAAGACCAGCCTCGCGCGCTAGGCTCGCTTTGTCTTCGTATTTACACACGATTTGAACGTTGTGACCTGCGGCGCTGAGAAATGCTGCGGTGATGCCGCCGATTGCGCCTGCGCCGATGACGGCTATACTTTTGGTATTGCTCATAACTTACCTCGCGATTGTATTGATTCGTGATTATACCATATATATTATGGATGCGACAAATGAATGTTGCGTAGATTTGCGGTTGATTAACCTTTTTGTGCCACGAAAAACACGCCGTAGGAGAACTCATTCAAATCTGTGGTCGGGATGCCAAACATGCGCGCAAAGAAAAGTAGGGATTTGTCAGATTGGTCAAAGTGAGCTAATGCAATCTGTTTGCTTGTGCCGCTTTCGCGGCAGGCTTTGTTATGCAGCGACATGCAGATGTTTGTGTGTGGCTGGTAGAGGTTTTGCTGTATGCGGTATCCGGCGCCTGTGAGCAGGTCGGTCATGTCAGCTTCGCTGAAGCGGTGCAGATGGAACGTGTTGGTGGGAACGCCGGCCTTGTCCGTAGGCTCGAACTTTGCCTTGGGTACGGAAAGCAGGAGCGTGCCGTTTTTGGTCTGCATACCCGATAGCTTGGACAAAAAATCTGCGGGGGATTCTAGATGCTCGAGAGTGTCGAAGCATGTGATAAGGTCGGGAGTGGGGATGTCGCTGAGCGGGTCGGTGTTGAGGTCGGCGCAGCGGAACGCAGCGTTGGTGATTTGTGCTGCGTTTGACAAAGCTGTGGCAGAGTCGATGAGCGAAGCGTTGTAGTCTATACCGAGGATCTGTGCGCCGGAGCCAGCCATTTGGCGGCAACCGTAGCCGTTGGAGCAAGCGACATCGAGCACTGATTTCGCGCCGATTTTACGTGCGTAGTCAGCGGCGAAGACGTAGCGCCCGAGGTGTTCTATGCGCATCCAAAACTCGGGGTTCTCTTTATCGAAAGGCAGGCAAAACTCTTGGTCTATGTGTTTCATTTTTACCCCTTCGGCGACCTCAAAATCGCTTTTGTATATGGTTTCATCATTTCGACGTTGACTCGATTGCCGATTTTTTTACTTATTACTTTGTTGCGCATCAAAACGCCGAGGATTTTCATTTTGAGTATGAAGCCGTATCTTTTGTGCGGGAAGTCGTATACACCGTGCTTTTTGTAGTATTTGTGGTCGGCTTTCATTATGCCCTGCATCAGGTAGATGAGGTCTCGGAAAACCTTGGTGCCGCCGACGCCAAAGAAACTTTGCGGTTTTGTGATGCTGCCGCGAAGCGCAAAAGCGGTTGTCTTCGCGAGTGTGGCGATTGATGCATCCGTGAGACTGCGCTCGCGCGATTCGTTGGTAGCCACGCCGCCTAGGAACATGTTGGAGACATCGCTGCGCGAGTCGATAACGTCGTAAAGATTGTGCTCTTTGGAGATTTCGCCGTCGAGGATGTAGCCGACTACTTTGCCGTGCGTCATGACGCGGTGACCGTTGCAAAACTGGCGGTCGTGAAAGTTTTTCGTTTTTGTGCCGAGGGAGTGGTCTCTGATGGTGGTGGCGTAGATAATCGCATCGCCGGTGAGGATGCGCTCGCGCAGAACGTTCTCGAAGTTGTCTTTGTATACGCAGGTACCGTCGGCGGCGCATTTGAAGCAACCGAGGCAACCGCCGGAAAACTTGAACTCGGCGAGGTTGAACTCGTCCACATTGTATGGAAAAGCAGCGACAAAAGCGTCGATCATGCTGCGCAGCATGGAGTTATTATCCTCGCAATCGGACACGATGACAGCGCGGAAGTCGGCTGATTTGTCAGTTGCGGGAATTGCGCTGTTATAGTCGAAGCTGACCGGCTTGACCTTTGGAGTCGTGCGTTTCTCATACATGTCGTTTTCTACACAGAAGCGCAGACGTTTGTAGAAGTCGTTAATCTGCTTGATGCCGGAATCAAGAAGCAGGTCGTCCATGTCGGCGGGAAGACCCGTGATGTATTTTAGCCCCATATCGGCGCAGTTGTCCTGCACGTATCGGTGGGCGGTGTAGTCGTAGAAGTGCTTGGATGTCGTGATTTGGGTCGCGAACTTGCCGGACAGCGACTTTGATTTGGGGTGGAGCTTCATAAGCTCGATAAAGCGCGCCATTTGGTAAGTCGCCAGAAATGTGTATACGGGGTATGCGAAAAGTATGACGTCTGCGGCAGCGAGCGCGTCGATTATTTCGCCCATGACGGCGGAGTCTTCGTATTTGCGTATTTTCTGCCCGACGTGAAAAATTTCGAATTCGTCACCAGGATTGTGGTGCTGCAAGTATAGTGCGGATTGGAGTGTGATGCTGTATTTGCCTTTTGGGCTGCCTGAAAGTACTGCTATTTTCATTGAAGTCTCCTCGAAGTTTTCTTCGTTTAGTATAGCGAAAAGGGGGCGGATGTGCAACAGGAGGGGCTATAATTTACAGCTTGTTAGCAATTGGCAAAAGAAGGGGTACAAGAAAGGAGTCGGCACTGGCGTACTAAGTAGTTATGACGAGTTTTTTATTTGGGTTTTGTGTCTAAGAATTCTTTGAGATTGCTTGGCATCCTGTAGGGGCGCTCTATTATCGGGATTGTTGCGCCGTAGATGGCTTTTATAATGGCGCTGACGATGAGCGGTTGGGGTGCGGTGTTGTACTCTGCGCCTTTGTAGAGCCAGACGCGGCAGTTTGTATCATCGACGCTGTAGCCATGTGACTCAGTGATATCGATGCCGTTGATGGCGATGGTGGGGGAGCAGATAAATTTATGCGCAGTTGCCGAAGCGATGGAGTCGATCAGTGTTTGCCGAACTTCGATGTAGAGCCCGGACGAGTTTAGCAGGTTGGAAAGCTCGTCAATTGCCTCGTTTAGCGTGGATAAAGAAGTCTGCCAACTGTCTGTCGAGTCTTTTAAATACAGAAAGTCAATTAGTATCGGCTGCGGTTTTTTGGGCGCGATACAGCCGGTGTCTGCGTAGTCGCCGGGAAATTTGATCTCTGACATAGTGTTAGCCCTCAATCATCTTCTTGATTTCCTTGGTTTTAACTACTCTGCCTGTCGATTTGATAACGCCGTCGATAATGAGCGCGGGCGTGCTCATTACACCGGCCTGCATGATTTGATCCATGTCGGTGATGTATTGTACCTGCGCATCGATACCAAGCTCGCTTACTGCCTCTTTGGTGAATTTGAGCATTTTCTCGCAGGATTTGCACCCACCGCCTAAAACTTTAATTTCCATTTAATGAATTCCTTCCTCGAAGCTTAAATAGAACATATATAGTCCGATCGCAAGGATGAGAGCACCCAAAACGATTTTGAAAACTGTGTTGAACTTTGTGTACTTTCGTGACTCGGAGACTCGTTTGACGAAACCGATGGATGTGCCCGCAACCACCAAAAGCACGCTGTGCCCGAGCGAGTATACGAGCAGCAGCAAAGCGCCGTAGAGCAGACTGCCTGTTTTTGCGACCATTGCCAGCAGCACGATGAGCACCGGCAGTGCACAATGGGACGAGAAGAGACCGCCGAGCAGCCCCATCAGCAGGGCTCCGAAGTAGCCGCGCTTTTTGTTTTTGGTTATGGCGGAGGATTTCGGAATGATGTTAATTATCTCCCAAGTCTGCATTGCCATCAGTACCATGATGATGCCGAGAACTATGAACCACCACATACCGGCGTCTATGAAAAGCCTGCCGATTAGTGAAGCGACAATGCCAAGAACGGCGAAAGTGATCGTCATGCCGAGGCAAAACACGAGCGAGTAAGCAAGAGCCCGCTTTACGTCGTTTTTTGCGTAGCCGCCGACGTAGTTGATTACGAGCGGTACGCTGGTTAGCGAGCACGGCGTTATCGAGGTAAGCAAACCCGCCGCAAGCGCCAGCAAGGGCGCCAGCCATAGGTTGCTGCCGATTATTTGTGAAAGCGCGTCAAGCCAATCGTGAATCATATTGTGTCGTCTCCTATAAATTATAGTTTACTCATCTGATGTTATGAGCTCAAGTGAAGAAAAGAGTCAGCAGCCGCACCCGCAGTCGGTAGTCTCGTCGTGGCATGCACAGTCGTCGCCGCAGTCGGCGTTGTCTGTATCGTGACACGCGCAGTCGTCGCCACAGTCGGGGTCTTCTGCGTTGTCATCGCTTTCGGGTTCGTTTTTCACAATTTCGAATGTGCCGCCGCAGCTGCAGCCGTCGCCGTCGCCACAGGCAAAAGGGGTTAAAAAGTCTCTCATAATTATTCTCCTAACAGTTTGTGAATATTTTTCTTCAATTCTAACACATTCTGCTCGATTATTTTTGCTGTTTTTATAAATTCCTTGTCGTCTTTGCCGCTTGGGTCATCTAGTCCCCAGTCTTCGCGGTATCTGCACGGCAGCAAAGGGCACGAAACGCCGCAGCCCATTGTGATGACGACATCAACGGGAGGGAGGGCGTCAATCAATTTGTTGTGCTGTGTCAAAGTCATATCGACGCCGTAAAGCTGGTTTATTATCCGCACGGCATCGGGGTTGATTTCGCTTTTAATCTCTGTGCCCGCAGAGTACGCTTCGAAAACGTCGGCAGCGTATAGCTTTGATATGGCTTCCGCCATTTGTGAGCGGCACGAGTTGTGCACGCATATGAATGCAACTTTTGGTTTGCTCATTTTATTCACCTCTCAGTTTATTATAACACTTTTTGTTAGAGCAGTAAAAACGAAAGTGCGTTGAAGGAGAAACCGATTATTAGTATGCCGACAATTACGATTGCAGCGAATATCAAAAGCAGCTTGGTTTTAACCACCTTTTTGAGCAGAATCATGGACGGCAGAGACAGCGCCGTGACCGCCATCATGAACGAAAGAACTGTGCCGATACCAACACCCTTGCCGACAAGAGCTTCGGCGATGGGGAGCGTTCCGAAAATGTCAGCGTACATTGGCACGCCGACAAGGGTGGCAAGTGGGACGGAGTACCAGTTTTGCTGACCGAGGATCGCGGAGATGATGGGCTGCGGTATCCAGTTGTGGATGGCGGCGCCGATAGCCACGCCGATGAGGATGTAGAGCCACACCTTTTTGATTATCATGAGAACTTGGTCTTTGGCAAACCTGAATCTGTCGCGCTGAAGCAATTGCGGTGCCTCAGCTTCCGTAGCTTCGCCGTAGACGAACGGTTCGACGTATCGCTCGAGCTTCATTTTACCCATCACTGTGCCGCCGACAACCGCTAGGATTAAACCGACGATGACGTAGGCAAGCGCGATTTTCCAGTTGAAGATGCTGGCGAGCAGCAGAACGGACGCGAGGTCTACAAGCGGCGAGCTGATTAGGAACGAGAACGTGACGCCGATGGGAAGACCTGCCCGCGTGAAGCCGATGAACAGCGGTATGGACGAGCACGAGCAAAACGGCGTTATTGTCCCCAAAAGCGCGCCGAGTGTGTTTGCGCCGACTCCTTTGAATCGACCTAAGATGCGGCGGGTGCGTTCGGGCGGGAAGTAGCTTTGCACGTATGATATTGTGAAAATGAGTACGGACAGAAGAATGAATATCTTGACGGTGTCGTAGAGAAAGAAGTGGATGCTGCCGCCGACTCGCTCGGAAACGGGCAGACCGAAAACGTCGTCAACAAGCCATTTGAAGATGTCAGACAGCCAATTCATTTTTAGAAGCTGGTCGTTCAGCCAAGTAAATACGGTCAAGTAAGCTCCTCCGGTTTGTCAGTTGGTTTAGTCTCTAGCGCAGGCGTAGGAAACCAGTGGCGCGTTCTGTTGGCAAAGCGCACGAGCGCCAACATCAGCGGAACTTCGACCAGCACGCCGACGATTGTTGTCAATGCGGCGGGGGACGAGAGCCCGAACACCGAGATTGCTACGGCCACGGCGAGCTCGAAAAAGTTGCTTGCGCCTATCATAGCGCCGGGTGCTGCGATGTTGTGCGGCAGCTTCCAGCGGCGTGCCCAAAGGTAGGCTGCGAAGAAAATCAGCACTGTTTGGATGATGAGCGGAACAGCGATGAGCAGTATGTCTGTCGGCTGGGCTACGATGGTTGCGCCTTGGAACGAGAATATGATTACGAGCGTTAGCAGCAGACCGATGACGGTGATGTTATTGAACTTTGGTATGAATTTTTTCTCGAAGTACTCTGCGCCCCGCTTGGCAGTGATGAGACGGCGGGACAGCCAGCCTGCGACGAGGGGGATGACCACAAACAGCACGACGGACAGGAAGAGCGTTGCCCACGGAACACCGATACCTTTGATTGTGATACCGCCGAGCAGGAACAGCAGACCGACGATGGGTGCGAACGCCGGAAGTATGATGAGATCGTTGGTGGCAACTTGGACTAGCGTGTGCGCCGGGTTGCCTTTGGTGAGATGACTCCACACGAAAACCATTGCTGTGCACGGTGCTGCGCCGAGCAGGATTGCGCCAGCGAGGTAGTCTTTGGCGAGCTCGGGAGGGATGATTGCTTTGAAGATTACGAAAAAGAACAAGTACGCGATACCAAACATGGTGAACGGCTTGATGAGCCAGTTGACCGTCCATGTGACGACCAAACCTTTTGGATTTTTGCGTACGTTTCGTATGCTTGCGAAGTCGACCTTGAGCATCATTGGGTAGATCATCAGCCAAATAAGGATGGCGACGGGGATGGAAACGCTGTAGTATTCGAAGCGCCCGAGAAACTGCGGGATTGCGGGCAGCCATAGACTGATAGCGATACCTATACCCATGCACAGGATGACCCAAATGGTCAGGTATTTTTCGAAAAAGCCGATGCCTTTAGTGTTTGTCTGGTTATTATCGCTCATAATTATGCTCCTTGTTGTAGGTTGATGTCGTTGCAGATGCATTCGCTCTTCTCTGTCACGAGGGTGGATAAAAACTGCGTCAACTCGGTCGATTTGGTTTCGTTTATGCTGTAGTGCATCCAAGCGCCGTCTCTGTTGCCGACCACCAGACCGCAGCCCGTGAGGATTTTCATGTGGTAGGACAGCGTCGGCTGGGTGATGTTGAACGCTTCGAGAATCTTGCATGCGCAAAGCTCGCCACAGGACAGCATGTCGACGATTTTTAGCCTTGTTTCGTCCGATAATGCTTTGATTATCGGGATATATTGTTTGTATTGCATAGTTTACACTCCTAATATAGATATGTTTCTATGATATAGATGGATGTCTATGTGTATTATATGTGAAGGAGCGGAATTGGTCAATGGGTTGTGGGTAATTTTTTTTTAGTGGTTCTGTTATGGAAACTTTAGCCAAAAAAATGTGTTGCTATAATGCTGTTTCTTTGAGAGCGCATGCAGTGCATATTTCTATCACCATGCCTCGGGCGGGTTTGCAGGTTATATTGTCAGTGCTTCCGCATTTGGTGCAGGCGCTGTAATAATCTAATTCCTTCAGGTGGTTTGAAAAATCGTTCATAAACTGTGCAATGTAAGGTATTTTAATGTTGAAGCTTTGGTTTTTATCCAGGAGAAATGAAAAATGGTCCTCAATATAATTCATTTTGTAAACCTTGTAAATAAAGTAATTGGTCTCGATGAAGTCGTTTAATTCCACCAAATCGACTGGTTTGCTTCTGGTTGCAAATACGTCGAATACAGCCGTCTCGTATTTTGGACTAATAATGAATGCCAAAGGATTTTTTTCCTTGCGGTAAATCAGGGTTTCAGAAAGATTATTGGGTTGCGCTGTTTTTTTGCTTTTTATAATTTTTACATTATAAAAGATGTCGTTTACTCTGCCATAGATGGTGTCGTCTTTTGTTGTAAAATCGACTTGCTTTGCTAGTTTCTCCTCAATTCTTACCATTTGCAGCTCCTAGATGAATTATACACACCAAATAATTAAATAAATACTCAACTATTATTATATATCAATATGTAAGATGGTACATGTGCTTTACATTAAGCTTCTTTTGCTTTGGGAAGCAGGGAAACCTCTGCCCACACGATTCTGCGGTCGGTGATTTGTGTAACTTTGATGCGCATGCCCGCAACGGTAATTTCGGGAGTGGTGTTGTCTTTGGGTACGTAATTGAGCCGAGAGAACACGAGACCGCCGAGGGTGTCGTAGTCGCCGAGGGGGAGTGGAACGCCGATGGCGGCGTTTAGCTCGTCGATGTCGGTATCGCCGCGAACCCTCCAAACGCCTGGTGAAAGCAGGGTGATGAAGGGCGATTCGTCGTCGTGCTCGTCTTCGATTTCACCGACGATTTCTTCGAGGATGTCCTCGAGAGTGACCGCGCCGATGACGCTGCCGTATTCGTCGACTACCATGTACATGTGGCTCTTGGTTTTGAGCATCTCGCGCAGAACGATGTCGGCGTTGGTGGTTTCGGGAACGAAGTGCGTTTTGTGCAGCGGAACTGTGTCGGTTGATTTGGTGCAGAGCAAGTCGCGAACGTGTAGGATGCCAACCACGTCGTCGATGTCGCTCTTGCAAACAGGGTAGCGCGAGAACTCGCTGTCGCAGATGGTGTTAAGCCAAGCGTCACGGTTGCCCTGTTGCTGCAATAAAATCAGCGAGGTGCGGGGGGTCATGATTTGGCCGATGGGGGTGTCGGACAGCTCGAGAACGTTGTCTATCATCTCGCCCTCTTCGGGCGCGATGGCGCCTTTCTGCTCACCGAGGTCAACAAGAATACGGATTTCCTCTTCGGTGACTTCCTTCTCATTGTCGTGCGGGTTGATTCGCAGCAGGCGCAGAACGGCGTTGGTGGAAATAGTCAGCAGCCATACTATGGGCGTGAAGATTTTGCTGATGATGTAGACCGTGTGACCGAAGCGACGCGCGATTTTCTCTGCACGCTGCATGGCGATGCGCTTTGGAACGAGCTCGCCAAAGACGAGAGTGAAATATGACAGAATCAATGTGATGACGATGACAACCAGCGTATCGAGCGTGGATGCCGCCATGGTGACGCCGATGCTTTGCAGCCAAGCGACCAGCGGGCCGGAAAAGCTTTGTGCAGCGAACGCGCTTGCAAGAAAACCTGCGAGCGTGATGCCGACTTGTATGGTTGCCAGAAAACGCGCGGGCTGAGCCAGAAGCAGCACGAGGTAATGAGCGCGCTTGTCACCGGCGGCTGCGGCGCGTTTGTATTTTTCTTCGTTGATGGAGAGCACAGCGATTTCTGTGCACGCGAAGACCGCGTTGATGCTGATGAGTATGAGCTGCACGACAAGCGGCAGCCAGATGGTATTTGTCATGTGATTCCTCCACTAGATGATGATAGAATTAGTATAACGTATGTGGGGGAGGAAATCAATTTCTTGTTGAACGAAGAGAAAGTGCTGCTATTTCTGAACTATTGCTGCAGATGAGGCGTTATATATAAGGGGAGAGAAGGTGTTGGTTTGAGTTGGCAATGTAAAATTTAGGTCAAAAGGATGTTTCAAACTACACTTTTTGGCGTATATATGATATAAGTATAGGTGTACATATCTTGTTGGCGGTGGTGGACCGATCTGACGCAGGGATATAACAATATGCGCGGAATTTGGCAGGATATGAGGGGTATGGTCATGAAGCGGAAAATTTGTGGGGTTGTTGTTTGCCTGATACTTATATTGGTGGCTGTTGTTAGGTTGCCAATTGCGCAGGCGATGGACCCTGATAATCCGATCGAAACGGTACGAATTAAGCTATCTATGGGAAGTGTATCGCAGACCCCGGTTGTTGTTGACGGCAACTATACAATTGAAGAGAACGCGAATATCGTTTTGGTTCGTGAGACGACCTATACTGTTAAGATTGTCAGTGGCGGGAATCTGCAATTATCTAATAGCGGCGGTGCTTTGTATACCGGCAGTACTATTACATTCATTCAAAGAGAAGCTACACCTGGCGAAAACAATTATATAACGCTTGATAACGACAGGCATGGATTGTGCAATTATTTGGGCGATTTGCATTTTGATATAGAGAATAGCAATATTCGCGTTATTAACTACATATATATAGAAGAGTATTTGTATGGCGTTGTGCCGTATGAGATGAGCAATTCGTGGCCGATTGAAGCGTTGAAGGCGCAGGCCATTACTGCGAGGACGTATGCTGCGCGGCGCATGGGCGGCGGTGACTTTGACTTAGTGGACTCTGCCGCAGATCAAACGTATCATGGATTTGTGGCGTCGTATACAAACGCGATTGCTGCAGTTGACGGCACGGCGAAGCAAACGCTGATGAGCAACGGAAGTTTCGCGGAGACATTTTATGCAGCCAGCAACGGCGGGCAGATGGATATTGCGCAGCATAGATGGTCGTGGAGCATTACGCCGAAACCGTACAACGTTATAAAGGATGACCCGTTTGATGCGGCGAACCCGGCCAGCAAATCGGAAACGCTGGTGTTCCCGAAAGTGTTCTCGGACACGGAAACGGTTTCGTATGTGAGCGATACCTATGACTATATCAGCAGCGAGACTGTGGAAACGCAGGAAGCGAACGCGCTGCGGTATATAAAGATAATGAGCATACCGAGCGTTGTTGAAGCGGGATTTATAGCAGCGGTAACAGGCGATATTGAAATTGTCGGAGTGAGCAACATCACACCGCACACGCACGTTGGCAACCATGGCGGGATTTTGAATGAAGACGGCAGCGTCAAGTATGACGGGTTAGACTATAACGGCACGAACGACTGCATATGCTATGAGCGGGCGGACGTTACTATGACGGTGCTGGCAAATAAGTATGTGGAAGACTACGAAGGGTTCTTGTATCTTGGGGATGTGAACGACGACAACGAAATTTCGATTACTGATTATACGCTGCTGCGACTTCATATACTGGGGTTGAGTGAGCTGACGGAAGACCAGATTTCGCGGGCAGACATAAACGATGACGGCGAGATTACCATAACCGATTATACGATGGTGCGGCTTGATATATTGGAGCTGGCAAAGATTCCTCAGAGCGAGATTCCGGGAACTTTGGTGCAGGAGGAAGTGACGGTTACGTTTGAGATCGATATGGACGTGCTTGACGATTCCGGCGGATTGTATAAATCGTTCTATAGCTTGAAGCTTGGGCTGTTTGTTGTAGAGGAGACGGACACGAGCTGGAACATACATCAGCGGCGGTTTGGGCATGGAATCGGCATGAGCCAACGCGGGGCGCAGCAGATGGCGAATACAATAAACCCAGAGACGATAACAGAGCAAGACCCGGACGGCAGAGAGTATACGTATGACGAAATATTGTTGTTCTACTATCCGAATACAACGCTGTTTACTTTGGACATTGAAAAAACGCCGCTGACACCGATTGTGCCGGATGAGCCGCCTGGTGAGCCGGAAGCGTGATGTGAGCGAGACAAAGCAGGCTTTGATGCATACAATGAGAAAATGGGGCACTGAGTTGGTTCGACATTGTGGACAGAAAAATAGTGTGATAACATGCAATAATATGGTAGTGGAGAGGAAACACTAAGCGTATGAAGAAAAGACTTGTTGGTTTTGTAATTTGTGCAGTGATGCTCGTTTCGATCTCGACGGTGGGGCTTGCAGCCGGGGATGATACGGTCACTTTTGTTGACGCCAATTTGAAGCAGGCGCTGATAGACAGCGGTGCGGACACAAGCGGTGATACGCAGATTACTGAGGATGAGATGGCGGCGCTTAGCGGCAGTCTTGATATAAGCGGCAAGGGCATTGCGGATATTAGCGGCTTGGAGTTTGCAACCGGGATAGGGAGCCTTGACTTGAGCGACAATACGGTGCGCGATATAGGCGCGGTCAGCGGGCTGGCATTAACTACGCTGGATGTGACTCTGAACTATTTGGATATAAACAGCGGCAGCGATGATATGGCTGACATTGAGACGCTGGAGACAGCCGGGTGTACGGTGACGTATTCTCCTCAAAAGAGCATTGCGGTCTTGGACGTATCGGTGCAAAGCGAAGCCAATATGTGCGTAGGTGATACGGCGGAAATTGCGGCAGAGTTTGTACCGCAGGATGCAACGAATAAAAACGTTTCTTGGAGCTCTAGCGATGAAACGGTTGTAACGGTAGCGGATGGAGTTGCTACAGCGGTGGCGCTGGGGAGCGCGAACGTGACAGTGACTACGCAGGACGGCGGGTATACTGCGCAGTGCAGTGTGAATGTTGTGCCTGATAAAATAGCTTCGAGCTTGTACACGATATGGGAAAGTAAGCTATGGTTCGCATCCGAGGAAACTTCGGTGCAAGCACTTTTTGATAATATAACAAATGATAACGCGTTTTTGTCGGTGCACAGTAAGGACGGAAGCCTGTATACCGGAGATGCTGTGGGCACACGTATGACGGTGCGGTTGACTGTCGGCGGACAGATAAAAGACGAAGTGACGATATTGACAAGAGGCGACGGCAACGGGGATGGCGTTATCAGCATCACTGATTATACAATGGCGAGGCTGCACATTCTTGATTTGAATTTGATTGACAACCCTGACTGGCTTGCAGTAGACCTTAGCGGAGACGGAAGGATTACCATCACCGATTACACGATGATGCGCATACATATACTGGGCTTAAACCCGATACCGGA
Organism: Clostridia bacterium; assembly: GCA_018648645.1. GTDB lineage: Bacteria > Bacillota > Clostridia > Christensenellales > SZUA-584 > JABGQS01. Next base: position 36,974 of record JABGQS010000021.1, read on the forward strand.
TTCGTATACGCCGATTGACCCCGAGGAGTCGGTTGACCCGACTAACCCGAACGATCCCGGGTACTTAGCTACAATAAGTAACCCCAGACTACGCTATTTCCTCGAGATTGCGCTGGCACAGCAAGGCAAACCTTATATTGGCGGGCACGAAGGACCGGACAGCTATGATTGCTCGGGTTTGATAGATTATTGCATGAACCAAGCCGGAGAAAGCTATGTTTACAGGGCAACGGCGGTGAATTATTCTGACTTCTTCTATGTAACCTCTTATCTTGAAGACGAAGGTATTATTGAGGGGCGGATTGATTGGGAGTGGATTAATGACCTTGATAGTATAAATAACAATCCAGATATACGGCTGCGCTGGCCTTGGACATTTATTGCGGCAGAGGATATGCAGCCGGGAGACCTCATGTTTTATGAGAAGGACACGGATGACGAAGCAGCGTATAACAGCAAGCCGGTTGGACACGTGGGGATTTATCTTGGGAACGGGTATCACATACACGCTTCGTCCACATATGGACAGGTTATCATCAGCCGATTTGAAGGATGGTACGAGGAGTGGTTTAGATTCGCGCGGCGCGTGGACTGGAGCTAACGAAGGGGTGAAAGCTCGATATTTGAGCTGAAATAAAAAAGCGCGCAGTTGGAATGCGCGAGCAAAGCAAAGGGGATATTAATGAAAAAGTTTGTAATTATGTTGATTGTATTGATGCTGCTGGTGTCGATAATTGGGATTACGACTGCGTTTGCGGGGGCTTCAATTTCTTCGGCAAACAGTACCGTGTATGCGGGTAGGTCGTATACGTATAAGGGAACCGCAAGTTATTCGGCGGGCGATATTGTATGCAAAATTGAAGGGCTGGGAAAGGTTTCCAGCGGATTCGCGGCCTCAACAAGTGGTGGGAATCAGTCTTTGACCGCAACTGCATCGATAAAGGTGAGCATTCCGTCTAACGCGAATATGGGGGACACGTACACTATTACGTTTAGTGGATCGTATTCAGTTATGAACGCTGAAGGTGGTGTCGAATCTGAACACGACTTTATCAAATACAAAACCCTAACTGTTGGTGTGCCTCCAACGAGGGACCCGAATGCTACACCGACACCTCTTGAAGGATGGGAGATTGTTGAGGAAGCGATTATTAACGCGGAGGACGGCGCCGTGGTTGAAGCGGCAATGGAGGGTGACTACAAGATACCAGAAAATCTGCTAAAGATGCTGATTGAGAAGAAAAACACGCTGGTTATAGATTTTGGCACGTATAAGTGCACGATTGATCCGGCGATGCTGACGGATTTCGATGAGATAGGCACGCTTGACTTGAGCCTGATGTTTGACAAGGTGACAGCGTTGTCTGAGGCTGCGAGCGAGCTTGATTTGTATCAAATGCACTTTGGGCACAGCGGCGAGCTACCCGGATTGCTGATGTTCACGTTTGAGGCGGTAGAAAATGTGCCGGGCGATATAGTATTTCTGTATTACTATTACGGCGAGGCGAATGTTGTTGAGGGCAAAGCGTCTGCTGTGGTAGACGAGAACGGCATGTTGACTTTCCAGATATATCATTGCTCGAGCTATATTGTGACCGGCGAGATTCTGCCGGTTGCCATGAGCAATTTTGATACCGAGTCGGCGCAGGCGTTGGAGCAGATGGGGACGACACTTGAGGAAGCGCAGGAGATGACGGCGCATACGCAGAGCGCGCTTGATGATTCGAATGCACAGGTGGACAAGCTGACCGGTGACTTGGCGGCGCAGGCGGAACTTGATGAAGTGCCTGAAGCGCAGGCAGAAGAAGCTGAAGTGGCGCTGGAGTCTGAAAAAGGGCTGCAGAGTGTTTCGATGGTTGTGTTTATCGCGGCTATAGTTGCCGTATTGCTGTTGAGCATACTGCTGACAATGATGTTTTGCAAGGCAGGGTTGTTCAAGCGTGTGGTTGAAAGGGAAGCGGAGCAAGCCCCTGAGGACGAGGAACCGGTTGCGCAGAGAAGCGAAGCGAAACTTAGCAGACAACAGGCAAAGCGGGACGCTATGAATATGAAGGAGCAAGCAAAGCAGGACGCGATGGATGCCAAACACCAAGAGAAGCTGGACAAGATGGAGACCAAGCGCTTGGAGAGTGAAGCACAGGCGCAGGCAAGGCAGGACGCTATTGATGCGAAGGCGCAGGCCAAGCAGGACGCGATAGATGCGAAGGCGCAGGCGAAGCAGGATGCGATAGATGCAAAGGCGCAGGCAAAGCAGGCTAAGAAAATGGCGAAGGACGATGGCGACGGAACGCAGATTTAGGCGCTGAGGAATATAAAAAAACCTTCGAGACTGTAAAAGGCTTGGAGGTTTTTTATGTTGGCTGCGCTTCTTTCGAAGAAGAATGATGATGTAATTGTGATGGAATTGGTGTATAATTGTGCTGGGATTAATATAATCTGAAAAGGGGAGACTACATGAAAATGAGAAGAATGGGTGTATTGCTTTGCGTAATTATTTCGGGGATGCTGGTTCTTTCCGCATGTGCTGTGGGGCAGGTGCCAGAGCCGATTGTTACAGCTGCGCCGACAGCAGCGGCTACGGCAGAACCGACACCTGAGCCTACGCCCGAGCCTACGCCCGAGCCTACGCCATCACCCAGCCCGACGCCCGAGCCTACGCCCAGCCCAACGCCCGAGCCTACCAGTGAAGCGGGTGCGCCGGATGTGATTGGGATATATACGCGCGGTGTACGAAGGCTGCTGAGCGAGTTTGAGGGGAAGTGGAAGCGGGGCAACGATATATATGTGTTTGACGTGTATACGACGAACAACGAGCTTTTGGAGAAAAATTCGCATAAAGCGCTGTTTTTGACGTATTGGGATGCGTTTCCACTTGCGGATGAGTATAAGATTGGGTACTATTTGGAGTTTACGCTTGATACCGGTGTGACGCACACGTTGATGATACGACTGCCTAAGGATTGCCCGAAAGACCCTGAAGCGTTCTTTTATCCGTATATTGAGATATATGTATATGACAATATCAATTTGAAATCGGGTCAGAAGCTATATCATCTTGAGGAAAAGACAACGTATCCATATACGCTTATGACCGCGATTAAGCTAACGCCGGGAGTGCTTATTGATGAGGTTACTGCTATTGTGTTGACGACTTTTATCTATAAGGATGACAACGATTTTGATGCTGAGAGTGGCGAGTATATTGGACCTGTGAGCTATACTATACCTGTCAGGAGGCTTGAGGAAGGCTGAGCTGAGGGTATAATTTGAACATTTGGAAGTAACTTTGACAAAGGAGAAACGATATGAAAAGCAAGCCGCAGGATATTGGAGCTGTCATGGCCGACGGGCGCAGGATATTAAGACCGGAGTGGACGCAGTGGCGACACGAGGACACCGGGCAAGGCAGGGGAGAAAAACCGCCGGAGACTGATTACGCGTATAATTGCAGTGAGACGGGCATTGCTTTGCCAAAGCCGGATTTGGAAAGTTTAGGGCGCAAAACGTTTGCCGAGTGTGCAGAAAACCGAATGAGCATACGCAAGTATAGTAAAGCGGCGCTGACACGCGATGAGCTGTCGTTTTTGTTGTGGGAGACTGCGAAAATAAAGCAGCAGCGAAACGAGTGGTCACGGCGACCGATACCATCTGCGGGCGGACGGCACTGCCTAAAAACGTATATTTATATCGACAGAGTTGAGGGAATCCCGCAAGGTATTTATGTGTATTTGCCGGATGAGCACGAATTGAGGTTGGTTAGCGACGAGGATGGGCAGAAGGACAAGCTTTGCAAGGCGCTTTACGATCAGGATTTTGACAGCGCTGTGATCTTTCTGTGGAGCGCCGTGCCGCGCATAATGGAATATCGATATTCGAGCGTAGCGCACAAGATGATTGCAATGGAGGCGGGACATATATGCCAGAACCTGCACCTTGCAGCCGAGGCGATTGAATGCGGATGCTGCGCAATTTCTGCATATTATCAGGCAGACGTTGATGAGCTCGTCCGTGTGGACGGCGAGGAAGAGTTCGTTATATACGCGGCGACAATAGGGAAGAAGAGGGAGTAGAGACGCCGGGTGGCTGGAAGCAGCGGTGGATAAGCAGCGAAAATATTCCGGACAGTTAAGGTCAAATTGTAGTGTCATTTTCTAATAAAATGAGTATGAAATAAAAATGAAGTGTGCTTTGCGTGGGACACTTTAGTTTTTTGCGGCGGAATTTTAGGGCTTTTGCCGATGTATAGGGCGCAAGTTCTGTGCAGTATTCTTATCCGCCAATCTTAACCATGTTATTTGTTTCGGATGTTTCGTCGGCTTCGCCGCACAAATTGTGCTGAAACGGTTTGCCGAATATTGCGGCTTTGATAGCGTCGATTAGCTGGTTGTCTGTTGCGCTGCCTCTCAGCAAGGGTTTTAGCGACACGCCGTCGCTGTAGCAAAGGCACGGTTTCAAAACGCCGTCTGACGTTAACCTTACGCGGTTGCAGCTATCGCAAAACGAATCGGAAATTGCGCTGATAAATCCGATGTTCCCTTGAAAATTCGGAAAGGCATAGTAAACGGCAGGACCGTTACCTTGGCGTATGTCCAGCTTGGTTGGCTGACCATAATCCGCTTTCAACTGCGTCATGATACGGCTGCTGCTGACCGGCGCATAATCCTTACCCAGTCCGATAGGCATAACTTCGATAAATCGCACATGAACAGGGTGTTTTTTTGCGAGGTCGGCAATGCTTGACCATTGCGAGCCGTTGTATTTTGCGATGGGGACACAGTTGACCTTGGTTGTTAGTCCCAGCTTGACGGAAAGCTCAATAGCGCTGAGAACTTTGCTAAGAGCGTCAACGCGGGTGATTTGCTCATATGTGTCGGGATTAAGGCAATCGAGGCTAAAGTTTACGCCTTTAACACCTGCCTGCGACAAAGCAGCACCAAGCTCGTAAAACTTTACACCGTTTGTTGTAAGCGTTACGTTTTCTATGCCGCTAATTTGCTTGAGCCTGCGAATGAAATCTACGATACCGCGGCGCACGAGAGGTTCTCCGCCGGTGATTTTGATTTTGCTGATGCCTATTTGCGCGACCGATGCAGCGACGCGTAATATTTCTTCGTATGACAGGATTTCTTCGTGAGGAACGCTATCTACACCGCCCGCGGGCATGCAATATACACAACGCAGATTGCAGCGGTCGGTTACCGATATTCGCATGTAGTCGATGGTTCGTCCAAACCGGTCTTGCATGATGTCACCTCATCAGGAATGATACTTTGCTGCTCACTCGTATAATTATTTGTCGTTTATAAAATGCCCGCTTTTACCGCCGCTCTTTTCTACCAAATGCACGTTTGATATTTCCATAGTCTTATCGAGTGCTTTGCACATGTCGTATATGGTGAGAAGGGAAACGCTTACGCCCGTCAGAGCTTCCATTTCTACGCCAGTTTTGCCGGACACCTTTGCGGTGCAGAGCGCATCAACGCTTCGCGATTGCGCGTTCGTCTTAAACTCGATGCTTACCTTTGTCAGCATAAGAGGATGGCACAGGGGGATTAGCTCGAATGTACGCTTTGTCGCCATAATGCCTGCGACTCTTGCGACACCGAGAACATCGCCTTTGTCTGCCGTGGCGTTTGTAATCGCATCGAAAACTGCATCATTTACTATGATGCGACCTGTGGCAACGGCGGTGCGCTCATTTTCCTGCTTGTCCGTTACGTCCACCATCTCGGCTTTCCCGTTTTCGTTAAAGTGTGTAAGTTTGTCGGTCATAATAAATCTCCTGCAACCCAGCAAATCAGCATCAGCCAAAACTTGATTATCTGAATTGGTCAAATAGTTTTATGCAATATACCGTTTGCCTCATATACTCGACAGCAATATACTTGCTAATACTATATCGCTTTGAATAAAAAAATGCAATTAAGCCGGGTGTTTTGGGACTGGGAAACAGATAGAATGTGAAAAAAACCTCGACTTATAATCGAAGGGGTTATTGGAGCCATTAATCGGATTTGGACCAGAGACCGGGCTTTATCCGAAGGCACTATTCACATATATAACGGATAGGTGATTTGCATTGTGGGATATTGGATTCGATGCTATAATAAGCACATGTTAACTACAAACAGAATATCAATGCTGCAGAAAATCAATTTCATCAGTGTAGCATTACTGGGGTAGGTCATCCACGATGGCGATCCGCATATAATTATAGAATTTCAAAGAGTCGAAGATGGAAAAAGATTTATATATAAAGAGACAAAGCAAATATTCAATAGCCTTGATGAAACAAGTTTGAATGGAGGTTTAAAATGGATTCCAGCAAAATTATTGAGCTTTATGAAAACAACAAGATGTTTGAAGGAGAGAAGATAAAATATTTTAAGGATCCACAAGAAGTAAAAAGGCGTAAGTACAAAAACATGATGCCGAAGGATGAGAAAATCATCTTTGGCATAAAAAAGAATTTTGAATTACATATCATGACAGATAAAGCATTCTATTACGTGCGTACCGATTATGCTGTAAGTCTTGCAGAACGCTTAGCTCCAATGCGCGTGCCTTTGGAAGAAATATTTGAGTGGAGTATGGACGAAAGTTCTTTGTTGATAAACGGAATTATAATTGATCTTGGCATATCCATATCTGATGTAGATGAAATGTTTAGGCATGGTATTAAAAAAATATTTGAAGGATTCGCAATAGAAAGAATAGATACAGTGAAAACTGTTGTGAAAAAAGCTGTTGATCCAGAGTTACTAAGACAAATCTGTCGAGATTACTTTACGTTTGAAGGGGAAAAGTCTAAATACCTTGTTGATGAAAGCAAATTTTGCGATAAGGGCTATTTAAAACTTATCCAAAGTGACGAAAAAATTATTGTAATAATAAAAACTTTTATGGCAAAATATATTTTCACAGACAAGGCGTTTTATTTTCAAGATAAGAGTTATAATGAACAGCGTATAGAATATGAAGATATAACGGATTGCAAAACCGATTTTACAAATGGCGTATATTTCATCAACAATTATATCATTAAACTCGGTAAACCAACCAGTAAAGGAGAGGAGCAGATTATATATGCATTAGGGAATATAATCTGTTCCCTGCCTGCTCTGACAACCAGCTATGAATCATTACCATCGCTTCGTTTTAACGAAACAATAATTACATCAGAAGGTGTGTTTAATAAACTTTTTGACAACGGCATTACTGAAAAAGAGATAATGAATACTGCGCAGATCTGTAGAAAGGCATACGAAGGCTATGATCCTTCTTTATTTGATGTCCCTGTCTGTTTTTATCCACTCCCCAAAGAACAACAACCAAAAATATATATTGAAGATGAACAGGGAGAGCCGCTTTTGTTTAAATATAATAATAACGAATCGGGGTTCTATATAACAAATCGGCACTTTGGAATCTATAAAAACGGAAAGCGAAATGAAATACGTTTATTACTTTCTCAAATAGAATGCCTAACATTAGAAGTTAAGCTTGACAAGGTGTATCTCACTGTAAATAAACTCGAAAACTTCTCTATTGAAATCATTCGACCATGTGTAAATTCGTGTTCTTTGATGATAATAGCGCTATGTGCACAAAAAGATAATGGAAAACTCGAATTAATACTAAACCTAATAGAGCAATTCATTCGGCTGAGAATGCTCAGGGAGATATACGGAATTCAAACTTCGCTTAACAGTATAGAAAATCAGGAAGCAATGAACAACGCAAAATTTGGTTACGATTCATCGCAGTATACGAACTTTATATACTGGAAGTCGAAGAACCAACTAGTTTGCTTAAGCGATAAAGAAGTTGTTTACGGTCACGCACCAAATAGAGAACATGAACCACCTATAAAAGCACCATACAGCGATACAAGTATTGACCTCTGGTTTTTAACGGACGTGGGCGGTGAGGAGATTTATTTCGGCTACGTATCACTTGGTTTTACTGATTCTTTAATGGTTAAAAAGTATTTCTACAATAGATGTAATCTTAAAATTGGTTCGAAAGAAATACCATTGAACGATATCAATGTGAATGATGCTGTTTTGCTTAGTTTTGTTATCGCGGCTTCTGCAACATAGAAGGAAGTCAATATAACGTTCATACATAATCTGTACAAAGCACTGACTTTACCCCGTAGAATTGTACAAATTGAAAGTGATGATTTGTAAGAAATGAGGATGCCGTATTAAACGGAGACTTATTTTATAAAAGTCGTTGGTCAATAGAAGATTCGACTTTAAAAAATTACTCTAATTGGTTATGATGACGAAATTATTTTATCGCTATCATATCGAAATTTTGATTGACTTATAACTTAGCACTATTGAGTATCAAGGGGATGATTTGGTATGAGTTAAACTACATTCAATTAAAAGGAATGTTGTTGGTTCTATATATTTCATGTAGTTAAAGATAAGAAACGATAATAAGAACGACAGAAGAAACGAGAAGAGCAAATAAGCAATAACAATAATTAATAAACGGATAATAGAAAAAGGTTTAAGCCCTTTTAAATAGGTGTTTAAGCCTTTTTGCTTGGGACCACTATCCGGATTTGAACCGGAGACCCCATCCTTACCATGGATGTGCAAATAACTGAAAAATGCCTTTAAACTGGGGGATTTGGGAAGTTGCAGTTATAAAACCGAAAGCAAAACCGACAAATCAATTGGGATTATAAAAGATCAGACAACATAAAATGACCAAATCTAACAAGTATATGTAGATGGTAGGAGTGGCGAGAGAAGCTATAAATACTACAATAAACTTGTTGGAGCTTTGGCTCTAGATGTTTGGACGAAGTTGCATTTAACACGAGTTACAGTGGATGATTGTCCTTTTCAGTACATACCATATTGTAACTGGTAAACTAAAATGGACAATGTATGGCAAACAAAATTCCCTAGTATAAAATAATAAATA
>JABGQS010000022.1 GCA_018648645.1 Clostridia bacterium
AAACCGATTGCACCCGCCGCTGCCATCGACACGAGTATACCCGTGGTGGCAGAGCTGCTTTGTATCGCCATCGTGACGATAATGCCTATCAATATTCCGATAAACGGATTCTCGAACGAGACCACAAAGTTTTGGAACGCTTCCAGACCCCTTAGCGGTTTCATCGCTTCGCTCATCAAATCGAGCCCGACAAACAGAACGCCAAATCCGAGTACGATGCCGCCGATGCGCTTAATAATCCTCTTCTTAAAGAAGAACATCATTATAACCCCGGCAAACACAAATATCGGAGCGATTTCCTTTAAGTCAAAAGATATAATCCACGCAGTTACAGTTGTTCCGATGTTAGCGCCCATAATCACGCCGCTCGCCTGCATTAGCGTCATCAGCCCCGCGTTAACGAAACCAACCACCATGACCGTTGTTGCAGAGCTGCTTTGTATCAGCGCTGTCACGCCAAACCCGACACCCGCGCCGGCAAATCTATTGGTCGTCAATACCTCAAGTCCGCGCCTAAGCTTGTTGCCCGCCGTGCGCTCCAGGCTCTCCGCCATAAGCTTCATGCCGTACAAGAACATACCGAGTCCGCCGATGAGTTTTACAATCATCCATCCATCCATAGTTGTCTCCTCCACAATCAAAATATCAATCTATTTAAATTCATTAAAATCAGTTTTACTTATTCAAATTTATTGTAAAGTAAATGCATACTGATGTAAAGATTTTATTTGTGCAAATGCGACATATTTTTTTAAGTACTGTAGTCATTATTTATGGACACAGCTCGAAATTGCGTGTATACTCAACAAAACAACCTCTCATCAAACTTTTCAACAAAAATCGCTGCATCAACCGCATAATATAAGGATACATTATGAGAATCAAAAAGGTTAGAAGCAAGAAGGAAATGAAAGCGTTTGTACGGATGCCCGAGCACCTGCACGGGCAGAGCGACTGCTTTGTGCCGCCGATATGGATGGACGAGCAAAACGCTTACTACGGCAAAACCAACCCCATACTAAGCAACTCCGAATTTGAGCTGTTCTTAGTCTTGGATGACTCCGGCAGCGCAGTCGGGCGCACGCTCGCATACGTCGATTTTAACCACAACAAGTATTACAACACGGACATCGGCTTTTTCGGCGCGTTTGAGTGCATAGACGATAATCAAGCAGCAAGTCTTCTCGTCATTGCAGCAGAGCGTTGGCTCAAAGCAAAAGGCATGCACACGATTCGCGGTCCTATCCACCCCGTTGCCGAGAATTGGGGTTTCTTGTTAGAGGATTACGACACGCCGCCGATATACATGTCACCGTGGAACCCCGAATACTATCACCGTTTTTTCACCGAAGCCGGCTACGAGAAAACAAAAGATCTGCTGGTTTACGAAGCGGACATGGGCAAAGGCTACGAGATCCCGGGTCGCTTTGACGGGTTTATGGAGCGATATTTGAAGCGCAACCCCGGCATCACAATCCGTCAGCTGAATATGCGCGACTTAAAACGCGATGCCAAAGCGATCCTCGATATCACTAACACTGCGCTCGGTGACAACTGGGGTTTTGTACCGCTCGAGCTGTCTGTAATGGAAGACATGCTGAAAAAGCTAAAGCTGATTGTCGATATTGACGCTGTGTGGTTTGTCGAAGACAAGGGCAAGACCGTCGGGTACTGCCTCGGTTTCCCCGACATCAACATACTGCTCAAAAAAATAAACGGCAACCTGCTCCCGTTTGGGTTCATAAAATTGCTCATGGGTTTAAAGAAGCTGCGCGACTATCGCCTGTACGGGATTGCCGTGCTCCCCGAATATCAAGGCAAGGCACTCGACGCGCTGATGTACATCAAAATGTACGAAAAACTAGCGCCAAAAAAAATACGTCTGGAAGCAAACTATATATTAGAAGACAATCTGAACATCAAAAACGCGCTGCTGCGCCTCGGTATGACGTACTGCAAATCTTATCGGATTTATGATAAGCAGTTGGCGAAGGGTTAAGCCCTACAACAACCCATCAAACCCCTGCTGCCTAAGCGCCTCGTACACAACAATTCCCACAGCGTTAGACAAATTCAAACTCCTCAGCCCGTCCTTCATAGGTATCTTTATCGCCTGCTTTGGGTTACCGAATACCAAATCCTCGGGCAGCCCCTTCGTCTCTTTGCCAAACAGCAAGTAGCAGTCGTCCTCAAACTTCACTTCATGATAATATCTGCTCGCTTTTGTCGAGCAGTAATAGTATACCCCGCTCGTGTTTTTGAAAAACTCGTCAAGGCTTTCGTGCACCTGCACATTCAAATGCGGCCAATAATCAAGCCCCGCCCGTCTTACCTGCTTGTCGCTTATGTCAAAGCCGAGCGGTTCGACAAGATGCAGCTGCGTTCCTGTTACGGCGCACGTTCTCGATATGTTTCCTGTGTTTGCCGGGATCTCCGGTTCTACGAGTACTATATTTATGCTCATCGTGTCTCCTTTTCTGCCTAAGAGATATTATATCTAAGCGGCGCGCGGTATGCAAGGGCGCATGCATCAAGTGACAGTTGATAAACTTTGCATTATCCATTATAATCAGTAATATTGTTATAGGGCGTGTTTGCTGCGACTGCGCATGTCATATAATATACACAAGAGTTTAACTGAATGGAGTATATATGACGAAAAAGAGCTTTGTTAAAGGCGCTGCGATACTCGCGGCAGCAGGACTGCTGGTTAAGGTTTTGGGCGCTGTGTTCAGAATTCCGCTTACCAACTTAATAACTCCTGATGGCATGGCGAATTACTCCGTTGCATATCCGATTTATGCAACGTTGGTTGTAATATCTACCGCCGGTTTGCCTTCAGCAATTTCAAGAATGGTTTCTGCTAGGGTAATAGTTGGAGATTACCGCGGTGCACACAAAGTATTTACAACTGCTTTAAAACTGCTTTTCGTCGTAGGTCTCATATCGACAATCGCGCTATTCTTTTTAGCTGATACAATTGCGACAATGAATAAGATACCAACAGCGGCACTCGGAATTAAGCTAATCTCTCCTTCGCTGTTTTTCGTGGCGGTGCTTTCTGCATACCGCGGATATTTTCAGGGGCTTCAGCAAATGGTGCCAACCGCATCGACTCAAATTGTCGAACAGGTTGTCAAGCTTGGCGCAGGCCTATTGCTTGCGTCTCTATGGATAAGCCGAGGCGTTGAGTACGGTGCAGCGGGCGCGCTTCTTGGTGTGTCTCTGTCCGAAGTTGGTGCGCTTGCACTAATTATCATAATGTATAACCGCAGAAAGAAGGATATTAAGCTTCACAGAAGGCAAACGCATGTACCACCGTTGCAAACTAAGTATAAAAGCTTACGACGTGAATTAGTAACAATCGCCATCCCTATTACGCTCGGCGCTTCAATAATGCCGATAATAATGGCGATTGACACGTTTATTATCAATAATATTTTGCCCCTTGTTGACTACTCAGCCTTCAACCCGCTCCCTGCCAAAACTAATTTTGGCATTTTGACGGGCTCAGTGAATCCGCTTGTCAACATGCCTGCAGTGTTGTCGGTCGCGCTCGCGATGAGCCTGGTGCCGGCTATTTCTGAAGCGCGTGCAAAAAACGATTTATTAGCAGTAAGCAGCCGGTCTGGCATGGGCTTTAAGCTCGCAATCCTGATTGGTCTTCCAAGCGCTCTTGGTATGTTCCTGCTTTCTGACAACATAATATCGCTGCTATTTTCGAGCGGGTTAACTCCGCAAGAGCTGGCTGTCGGAGGAGAGCTGCTGCAAATTCTCGCAGTCGCCGTGCTGTTCCTAACCATGCTCCAAACAACAACCGGCATCATTCAGGGCGCCGGAAAACCGTTTATACCACTCATCAACCTCGCCATCGGTGCGGCTGTAAAAGTGGTTCTTAGCATCGTGCTGATGCGCATCCCATCGCTCAACATCAACGGCGCAGCTATCGGCACTGCGGCGTGCTATACAATCGCCGCTCTGTTGAACATAATCGCGATGCAGCGTATCGCTAAACCAAGCATTAAACCTATGTCCGGCGTATTCATGCCCATCGTGGCGGCGCTCTTCATGGGCGGTGCGGTGTATATAATCAAGTACTTCCTGTTAAACACGCTTGGCAACACGACTACAACACTAGTCGCAATTGTTGTCGCTATTGTCGTTTACGTGTTCATGCTCTTCCTCACAAAAGCCATTTCGATAGACGACATGGAATACATCCCCGGCGGTGGCTTCATCACGCGCGTGATGCGAAAACTGCGTTTGTGGAAGGTGTAGCATGCATATCACGATAGCAAGTATGAGTCAAAACGGCATCATCAGCGACGAGGTGAAACGTATCGCGGCGCAAACAAGCAATGTCGTTATACAAACCGCTTTGTTCGATAATATGCTCGAAACGCCGTACACCACATTGGACGAAATTTTTGAAAGCGCGCAGAACTTCGACGATTTGACGGAAAAATCGTGTGACTTTTTAATGCGCGACAATACGCTTTTCATTACCCTTGGTGACGCGTGCCAAAACGCTATTGCACTTGCCCTCGTGTCGCGAACCAGAAAGTCTGGCGACACTGTCAGCGTCACCCCGCACGGCAGCACTGCGCTTTGCATGGCAATGCAAGAGGGTATCTACAGCAACCCGAGTGGCATCAGTCTGTACCGCGCGCCCGCTTTCGAGCGCGTAACCAATACCGACAACGTGTTGGTCATCGACGAAATCGACACACAGACAGCTGCATCCGAGCTGAAAATAAAACTTAGCCGATACTATGACGACGAGCATACTGTGTTTCTCGCCAACGCGAAGGACGGCACAAGCGAGACCCTCCCGCTTTACGAGCTGGACAGCGCTGCCGACTACGCTTATTACACCAGCGTTGTTTTACCGCCCGTTCCGCTCGAGAAAAAGCTGCGATACACCTTTGCTGATCTTGTCACCGTGATGGACAAGCTGCGCGGTAAAAACGGCTGCCCGTGGGACAAAGAGCAAACGCACGACAGCCTGAAACGATATTTGGTTGAAGAGAGCTACGAGGTTCTTGAATCAATCGACGATAACGACATGAACGCTCTTTACGACGAGCTTGGCGATGTTCTTCTGCAAATCGTGTTCCACGCAAAAATCGCGCAGCAGCACAGCGAGTTCGACGTGTCCGACATCACCAGCGCTATCTGCAACAAGATGATCACCCGCCACACGCACATCTTCGGAGACGCAATTGCACACACTCCGCATGACGTTATCAAAAACTGGGAAGTCATTAAGAAGGAAGAGAAAAATCAGCAATCACAAACCGACGTTATCAACGGCATCCCAAAAACGATGCCGGCGCTGATGAGAAGCGGCAAGGTGCAGCACAAAGCAGCACACGTCGGGTTTGACTTTCGCAAAGTAGATGAAGCCATTGTCAAGCTCCGAGAGGAAATCGCAGAGGTAGAGGCTGACATAGCGCTTGGACGCGACATGTACGATGAATGCGGCGATTTGCTGTTCAGCGCGGTAAACGTTGTGCGCATGCTAAAGATAGAACCTGAAATAGCGCTCCAAAAAGCGACTGACAAGTTTATCGAACGGTTTGCTCACGTCGAAACTCTTGCAAAAAAGCAGAAAATCGACATGCACAATTGCGATATCGATCAGCTTGAAGAGCTATGGAACAACGCGAAAAAGATGCGCTGATACTTTCAATTACACTATTCGGTCATTTTTGTATTGTTACGCTTGTCTCGCTTTGCTGCATAAAGCGCTTTGTCAGCGTATTCTATAAATTCCTTCACATCCGCTTGCTTTGAAGGCATACCGCGGTAGACGCCAAGGCTGAGTAAAATATGTTCCGCGACCACAGTATACTTCCTTTTGATATCGAGCTTCTCAACATTCTTGCGAATCTTTTCTGCCAAATCGTATGACGCCTTTTTTGTTATCCCACACATCATCAATATAAACTCTTCGCCGCCGTATCTTGCCAGCATAGTTTCTTTGCTGCCTATCGATTTTTTCAGAGAGTTCACAAGTTTAATCAAGCAGTCATCTCCGGCTTGGTGCCCAAAGTTGTCGTTATACTCTTTGAAGTGGTCGATATCCATCATAATAACTGTTAGCGGTGCATTTTTCTCGATGCACGATTCCCAATAGTCGTGTGATATCTCGTCAAACATTCTTCGATTATATATTCCGGTCAGCCCGTCCGTCTGCGATAAGTACTCGAGCGTTTCGTTCGTTTCCGTCAACTGCTCGTTCAGCAGATTCAGCTGATCGTTTTTCTGCTCAATCGTCTTTTGCTGAATGAATACCAGCACTTTGCTGCGGTAGATTACCAGCCCGATAAAGATGGATATTATCACTGCGATCGATGTATTGATATACTCAGCCTGTGCAACATGCCCGCTCGGTAGAAAGAACGGCAGCAAAGCAAGATAAACAGCATGCACAGACAAATATATAATCAGCAAAACCTTTGGTTTCAAATATATAATCACACTGATAGCCACCAGCGCGATAAAGTATGATAGAAGATGTCCTCCGACGGACAGGTCGAGCAGCGTGATTATCATGTTCCATGCAAGCACAAACGCGACGCAGCAATATGTTATCGCGTTCATTCGCTTTATATGAATCTTCTCTTTTTTAGAAGCTCTGTCCAGAATAATCAACACGGCCGCCATAAACGCAATCATCAATAGGTACATTATGTAATAATACCCCCATGGCGCCACAATGATTTTCGCGGGGGAAACAAGTAAGCGCAGTACGATTACACACAGCTCTATCACAATAAGTGTTAAAGCTATTATCTTGCCCCTAAACATGTTCGCTTTTATAATTTCGCGCGCCAGCGGTCCCTTATTTTCGTCGCTGACTGTTATTCTCATTTGCTTTTTAATTGCGCTTATCAACTGGTAGTCTCTCCTTATCAGCATATGCTATTAGATACCCTTATTCGTGGTATTTAAACACCAATACACAAAACATATTGCTAATTGCTTCTGTATAATGTTTTTTCAGCCATAGTAGAAGAGACCGATTGGCAGCTATTCTCATATAGCCGCCAACCCGGTCCCTGTAATACATAATAATTCTTTTTTCGCTTTCGCTTAAAATCGCTAACGCAAACCCTTGTCATACGGTATCCCCGAAGCCCTCGGCGCCTGCGATTTTTTAGAAGTCAATGCCAATACAAGAAGCGTTGCAATGTACGGTATCATCTTGTACAGATAGCTCGAAATGCCAAGGTTACTTAGGAACTCGATGCCCGTGTATGCCGAAGCCAGCGTTTTCATAAATCCGAAGAAGAACGCCGCGATGATAATCCGCTTTGGTTTCCACTGACCGAATATGAGCACCGCCAGCGCTAGGAATCCATAGCCCGAAACGGTTGCGTTAAAGTTGGTCGATGTCGGGATAACGAATATCAACCCGCCAAGACCCGCCAATGCACCGGACAACAGCACACCTGCATACCTCATTCTGTACACGTTGATGCCGACAGAGTCTGCTGCCTGCGGATGCTCTCCGCACGCGCGCAGCCGCAGTCCAAACTTCGTTTTGTTAAGCACAAACGCAGATACTATCAATATCGCGATGCCAAGGAACGTGGTCAAGTATGTATTTTGGAAAAACAGCTGACCCAACACCGGTATGTCACCCAGCAGCGGTACGCTTTCTATCCTAAACGTGTTGTTAAAGTTGATGGACTTCGTCACTTGAATTGTCCGTGCAACAAACGTCGCAAAAGCAGGCGCAAACATATTGAGCGCCGTTCCGCTGATAACTTGGTTGGCCTTCATGTTTATGGACGCGTACGCATGGAACAGCGAAAAAATCATTCCCGCCGCAACCGCGACCAGTATAGCAATAATCAACAGCAGCTGCCCCTGCATTGTATCCTGCAGCACGCTAATCACAAATATGCTGGCAAACGCCCCCATAATCATGATACCTTCGAGCGCAATGTTGACCACACCGCCTCTCTCCGAGAACATACCTCCAAGCGCCACTACAAGCAGCGGTATGGAGAAAAACATAGTTTGCTGTACAAGGAAATATACACTATTCATCTTTGTCCACCTCCTTGTTTTTTAAGCCAATTCGTCGTTTTCGCTTCGGTTCCACTTTTGGCGCCGGAATATCGTCATCACCCAAACCCGATTTAAGCGCGTATCTATCGAAGAAATGCCGCACTATCAGGGCAAGCGCGCTAAAGTATATGATGATCGATATGATAATGTCAATAATCTCGGGTACAAAATCATACAGCTGCATGTAAAACCCGCCGTTGGTGATGTACGACACGAATATGCCGGTAAACAACACCCCAATCGGGTTAGATGAAGCAAGCAGAGCAACCGAAATACCCGTAAACCCTTCCATCGCAAGCACGTCCACAATCTCGATGAACTTGCCCGAGCCCGCAAGATAAATCAATCCGCCCGCTACGCCCGCCATCGCTCCGGCAATCGTCATAGAAAGTATAATGTTTCGCTTTGCGTTTATGCCGGCGTACCGACTTGCGTCCTTGTTGAACCCGCACGCTTTAAGCTCATAGCCAAATGTCGTCTTGTTCAATATAATGTACAAAACTATCACAAATAAAATCGCTACAAATATGCCGGCGTTCACGCTCGACCCCTTAAACAAAGTATCCATTCCAAGAGTTGGCATCTGCGCGCTCTGCGCTACCGGCAAAGACTGCGCGCGTAAACTGTCAAACACCGTTTCAGCAACCAGCGCGTTTACCATAAACATGCCGATATAGTTCATCATAATACTCGAGATAACCTCGTGCACGTTGAAAAGTGCTTTTAACAAACCGGGTATAAATGCCCATAACGCACCTGCCGCCATACCGCCAATCAATGCAATCACCCAATGGAAGCTCCCCAGCCCCGGTGCCAAAACTCCAATCAGCACAGCAACATATCCGCCGACAATCAACTGCCCCGACGCGCCGATGTTAAATAGTCCCGTCTTAAACGCAAACCCGACAGACAATCCTGTCATTATAATCGGTGTTGCCAAGTAGAAAATATTGCCGATGCCCTTTGCACCGCCGGTAAATCCGCCCTTTAGTATCGTTACAAACCCGTCTACAGCCTGATCCGGATTTGTGATTAACAATATTATGAAACCAACGAACAGGCCTGCAAAGATTGCGATGAGCGAAGCTGCAAATCCTGATGATGCCAACAGCCGATGCTTCAATTTATTCATCATGATACCGCCTCCCTCTTAGCTCCAGACATATAAAGCCCAAGCTCCTGTTCGGTTGTGCTCGTCGGGTCAAGGTCTGCAACAATCTCGCCTTCGTAAATCACCAAGACTCTGTCGCTGACACTCAAAACCTCGTCCAGCTCGAGAGAAATCAGCAGAATTGCTTTTCCTTCGTCCCTCTGCCTTATAAGCTGTTTATGTATGTACTCAATAGCACCGACATCCAGACCGCGCGTCGGCTGAACAGCAACGAGAATTTCCGGATCGGTGTCAATTTCCCGCGCCAAAATCGCTTTCTGCTGGTTGCCGCCCGACATGCTTCTCACCAGCGTTTTTCTGCCTTGCCCGCTTCTGATATCGAACTTCTCAATCAGCTCGTTGCTATACGTATTGATGCTTCTGTGTTTCAAAAACCCCAGCTTCTGAAACGCTTTGGAGAAATAACGCTGCAGCACAAGATTGTACGCCAAGCTATAATCCAGTATCAGTCCATGCTTGTGCCTGTCCTCGGGAATGTGCGACATGCCCGCGACTCTGCGCTTTCTGATCGTGTCTTTTGTGATGTCCTCGCCATGCAGCGTAATCGTGCCCTGCGTTACATCGCTCAGTCCCGTCAGCGCATACACAAGCTCTTTTTGTCCGTTTCCGTCAATTCCCGCGATGCAAACAATTTCGCCGCTCTTTGCCTCAAACGACACGTTGGTCAGCTTATTCTTTTTACTGCGCTTTGTTTTAACCGTCAGGTTTTTTACATTGAGTACAACATCCGTCGGACTAGCAGGTTCCTTGTCCACTTGAAGTTGAACTTTTCTGCCAACCATCAGCTCGCTCATAACCTCTTTCGTCGTGCTTTGCACATCAATCGTATCGATATACTTGCCTTTGCGCAATATCGTGCATCTGTCCGCAACCAGTTTAATTTCGTCAAGTTTATGCGTGATAAAAAGAATCGACTTGCCTTCTTTGGTAAGCCCGCGCATAATCTTCATCAGCTCGATGATCTCCTGCGGAGTAAGCATGGCTGTCGGCTCGTCAAAAATCAATATTTCGTTATCGCGGTACAGCATTTTTAATATCTCGACCCTTTGCTGCTGCCCCACGGTAATATCAGAAATAAGGTCGTCCGGGTTCACAGAGAGATGATACTTTTCACTAAGCTCAACTACCCTCTTCTTCGCCTCGCCCATTTTAAGCACACCGTTTTTTGTAGACTCGACACCAAGAATAATGTTCTCAAGCACAGTAAAGTTATGTACCAGCTTAAAATGCTGATGCACCATACCAATACCATATTTATTTGAGTCGTTCGGGTTTGCAATTTTTATCGTTTTTCCGTTTTTCTTGATGACGCCTTCTTCTGGTTTATAAAGCCCAAAGAGCACGCTCATTAGAGTAGATTTGCCTGCGCCGTTCTCGCCAAGCAAGGCATGTATCTCACCATTTTTAAGCTGCAACGAAACGTTGTCGTTGGCAAGTATGCCCGGGAATTTTTTGGTGATATTAAGCATTTCAATAACATAATCCAAAACGCTATCCCCCATTTCTATTCGATTTGATACTAATTATATAACAAATTGCTGCGTTATACCAGTCATATTATTAATGAAAATGAGTCCGCTGATAGAAAAAAAGGATGTCGTGAAACATCCTTTTTCCTAAAAGCTAATTTACTTTATTCGAATACTGTTACTGATACTATTGTTAGTGGAAGCTCACCTGCTGCCGCTACATCAGCGTCACCAAGGATTGCACTTGCTATGCCGTCTGTATCTGCAACAAGTGCTGCATAGATAGCGTCATAGTCTGCCTGAGTAAACTGATTGAATCTTGAAGTTGCAAACGGTAGTCCAACAGCGTCTACAGTGATGTCAAGAACTTCGGATACGCCGCCTTTGAATTCGCCTGCGTAGTAACCTGCAAGACCCTGCTGTACAGAGATTGCAAGCTCTTTCTTAGCTGAAGTGATAACTGTGTCAGACTCGCTGCCCTGGTCAACGTCAACGCCAATCACTTTGCCATCCGCTGCTTCTGCAGCTGCCATAACAGAGTTACCAACTTTGCCGCCGGCTGCGAAGATAACTTCTGTGCCTGCGCCATACCATGATGCTGCCATAGTCTGGTTCTCGGGAGTTGCATCAAAGTTGCCTGTGTAGTGATACTTGAGCTCGATAGCGTCAATGCCCATCTGTGCTGCCGCATATTCTGCGCCCTGAGCAAAGCCATATCCAAAACGAACAACAGCCGGAACAGCCATGCCGCCCATGAAACCAAGCTTTGTATATCCGTCCATTACAGCAGCGTAACCGGCCATGAAACCGGATTGCTGTTCTGCATAGAAGATAGAGTATACATTTGCTTCGATTCTAAACTCTGTGTATGTTCCGTCCTGTGGGAAACCGTCAAGCAGTATAAAGCTTATTTCCGGATACATATCCTGTGCCTGGAAAATAGCGGGCTCGAACAAGAATCCCGGAGTAACGATAACCATTGCACCGCCGGCAACAGCTAAATCAATAGCTGCAACATATGCGTCAGTTGATTTTTCAGTCGGCTTGTAGTACTTATGCGTGACTCCGTTTGCTTCTGCATACTCTACGATGCCTTCCCATGTGCCCTGGTTGAAAGATTTGTCATCGATGTCGCCAATGTCAGTAATCATAGCCAGCTCATAGCCTGATGGCTCTTCAACTACTTCATCAACTACTTCGTCAACTACTTCATCAACTACTTCTTCAACGTCATCGACTACGTCTTCTACAACGTCCTCAACAGGTGCGACCGGCTCTGGTGTACATGCTGCAAACAATGCAACTACCATAACAACAGCCAAAATCATAAACAATAACTTTTTCATTTTCTTCCTCCTATTTTTCTTTTATTTGAACAAACGTAATTATACCACGCATTTAACAGGTTTACAATAATTTTGTTACAAAAACTAAATATTTAATAATTAGCCAAACCTAAGATGTAGTTATATGAATTTTTCTCAACACTATATGTTGTATAACAGCAAAAAACATGGTATAATTGCCCAATATAAACCTTGTGGAGGAGACACTATGGCCAAACTTTTTTTGAGATATGCTGTTATGAATGCGGGAAAGTCTACACAGCTTCTTCAAATTGCATACGATTATGAGAAAAACAACGGCAAAAACGTGCTTTGCTTAAAGCCGCAAGTCGATACTAAAGCGGATAAATATATCATCAGCCGCTTGGAAAACGGCGTTATTCGGCGCAAGGCCGATTTTCTGACCCATCCGCAGGACGGTTGGATATACGACAAAATATATGATGAGAAAATTGCTGCGGAAAAAAACGGCAAGCCGTTCTCGCTGATACTGATAGACGAAGCACAGTTTATGAGCAAGGAGAACATATTTGATCTCGCCCGCGTTGTCACATATCTGAACGTCCCTGTCATATGCTTTGCGCTCAAGGTAGATGCGTTCGGCATTCCGTTCGAAGGCAGCTCTTACCTGTTTGGGCTTGCGCAGGACATCGAGGAAGTAACAACCCGAGCCATCTGCCGCTTCTCGGACACTCCCAAGAAAGCGACCATTCATCTTCGGACCATAGACGGCGTGCCCGTGTTCGAAGGCGAGCAGGTTTCTATAGAGGACGACCGCGAAATAAGGTATAAGCCTATCTGCTTGGCTCAGTACATGAAACGGTACGACGAGGCAAAAGGAATTATCAGAAGAAAGCCATAGTCTCTGTTGATATTTGTGCACCAATTCTGTGACTACAATATAAAAGCTGCGATAGACTCGCAGCTTTTTGTATTCGTTTAAATGTATTGCGTGCACCGTCAGCTTAGTACCCGTTCTCCAGCAATATCTCACGGGAGCTGTCCGCTTCCGACTCAAGCACTAAAACCTCATAAGCATTGCTTGCCTGCTTTGCCCGCACAGAAGTGCTGCGCACCTTAACCAGCACACCCTCGCTCTCGAGCGCTTTGCGCATGCCATCGGCCATAGATTGATTGCTTGCCATCCCTACAACCATCCACATAGCGTCCTCCTATCAGTCGCCCGATTTCACCGAACCGTGCACAGTCAAAATCTGCGCATTGCCGCGAATCTTGATAGCAGATGTGTTTTCGGTAAACTGAGCGATAATAACCTCGCCTTTGTCCAGCTTTTCGGTGTGATGAAACCGCGTATCCTTACCTCTTGTCAGCCCAATAAAGTTCACGCCGTCCTCCAGCGCTTTGACAACAATATATTCTTGATTCGTTTTCGTAACTTCCATAAACACCGCCTCAATACTATTTGAATTTATTTTACCATAATCATTTTCACTCTTCAATAGACTTTTGCGTGATTCGCACTTATTTTATCACAACGTTTTCTCTGCCAAACGTTTGCGTCAAGCTGCCAATCAGCGACTTTGTAATCGTCACCCGCAGTCGCCCATTGGTGCCAAACTTTCTGCCCGTGCTTTCGATCGCGACACCAACGCTTTGATTACCCGGCGACGTTCGCAGCACCTTCTCTAAACGCTCCGTGCTCTCGCCCATATCCTTAGGTATACGCACGTACAGCGATTTATTATTAAACTCTTTCTCAACCCTAACGTAGGGTGCAATCGCTTCCACCAAAATTTGCGGGTCTTCTCCCTCGCGTATATCCACTTTTCCGGTAATCCTTAGTATCGACTCGTTCACCAGCAAATGCTCTACTCGGCTATACACGCTAGGGAATATAACAAGCTCGATAACTCCGTTTAAGTCCTCCAGCAACGCGTTTGCCATCATTTTTTTTGCCTTGGTGCTGCGCTTTCGCACTGCGCTGATAATCCCGACAATCTCGACTATCTTAGACTCGAAAAACTTTGCTGTATTTGCATCTTCTTTCGCCGATAGAATCTTGTATATATTAACCTGCCTGTCTTTAAGGTCATCCATGTACTGGTCGAGTGGATGCCCGGACAGATATACACCCGTTGCAATTTTCTCCATCGCGAGCAGCTTGTCGGGCGTGTACTCCCTCGTTTCGGGATAATCGTCCGTTTCGACCGTGTTTATACTCGGATCTATTTCAAACAACGATATCTGCCCGGCTGCGTTGTTTTTATTCGCGTCCTGTGCCGATTTTAACACCCTGTCGCTTACAGCGCTCAATTGCGACCGCTTTAGATTTAGGCTGTCAAAGCACCCCGCAAGTATCAACCCTTCCAGCATTTTTTTGTTTATGCTGGATGCTGTGCGGTTGATAAATCCCCTAAACGTTTTGAACTCCCCACTCTTTCGCTCCTGCACAATTTCCTCGGCAGCGCGCCCGACATCACGTATCGCCGCAAACCCGAACCGTATACCGTCGCCCTCCACGCAGAATAGGAACTGCGACTTGTTGATGTCCGGCTTTAGCAGCGGTACGCCCGAACCCGAGCAATATTGTATGTACGCCGATATTTTATCGGGCGTGCCTATAAAGCTGTTCAGCAGCGCTGTCATATACTCCACTTTGTAATGCGTTTTGAGATACGCCGTTTGATACGCTATCATTGCGTACGCACACGCGTGCGATTTATTAAACGCGTACTCTGCAAAGTCCATCATTTGCGAGAATAGCTTTTCTGCCGCTTTTGCAGGCATCCCGCGCTTGACCGCGCCATCCACGCCGGCTGTCTCATCGCCGTATATGAACACGCGCCGCTCGTTCTCCATCACGGCCTTTTTCTTTTTCGCCATCGCGCGCCGCACCAAGTCGCTTCGTCCGAGCGAATATCCGGCGATATCGCGCACAATCTCCATAACCTGCTCCTGATACACCATACTGCCGTACGTTTCGTGCAGTATACGCTCCAATTTCGGATGCAGATGCTTTAGCTTTTCCGGATTCGCCTTCGCTTCCAAATACGCGGGAATCGAGTCCATCGGTCCCGGTCGGAATAGCGAGATCCCGACCATGATGTCACCGAGGTCGGTCGGTTTCAGCTTGGTCATCAAGTTTCTCATGCCGCCGCTCTCCAGCTGGAACACACCGTCCGTGTCGCCCGCCGATATCAACTCAAACACTTTAGGGTCGTCGTAAGTCATCTTGTCTAAATCTATGGTTACTCCATGATTGTCCTCAATCATCTTCATCGCGTTCTTGATAACGGTTAAGTTGCGGAGTCCCAAAAAGTCCATTTTTAGCAGCCCTAGTGCTTCCAGCGTGTTCATCGGAAGCTGCGTGATGACGCTACCGTCTCTGGGGTTGATTTGCAGCGGTACGTATTCGGTAATCGGCAGCTTGGATATCACAACACCGGCAGCGTGCGTGCTGGCGTGCCGCGGTATTCCTTCCAGCTTTAGCGCTGTGTCAATCAGCTTTTTTGTCTCGGGATTCGTCTCATACTCCGTCTTCAGCCGATGGTTCTGCTCCATCGCTTTTCTGATAGTCATTTTGATGGCGAACGGTATCATTTTTGCGATACGGTCAGCATCGCTCAGCGGCAATTTTTGTGCACGCGCCACGTCGCGAATAACCTGCTTTGCACCAAGCGTTCCAAACGTGATAATCTGCGCGACCTTGTCTTCGCCGTACTTTTTAACCACGTAATCGATTACCTCTTGCCGTCTATCGATGCCAAAGTCAATGTCTATGTCGGGCATGCTGATACGGTCAGGGTTTAAAAACCGCTCGAACAACAGCGAGTACTTTATCGGATCCACATCGGTGATGCGCAATGCATATGCAACAAGACTTCCCGCCGCGCTTCCGCGTCCCGGGCCCACCATAATCTTGCTGTCCCGCGCAAACTTGATGAAGTCCCACACGATTAGAAAATAGTCAGTAAACCCCATGTTTTGCACAACGGACAGCTCATAGTCCATGCGCTCCCTCAGCTCATCGGTAATCTCATCGAACCTGTAATCAAGTCCTTCATAACTCAGCTTCCGCAAATATTCAGGATGCGTAAACCCTTCCGGCACTTCAAACTCAGGCAAATGCGTGGTCTCAAAATCCATAGTCACGTTGCATTTGTCCGCAATGATGCTCGTGTTCTCAATCGCTCCTGGTGCGTGCATAAACAGCGCGCTCATCTCGTCCGCACTCTTGATGTAAAACTCGTCCGTGCCAAAGCGCATACGGTTTTCGTCCTCTACGAAAGCACGCGTTTGTATGCACAGCAGCACATCCTGCGCCTGCGCGTCCTCCTTTAGCGTATAGTGCACGTCGTTGGTGGCAACGAGCGGTATGTTCAAGCGCTTGCCCATTTCGATTAGCTTAGCGTTCACCTGCTTTTGCTCGGGCAGATGATGGTCCATCAGTTCAAGATAAAAATCCTCGCCAAACATATCAGCCAGCCGTTTCGCAAGCTCCTGCGCCGCCTGCAAATCTGCGCTCATGATGTATCTCGGAATGTCGCCCGCAAGGCACGCGGACAAGCAAACAAGACCGTCTTTGTACTCTTCAAGCACGTCATAGTCTATTCTCGGTTTGTGATAAAAGCCCTGCATATACGCAATCGAGCTGAGTCGCATCAAGTTTTTGTACCCTTCGTTGTCCTTCGCCAGCAGTATCAAATGCGAGTATTCCTTCATCGCTTTCGTCTTGTCGGTCAGCTTACCGGGCGCAACGTACACCTCGCACCCTATTATGGGCTTGATGCCCGCAGCAACCGCTTTCCTGTAAAAATCGACAACGCCGTACATGCTGCCGTGGTCGGTAATCGCGATGCTGGTCATGCCGAGCTCTTTTGCGCGCTCAATAACATCGCCGACGCGCGCAGTGCCGTCCAACAGGCTGAATTCTGTATGCAGATGCAGGTGTGCAAAGTCCATATAGTCTCTCCCTCGTGTTCTCATTTTACTCCATATCGCATCATCATTCAATTACTTATTTGCGCTGGGTGTGACAAATTTGCCGACGGCAGGAATTTTTCAGGACAAAGCCAATCTATATATGGTATAATCTGTGTTAGAATTTACGGAGACGAAATATGCTGGGAACGAAACCTTCAAAACTGCATAAAATTCTCAAAGGGCTGGCAATTGCGGTGTTCTGGATTGCGATGTGGCAATTTGCCGCGCTGATCGTTAACCAACCGCTGTTTGTCCCATCACCGCTAGAGACTGTTGCTTCGCTTGGCGGGCTTATCGTCACGTCTAAATTTTGGCTGAGTGTGCTGATGACGTTCTACCGCGTCGTTTTCGGACTGGTGGTATCCCTCGTTCTGGGGCTTGTTTTCGCCTACATCTCGTCGCACTTTAAAACGGTAGAAAGCGTGCTTGCACCCTTCATCTCCGCAATAAAATCTACACCCATTATGTCGATTATCATACTCGCGCTGGTGTGGTTCCAAGCTTCGTTTGTGCCTGTGTTCTCGTGCATACTGCTATGCTTCCCCATCTTTTACACCAATACACTCTCCGGCATCAAATCTGTGGATAAGAAGTATACAGAACTGGCAAAAGTGTACCATGTGAAGCGCGCAAGAATTCTTCGCGAGATTACGCTGCCTTCCGTGCTGCCGCACATTTATGCCGCGCTTTCTATATGTCTTGGATTTTCGTGGAAGGCTGTTGTTGCTGCCGAAGTACTCTCCAGCCCGAAGTACTCTATGGGTTTTAATCTTTTAACGGCAAAGCAGCATCTTGAAACTTCTGCGCTGTTCGCGTGGACCATCGCGATTATCATTATCAGCCTCGCTGTCGAGAAAGGGCTTATGCGTTTACTGCCGAAAAAGGGGAACACACTATGAGTATTCGCATCGAGTCGCTGCAAAAGCATTTTCATAAACAAATGGTGTTCGACGATTACAGCGTCACCATCCCCGAGCGCAAAACAACGCTGATTACGGGACCCAGTGGCTGTGGTAAAACGACACTTCTGCGCATCATCGCGCGGCTCGACAAACGTTACCACGGCATCGTTAGCAATGTCCCGCACAAAATATCATATTTGTTTCAGGAAGACAGGCTGCTCCCATGGTTCACTTTACAGCAGAACGTAGAGTTCGTGCTGAAAGACATTTTCGCACCGCAAGAAGTAAGCCGCATCGCGCTCCAAATGATTAAGGCCGTAAAACTTGACGGACACGAGGACAAATTTCCCGCAAAACTTTCGGGCGGTATGAAGCGGCGAACTGCGCTTGCCCGCACTTTTGCCTATCCTTGTGACCTGCTGATACTCGACGAGCCTTTCAAAGGTCTTGACGCCGCGCTCAAAGATGACATGATTGCGTTGTTTGATAAACTGTTTGTGCAAGCAAATAAAACCGTTATCATCGTTTCGCATGACGAGGCTGTTCTAGAGCGTATCGACTGCAACGTAATTACAATTTAGATTTGCACCAATAGAGGTAATGAATATGAATGACGATAAAATTCGCTGCAACTGGGCAGCCACCGACCCAATATACATTGACTATCACGACAACGAATGGGGAAAGCCCGTGCATGACGACCGCAAGCTATTCGAGATGCTGATTCTCGAAGGTGCTCAAGCAGGTCTGTCGTGGATAACTATTCTCAAGCGCGCGGATGGCTACCGCGCAGTGTTCGACAACTTCGACTGGACGGTTTGCGCAAAATATACCGATGAGCAGCTGGATGCAAAGCGGCAGGACGCTCGCATCATCCGAAACCGTCTCAAGATTTACTCCGTACGCTCAAACGCACTCGCTTTTACGAAAATCATCAACGAGTTTGGCAGCTTCAACGACTATCTATGGAAGTTCGTTGACAATAAACCAATTATCAACCATTTTGAAGCCCTTTCGCAAATGCCGGCAACAACACCGCTCAGCGACACCATCAGCAAGGACCTCAAGAAGCGTGGCTTCAAGTTCATAGGTTCAACGATTGTATACGCGTATATGCAGGCAGTGGGTTTAGTGAACGATCACGTAGTTGGTTGTTTTGCGAGGGGTGTTTGATTGGGCACAGTTCAACACTCAAACGTCCAGCCACATTTATATGCTCAAGCACACACATTCTGCGCACAAAAAAATCCACATCATCTACCCTCGACATGGATTATTCTATCATTATCTACCTAAACTTCGCAAACCACTGCGTGATATAAAACACTCCTTCACTTTCGTCCCACTCTATTCCGATACCGATATGTGTGAAGTCTGTGTTCAAAATGTTTGCTCTGTGTCCAGACGAGCCCATCAACATCGAATGTGCGCTGCTGACAGAGCTGTTGTACGCTATGTTCTCGCCCGCCCCGGAATAGCTTATACCGCTGGCATTCACCCGCGCCGCAAATGTACCGCGCGTCGGCGAAGTGTGCGAGAAAAAGTTGTTGTCCGCCATGTCCGCGCTATGCACCCGCGCGTTGCTTCGCAGAACAGAGCTTACTTCCAGCGGCGGCAATCCTTCTGCCGCACGCGCCGCATTCACCTTGTTGACCATCGAGCGCTCAAGCGATGCCGTGTTCACTGCAGGCTCGGTCGGCTCAGGCGTCGGCTCAGGCGTAGGCATCGGCATTTCTGTCGGTTGCGCTGTCGGGCTTGCTGTCGGTGATGCTATCGGGTTTGCGGATGGCTGCGCTGTTGGGCTCGCTGTTGGTGGTGTTCCCGGGCTCTCCGACGGCGCCTCTGATGGCGAAATCGTCGGCGATGTGCTCGGGCTTTCTGATGGTTCTTCGACAGGGCTTTCAGCCGGGTTATCAGTCGGCTCTTGCGTAGGCTTTGCCCCCGCCGTGTCCGTCAAAACTTCAATCGGGTTTTCCGTCAATTCTTGCGTCTGCCCCTGCGATGTCCACTCTTCACCCTCGGATACCTCAAATACGCTCATTTGCTTCTCAGGCGCAGGCAAAGACAGCTCTTGCTGCGCTACCTGCCCAAGTTGCGTAATTTTATCGACAGCATATTGGCACGATGCCAAGCAAACTGCCATAAGTATTATTAATATAATAAGCGCCGTTCTTTTCATATTGTGCTTCTCCCGCAAAATTAAGTTTCGTGAACCTGCCTGCTTTTCGCACACAGATGCCGTTATACATAAATACCCGCAATTTGCTCTGCATAAACAAAAACATTAAGTCAGCACATAAAGCGTGCTCA
Organism: Clostridia bacterium; assembly: GCA_018648645.1. GTDB lineage: Bacteria > Bacillota > Clostridia > Christensenellales > SZUA-584 > JABGQS01. The sequence goes on from JABGQS010000022.1 coordinate 20,225, forward strand.
CATGCATTGTTGTTATAGCGATATTCACATCTCGGTTAATTTCTAAGCTCGCTTCTATTCTGCTGCCGGTGGCACAAATGTCCTGGCCGCCGCTTCCTTGTCAAGCTCGTACAGCCCCATACCATCGCCCACCATTTTGACTTTGCCGATCATGGTGCTAAACGTATCTTCCTCTTCAACCTGCTCGTCAACGTACCAGTTCAAAAAATTGACCGCTGCATAGTCCTTTTCCTCATGGGCAATGCTCATCAGATAGTTGATGCGGTCTGTCACGGTTTTCTCGTGTGCCAGCCCTTTTTCAAAGGCGTCCAATACAGAGCTAAACTCAGTTGGCGGGTCCTCAAATCCGGTTATCACAACTTTTTCATCACGCTGATTCAGATACCGATAGAATCTCATCGCGTGAAAATCCTCCTCCTGCCCCTGTGCCAAAAACCAGCTTTCAAAACCCGGCAAGTCGTTTGCCGCACTGTACGCTGCCATCGATAAATAGAAGTGCTGCGAGTAAAACTCAAGTCCAATCTGCTTGTTAATTTCACCTAAAAGTTTCTTGTTCATAATAATCTCCTCTCGCATTGTCTATATAATTATAGAACAAGCACCCAATTTATTCAACATATCAGCTGCAAAGTTTACAGCCATTTCATTTTGCACGCTGAGTGGTCAATGTTTCAAGAAAGTATTTGGTGCTTTTGCATTGAGAATATGAATGTATTTGGTGCCTTCTTATTAAGGATACATCCTCACATATTGTTTTTTTATATGTTCTTACGCGAGTTCACCCCTAGACCACTCTATAACGCCATAGTCTTTGCTAATGCAACAAGCTTATTCACCGTTTTCCAGTTGCGCACCGTTATAGACGCGTCCAGCTTCAAAAGATTATTCGCTAATTTAGAATTGCGAATACTGGTGCTAAATAGCAAATAGACTTCGCTTCCTATAATTTGGTATTTCTCAGTTTCGCTTTGATAATTGCGTATACGCTCAATCGATTCGCTTGATGGCACTTGGTTCAGAAAAGCGACATATACGCTCTCCCCCGCTTTATTCGATTCCGCTTCTGCCACTTCTTCTTGCGAAAACGGGCTGTTGTGAGTAACCTCCTCCATTTGAGCACTTGTTCTCAAAACAACAGGAACAAAAAAACCAAACTCCCTCTTAATCTGCTGCTCGAGGAATATGCGCAAAGGCTCCTCGTCTTCACTGGACCGAAAGAGGACATTACCGCTTTGAATGTACGTTTGCACCGGGCCAAGATCGATCGCTTCGAACAAGAGCCTCAACTCGGCCATTTTTATCAGATTTCTACCGCCTACATTAATCCCTTTTAACAACGCAATATAAGTGTGCACTTTTCTGCCCCATTTCAAATTTCCATCACTTCAGGTGTTACTTTACTGTCACCTTGACAGCCGCGCCACGCTCTCCACATGCGTTGTATGCGCAAACATATCCACACCCTTAACATTCTCTACAGTATACCCCTGCTCTGCAAACAGCGCCGCATCCCTTGCCAGTGTCGCCGGGTTGCACGACACATACACGATTCTTCTCGGTGCAATCTCGCATATTTTATCTACCAAATCAGCATCACAACCCTTCCTCGGCGGGTCTATGATGACGGTGTCCGGCGCTCCAACCATTCTTTGTGCATCTGCCAGTCTCTCCCCCGCGTCTCCCGCTATAAACTGAGCGTTGATTATTTCGTTCAGCTTGGCGTTTTGCTCTGCGTTGTCTACAGCGCTTTGCACATACTCGATACCAACAACTGTCTTTGCGCGCTTTGCCGCAAGCAGGCTTATAGTACCGATGCCGCAAAACAAGTCAAACACCACGTCCGTTGCTTGTATATCGGCAAATTCGAGCGCGATTTTGTACAGTCTTTGCGTCTGCGCATGATTCACTTGCAAAAAGCTCGGCAGCGCTGCCCTAAACTTCAAATCTTCGTACTGCTCGGTGATATAATCCTCTCCAAACATGGTTATGTTCTTCTCGCCGAGTATCGCATTGGTTTTCTTATCGTTGATGTTCTGCACGATGCTGACCACACCTTTAACTTTTTTCAACGCAGCAATCAGCCTTTCGTCCACAATGCTCTTTGTAGAAACAACACCAACCATAACCTCGCCGACCGACGACTCTCTCACAACGATATGTCGCAATACACCTTTATCAGTCTTCTCTTCGTAAGCAATAATTCCGTTATCGTTTGCCCAATCCACCACAACGTTCTTAACCTCGTTAATGCGCGCACTCTGTATTGCGCAGTCGCTCGGCACAACACGATGGCTGCGAACTGCATAAAATCCCGCCTGCACCCTTCCGTCAATCTGCGCAACAGGGAACGCAGCTTTGTTGCGATAATGCCTCGTGTTTTCCTGCGCCAAAACATCCGGCAGCTCTATATCAATACCGCCGAGCCGCTTCATGCTCTGCTTAATGTGATTGGCTTTAAACGTTACCTGCTCTTCATAATTCAGATGCTGCAATGTACAGCCGCCGCATTTGCCGAACACTCCACAAAGCGGCGTGACTCGGCTGACCGTTTCAGCAACTATCTGCTGCAGCAAACCGACTGCAAAGCTTTTCTTGGCTTTGATAATCTTGACTTTAACACGCTCGCCGGGCAGCGCCTTTGCCACGAACACAATCTGTCCGTCAAGCCGCTCAATGCCTGCGCCTTCGATAGAAATATCGTCTATCGTAATTTCGATAATATCGTTCTTCTTTAGCATCCTGTCCCTGCCCTCGTCTTCTCCAGCTTCACATAATTGCCGTTTATATACTCCGAGTATCTGCTGCCGACAACTTTCCAGCCGTTTTTCTGATAAAACGCAATTGCCGCCACATTTTTCTCGAAGGTTTCCAGCTTAATCACAGCATTGTTCTCAAACATCTGCGACTGCGCGTAATCAAGCAGCGCTTTGCCAAAGCCGCCGCCTTGAAACGCGTATTTTACAAGCAGCACGTGTACAAAATCGTCCCAAAACGCACACATACCAACGATTTGCTCTTCAAACTCGCAGACAACTGTGCTAGCAAGGTGCTCTTCAATGTCCTTTTCGAGCAATCCGCTGCCTAAATACTCATCTACATTGCTTTGCCCAAGAAACGGCACATAGTTTTTAAACCCGACATCTGCTGCAATCAGCTTCATCTGCTTAATGTCGTCTGCATCAGCTTTTCTGATAGTCGGTTTTGATTTGAATGGTCGCATTTGTCCACCTTAGTGTTTATCTAGCTTGATTATAGCGAATTTACAGCTTTTATACAAATAAAAAAGCACGGTCAGCGCTATGCCAACCGTGCTCTTCGTTAGTTTATCTAATTTATCTCGTAAACCACCGTAACGTTCGCGGTTATTTCAAGCTCGCCTGCGGTAATCGGCGTAGGTGCTCCGGCCATTTCGTCCATCGCAACATCCGCGACCATGTCATACTTCTCGTACGCAACATATCCGAAAGAGTTCTCCGAAATGCGCAGCGTTCCAACAATCGTGTTGCCGCTTGCCGAGATAATCGCCTCTGCCTTGCCCATCGCCGTAGTCATCGCCAGCTTAAGCGCTTCGTTATACGGTCCGCTTTGATCAAGCAGCGAGAAGTTCACAGGATACGAAGTGTTCGCCCCGTTTTCTGCCGCAATGTCGATGTACTTGCCAACGTTGTCTATGTCCGTAATCGTCAGCTCAACCATGTTCCTCACTTCATACGCCGTGATGCTCTGTGTGTCATAGTTGTATCTCGGCGTCGTAGAGTAGTTGGTTGTGCGCATGTCATCATCGCTCAATCCCGCCTCTTTTAGTGCCGCGAATATCGCGTTCATCGCGTCCTTGTTCTGCGATTGTGCAGTTGCTGCGTTCTTGTGGTTGGTCGTCACACCCACCGTTACATACGCCACGTCCGGCATCACCTTGATGCTGCCTGCGCCCGTCACACTCAGCTCGCTTTTTGTCTGCACGTTCTCGCCAAGCTCCACGATAATACTGTCCTTGCCGTAGTTCTCCGTGCTCGGTTTTTCAGTTGCTTCTTTTACAATTGGGACACACCCAACCATTGCCAGTGCCACTATCAGCACGAGCGCTACTATTACAATTTTAGTTTTCATCTTAATCACCTATTATTTGTTTTCTTTTTCTTGCTGTTCTTGCTTTCTGCGCTTTCGCCTCTTGGCTGATTTCACGCTTACCAGCACGATAATGAGTATCGCCGCAAGTATCGCTATAACCGGCAGTGCTGCAATAAACACAACTGCAAACCCTTTAAAGAACCTCGCAAGCCAGTTGATTACAGAGTAGAACGCGTTGCTTATACGTTCGCCCAGCGTCTTCTCTGACGGCACGATCTCTGCCTGTTCCTGCACTTCCTCCAAGTTGAGGGTAATTGTCGAGAAGTCAATCAAGCTGTCATAACTTCTCAGGCTCATCTCATAGCTTTGAATCTCATAGCTAACGTTTGCAAGCTCTCTTTCAAGCTCAATAATGTCCTCGAGTGTAGCCGCTTTTTCCAGCAGCTCTTGCAGTCGGTCTTCTCTTATTCTAAGAGTCTCCAGCCGCGTTTCCACATCAAAGTACTGCAACGAGACGTCTTGACCGCTCACCGAGCTGCTCGTCGTTTCACCCACGCCTTCGAGCATCCTTATAAACGAGTCAAACTTTGCACTAGGCACACGAACAGTAATTTCGGCGTATCTGCCCCTATCGTTCCATTCCTCGGGCTTAGTGCCCGAAACATTCGAACTTTCTACATATCCGCCAACTTCTTTGACTTTGCTCATAATTCTTCTGTAGTCCTCGTCAAACGCCTTTGTGCGTGCAGCGATATATCCGCTGAAAATAATCTTTCGGTCCACGCTCGGCTCAAGTATCGAACCGCTGTCGTCAATGTCAACATTCGTACCACCGGCGCTGTCGTCTCCGTCAAACGCTTCTTCCGCATACTCTTCATCGTACGCCCTGTCATCCATCGGTGCCTCGGCAGCCATTTCCTCAGACTCTACCATGTCTAACGTTGCTTTTTCCGCATAATAGTCATCTGACACTGCCTCGTTGGTTGCCGCGGGTGAACACCCGACAAACAGCATAGCCGTTGCCAAAACGAGCAGCATAGTTGCGATTAATCCCTTTTTCATAATTACCCTCCTTAAATACACGTCCATATTGCTTTACAAGTATTAGACGCGTCCCCTATCTATTTAGTTCCAACATTTTAATAATTAATCAGAATTTCTTTCAGCCGCTGCCTCGCTCTGCTGATTCTGCTCTTGACAGTACCGACGCTGACAGACAAGCACGCCGCTACTTCTTCGTATGAAAGACCGTTGATGTCGCGCAGTATAACAACGCTCTTGTGGTCAACAGATAGTGTATTTATCGCTTTTTGGATGTCGCCCGCAAGCTCAAGCTGCAGCATACTTTCCTCAGGCGAAGCATTGCTGGTGTCTCTGTATGACGCGCCGCTCTCGATAGACGCCTCCAGCGACACGACGTTCTTTTTGTGCTTGCGCAGCCCGTCAAGGCACGTGTTCACGGTAATTCGATATATCCACGACGAGAACGAAGAATCGCCTTTGAACGCTTTGATGCGCTTGTAAATCTTAATCAGCGCTTCCTGCGCCATGTCATACGCGTCCGCTTCGTTGCCCATATATCGGTAAGCCGTGTTATAAACCCTTTTTTCGTATGCAAAAAGCAGCTCTTCCAAAGCCGTGCTGTCGCCCTTTTGAGCCCGCTTTACTAAAAGTTCTACAGCCTCCTGCATATTTCTCCCTCACAGCAATCATCACAATGTCAATAGTATACTAGAATTATACATGATTACCTCATTGGTTGCAAAGACATAATCGGATATTGCCAAAAATAAACGCTTTGTTTTGCGAACTCTATCGCGATAGTCGTATTGAAAAGTATATTGTGATGTAGTATATTTAGGCTACAGGGCAAAAACGCTTTCCGGAGGGGTTATTTTGAACGCATATCGTTATTTGGCACAAGTTTATGATTCGCTGATGTCCGACGTAGATTATCCGTTGTGGGCACAGTATTTGCACGGGTTTTTGAGCAAGTCCGGCGCAAAAAACGTATTGGAGGTATCTTGTGGCACAGGCAACGTCACGTTTAAACTCGCCGCGCTTGGCTACAATATAACCGCCGGCGACTTATCTATAGAAATGCTGAAAGTCGCAAAGCAGCGCAACGCAAAACAAAGCGCGGGTGTCGCGTTTGTGCGCCAAGACATGCGCCGCATAGAGGTCGGCAACAAGGTTGATGCAGTGGTCTGCGCCTGCGACGGCGTCAATTATATCGACGAGCAGGGTCTTGCTCAGTTTACTAAAAGCGCCTTTGCAGCGTTAAACCCCGGCGGCGTTTTGCTGTTCGACATCAGCTCAAAGTACAAACTGCAAAGCATCATGGACGGCAACGTGTTTTTCGACGAGCGCGAGCAAACCGCGTGCATATGGAAGAACACTTTTGACGAAGCACTTGGCACATTGACGCTCGACGTAACGCTGTTTGTGCAAAAAGGCGAGCTGTTCGAGCGCCGACACGAGAAGCATATACAATATGCGCACGAAGCAGAACCCGTAACCGCAAGCCTAAAGCGCGCGGGATTTACTAAAATCGACGTTTTTGACTGCTTCACCCACAATCCACCGACGCCGCAATCACAACGTTTACAGTTTGTTTGCTATAAAGTTTGAGTTCATGATTTATAATATGGTATAATAAACACGAGGTGAAAATGCAAATGTCAAGTAACAACAACGTGCTCAGCTTCAAGCAGCCTGCCGAGTTCTACATCAAAAAAGCGGAGAAGCACATCGACGCGGGCAACTTTCTTGAAGCGCTGCAACTGTATAGAAATTTAGTCGGTATGGAGCCGGATAACGTAGAGTATCTGCTTTATATTGCGCAAATATACTCTGAAATAGGGCTTTTTAACGAATCCAACGACATGATTCACAAAATTATGCGGCAGGGTCATACCCCCACAGAGTGCCTTTTTGCGCTCGGTTGCAACTACCTAGGGCTAAACAAGTTCGAAACCGCCGACAGTTATTTTATGGAGTATCTAAAGAACGATCCGGAAGGCGAGTTTGCGCAAGATATTGAAGAAATATGGGAATCGTATTACGAGGACGAGGAGCGCGAGCTATTAAGAGTGCTCGATTACGAGGGCATTGCAAAAAATATCAGTAAAGGTAAAGAACTTCTTGACAAGTGCGAATACAAACAGGCCATTGTCTGCTTCGAAGCTGTCCTTGAGCAAGCACCCCTGATGCACCACGCCGCTAACAACCTAGCGCTGTGCTACTATTTTGACGGTAACCTTAATGGTGCAATTGCCACATCCAACAAGGTTTTGGAGCACCGTCCCCGCAACATTCACGCGCATTGCAATCTTGCTATGTTCTATTACAAAACGTGCAGTCCCAAGCTTACGGTTCACCTAAATGCGCTGGAAAACGCGAAGGACCTTGAGCCGCACGACATGCACAAAGTTGCGCTGACGTATTGCGAGCTGAACTATCACGACAAAGCGTACAAATGGTTTGTAAACATTCTGTCGTTTCAGCCGTACGATGTACGTATTCTGCACTTTTGCGGACTTGCCGCCTACAACTATGGTCTATACGGCAAAGCACTCGAATGCTTTATACGCATATTGCAGATAGACCCTGGCAACAGCGTCGCGGCCTACTATAAAAAGCTGTCTCAGGACGCAAAGGAAACCGGCGGCGCTAAAACACTTGAGTACGTTTACCAAGTTCCGTTCGTTGAGATTAAACGGCGCATGAAATATCTGCGCGAAAGCCTGAAGGAAAAAGACGCGAGCCTTACACAAAAATGGAACAACGACGCGTTTTTCGTGTCCATATTGCTTTGGGGTCTTAATCACGGTGACGACTATATCAAGAAAATCGCGCTCGAGATCATCAGCGTTTTTGCTGATAAAAGGGCAGAAGAGATTTTTCGCGACTTTATACTTAAAAGCACCGAGTCGGACGAGCTTAAAAACGACGTTTTCTTGTACCTTAACAACATGAATGCGCAGGAGCCCTATATTGCGCTCATCAAAGGCGACTTCGCAGAGGTTCGTATCGACACTGCTGCCAGCAAAGTCAACAAGCTCGATGATATTTACATAGAAACCATCAACCACTTTATGCGCAGCAGCGTAGGTAGGCTGAGCGAGCCGGCAATTACGGCAGGCGTAGAGCTTTTTATCGCGTTTGCCGGCAAGATCGGCGACGAAGGCAAGTGGATTAAACGTCCGCAGGCGCTTGCCGCTGCGATAGAGCTTGCTGTCAGAGAGTCGCACAGCGGTGAAAAACACTCATCCAAAACCGACATCGCGCGCATATACAAAACGACTATTGGTACGATCAACAAATATTACGATATACTTTCCAAACACTCACTCACGGGAGGTGAGCAAAGTGATTGATTTTGAAGCAAAGTTTGCTGTATATCTGCACGAATACAAAAAGAAACAGGCGCTGTCGGACGAAGCGCTCGATGATATCGCGCCGCAGCTCTACCTAAAATGGCTGGATACCAAAAAGCCTTGGCTTGACGGAGTTTCGCCCGTTGCCTATTTCAAATCGTTTGACGCACCAAAGCTGATAGAGCTTCTTGGCGGCTACATCATTAGCGATGTGACGCTGCCCGGCGCGCTGCTAAACGAAATCGCCGACACAAACGAGCAAACGTATCCGTACTTAATTACGCTGCTCAAAAACTACGACGGCGAGAAAAATGAGGATGTTAAGCGCACGATAGTCCGCATTATCGAGGAAATGGACTTAGAGCACCCTTATGATTACTATATTGACGTAATCGCAGGTGCGGATGAGAAGGACGATTTTGTCGAAGCGTGCGTGCAAGAGCTGAAAAACTCGGGCGAAGGCTACATCGAGAGGTTAGTTGTGGAGTACGAGCAGGCAAAAAACACATACGTTTCCGATTGTTTGCTGGATGTGCTGTGCGACATCAGCTTTGACGAGCGCGTCTATCAGTTTGCGCTCGAAAAGTTTATGTACACCGAGACAAACAAGGCTTTTTGCGCCAGCTGCCTAGGGAAGCTCGGCAACGCAGACGCCGTTAGCCATCTCGAAGAAGCGCTGCGCAACGAGGAAACCGGTTATTACGACTATATGGCGGTCAAAAACGCGCTTGAAGAGCTTGGCGGCGAGGTCACGATCGACAGAGATTTTTCCGGCGACAGCGATTACGAAGCGCTAAAGAAAGAAGCACTAAATGACATGGAGGAATAATGCAGGAAATCACTTTTGACGACGTGAGGCACGACGAGAACATTCGGGTGTTGGTCGACAACGCAAACCATTGCCTAGAGATGATAGGCTACACGGACCACGGGCCGCGACATGTCGGCTACGTCAGCAAGATTGCAGGCGAGATACTGCGCAAGCTAAGTATGCCGCAGCGTCGGATCGAGCTCGCACGAATCGCAGGCTGGGTACACGATATCGGCAATATGATCAACCGTAAACACCATGGTCTAAACGGCGCTGTAATGCTGTTCCCCATACTGTGTGACTTGGGGATGTCGGTGACCGAATCGAGCGAGATTTGCTCTGCTGTCGGCTCTCACGAGGAGGAAACAGGCAACCCCGTCAGCGACATATCCGCAGCGCTTATTATCGCCGACAAAGTTGATGCACACAGGGCGCGCGTGCGGCTTAAGAAGTACGACATGAACGATATACACGACCGCGTCAACTTCGCGATACAGGAAACCAACCTGACCGTTGTTGACAACACGATTACCATAGAATACACAATGGATGCGCACGCTTCACCGATGGACTTTTTAAGCATATACTTGACACGCATGCAAATGTGCGAAAAGAGTGCTAAATTCCTCGGCTGCAAGTTCGCGCTATATATCAACGACGTTAAACTCAACAGATGGGATGATCCTGATGACGTATAATTGCTTTGCTTCATGCTCCTTTGGGCTCGAAGGTATGAGCGCACTGGAGCTAAGAAAACTTTCCTTTACTGATGTGCAACCCAAAGACGCGCGCGTCTACTTTAAAGCGGATCTGCTTGGCATCGCCAAAGCCAATATGTGGCTGCGGACTGCCGACAGAGTCTACATCGAAATTGCGCACTTTTCTGCTGTCACATTCGACGAGCTGTTCGAAAACGTAAAACAAATAGCGTGGGAAGAGTATCTGCCACAGAACGCCGCTTTCCCCGTTGACGGCGATTCTGTTAAAAGCACTCTGTTCAGCGTTTCTGACGTGCAGTCCATCAGCAAAAAGGCTATTGTAGACAGACTTATGGCAAAACACAACACAAAAACGCTGCCCGAATCGGGCAATCGGTATAACGTACACATCAAAATTTTGCGCGATGAGGTTTCTGTGTGCCTCAACACAAGCGGCGCCGGGCTAAACCGCCGCGGATACAGAGTCACCAACGTGTCTGCTCCTATCAGAGAAACGCTTGCCGCGGGGCTTGTGATGCTAAGCGGCTGGAGAACCGGCGCATTTGCCGACCCGATGTGCGGCTCGGGCACTATCGCTATCGAAGCAGCGATGATCGGCGCAAACATCGCTCCCGGACGCTCACGCACCTTCGACAGTGAATACTGGCATTTTATCGACGACGAGTTCAGCAAAGTGCGTGCGCAGGCGAAGCTTGACATAACCGACGCTAAAGAGGTTTACGCGTCCGACATCGACAAAAAGGCGGTGCGGGCGACAGACGCAAACGCGCAGGCGGCAGGTGTCGATTTGCGCATATATCACGCCGACGTCAGCGACTTTGCGCGAAAAGGCTGCTCCGTGCTCACCAACCCCCCTTACGCGGCACGGCTCGGCGAGCAACAGCAAGTACGCAAGCTGTATCGTCAAATGGGCGATGCTTTACGCAGCACACAGCGCAAGTATATAATCACTGCTGACAATGAGTTTGAGCGGTATTTCGGCAAGCGCGCAGACAAAAAGCGCAAGCTGTACAACGGCAACATCCGCTGCACGTTCTACCAATACTTTAAACCTGTCAAATAGATGTAAGTAACCGAAAGGGCGTGTATCATGAGCTATAAAAAAGTGATGATGGATGTTATCCGAGGCAACGCAGCAGATTTTCTGCCCTTTGCGCCGCGGCTCGATATTTGGTATCGCAGCAACAAACTGCGGGGCACGCTTCCCCCAAAATACAAAAATGCGTCACTTAGTGATATAATCGATGATTTGGACGTCGGCTACAACACAATGATTCCCGATTTTCTCGAGTGCGACAGCGAGGACGATTATATCCACAGAGGTATCGGACTTCTTACAAGCGCAACATCCAACACGCACAAAGTCGTGTTCCATAATGTTGAAGTAGCTGCCGAGCAAACAGCAAAAGGGTTGTTGGTTACGTATACAACACCGTTTGGCAAGGTCAGCAATATCACACGGCTGGACGACGAAATGAAAGCTCAGGGCATCACCGCGGCGGCTGTCGTCGCTCACACAATCGACTCCGTTGACGACTACAAAGCTGTGCAGTACATTTTCGAAAACGCACAAGTTGTCCCCGATTACGAGCGCTTCAACCGTTTCCAATCAAAGGTAGGCGATCGCGGCATCGCCGTATGTCTTGGGAATTTGCGCGAATCGGGCGTCCGCTTCATGAACATGGAGCTTATGAAATACGAGCAGGCGGTTTTCGACATGTTCGACCACCCGCAAGAGTTTGCGTCCCTGCGCGCAACTCTCGATACTTTTCTCGATAACCTGTACGATGTTGCAATAAACTCGCCCGCAGACGTAATCAACGTCGGAGCGCACTTTGACGCTACGCTGACGCCGCCGCCTTTCTTCAAAAAGTACGTGCTGCCGCGTCTAAAAACGTACAGCGATGCCATTCACAGCAAAGGCAAGTTTATGGCGTCACACACCGACAGCGAGAACCGTGGTCTACTGCAAAGCTACATTGATTCGGGCATGGATATTGCCGATTCGGTGTGTACCAAGCCGTTGACCTCTCAAAACTATAACGACATCCGAAGCGTTACAGGCAACAATTTGACGCTTTACGGCGTTGTTCCGTCCATAGCCATGCTCGAAAACTCTGTCAGCGACTACGAGTTTGACGGCTTCATAGACGATTTACTGGCCGATATACAGGACGACGGTGCAAGAAACATCATTTTGTCTATAGCAGACACCACGCCGCCCGATGCTAAGTTCGAGCGGGTGCAGCGAATAGCAGCCTTAAGCCGACAAGTTAAACCGAAGTAACCACAGGAGGAAACCCAATGCTTAGGAAAAGCATCGTCACACTATTGGTAATCGCAATATTTATGCTTTGTGCATGTGCCCCTGTCGCGCTGCAAGCTGCGCAGAGTGATCCAACGCCTTCCCCATCGCAATCAATTGTCGTCAATACGGCAACTCCTACGGCTTCGCCTATTGAAACCACAGCACCCGCCCAGCAAGAGCCTTATCCAAAATACATTTTCATTTTTATAGGGGACGGAATGGGCGTAAATCAAAAGACAATTTCGCAGTCTTTCCTGCAATATATATCGGGCGATGATACCGCGACCCTGCAGCTCAACAGCATGAACGTCAACGCCTCGGTTAGCACATACTCAGCCAATGCGGACATCACAGATTCGGCCGCATCTGCCACAGCGCTTGCTACGGGCGTCAAAACCAACAACGCTATGATCAGCGTAACCCCCGATGAGACAGAACTTAGAACGCTTCTTGAGGCTGTGCAGGATATCGGATACGCGACAGGCATTGTAACCACAACAAGAATAACTCACGCGACCCCCGCTTGCTTCTATGCACACAACACTCACCGCAGCAACGAATCGGAGATAGCGCTGGAGCTGCTAAACAGCGACATCGACTTTATCGCGGGCGGCGGTTTAAAGTTCTTCTTGCCGCTGACTTTGCCCGAGCCCTACGCTTCGTTTGCGCCGGATGTGCGCAACTTCGAAATCGTCTCGACCAGAACCGACGAGCGAAACCTTGTGGACGAGTTTGCTGATAAAGGTTACGAAATATATCTCGGTCCGGATGGCAGCACGCAGCTGATGGCATACTCCCCCGCCGCCGGTGACAAAGTGTTTGCACCGCTCACCTACAACTATTTTCCGTACGAAATTGACAGGCTTAACCGCTTTGGTGCTCTGCCTTCGCTTTCCGACTTAACACAAAAGGCGATTGATTTGCTTTCCCTTGATGACGATGGGTTTTTCCTGATGGTAGAAGGCGGAAGAATCGACTACGCCGGGCACAATAACGACGTTATGAGCATTATATACGACACGCTTGCCTTCGACGACGCGGTGCAAACCGCTATAGCGTTTTATCTTGCACACCCCGAGGATACACTGATTATCACCACATCCGACCACGAAACAGGCGGCTTAACGCTAGATGCCGATATTGATTACCTCACGCTTTTTGATGGCGTTTACGACATCAGCGCCAGCTACGGCGACGGATACGGCATGCTCTACGAGCCGCGCATCGGCATAAGCGAGTATGTTGACGCGCTAAATGCCATGGGCATTATAAATTTAACCGACGGCGAGCGCTCAAAGCTGAGAAGGGCATTGCGTGCTGATGAGGAAATTGAGTATAAGGATGATTATATCGACACACTGACCAGCCTTGCGGTAAACGCCATTATCAACGCTCGTCTGGGTGTATCTTGGTCAACCGACTATCACACTGGCGTAAACGTAGACCTTGGAGTAACGGGTATATTTGAAGAGCGGTTTGCCGATGCAGTTGATAACACGGACATCGCCAACATTTTGGCGGACATCCTGGATGTGGATATCGGACCATAAATTTTTCGAGTTGACGAAAGCGCTTGCTGATGTTATACTCTTGGCAAAGAGAATACCATTACAGTTTGAGGTGCGGTGTTCATTAGTATACTACGCTTAGGTATCGGGTTACCTGTGAGGCTTAGTGAAAGGGAATACTGCCGAAGGCAACTCTTTACCGAAAGAATTGTCTGGGTGCATTGGCTAATAGCCATGCAACTGTCGTCTTATATTTTTGACGGAGCGCTGCTGTGAACATATACACAAGGTTTTATGTTGTAGCGCGCTAACGGTATTGCGTGCTATTTTTGTATATTATAATTTTGGAGGATAGGAAGATGAAGAGGTTCAGAGTTGGAATTGCGGGAGCTACGGGTATGGTCGGACAGCGGTTTATTTCGCTGCTGGCGAATCACCCGTGGTTTGACATCGCGCAGCTAAGCGCAAGCAGCAGGTCTGCGGGCAAAACGTACAGAGAGGCAACAAGCGGCAGATGGGCTATGGATACTCCTATGCCGAGCAGCGTTGCTGACATGATAGTGCTGGACGCAAGCGATATTGACTCAGCTGTTGGCGCGGTCGATTTCATTTTCTGCGCAGTCGATATGGACAAAGCGGCAACGCGAGCGCTTGAGGACGCGTACGCTAAAGCCGAGATTCCTGTGGTTTCTAACAACAGCGCACACCGGGCCACAAAAGACGTTCCGATGATGATCCCGGAGGTCAACGCAGAGCATGTGGAAGTCATCTACAGCCAGCGCAAGCGCCTAAAAACCAAGCGCGGTTTTATTGCGGTTAAGCCAAACTGCTCAATACAAACCTATGTGCCGGCGCTTCATCCGTTGATGGAATTTGGCGTAAAAGAAGTCGTCGCGTGCACATATCAAGCGATTTCGGGCGCAGGCAAAACTTTTGACTCCTGGCCGGAGATGATAGACAACGTTATCCCCTATATCGGCGGCGAAGAAGAAAAAAGCGAGCAGGAGCCGCTAAAGGTTTGGGGCAAGGTGGTCGGCGATGAAATAGTGAATACGGACAGTCCCGTGATTACGTCACAGTGCATCCGCGTGCCGGCGACAGACGGTCACATGGCTGCAACGTTCGTTAAGTTCGATAAGAAACCGAGCAAGGAAGAAATCCTAGAGCGCTGGGCGGCTTATCAAGGCGTTCCGCAACAGCTTAATTTGCCAAGTGCACCAAAGCAGTTTTTGGTTTATTTCGAAGATGACAGCCGTCCACAGACCAAGCTCGACCGTGATAACCAAAACGGCATGGGCGTAACCATCGGACGCTTGCGCGAAGACACACTGTACGACTATAAGTTTGTCTGCCTCAGCCACAACACGCTTCGTGGCGCAGCAGGCGGCGGAGTTCTTGCGGCAGAGCTTCTTGCAGCAAAAGGTTATTTTGACTAGACCAATAGATTCACTTTAAGGAGTTTAATTATGAGTATATTTTCCGGAGCAGGCACAGCGCTTGTAACACCTTTCAACGAAAAGGGTATCGACTACACGGCTTTCGAAGTGTTGCTCGACTACCAGATTAAGGGCGGTATAGACGCGCTGGTCGTTTGCGGCACCACGGGCGAATCCTCTACAATGAGCAAGCAGGAAGACCTTGATGCAATCGCGTTTGTTGTAAAGCACGCAGACGGTCGCGTGCCGGTTATCGCGGGCGCAGGCAGCAACGACACCGCAAGCGCAGTCGAAGCATCTAAGAACGCGTCCGACCTCGGCGCAGACGGCATACTAATCGTCACGCCGTACTATAACAAGTGCAACGACACCGGGTTGATAAGACACTACCACGCGATAGCAGACGCCTCAGGCGCTCCTATAATCGCTTACAACGTTCCTTCGCGTACAGGCGTTAACATCAAGCCGGAGGTCATGCGGGAGATTGCTGTCCACGACAACGTAGCGGCTATCAAAGAAGCCAGCGGCGATATAAGCCAAATTGCGCAAACGTGCAGGCTTTGCCCCGACATTGATGTTTACAGCGGCAACGACGACCACGTTGTGCCAATACTTTCGCTCGGAGGCACAGGCGTAATTTCGGTCGTTTCCAACGTTATGCCTCAAATGACGCATGACATGGTTGCAAGTTACTTAAACGGCGACGTTAATACTGCCACAGCGCTTCAGCACAAGCTCAATCCGCTCATAGACGCGCTGTTCAGCGAAGTGAACCCCATTCCTGTTAAGACGGCGCTCAACATGATAGGCATAAACGCGGGACTGCTGCGAATGCCGCTTTGCGAAATGAGCGAGAGCAACGCCGCCAAGCTAAAAGAAGAGCTTATTGCGATTGGTTTGAAAATAGTATAGCTTTTTTTGAAAGGAACCAATATGATTAACATTGTTATTTGCGGAGCAAACGGTAAAATGGGACAAAAGGTAGCGCAGGCTATTGCCGAAACAGACGACATGCGCGTGTGCTGCGGTGTCGATTTATTCCCCGACGCAAAGCAAAACGATTTTCCGGTGTACACTTACATCGAAGAGTGCGAAGCGCCTTTTGACGTTGTCGTTGATTTTTCGCGTCCGGATGCGCTAGAGTCTAACCTCGCCTTTGCAATAAAAAAGCAGGCCGCCATTGTAATTTGCACAACCGGCTTTTCCGATGACGACAAAGCAAAAATATTGCAAGCTGCTGAGAAAACACCTGTTTTCTTTACAGCGAACATGTCGCTAGGTGTAAACCTGCAAATGGAGCTCGCCAAAAAAGCTGCTGAGTTTCTCGGCGAAGCCTACGATATCGAGATTATCGAAAAACACCACAACCAAAAGGTTGACTCGCCAAGCGGGACTGCGCTCGCGATTGCAGAGCACATCAACGAGGCTTTTGACGGCAGCAAAGAGTTTGTTTACGGCAGGCACAGCAAAACCGACAAACGCGACCGCGAAATCGGCATACACGGCGTTCGTGGCGGCACTATAGTCGGCGAGCATACCGTATTGTTTGCCGGCACAGACGAAATCATCGAGATCAAGCACGCAGCTCAGTCAAGAAACGTGTTTGCACACGGCGCTCTGCGGGCCGCAAAGTTCTTGGCGGGCAAACCTGCCGGGCTTTATGGCATGGCGGACATGCTGAAATAAACTTCTCCAAAACAGGAGACTGCCACAAATCGAACACACAAGTAAGAGCGTCTGCTGAAAATGCACGACGCTCTTTTTGTAACTTTGCTGCTTCTACAAATCTTTCTCGAACCCAAGCTCGTTTCCGTTTATATCCTCAATCGTAAACTTGCGCGTACTGTACGACGTATCAAATACTTCCTCAACTATTTTAACGCTGTCGCCGATTTTTTCTCGCATACCTTCAACATCATCAACGCGAAAGTTAAAGCGCCCTACAGTCGGCAGCTTGCCCACTTGCATAATCGAGAACAACGCTCCGTCGCACATTTCGAACGCTGCGAAATTCGGATTCTCCTTCGGATACAGCTCAGTAACCTTAAACCCAAGCGTATTCTCATACCAGTCTATCGACTCAAATAAATCTACCACATTTGCACGAACGTGCCAAAGTCTCGTTTTCATATAACACAGTCCTCCCCCTGCTCTATTATACTTCACATCGCACCAAAAATACAGTTGCAGCAACTGATAATAATTAGTACTGTTTTTGTGCGATTCCCATTGACATTAAATATCGTATCAACTATAATGAAGTTCGTTAATGTTTTATATGGAGAAGTACCCAAGTACGGCTGAAGGGGCTCCCCTGCTAAGGGAGTAGGCTGAGGTAATCGGTGCGAGAGTTCAAATCTCTCCTTCTCCGCCATATTATGTCAGCACTTAATGTGTTGTATGCAGACCAAGCGTTTAAGCCGTTTGGTCTGTTTCTTTTTGGTAACGAGTTATATGGTCGAAAAACTCTGTAATGTCACAGCCTTTAAGCTCTCCTACAAAGTTGTAGTTTATACTTACTTTCTGCTTATACTCCTTACCGACCTTCACTTTCTTAGACACCGTTATGTAATCAATTAATTCACATATGGTATCCCTGTCCAATTCTTCTATGTAGATTCTTTGCTTAAAACTCTCAATTAGATGTCTTATGTTTTGAGTATCGTCTTTGACAATGGAAAACTCTGCTTTAAGCTCAGACAATTCGATATTAAGCGCATTCTGCCGGTCTTCGTACTTAATCATTAACTTTTTGAACATAGAATCAGATATATTACCGCTTATCTTTTGTTCAAGCAATACGTCAATCTTGTTAGAAACACCCTTCAGATTGCTATTTACCGTCTTGATTTTACTTTCAAGCATAACGTTACTCTTCAGCTTTGTTCTGCCGTTTAAATTAAGCAAGAGACTTAGCATTTCATCGCTGCTCATTACAGCAAGCTCTGATATCTTACGGATATCGTTAAGAACAATTGCCTTTATTTCATCTTCCAATATGGAATGAAAACTGCAAGCAGTTTTGCCCTGATTGCTGTATGTGCTGCACCTGTACTTGTAGTACGCTTTATACTTGCCGCTTTTGGAATAGGTATAATGCATTACTGCACCGCAATCTACACATTTTAGCTTTCCTGCAAATAATGCAGGTGTCTTATCAGCATTAACGGGTTTAGGTTTCTGATTCTTTTTATTCAATTTCAGAAGCCCTTGCACTCTGCTCCATGTGACTTCATCTATAATAGCTTCATGGGTATTTTCAACTAAAATCCATTCTTCCTGTGGTACAGTATCACGCTCTTTCATTTTAAAAGAACGGTTTTTACGCTTTCCTTGGCACATATGACCGGTATATACAACATTCTTCAACATACGCATTATTGTAGCACTGCCCCAAAGTATCGTCTCTTTTGTATATGGGTTAGGCTTACCTATTAGATTGAAGTAATACCCTCTCGGAGAAAGAACACCTTCCCTATTGAATGTATCGGCAATATGCCTTGCAGTATGTCCTATTGAATATAGATGAAATATTCTCTCTATTATAACTCTTGAGCCTTCATCTATAACCAGCTTGTGCTTATCTTCGGGCGATTTTACATAGCCCATCGGCGGTTGACTGCCTAAGAAATACCCCTTTTTCATAAGAGTATGCTTTGCAGCCTTGACTTTCCTTGAAATATCCTTAGCATAGTGTTCATTCACTATGTTAAGAAACCCAGCTATATCATTGTCTTTAGTGCTGTCAATATTCTCATTAACAGCTATAAATCTTACCTTATGCCTAGGGAAGAAAAAATCAGTGTATTCGCCAACTCTTACATAGTTTCTGCCGAGTCTTGAAAGGTCTTTGCATATTACCATGTTAATACGCTTTTTCTCGATGTCAGCTATCATTCTTTTGAAACTCGGACGCTCAAACGTCGCGCCGCTTATGCCATCGTCAATATAAATATTCTCTATCTGCCACCCTCTTTCCTCTACATAGTCTACGAGCATATCTCTTTGGTTAGAAATGCTCATACTCATGCTGTCAGAGTTTTTATCATCTCTTGACAGCCTTAAATATAATCCTACTTTATAATCTTTCATTTTGCTCCTTTCGTGAGAAACAAGCACAAATTATGAAGTAGTTTAGCCTTATAAAAAGTATACTCCATAATCTGCGCACAGTCCACTTTATTTATCCGGCTTGCCTGTCAATAAGCCTAATTCTGCGCTCAGTTATCTTTCCGATAGCATCTTTAAATTGAGCGTCATCATTCTTAAATCGGCTGCTGACTTCAAACAAAGTTCTGCCGATTCTTATTTCGGACTCCATCATGTTGTCCCATAAAATAAAACGACATTCTTCTTGCAATTCAGTTTTCATATTTTCTTTATTCAATAGTGTCCTCCTATCTCTCATTCAACCCTTTGATAATATCCTTATATTTTTCTTTCCCAGCCTGTAGTTTTTCTTTTGGAATACTATTAAGCAATCTCTCCTGTCTTTTTGCTGTCTGTGAGATAAAGCTGTTCTCCGCCAATAACTCGATAATCTTGTTGCCTTGCTTATCAACAGCATCCTGCATATCGTTGTTTTCTTTTTTCAGCGTGTTAATATAGTTAGCGCTGCGCTTAACCTGTGCAGTAAATTTCTGCGCTTTAGGTAGCCATGTATCGAGCATTTTAACAGCCTGCTCTTTTTTCTTTGCAGTATTAAATGAACCTATATTTTCAATAACCGTCTTTACTTCCGCAAACTCTCTGTCAAGATTCTGCGCTTGCTTATATAGCCATAGTGGTATGTGCTTCCTATGAGTTTTCATAGCAGATATTCCACGCTCTAAATCCCGCCATCTCTGTGACATACAATCATGGAATTTTGTTTGCCAGTCAGACAACTTTTTTTGATTACCGATTATCTCTTTTGCGGACAATCTGTTATCTCTTGTTATGGGCACAAAACATATATGCATATGCGGCGTTCTCTCGTCCATGTGAACTGTAGCTGTAATTATATTCTTTTCACCTATTTCATCTTTAATAAACTGCACTGCTCTATCAAAGTATTCCGTATATTCGTTTACAGATATGCTTTCAAAAAATTCCGGGCTTGCTGTAATAAGCGTTTCAACCATAAGCACACTGTCTTTTCTTCTTTTGCACCCGGCAGATGCAATACGCTTCTTTATTTCAGCATGATAACTATGTACCGGTTTAATGATATGGTAATTAAACTCAGTTTTATCCAAATCGATATCAGGGTTGCTCTTATATTGTTTTTTCTTCCTCTCGTTATGCGATTCCAATGATGTTATTTGTCCGCCTTTTCTCTTAGCGAACCGCATTATTGCATATGCCATATTTTCATCCTTTCCGTAGGTTTTTTAGTACACCGCTAAGCCTAATTAAAATGCTTGCCTTATTGCGACATTCACCGCCGCAAACGATAAGCATTTTCACAGCAAATACAGAGTTCAACATGCAGTCAAACTCAATATCTGCTGTTCGTCTTTTAGCGGTGTAACACACTAGACCTTGCAAGCAAGGTCGGTGTGCTCTGCGAGGCTCGAGGGGCTGTGACAGTAGCGGTAATAGGTGTCACTAACGTCACAGAATATGCTATACATCAAATTTGGTTGTATCGTATCCCTATACAGTTCACTCAATCATTTCTCCGCTTTTCTTGTTTATCCAGTTTACTAGTTGCTCTTTGCTGACCATCATGCGTTTCCCGATTCTTAGAGTCGGGAACTCTCTGCTGTTCATAAGCTCGTATACTTTTGTCTTTGACAGCCCCAGCACACCAGCCACATCATCCGCATTGAGCATGGTTGGCAAGTTGTCGTGTTCATTCCTGTTGTTTCTCATTCCTTCTGCTCCTTTCTATTATCGTCTATAGTATTATTGTTTAAGCATAGTCCGTATTGACATTATAAACACTAAATGATATTATTCAAACGTATTTAGACTATTTATACTCGACTTGTTGGTAGTCGTTTTGAATAGCTATCGATAATCCAGTTTTGTGGAGGTTGAAATGTCTTATTATTTGAAGATGAATAATGATGAAATGGCTATTTATATTAATAGTGATAAAGGGTTGCTTAAAAGATATGAAGGTATTGTTGGGCAGCAGTTACTTGATTTTATTTATTATGATTTGAGGAAGTTGAACGATTTACTTGATAAGACTTATTCATTAGCTACTCATATGCGAAATCCCGGCTTTGATTATTTCCTTAAAAGAGCGGATGATACGAATATTTACTTTCGGTTTTTTGTAGAACTGTTCTTAGAAACGATAACCTCTGACACGCTGAAAACAAAAAAGGGATTTGAAGAACTTTGTAATAGATTCATAAGAGAAACTACTATATTAAAAAAAGAGGCGCAGTTTGCTGATATCTCTTATCGAAGCATCAGCAAGCCGTTCCTAATCGGTATTTTTTCATTACATGCTATGGGTATGCAGGAGTTTATGAAAACACAACTTGAGTTTTGTGTTAACAGTAATAGTGAAATGCAATATGGCAGTCTATCTCCTACAGAGAGATTATACATATATGAACAGTGGCGAAAAGCTAAGGGAGAGCAGCCATTGTATTTCGAAACAAATTCGTTTTTTTCTCAGCTCGTAATAACCGAAACCTTCAAACTTAATAGTGAATTTTCTATAGAGGAATTGGCTAATATGATTAAAGCAAAGAAACCAGAAATCACTGAAATGACAGTGCTAGAAACAGGCTGGGCACTAATGCGCTATGAGCTTATGAAAATGGTCACACAAGGCGTTGTAGTAAAGAAATGTGCTAATTGTAGTAGATACTTCATTCCGGGTGGCAGAAGCGATACAGAGTACTGCTCACGCCCTTTAGAAGGGCAAGCTGATAAGACTTGTCAGATTGTTGGTGCATTGGCAAAGCATCAAGACAAGATTAAGAGCGATCCTGTTTTCAAGGAGTATAAGAAGGCATACAAGCGTTATCACTCTAGGGTACGCACCGGATCAATGAAACAGGTAGTTTTCTTTGAGTGGTCAGAACAAGCTCAAGAAAAGCGTGATCAGTGTATTGCCGGAAAGCTTGATTTTGATAGGTTTGTTGAATGGCTCAATAAAGATAGGGTTTATAAGAAGAGAATTTAGCGGATACATTCAAATACATATAAAGTATATAAGTGGCATGACATGCGTATGCCACTTATTCATGTTAAAAATCTAAAAAACTCAAATGTGGCATGATATGTGTATGCCACACACAGTTGGTGGCAATAACTTTTATCGCCACACATAGTTGGTGGCAAGTTTTTCATCACAAATTTAATTTTGTACGGCTACTGTTGGTGGCAATAGATGATTTGTGTGGCAACTGTTGGTGGCATGGAAGTGTTTTTTGTAAGGATTATAATCAAAGCAATTTTCTAGTCGTGTTATTACTATACCGTGTTTGTAACAATAGCGGGTTTTCCTAACCTTTTTGGAAAATTTTCCTATGAAGAAAATGTTTAATAAACCTCACATTTGTTTTGCTATGTGAGCACTCCGCTTATGGTGTGTTGTCCTCGTTAGCAATTGCTTCATCACAAATTTTGTAACCCCTCCGACTATAGCGCCTACAGCTGCACCAATCAGACCTGTAATCAGCATAAAAAACTGCCCGTTGGAGTCTTGATACAT
>JABGQS010000023.1 GCA_018648645.1 Clostridia bacterium
GCGCACCCCAGCGTCCCAAGCTCCTTCGCCGCAGAAACTTCAATCGGCAATTGCAGCACATCCGCAAATATCTGCACCCACACCTTAGATTCCGTAGCACCGCCGGATATCCGCACCGCCGACGGTTTGTCTCTAAACTCCAACAGCTTCTCAATGTGCATCATGTGCGAGAACACAACACCTTCATATATCGCTCTTATCATATGCACTGTCTTTTGCGACCCGTCAATACCCATAAAACACGCCTTAGCGTCCGGGTTCACATTGGTGCCGAACAGGAACGGCAGGAATATTACGCTGCACTCGTCTGCGCTCAAGCTATTGACCGCATTGTTGCAATAATCATACACGTTTCCTTTTATCTTAATCAGCTCGTTATCATGCAGAAAGTTGCTTATAAACCACTCAAGATTTCCTGCCGATGTCATGCTTCCTTCCGTCGTCAGATAATATCCATCCATGCAGAAAAACGATGTCATAAACAAATCTTCAGAGTAAACAGGTACTTTTGAGATAAAGCTGTTGATGCTCCACGTCCCCGCGATAACCGATATCTTTTCCTCGCTTGTCACGCCGACTGCCAAAGCGCACGCCGCGCAGTCAAACAACCCGCCGACCACGTTCGTGCCTTCTACCAATCCGGTTTCCTCTGCCGTTTTTTTAGTAACTTGTCCGCATATATCCACAGACAATTTTAACGGCGGCAGTAAATGCTTATACTCGCCGATACCAAACTCGTTTAGTATTGTATCATCGTACTCTTTGGTTTGCAAATCCATCGCGTTTATTGCCGACATATCGGTAATCTCACCAAAAGCCTGCCCCGTCAAACAATACCGAATATAGTCTTTGCACGCAAGCGCCCACCGCGTCTTCTCCAAAACCTGCGGCTCGTTCTCTTTAAACCACGCAATAATCGCTACCGGCTGCCCCGCCCAAAGTATCTGCTTCGTTTTGGGTATTATGCGGCTTTGCACGCCTTTGCCAATCCACCCGCGCACTATATCTGCCGCCCGCGTGTCCGTCGATATTATCCCCGGCGCCGTCGGCTTTCCGTTCTCGTCAATCATATAAACGCCGTTGCCGTGTCCGCACGCAGCAACGCCGACAATATCGTGCGGGTCCACGCCCGATTTGCTTATCACGTTTTTGATAACCTTTACGTTCTTCTGCCAAAGCGTTTCGCTGTCCCGCTCAACAATCCCGCCTTTTTTCACCGTCGGGTTAAACAGCGTATTGCTGACCGCGACCTCGCCTCCGCTCGTGTCATATATCGCAGCTTTCACTTTGCTTCCGCCGTTGTCCAGCCCAAGATAGTATTTTGCCATTCGCTGTTTCCTCCGAAATATAGATTTACCGATGCGCTATATCTTCCTTGCTTCGTCAAACAGCGCAAAAATATTCTCCGGCGGCATGTTGCCCTGTATGCTGTGATCCGGTCCGCATATATACCCGCCGTCCGTGCCAAACACGCTTATCCGCTCACGCACTTCTTTTCTTACGTCTTCAGGTGTCCCAAAGCTCAGCGTCTGCTGACAGTTTATCGCGCCAAAGAAAGTTACGTGTTTTCCAAACTCGTTCTTTAGCTTTTCGGGTTCGTTGCCCTCCAAATGCGCTTGCACGGTCTCCCAAACATCTATACCAATGTCAACCAGATCAGGTCTCACCGGCTCAAAGGAACCGCAGCTATGAAACCACACCTTCAAATCAAACGACTTAATCAGCTTAAACAGTTTCTTGTACACCGGCTTCAAAAACCTCCTCCAAAGTTCGGGAGAAATCATCATGCCCCGCTGCGTAGAAAAATCGTCACCCAGCCAAAAGAAATCCGCATAGTCCGCGCTGTCGTTCATCGCCCTTGTCATAACCGCAGTCAAATAATCGGTTATCCGCTCGAGCGCTGCTTCAATCACTTCCGGCGAAGTATAAAACATCACCAGCGCCTCTTCCATGCCAAACAAATCCATCAGCGTATTAAACGGCGGCAAAAACCCAAGCGACAATATTCTGCTGTAGCGCGGATCAATCCCCAGCGTCCTTTGCTTCAACAGCGAATAATCCACATCGCTAGGGTCAGGCCAGTTGTAGTTCTCGACGTCGGCGATGCTGCTCGCACTTTGCAGCGGATAGCCGCCGCGCTCGCCGCTGTATCCGGCTTCCCAAGCGTCATCGCTGCCCCAAACCGTTTTACCGTCCTGCTTTGGCAGCACACCGCTGTAATCGGTTTTGCGCAAATCGCATCCGAGATACGTCCTCAGCTCATCTGCTGTTTTCACGCCAAACGCCTTTTCCCAAACCTCAAAATCGTCTACACGTCCAAGGAACAATGGACACCTGTCCGGCGCTTCGTGCGCTACCGTCTCGTTTACCCTCTCTCTGCTGGTCATAGTACTCCTCAAATCTATTTAAATTTTTTAAATATCTTGTGATTTACGCCACTAAGCGCCAAGTACATATCCTTAAACACATCGTTGTAGAACTCGCTGTATTTATCCGCCAGCTTTACGTCCGGCTCATATAGTTTGCCAGGTTTCCTCACAGCTTTAATCGCCTGTGCCTCATCGCTATAAACCCCTGTGCCAATACCCGCAAGCATCGCTGCCCCCAGCGGCGTCGCTTCATAAACATCGGGCACTTCAATAACTTTATTGCACACATCCGCTTTGTTCTGCATCCAAAACTTATTCTTTGTCGCTCCGCCAACCGCCAATATCTTGCTCGGCGAAATATTAAGCGCGCCTTCAAGCGCCTCCACCATCTGTCTAAACTGATAGTCAAGCCCTTCAATTGTCGCCCTAATCATATCGGCTTTAGTAACCGTATTGCTAAGCCCGATATACGCACCCAACGAGCTTGGGTCAAGCGTGGGCGTTCCCGCTCCGCTAAAATGCGGCAAAAAGAAACATCCATTGGCACCTGCACCAGACTGCCTTGCCTTGTTCATCAGCGACTGCCAAACATTAATCCCCTGCTGCTCCTGTATTTGCAGCTCTTCAAACGACAGATTATCCTTAAACCACTCGGTCATGTCTCCGCTCACGGTAGAAGCCACAAAACAATACTTGTCCTTTGCAACATGGTTCTCAACATAATATCCGTTCTCAAATATCTTCTTATCGTGTGAGCACACCGGGGAAGATTGCAATATCATCTCCCACGTACCCGTCACGTCCATTACAACATCGTCATCCACCGCGCCCGTTGCCAGCGCAGCACAAATATAATCGTGACCGCCCAGCACCACTTTGGTGCTGCCGCTCAGTCCCGTTTGCTCCTGCGCAGCTTTGGTCACGCCGCCAAGCACGCTCCCGCTCTGCTTGATCTCGGGGAAAATCCTCCTCGGCACGCCGGACTTTTCAATCAGCTCGTCCGACCAATCCCCTTTTCTCTGATCCAGCACAGACGTTGTCCACGCCATAGAGTAGTCGGTCGCCTTAACACCGCTCAATTTAAAATTAATGAAGTCTTCAATCAACAGCCACTTGTCAGTTTTTTCGATTATCTCAGGGTGGTTTTGCTGCATCCACATCATTCTGTATATGCTGTGAATCGCCATATACTGACCACCGGAAATGTCAAATATCTTCGCTTGCCCAACCCGCTTGCTAAACGCGTCTGCAACCTCGTTTGTGCGCGGACAGTGCCACGAAATCATCGGATATAAGCTCTGCCCGTCAGCGCTTATCGGCAGCCCGTCCATGCCAAACCCCGTCACGGCAACGCCAACAACGCTCGCTTTATCCGCGATTTTCTCCATCGCCTCATTAACGGCTTCGCACACAGCCTGCCATATTTTTTGCGGTTCCCAAACAGACCAAGTCTTGTGATCGCTATCAATAAACGACAGCTCGCTCGGTTTGCTCCCCTCAGATATCATTTGTCCCGTTTCATTGTACACAACCGCTTTAATGCTGGTTGACCCAATATCGATACCCATTAAATATGCCATTTTGCCGCCTTCTATCTGAACGTTATTTTAAAGTTATATTTCTATCGGATAGCTCCCAAACTTCTTCCATGTTTCCAGCATCGCCGCATAGTTCTCCGGGTTCACCGAAGCGTGTATAGTGTTGCTCGACGATAATATATATCCGCCGCCAAGTGCCGCTGTTTTGATGCAGTTTTTCGTTTCGTCTATCGTTTCCTGCTCGCTGCCGTAAACAAGCGTGTTCGCACAGTCCACGTTTCCTTTGATGCACACCCGCTCGCCGTACGTCTGCTTGATGTGGCTTAGGCTCATCCCCGCAATCGGGTCAATCGGGTCAATGCAGTCTATACCGCTGTCCATGATAATGTCGATAATCGGCATGATGTTGCCGTCCGTGTGCTTGATAACGAGCAACCCCATCTGCTTATACGCGCCAATAACGCGGTTAAGCGGCCCCGCAAAATACTCTTCAAACATCGCGGGCGAAATCATCGGTCCGCTGTTATACGCATAGTCATCACCGGTATATACCACCTTCACGCCGCGCTTCACGGCTTGCCTTGCCAGCTCTATGTTTATATCCACTGTCATGTTCACGATATCGACCACAAGCTGTGGGTCATCCATAATCATCATTATAAAATCGTCAAACGGCATCATCCTTGACGGAATCGACCACACGTCATTAAGATGCAATATCACCGCTCTTTTTCCGCCATAAGTTTGCAGCGTCTGCTCAAGCGAAGTGAATCTTCCTTCCGCTTTTGGGTCGGGCGGAGTGAACGCGCTAAAGTCAGCCCTGCTTTTGATTGGTCCATCAACAGGAAACGTATGCGCTTCTCCCGTGTTCTTGCTGACAATCCCCCACTCGTTGCGGGTAAAACCGCCGTCAAGTATCTCCGATTTATAGTCCACATCCACGCAAATCGCGTCAAGGTCAAATCTGTCAGAAAACTGCGCATAGTTTTCACCAGGCGACAATGCGTCAATCACCTTTTGGTCAATCGACCACTCAAAGCTGGGCACCCTGTCCACCGGTTCTCTCTTAAGCGCTTTAATCAATCTTTCCTCAGAGTTCATTGTTCCTCCTTAAATTGTATATAAGCTATTTGAAATTATATCATTATTTTTATGCTGCTGCACTCCTCATTTGCATTCTTGAATAAAAAAACAGCATCTGCGCCGAATTTCGCCATATTTCATGAGATCTTCGGCGCAAAGGCCAAGGAAGAGGAGAAGGAAAAGAATATTCCTTGGTATTAGCTATTTACTTTGACCAACGTCTTTAAAAATTTCCGCTGCATTATCAGACTGCTCTGCCGTCAGCACATCCGGTTCCTTGCACGCTTTCGCAAGCAGATACGCTTTTGCGGATTCTTCCATATAGATGGCGGCATACATCGCTTCTTTAAGGTTTCCGCCAACTGTCACAACGCCGTGGTGCTTTAGTATTATCGCGCGTTTTCCGTTTATATGCTTTACCGTTTCGATGCCCATGTTCAGACTCGCGGGCGAGCTATACGGCGCTACATTCACTTCGCCAAGCGTCACGTTGCTAAGCGTCGTCGTCACAGCGGGCAGCTTGTCGCTGATAAGCCCTACCGCCGTCGCGTTCGTTTGATGTGTATGAATAATTGCGTTTACTTCGGGCATGTTTTTATATATGTACAACAGCGCAATGGTGTCCACAGAAGGTTTTAAGTCGCCTTCCTTTATGTTACCCTCGCTGTCCATAAGCAATACGTCACTTTCTCTCATCGTCTCATAGTATGTTCCCGATGGTGTAACCAATATATCGCCGTCCGGCAATCGCATGCTCACGTTGCCTCCCGCCAAGGCTATCAAACCATATTCCCTAATTTTCAAAGCTGTTTCTATGACGGCTTTCTTCTGTGTCTCGTACATTAAAATGCTACCCCCAACGTTTGATGTGTTCATCTTAACATATGTTATATCATATGTCAAACATATTCTTTGACATATTTCAGTAACTATTGAGCGGCACACTCCTCCTTGTTTTATTAGGCTGCCTTCGCGGCATTCCGCCGATATATTTCGTGCTCAGCGACTGGCACAAACGCGCTGCAATTCCACCCCGCGCGCACATCGCCCACCTCTACGCGTGCTTTGCCACAGCGATATCCGCATATAAAAAAGATACCGAAACTCTCATTCCAATACCTTCAATAAAACTATTTGCGCCAGAGGCTGCTTATTGTCGTACGCACCTTATCGGCGCTAATGCTGCTGCGCTTTTTTTGCCTTTTCCTCCGCCGCCTGCAACTCCTTGGCCTTCTCAATCTCCATCAACTCTTCAAACATCTCATCACCGACGCATTCTCTCGCGGCCTTGCACCACTTTATGCACGACGTAATATCGTTATACGCGAGAAACCCGCAATTTTCACACTCCCTCGACAAGTCGGTAGAAAACATCTCCACCTCAGTGCCGCAGTCAGGGCATACCTTTACTTTCAATGTCGGCGTTCCGCTTAAATTCGCCGCTCCCGGACAATTTTTCTTTTCCATTTGTCTGCTCCTGTTCTAGCTTTTTTCTAGCATCGACCATTATACAATGAGTGCTGCTCATTTCTCCAATACGCTATGCTTTTATTCTCCTACAATATCTTGCCAAGATCATACGGAGTCTCTTGATATACGTAATAATTCAGCCAGTTCGCAAACAACAAGTTCGCATGGCTTTTCCATGTTACTATCGGCGGCTTGCTCGGGTCATCGTCGGTAAAATAGTTCTTCGGAACATCAATCTTCAGTCCCTTTTCTATATCTCTTTCATACTCTTTCTTCAAAGTATCAAAGTCATACTCGGGATGCCCGGTCACAAACACTTGCCGCCCGTCGTTGCTTGCCACAATATACACCCCCGAATCGGGTGATGCCGAGATGTTTTTCAGCTCGGGCACTTTCTCAATGTCCTGCTTCAAGTTCGCGGTATATCGCGAATGCGGAACATTAAACTTGTCATCAAATCCGCGCAGCAGCTTCACGTTGCTTTGGTTTTTAGTGTGTGTAAACACCCCAAACATTTTTGCATGCATCTCAATCTTTGGTATTCCATAATGATGATACAGCCCCGCCTGCGCTCCCCAGCAAATATGCATGGTAGAATAAACGTTGTGCAGGCTCCAGTCCATTATCTTTTTCAGCTCGTCCCAATACTCAACATCTTCAAATTCCATATGCTCAACCGGCGCTCCCGTGATAATAAGCCCGTCAAACTTCTCATCGCGTATGTCCGCAAACGTTTTATAAAACGACTCCAGATGCTCGCTCGAAGTGTTTCTCGAATTATACGTTGCGGTTTTCAGCAGCACAACTTCCACCTGTATAGATGTATTTCCAAGCAGCCGAAAAAGCTGCGTCTCGGTGCTTATCTTGTCCGGCATAAGGTTAAGCACAGCAATACGAATCGGGCGTATATCCTGATGATATGCCCGCTCGTCATTCATAACAAATATATTCTCGTTGCTCAGCACCTCAAACGCCGGGAGTATTTGCGGAATCTTTATCGGCATTGTGCCTTCCTTTCGTTTCTCTCTCTTATGTCATTCGTGACTAACCCATTTGCAGCACCGCAGATATATTCCAATAACCTGCGACTTTTTTCTAATCACTACTATTCCTATAGGCTTTGTAATGATAATATATCTTATACGCATTTCTGTCAACATCTTTTTACCCATTTTACCGCATATCAAGCTAAAAAAACGCTGTCATTTTCATTGAGGACAAAATTGTCACCTTGCCCGCAATATTTTTATAGCCGCAAAACGCCGCCGGGTTTATATTGTAAAAGTATCACAGAGTAGCTTGGCTTTCTGTGTTATACTAAAATTACAACAACTTTGACAGGAGCACATATATGAGCAAACCAATTATCGTAGATTTAGTTTCAGGCTTTCTCGGAGCGGGCAAAACCACTCTGATCAGCAAATACGCCGCCTTTCGCATCAAACAGGGAGAACGCGTCGCCATCATAGAGAACGAGTTCGGCGAAATGGGCATCGACGGCGAGCTTCTTAAGGACGCGGGTCTTTCCGTTACCGAAATCGTAAACGGCTGCATTTGCTGCACCATGAAAGACGACCTTACAACCACGCTCGAGCTCATGTGCAATGATAACCCACCCGACAGAGTCATCATCGAGCCGACGGGCATATTCATCATCGACGGCATCACCGAAATCCTCGACTCTCCCCGCATCCGCGACACCCACAAACTGCGCGGTGTCGTCACGGTCATCGACGCTCTCGGCTTCACTGCCCAGCAGCACCGATACACCATGTTTTTCAAGCGCCAAATCCTTTTCGCCAACAAGCTCATCATGAGCAAAACGGTCGACATGGAAACACCGCAAATCCTCGACACCATCGAGGCGCTGCGCGAAATCACCGGCGATGTAGACATCGAAGCCAAGGACTGGGACACACTCACCACGCGCGACTGGAACAATCTCTTCGCGCCCAAACCAACCGTCTGCACGCTCGACCACGAGCACGACGAATCCTGCGGGCATGACCATGGCCACGACCGCGAGCACGAGCATGACGACGACACCTGCACGCTAGACCACGAACACGACGAATCCTGCGGACACAACCACAACCATGATCATGGTGAATCGTCACACGGCGGGTTTGCAGGTATCACTGTACCCGGCATCCGCGCAATGTCACAGCAAGAACTGGACGACATCCTAAAGCGTATAGCATCAGAAGAGTTCGGCGACATTCCACGCGCAAAAGGCTTCGTGCCAAATGCAAACGGCGGATACTGGCAGTTGGATGTAGTCGGCGAACAAATCAAAATTAAAAAAGCCGCAGAAGGCGAGCGCGAAGCGCGCGTCAGCTTCATCGGCATCGGTATGGATAAAAGCAGCTTAGCCAAGCTGTTTGCTTAGCACCTAAACGATACAAAAAAAGCTGCCAAGTGCAGCTATTCGCATACCTCAAAACTCTTAAACCTTATCACATTATCAAATTGCTCGCGGCTTAAAACCGCCAGCGTATCAATCAGCTTAAAGTCGTTCTCATACTCGTTTATATCAGGATCGGGACAATGAATCCTGTTCAAAAACGCAATCTTCCACTTCCCATACTCAGGCATCAAATCGCTCAGAGGTTGCGACCTGCTCTCGCTCCCAACCAAAATCTTTTCGGTCGGCTCATCGCTCTCCCGCGTGCTGGTGTCCACAACGATATGCACGCCTTCGGTCACCAAACTCTTTCGCAAATCGCATTTTAACTCCACCAGCTTTTGCGCAAACGCCTCAAACGGCATATCTGCCGACACTACCAACACCAACGCCTTGTTGCCGTGCACCGCTCTCATCGTCGCCACATGCCGCATCACTATTTTATGAAACTGCGGATCGCTTTTATAATGCGCATATAGCGCCTTGCCAAACGCTGACCAGTCAGCAACACTTCGAGCCTCTTCAAACTCAAAGTCAGATAGCTCAATCGCTTGCAGCACGCTGCCGACAAACCTCGAAGCGTCCGGTTTTAAAAGTATATAGCCTCTCAAAATTACGCTGCCCCCCTTTTCGCTGTTTATATATCTGCGTCGCACTTAGGACATCCTTGCATAGAGAGCGGCAGCTCAAGCCCGCACTCACCCAGCAGCTTCTCATCGCTCAAAATATCCTTCGCCGCTCCGTCCGCCGCCACAAGCCCATCTTTTAACACAATTATGCGCTCGCACGTATCATACACCATATCCAAGTCGTGGCTGGTGATAATCCGCGTGTGCTTAAACTCCTTAATCAGCTTGATAAACCTTCTGCGAGATTGCGGGTCAAGCGAGCTCGTCGGCTCATCCATCACCAATATATCCGGCTGCATCGAGAGCACCGTCGCGATGCTTGCCGCCCGCTTTTCGCCTTCGGACAAGTGATACGGCGCTCTGTCACCAAGGTGCTCAATCCCCACCTGCTCCAGCGCATGCGCTACTCGCTGTGCTACCTCGTCTTCGCCGATTCCGCTGTTTCTGGGTCCAAACGCCACGTCGTCATATACGCTCGTCATAAACAGTTGGTTGTTCGGATCCTGAAACACCATCCCAATTCTCTGCCTAATCGACGGTATCGTCTTTTTCGTCATTTTCACTTCGCCGATCACCACTTCGCCGCTCTGCGGTGTCAATATCCCCATAAGCAGCAACAACAGCGTAGACTTGCCCGCACCATTCGCGCCGATAATACCGACCGACTCGCCGTGCAATATCCGAAACGAAATGTCGCTGACCGCTTCTTTGCCGCCCGGATAACTGTATTTCAAATTCTTCACTTCCGTAATGTGATGACTCATTATAAAACCCCCGCAATCGCGTTGCCAAGCAGTGTCGGCAAATCGAAAATTCGCGCCAGCACGAAAAACGCTATCCAGAAAATCAAGTACGCGATATCTTTAAACTTCATCCTTATATTTGCGCCCGGATGATAATTACCGTCAAACCCGCGCATCAACATGGCTGCGTATATGTTTTGCGAGCGCTCATACGTGCGCAGTATAATCTGCCCGATCAGCGGACCCCAAGCCGTTTTGTGAATGCCCTTTTTGCCAAACGAGCGCAGCTTATACGCCCGCACCGTCCGCGCAATCTCCTCGCCAATTACGCTGATATATCGGTACGTCAGCAAAATTTGCAGCACAATCAACTTTGGAATTCGTATCAATCGCAGCGCGTACGCCAGCCTGTCAATGCCCATTGTAGACATCATCAGCAGTGCAGAGATTACAATCAATCCGTATTTTAATACCAACGAAGCGAAATTGAACCACCCGCCGTAATACACACTGCTGCCAAAGTACACAATACTCCTATCGAATATAACAGCAAACAATCCGATGCCAAGTATCAGCGGCAGCACAATCAGCGCGCGCTTAAATATCGGTTTTACCGGCGTTTTCGATACCGCAAAAATAATCACGGGATATAGCACAAACGGCAAAACAGGCACAATTGCGTACCTGCCGAAAGACGATACAAGCCCGCTGTATGCGATTGTAACCAAAAACAGCATCAGCGGATGAATATGATGAACGGCGGAATCCCCACGCGCCAAGTCGTCCATAAGCCGTAGCTCTCTAATCGAATTTTCTATACTTGCCATAATCGTTACTTAACCAAACTTATCAATTTAACCCTATTGCACCCCGGCTGCCTTTTTCCTCTTAAACAGCCATATTGCAAATCCAATCAACGCTGCAAACGCAAGCGTCAGCCCCGCGCCGACAATCCCGGCAATGCTCGTCTGTCCGTTCTCCGAAATCTGTGCGCCTGCGCCCTCGCGCAAAGCGTAATCGGGCAATATCGCCGTTTCCTGCTGTATCTTAATAAGCGCATCATCCGCCTGCTCTACAATCTCTACGCCCGAGTTTTCAGCCGCCCTCGCAACCGACCACTCAAGCCCGTCCGGGTTCGCCGATGCAAACCATGCGCCAACTCCGCCGATTAAAACGGTGCAAATCAACAGCCCCGCAACCAATTTTTTGTTGGATGTTTTCTGCTTTGGTAACCCTACCGCACCTTCCATAAGCTCGGGTTTCGCTTTATATATAAACACAAGCACCATCGCGGTCACAAGCCCTTCAATCGCCCCAATCGCCAAATGTATCGGCTGCATAAGCGCCGCAAAAACGCCAAACGAGAGTAGCGTTTTTCCGGAAATCACAGTCTCCAGCACCACGCTGAACGCCCCAAGCTGCAACGCCACCATAGATGCGATTACTGCGCCAACAACAATGCGACGATTCGAATATCCTTTTTTCACAATTGGTTTAAAAATAAGCGGATACGCGACAAAACACGCAAAAAATCCTAGATTGAATATATTGGCTCCAAGCGCCAGCAGCCCCCCATCGGCAAAAAACAGCGCCTGAATACTGAGTATCGAGATCATCGTTAAAAAACCCGCATTTCTCCCAAGCAAAACCGCCAAAAGTATGCCGCCGACAATATGTCCGCTGCTGCCCGTTCCGGGTATCGCAAAGTTGACCATCTGCATCGCAAAAACCAGCGCGCCCATCACGCCCATCAACGGTATTTTGTCTTTATCAAGCTCAATGTTGATTTTCTTGCTCGCATACGCTGTCACCCCGGCAGTGGCGGCCCACATGGTTCCGCCGACAACCGGCGACAATAAAGCATCTCCAACGTGCATAATTTCTCTCCAATCTCAGTTATAAAATATTTGCTATTTGAACAAATCCGAATCGGTGTGCGGTATAAACAACGCCGCCGTGTACTGATCCATATACGCGTGCTCTACGCTGAGGTCAAGATACGTAATGTTTTGCTCAATCTGCTTTTGCTTTTCTATGTGCTTTTTGCTCACCAGCGTCATGTACGCCCCGATAATCGACGAGTTGCCGATAAACGAGAACTTACTCGGCGCCAAGTTCGGCAACAGCCCAATCGCAGACGATTTGCTTATATCGATATATCTGCCAAATCCGCCCGCAATATAGATCTTTTCCAAATCCTCAAAGTCCATATCAATCTTTTGCAGCATTACCCTGCAAGCAGAATAAATCGCTGCCTTTGCGCGCACCAGGTTATCAATATCCGTCTCATTAATAAATATCGGCTTGCCGTCCTCCGTTTCTTCCCCCGGTGCTATAATGTACCGCGAGTTTCTGTTGTCCGGCTCAACCGCGACGCTCTTACGCTGTCTGTTCAGCTTTCCGCCCGCGTCCAGCCATCCCGTGTTAAACAATTCGGCAATCAATGCAATCATTCCGCTGCCACAAATGCCAAGCGGCTTTATCTCGCCGATGACGCCATACTCGCAAACGCCCGTATCAGGGTCAACGCTCACACGCTCAATAGCGCCTTGCGACGCCCTCATGCCGTGCTCAATACCGCCGCCTTCAAAAGCAGGCCCCGCGCTGCACGCACACCCGATAAGAAAATCCTCGTTGCCGAGTATCAGCTCGCCGTTTGTTCCGATGTCGATGAACAAGCTAATCTGCTCGTTTTGGTTGCTAAGGCTCGTGCACAGCAGCCCCGATGTGATGTCTCCGCCCATATAGCTGCCGACGGACGGCGCCATGTAAACAGCCGTGTTCACGTTTATATTCAATCCAACGTCGCTCGCCTTATAAAACGGTATATCATAAACCGCAGGCGTGTACGGGTCCAGCCGTATGTTTTCGGGGTCAATGCCCAGCAGCAAATGCATCATCGTTGTGTTTCCGGCTATCGAAGCGTTATAAATATCATTCGCGTTAATCGCGCTTCGCTCCGCCATCTCATTTATCAGCTCGTTAATGGTTCCGAGCACCTTTTGTCTTAACTCTTCTCTTTGCGGCAATTTCTTTGCATAGTTAATGCGGCTGATGACGTCCAGCCCGCAGCTAATCTGCGCGTTATAATCCGTCTTCGCCGCCAATATATTGCCCTCCGGCATATAAATCAACCGCACAGCCACCGACGTAGTGCCGATGTCCACCGCCACGCCATAGCTGCCAAAAATGGTATCGCCCGCTTCAACATCGACGATTTTAACCACACCATTGTCAATATAATAGCTGACAGTCACTTTGCCGTCTTCCTCGCGCAACTCGTTTGGCATGGTCTGCAGCACATTGACGGGCAGCTCAAAATACTGCGCGTCAAGCGCACTCAGCACAGCCGTTTTCAATCTGTCATAGTCCGACAGTCCGTCGCCGACCTCAGCTTCACTGACCACAATTTCCTTCTTCTTGACCAGCGGTTCAATGTCCTCGTGCTTTGGCATCAACGCTCGGTCTATAAGCAGCATGTCCTCGCTCGCGTGAGAGAACTTGCCCTCCTCCTCGCCAAACTCAGAGAACACGTGCACAACAACATCCTCATCGCCCAGGTTCGATTTGCAGATCAATACATACCCTTCATCCACCAAATCCTGCGTCAGAATTCCGCTGTTGTCAAAATCCACTTTGCCCTGCTCAATTTTCACAAGACACTTACCACACGTTCCCTGACCGCCGCAAGGCGCGTCAACGGAAACATCGTGCTCTTTTGCGGATGCAAGCAATGGAGAGCCGCTAGGCATCTCCATTGTTATTCCGCTCGGTTTAAAAGTTACTTTTGGCATTTTTCTTTACCTTCTTCTTGTCATTGCTATCGGTTAAACGCCTTTATATAGCTCTCGATATCTGCCGCTTCCTGTGGAGCAACTGCAACTTTCCAGCCCGGCAGCGCTTCTTCAAGCTCGCCGCTTATCTGCGCTACATATCCCGGTATCGAAATTGTCCTTGTGTCTACCATAGACTCTAAATCGGCTTCTTTGATAAACTTTGCTATGCTGGTGCCGGAGAACTTTCCTGCCGACCAAGCCGTCAATACACTAAAGCCTTCGCATTCGGGCACGACCAGCCAAGCACTGATTCCGCTGTTTTCAATCTCGCCCGATACGATAAAGTATGTGAGTGAGAAGTTCGTCGTAACAAAAACCATAGAGTTTCTGTCCGGCTCGCCAATTGGATAAATTTTTGGCTCCATTTGAATCGGCTTCTGCGGATCTGTATAGATGTTAAGACGCAGCGTCATCAAGTTCACAAGCTGCGCAGCATCAAACTTTGGTAGCACACATACTCCGCCAAACTTTTCAATTTCGTTGATAGCCATCACAGTGTCCGTTAGCTCATCGCCCGTGTCGACAAACTTTAGCGTAGCGTACCCAAGCTCCTTAACGTTGTCTTTAATCGCCGCAATTCGCGCAATCGAGTTCAATTGGAACGTCGCTGCCAAAGAGTCTGCTTCAAACTGCATCACCATGTTGTTAAACCCGTCCGCCTTCAGCTTCCGGGTTATCGCAGTAATTTCGTCCAGCTCGCCTGCTATCGATAATATCATCGAATGCTCTTTTGCACAAGCAAGCAGCTCGTCAACATTGTCCTTGTTTACTCCGGCAATAACGCTGTTTGTACCGCTCACCGCTGCTGCCGCTTCCTTAATCGCCTTGGTGTCATCAGACCTCAAAATCAAAGGCAGCTTCGTAATCTCAAACGCTTTTTTCGCAAGCGCCGCAAATTTCGCCGCGTCGCCGCTTTTCTGCGTAATAGCCACCGCGTTCAGTATCAATATCTCACCCACGCGCTCCAGCTGATAATCCTTGATTTTGTTCAGCGTTTCCTGCGCGTCGCCCGCATCGTCGTCAATGTTGATAGCAAGCATCGTATCGTTGATAAACGTCTTCTCGTGCCTGTACAGCACCGTCTCTCCGCCGATTTTTGTGTTGATGTCGCTGCCGAGTGTCAGCTGCTTCACAGGCGGCTCATTGTCCGCCCCCAGCACCGCAATCGCTTCCTCAGAAGCATACGGGCACTCAGAAAGCTCCGCCTTTTTTGCCGCCAACTTCATCGCAAACGCCAGGCAAGTATTCGCACCGCATTCCTTACAGTTCGTTTTAGGAAGCAGTTTTTGTATTTGTAATCCGTTTAAAGCCATTTTTCAATTCCTCCTAAAATTTATTTGCCCGCGCCGTCAAGCAGGTCGTTAATCGTCTTTTTGGTCGCCTTTACAGCTTCAGGGTGATACATAATCATGATGTCCGCACCCGCCTGCAATAGGCTGATCGCTGTCGTCATCTCCCAAGTAATCGCGCGCTTGTTCAGCTCACCCCACATCGGGAAATCCTCCTCAGGCGCCTTGTATTCTTTAATCTTAATGCACTCCATACCCGGCGACACAATCATCGGCGCACAAAGCATCTTGTCGCCGTTAAGTCCCGTCAATCTAATACGCTCCATGACAGAGTACGAATACTCAATGCCATATCCAATCGCGCCCGTCATCGGGTCCATGATAATCTTCTCTTTCTTAAAGTCCATGTTGGTCAACAGAATGTTTATCTGCTTGCCAATGTTGACATCAATCGGAGACTGCGCTACCAGCGTATGTCCATACGCCATCGCTGCGCCTGCTATCGTTCTGTAGTTGTCCTGCTCTACCCAGTTAAACAGAAGGTTTTCGCCTTCGCAGCTCTGCGCAATCGCTTTAAACACTTCGTTGTTCTTGTCAAAGCTGTTGTGCCCGGTGATAATCAGCGGTACTTCTACAGCTTCAAGAACGGCTTTCACAGTTGCCACCGCGTCCTGCGGTGTTCTGTTTCCGCGCTCAGGATGCGTTCCGTCCAGCCTTACGCTAATCAAATCCGCGCCATACTTGTCAACGCACTCTTTCGCCATCGCTGCCGGGTTGTTAATCAAATCGCCGTAAACGTCTCTCAGCAATTTCGGATACTTCTCGCTGACCACATCATACACTTCCATCGCCACGAGCGGCTTGTTCGGCATTTTGCCTTCCCACAAATGGAACGGCATGCATGTCGCGCCGCCTACTTTATACGTGATTCCGCGTGTGCCGCCCTGCTCCTTGGTGTTACCAAGCTGCACTTCCCAAATCTCGTTTTCCGCTTTTTCTTTGCGTATCGCGACAGACTTAATCTCGCTGATTATCTGCGCCGCAGATTTGCCCGGTGCTTCTTGTATATCGGCTACAGGCGCCCCTGCTGCAACTCCTGCCGCAGGCATAATCGACGCACCGAGAAACTGCTGAGATAACACATTGATAATGCTCTCCGCCACTTCCTTGGTCACGCTCGCTCTTACTTCCTGCGTAATCTCTGCACGAATCGCTTCCACATCAGCCGCTGTTGCAACAGCTGCGGTTTCCACGACTTCTACTTCAACTTCCTCAGCTTCTTCTACAGCTACCTCTGCCGTAGCTGTGCTTTCCTGCTCAACGTAGTCGCTCATATCGTCCATCTCAAGCGCAGGATGCTTAACTTCCTCCATGCGCGCTCTCACTTCATCCGCTGTTGTTGCGTTCGTTTCGTCGCTTATCAAATCGAATAAATCAGGCGCTTCCGCTTCGTTGAACCTAAGCGTCAAGTCGCTCTTCAACATTTCCTTCAATTCCTTCGGCATCCATACCAGCCGCTTAAATCCGCCTTCTGATGCAAGGAACTTTCTCGATGTCAAGAACACTTTACCAACACCGATGAATCCCGGTGTCTGTGCTCCGCCGCCCACGCTTCCGGCAAGGCTGCTGAACGTCATGCCAATCGGTGTTTCGCCTTCAAACTCACGGTTGACAACCATAACGCCGTTGCACTCGGGCACGTACGCCACAATCGCTTCAAAGCAGCCGCAACTCGTCATCGGTCTGTCCATGATAGAATACGCGCTAAACGCTTCTATTGCCTTATGGGTGTTTGTGTATACGTACTCGTTAACACCCTCCCAAACGCCCTTTTGTGGATCCAAACATTCGCCTTTAATTACAGGCTGGTTAGGACCGGTTTCGTCGATTTCATACGCCGCTTTTCCGTCAAGCCAGTTATATGCACCGCAAAGCCCCAGTCTTTCCGGAGTAATTACGCAAACATGATCAGGTGCAAACGACTGACATAGCAGGCAAGAGTAGAACGTATCAACAGATTCATCCGTCATTGCTTCAAGACGTCTGTTTCTCTCGTCATAAACTTTTAAAGCAACCTTTAATCTATCCTCTACTTCTTTTTCATCTGTAACTATAGTTATTTTAATTTTATCCACTATCGCAGGATAATCAGACAGCAATCTGGCGTGGATAATCTCTCCGTAATGCTTCAATCGAAGGCCCTTTGCAAACCCATCTTTAGAAACACGCGTCCAAACGATATCGCGCTGCCCCATGTGCCATAATCCCTCTGCACCGTTCAGCAAATGATGTATTTGACGCTCTAGAATCGGCTCAAAGTCAGACTGCATCTTGCGCCCGGCAACCTCTACCCAAATAGCCAGCGGCAGTGCCGTGCCCTCTTCTACTTCGTCGATGTCTTTGCCGATCACGATAATCTCGCCGTCGTTTATGTCTTCGGGCTCAACGCTCGTAACAAACTCAAACGCCGTAGTCTTGTTTCCGCCAAACTCCACATGCGTCGCTTCTTTCCTGATTCTCTCGCCTTCAAACGCCGCGCCGTATGGCACAGGTACAGGTACGTCCACAATCTTGATTTTGCAACCGCGCACTTCAAGCGCCTTCTCGACCATTTGGTCGTGCGGCACGTTGCTGACAACGTGCTCATATGTACACACGCCCGTCGGCAATATTTCCGGAATGTCCGTGTCCGCAATTACAGGGAAGCCGTAGTTAATCGCTCCCGCCGCCGCCGCATATTTGTCCGGCGTAACTTCGCCAAGCGCCAACACAAATGCGAATATACGGTTCTTGTTATACTTGAGGTTTCCTTTAAAGTCGCCCGGTGCAACGCCGCCGAAAGAGAGCGCCGCTCTGTTCGCAAACCCAAGCGCATAAATCAAAGCAGAAACGTCAGCCCCGAAAGGAACAAGCCGCGTATCCCAGCCCAGCTGCACACCTTCTTCGGCCAGCTGCTCGGCAAACTGCTTGCCGTTTGTGCTGCCTCCCATAAACACGTACAAGTTCTTCTGCTGAAGCTCTTTAGCAATTTTAACCGCTGTCGCGTTGTCGGGTGCCGCGCCTGTAATGGCTGCAAAACCCGGCGCCGTGCCGTCAACAAACTCGATACCGCGCTCACGCATAATGACGTCGCTGGCCGCGCCAAGCCATATTCCGTCCACGGGGCTAGGGCCAATGATATACTTGCACGCTTCAATTACCTCGCATGCAAACAGCGCAGCAACACCCGCGTCCAATGTGTTTCCAAGGTAGGGAAGCCACACGTTGTCATCCGGTCGGTTCGGAAGCAGCTCCTTAGAATAATCTAATATCCCTTTTAGGTCAGCGAGCGTTTCCATTCTCTTTCCGGTAAACGAATATATTACCGGGAGCGAATACGTAGTGCTGGGAAACTCTACTTTAAAGTCCTCGCCTTTTTCCTTTATAGTCTCGGCCAGTTTGGTCTCTGCTTTAACCAGCCATTCTACCGCGCCGTCAATGGCGCTGGCACAAATTAATTTAGACATCCAATTCCCTCCTGTCCTGCATATCGTAAAGCTTTCTCTCCGCTTTCTTGTTGATGCCAAGCGCTTCTCTTGCTTCTCCGATAATGTTCATAATCAGTTCAACTGCTTTGAGTGGGTCTTCTTCCACATGGAAGCTTCCGCCAAACAGGTCTTTTGTATCTTCCATCAAGAACTTCTCAACATTCGGTGAACCGGAAGTATAGAACCCGTTACCGAGTACAACATCAACACCCGATGCCACGAAGTAACAACCGATTGCAATCGCTTTTTCGCTCATCCACTCCGGCGCAACGCCCACTGCCGGCAATCCGGCTAGGTCGTCTCCAAGTCCACCTTCCGCCACAACCTCAGTTGCCGCTTCAAGTATTCTCGAGTTGTCAACACAGCTACCCATATGTAGTATCGGTGGGATACCAACCGTTTCGCAAACTTCGCGCAGTCCGTCACCCGCCTGCTCCACGCCGATTTCAGGCTGCATCATTCCCGCTTTACCCGAAGCAATTGCCGCACAGCCGGTCTTTAGCACAAGCACGTTGCGCTTGATGAGTTCCTTAGTCAATACATGCGTGTACTCTTCCAGTTTACAGTTTGGATTGCTGCAACCAACGATTCCGACAAGCCCATAAATTCGATTTGCGATAATCGCGTCATTTAATGGTCTGAACGATCCTCTAAACGTGCCGCCCAACATATACTTAATCGCGTCCACGCTAAAGCCCGCGACCATTTGCGCCGACTGCTTTGGAATCTCTATT
Organism: Clostridia bacterium; assembly: GCA_018648645.1. Lineage (GTDB taxonomy): Bacteria > Bacillota > Clostridia > Christensenellales > SZUA-584 > JABGQS01. The sequence goes on from JABGQS010000023.1 coordinate 19,623, forward strand.
TTTGATTTGTCGCGCTTACCAAAATTGTCAATCGCTCGCTTAATCATTTCTTTTGCCGACTCAAGCGGCAAGTCTTCGTTAAACTCAATATGCGACGCGCCAACAGTCTTTGCGATCTCGGCAGTCGATATGATTTCTGTATGATAGCTTTCAGCCACTTTCGGCAAGCTCGGCATACAACACTGCACATCGATAACCATCATCTCAACAGCGCCGGTGATAATCGCCAGCTCCTGCTGCAAAAAGTTACCCGCAACAGGCACGCCGTGCCGCATCAATATCTCGTTCGCCGTACAGCAAAGTCCCGCGAGTGTGATTCCGTCTGCGCCTGCTTTCTTGGCATATGCTTTTATTTCCGGGGCTTGCACTGCAACTGCCAGCATCTCTGACAACGCAGGTTCGTGCCCGTGCACAATAATATTTACAGTTTCCTCTTTTAAAACGCCAAGGTTCGCTTCGGTCTTAATCGGCTTTGGAGCGCCAAACATGATGTCAGACACAATAGAAGCGCATCGGCTTCCGCCCCATCCGTCGCAAAGCGATGTTCTAAACGCGTGCATCAGCAAGCTCTTATAATCGTGGTCAACGCCCATCGTTGTTCTGTGCATCGCTTCAACCACCGTGCGGTCGATGCCGTGCGGCTTAAGATCGTGATTCTCCCAAACACCCTGCCTTTTCACAGGTGCCAATGTCAGCGTCTTTAAATACTCTTCCTGATGCGAAAACTCTTGCAGCATCATGTTAGCCAGATCAAGCGCAACATCTTCTTTAGTGCGCCCCTCTTCTTCAATACCATAAAGATTAGCGTTATACCGCAGCGTCTTTTCATCTTTAATCGTATATCCGTTTCCTTCGCCCTGCGCCACCTTCTTTAACCGCAGCACCAAATGACGCCCATGGTCACTATGCGCAGCCGTTCCGCCGACAACTTCGCGCAAATAGTTTCTTGCAACAATCGTGTCCTCATCCGCTCCGCAAACGCCGAGCGGCGACTTCTTTGTTATCCTGCAAGGTCCCATATGGCATATTTTGCAGCAAACGCCGCTCGTGCCAAACTTACAATGATGTTTTTGTGTCTCATACCGGTCAAAACACGTATCTACGGACTCTTCCGTTGCCTTTGCCAGCATTTCCTGAGAGGCTTGGTCTCCTACCTTCTTATAATCCTGAACTTCTGTACTCACTGTGTTCACCCACTTATTTATTTTTTTAAAACTATATATTACTTACTAAATTATTAATCTTCTTTATCACTGCGTTGTCGTCACCTAATGCTTCAAAACTTTCGCCTGTGTCCGCAAGGTTCGCCAGCTCAAGGTCGTCCGGCAATCCGATTACTTCGTCCGCGTGCGTATACTCTTTCACTTCCGCCGCTTTCTCGGGCAGCGTATCCGTGCGCATACGGTTCACCACAATCAGCAGCTTGTCGTACTTTATCTCCATCTCGTCGGCCAAAGTGTACAGACGCTTTAGTGTTTCAAGTCCCGAGTTGCTTTGGTCAGACACCAATATCAGCAAATTCACCTTCTGCACTATCCTGCGCGACAAGTTCTCAAGACCCGCTTCGTTGTCCAGCACCACATAAGGATACTGGTCCGACAGCTTTCCGATTACCGACTTTAGCACGTTGTTTGCATAGCAATAGCATCCTGCGCCTTCCGGCCGCCCCATCGCTATCAAGTCGAACCCTTGCGATTCCACAAGACTCTCCTCAATTTTCATCTGCAAGAGGTCTTGCTTGCTTATCCCCGCGCCCATACCTTTGCTTGCTTCTACCTTCGCTTCTTCTCTTACTCGCCCAACCGTTTTTTCTACCTTTACGCCAAGCGCCGCGTCAAGACAGCTGTTCGGGTCTGCGTCGATGGCAAGCACAGGCTTTTTGCCCGCCACCACCATCTGTTTAATTATGAGACTGCTAACCGTTGTTTTACCAACTCCGCCTTTGCCTGTTACCGCTATCAAATAGCTCATATAATCTGTCCTTCTATTTTCTGAAACATGTCTTCAAATATCTCTTTTAGCTCGTCGTCCAAAACGTCCAGCACGCTGACGCCTTCTCTGTCCGCGTTTCTTATCGTTGCAGAATACGGTATAAACGCCACCAGCTCTATGCCTTGCGGCAGCTTGTCTTTTATGTACTGCTCGTCCTCATCGCTGCCCACTTTGTTGGCAACCGCCACCAGCTTTTTGACGCCGATTTCGTTCGCCATGCGCTGCACAGTAAACGCGCAATCGATCGAGCGCTTTCCGGGTTCAACGACCACGACCATCACGTCCACGCCTCTGCTCGTCGCGCGCCCAAGATGCTCGATGCCCGCTTCCATATCCATAATCAGCGTTTCGTCTTTAAACATAACGAGGTCGGTCACGAGCGATCTGATAAACGTGCTTTCAGGGCACGCACACCCGCCGCCGCCCGCTGTCACAGCGCCCAGCACCAGCAAGTCGATGTCGCCGTGCTTATACGAATACTTCTCCGCAACATCGCTCACTTCGGGGTTCAGCTTAAACACCTTGCCGTACGTATCCACCTTAGAGCCTGTTCTCTCTTCAATCAGCTCAATCTGCTTAGATATCGGCACAATCTTTTCTTGGTTCTCGCTGCTTATACCAAGAGCGGACGCCAGATTTGCATCCGGATCCGCGTCAAGTGCCAAAACTTTTCCGCCTTTTTTTGCTATGGTCAGCGCCAGGGCAGCCGCGATGGTAGATTTACCAACGCCGCCTTTGCCCGATACCGCAATCTTCATGTCGCTCTCCTCAAGGTTTCTGCTCTAGAAACCGTACTTTTCTTTCATTCTTGCCGACAGCTTTCCTGTCAGCTCAAACACCTTTTCAGCGTCCTCGGGTGACATAGACCCTGTTCCGCAAGATGGTGTTATGAGTGCCTGCTCCATAATAAGCTGCTTGTCGATGCCCTGCGCAGCAAGCCCGTCCATCACGTTCTCAAGCTGCTCTTCCAGCGTTTCAACGCTCTGCTCACGGATAATTTCAGATGTAGGCACAACGCCCCACGCCAGCATTCCGCCGCGCTCAAGGTGCGCCTTGACAGAGTCCGCATACATCGCTATCGTGTGTCCATACTCAAACGCGTCAAAGTTAACAATGTCAACGCCCGCGTCAATCAATATGCTCCACTCCGTGTTTCCGCAGCAGTGGATTCCCGCAAGCGCGCCGTCCGCATGCACAGCGTCGATTACTTCTGCCAGCATAGCCACAACGTCCTCGCGTTTTACCGAAACGTATGTAGAGCTGCCAAACGCAGATAGTATCGGCTCATCGATAAAGCAAATCACGTCATCGGCAAACGGTTTAAACCTTTGAATCTGCCAGCGGCACTTCATAGCCATCGCTTTTGTGATCAAATCTCTAAACTCGTCGTTATAATATATCGCTCTTTTATTCTCGTCCACAATCGTCAACGCAAAGCTGCATGGTCCTGTTGTCTGCACTTTCACGCACGGCAGCTTGCCAGCGTTTGCTTTCAGCACTTTTTCCATCGCGTAAAAGCCTTTGCTGAACTCTTCGGATATCGCCATAACCGAGCAGTCGCCCGTGCCGTCGTCCGGGTCCATAGCCACCATATAGTTTTCATAGAATGTCGCGAAATCATCAAAGTAGTCGCTCTCTGTGTCAAAGAACATTCTGCCCTTTTCATAATCGCGCACAACTGCCGGCAGCCCTTCGCTGTACTGCACTTCCATCTGCTCGTTCATGCCCAGCCTTGGGAGCTGGGGCCATATCGGGCAATCTTTAATAGTTGTCGTAGATACTTTCACTGCATAGTCAGGATCGGTAAACGGCATACTTCCGATGGCCGTCCCTAAAAATTTTGGTTTCATAATGCTCTCCTCCATATATAAATTCGTTTATTTATTGTTGTGTTTTTCTACCACTTCTTTGATAGCGGCAATATGCGCAGGTGTTGTGCCGCAGCATCCGCCGAGGATATTCGCGCCCGCATCAATCATCTGCTCAACAAACGCTGCCATCATCTCGGGTGTTTCGGGGAATACGTCAACGCCGTCTATGTTTTGCGGCAGTCCCGCATTCGCGTGCAGCAGTATCGGTGTGTCCGGCGCCGCTTCGCGCATCTGCGCAACGATAACGAGCATACGCTCCATACCGTTTCCGCAGTTTGTTCCGATAATGTCCGCGCCCGCTTCGAGAGCCGCTGTTGCAGCTTCTGCCGGCGCAACGCCCATCATGCTTCTGTAGTCGCCGCGTACAGTTTTTTCAAATGTAAACGTGCAGATAACTTCAAGGTCGGTGTTCTCTTTTGCCGCTTTCACAGCCAGCGTCGCTTCCTCGATATCGCTCATCGTTTCCACGCACACCGCGTCCGCGCCGCCGGCTTCAAGCGCGATTGCCTGCTCCTTAAACGCATCATACATTTCCTGCTCGGTCACTTCCTGTGTAATCAGCATTTTGCCTGTCGGTCCAATCGACGCGATAACCCAGTTGTCGTCGCCCGCCGCATTCTTAGAACACCGCGCAGCCGCTTCGTTAATCTCGGCCACCCTGTCCGCCAAACCAAAATGCTCAAACTTAAAGCTCGTGCCGCCAAAGCTGTTCGCTTCAACCATGTCCGCGCCCGCATCGATATAGCTCTTTGCAATCGCGGTTACGTCGTCCGGGCGCTCCACGCACCAAAGCTCTGGGCACTCGCCCGGCTCCAGACCCTTCTTCTGCAAGAAAGTTCCCCATGCGCCGTCGCTAACCAAAATCTTTCCACTCTTTACAACATCAACAATTTTCTTTTGCATACCTTGTAACCTCTTTCTCATTCATAATATTTATTCTTAATAGATTTTCTAAATTATAAACAACAGCTTGACAATAAATTCACATAAAGCCGCGCATATATACTCGGTTTTTCCGGATCCTACGGTGTATTAAAACAGTATTATTCGTATAATACGCCAATTTAATATACACCTGTCCATAGTGTCCGCTATAGTATATAACTTTTATAAATTAAATACTAAAGAAATCTTGTCATTTTTATAAAAATCGTTGCCTTTTTTTATAAACCCCCGCATTCCTGCGCGCTCCCTCTATCAGACGCTCAGCTTTTTATAATACCGCTGCTTTTATCCGCTTTTAATGCCGTTTTCTTACTGTTTTCGCGCGGTTTTCTCACCACCTAATAAGAAAATAATGCGGCACACATTTAAAAAACCGCATCCCGCATAGTATAACATCTTTTTTATAGTATATTCAAGCCGAAAGGGTCAAAATCAGCTTCGCCGACCGCCAACAATCCTATCGATTGCGTAACTCTCTAGCTCTGCACCGCCTCACTCAAACCACTGCGGCAGCGCTTGCCTCATCGCGCTCATGTAAGCGCTCACCTGCTCGTCGCTTATCGTTTGGTACGGCGGATACAACCGCATCGGAAAAGCCGGCATAAAGCTCTTTATATACAGCTTGTCGTACGCCGCGTCAATCACAGGCGTTGTGCACGTGCTAAACAGCACTTCCTGAGAAACCGCAACCTCTTTTTCCAGCCGCACAATCTCGTCGATATCCTTTTCAATGCCCGCGTTATACAGCGCCCACCCGCTTGGCAGATGAGTTATAATGCTCGAGAACAACATGCTGCACTCGCCGAACAAACACCCATAACCATAGCCGCGCTCGCTCAAAATAAACTGAATGGGCGTATCAGCCCTCACAACGTTAATCACGTCCGCTAACGAGTCGTTCATAAACTTCACCGCGACAAGGTTTGGAATCTGCTGTGCCAACCGAATATAATCCTTTGCTTTCAGCATCTTTTTGCTCCGCCCGCCGTTGTTGTAATGCATAAATCTGCATTCAGGAAACGGGTCGCACACTTGATGGAAAAAAACATCGACTTCCTCGTCCGTAAGCTCGCCCCAAGACGGGAACGATATTTGAAAGTCGCGCACCCCAAGCTCACACGCCACGCGAATGCGATTGATCATTTCCGAAGTCGAAAGACTGATAACACCCGCGATCGGCGTAACGCCCGTGTCGCTAAGCTCCTCAACCTGCACGCGCGTTATCTGCTCAAACTGCTCTTCGTCCACGCTATACCCTTCGCCCGCTGTTCCAAATGTATAGATAAACTTCACACCGCTGTCCACCAAAATCTTCAGACACTCTCTAAACATACCTTCTTCCAGCTTAAACTCGTGCGTCCACGGCACCAAAACTGTGGCAAGTGCCATTCTCGGATAACGTTTTTTCATCTTCACACTCTCCTTATTCGCATATGTTTCGCCCTACCGATTCTCGAATTTTCCCGGCTTTCTTTTGTCCACAAACGCTTCCATCGCGTTGTTTTGATCCAAAGTATCAAAACACTTCGCAAACAGCTCCGTCTCAACCAGCACCGCTTTATCAATCGTAAGCCCCGCGCCTTCGTTAACCGCCCGCTTGCATTGCGCCACCGCGACCGGCGCCTGCTGCACAATTTTCGCAGCAAGTCCGCTCGCCACCTCCATAAGCTCACCACGCGCTGCAATCTCATCTATCAATCCAATCCTTATCGCTTCCCCCACCTTTATTTTCTCACCCGCAAACATCATCCTTTTTGCTGCCGACATGCCGACAGTTCGAGCCAACCGCTGCGTTCCGCCATATCCGGGCGTGATGCCAAGCCCCGTTTCGGGAAACCCAAACAGCGCGTTTTGCGACGCAATACGAATATCGCACGCAAGCGCAAGCTCCAGCCCTCCGCCCAGCGCATACCCGTTTATCGCGGCAATCACCGGCATCCGCAGCGTTTCCAGTTTGCTCATCACCATGTTCCCTTGCGCGCCAAACTCCTTCGCCTTCTCTTGCGTCAGGTCCTTCATCTCGCCGACATCCGCACCCGCGACAAACGACTTGTCACCCGCGCCCGTCACAATCACGCAATACACATCCTTATCGCTTTGCACCTCATCCAACAGCTCGTCAAGCTCACCCAGCATCGCGATATTCAGCGCATTTAGCGCCTCCTCTCGGCTTATCGCGATCGTCGCTATATTCTCAGTTTTCTCATATTTTATAAACTGCATCTGTCACCTTCCCCACTTTTTCCGTATTAATATCATCTGTTATTTACTATACAAAACTTTCGCTAAACCGCTTTTCCCACTCCGTAATCAACATGGGTCTAAACTTCGGGTGTGCAATTTCAATCAAGCTTCTTGCACGCTGCCTTAACGTCTTGCCTTTCAGCTGCGCCGCGCCATACTCCGTCACAATATAATTTACATCGTTGCGCGATGTCGTCACCGTCGCGCCCTCATCCAAAATCGGCACAATTTTACTGAACCTTCCGCTGCCCGCTGTGGACGGTATCGCGATAATGCTTTTGCCGCCAACTGCCATGTTTGCGCCGCGCACAAAGTCCACCTGCCCGCCGACCGCGCTTATTTGCTTGCTCCCCACGCTTTCGCTTGCAACCTGCCCCATCAAATCCACTTGCACGCACGAGTTGACCGACACCATTTTGTGATTTTTCATAATCACGGTCGGGTCGTTCACATAATCCACCGGATACATTTCGATTGATTCGTTGCCGTCCACAAAGTCATACAGCTTGCGTGTCCCCATCAAAAACGAAACCACCGTTTTGCCGTTGTGAATCGTTTTGGCTGCGTTGTTGACAACGCCGCTCTCTATCAGCTCCACAACCCCGTCCGACAGCATCTCAGAATGTATACCGAGATTCCGCTTATCCTTCAAAAACAACAGCACCGCGTCAGGCAGCGATCCGATGCCAAGCTGCAATGTCGCTCCGTTTTCGATCAAATCCGCGCAGTTCTTGCCGATTTGCTTCTCCACGTCCGATATTTCCGGCGGAGTCAGCTCAATTAAAGGCTCTGATATCTGCACAAACCAATCTATCTCTGACACATGAACGCTCGAGCGCCCCATCGTTCTCGGCATGTTCTCGTTCACTTGCGCAATCACAACCTCCGCCTGCTCCACCGCCGCTTTAGTATAGTCCACCGACACCCCCAGGCTCACGTATCCATTTTCGTCGGGCGGCGTCACCTGCACCATCGCCGCGTCCACTTTAAACTCCTCGCTGCAAAGCAGCCCCGGCAGCTGCGAAAAGAAACACGGCGTAAAATCTGCCCGACCGTCGTTTACTGCATCTCTAGTGCACGCGCCCACAAAAAACGAATTATGCCTGAAGTGCCCCTTCATATGCGGTTTGCAATACTCGCCCTTGCCCATAGCCACCATGTGCACAATTTCGACATCTACAAACTGCTTATAGTTTTTCACCATCGCGTCAACAAGCGCCATCGGCTCACCGATGCAATGTCCAAACACAACACGGCTGTGCGGGCGTATATGTTTCAGCGCTTGCTCTGCGCTGACACACTTTGCGTTATACTCCGCCTTCCAATCCATCTTAGCCCTCCGTACTTTTCAGCATCGCTATCGCGCTCGTTGCGTCCGCTTCGCTGCCGATATAAACTACCTCGTGCCTCTCGCCTACCTTTGCGCACGCTTTGCCGCAGCCAACAATCACGATCACTTTGTCAAACACCCCGCCATCCTTATACGGCTTAAACGTATGCCCGCTTGCTTCACTTTTTATCCGCTCAACAGCGCGCACCCTCTCATACTCCGCGTTGCACCCGCCGCAATATTTCACACCAACCGTCATTGCGTCAGCTCTATAATGCCCGCAATATTCTTGGCAAGCGCCTTTTTCATATCCATGTTGCTTTGCCGCGAAATCATAATCCTTTGCGCCTGCGGAGAGCCTGCACCGTGCATCGACTCTGTTCGATACCCAACCGCCGCCGTCCCCAGCGATATGTTTTCAATCAGCCGCAAAATGCGCTGCCTGTGCTCCACCGGCACGCCGTCAGCTCCCTTCAAATACTTCTCCAAATACTTACCCAGCTTCTCATCCTTAAAATCTTTGTCCGACGGCATGGTCACCATCAGCCCGCCCGCAATGTCCTCGGCAAGCCGCGCTATCTCGTACGGAAACCGCGTCACATTCTGCTTGCATATGTTCGCCAGCAGCATATCGATAATATAATTTCCCGCCTTCGTTTTGCTACCCTCCGCGCTGCACGCAATGCCACAGCTATACAGCGTCTCGTTCAAATGCACCATCTCAATCAGCTTGTCCTTGATATGGCTTGCCTTTGGCACACCGTTATACTCGGCCGCAAGCGCCGCCGCGCCGATAAGCACATCCCCAACGCCCACTTTACACCCGCCATAGCTGCTTCTGTGATAGCCCGCAAACCGCTCGACCAGCATGCCCGCAAACTCCGTTTCGCCGTTCATGAATATTCGCTCATTTGGTACAAACACGTCGTCGAAAATCACCACAACCTCGTGCCCGCCAAACTTGCAGTTCCCAAGGTCCACATCCGCATTGTCTTCCATTTTTCGCGTATCGCAAGACTGCCGCCCGTATATCATCAATATTCCGTTCGCGTCGCTCGGCACAGCAAAGCTGACAGCGTAATCTTTGTCCTCTTCGCGCATCGCGATGGTCGGCATCACCAACACCTCGTGCGAGTTCACCATGCCCGTTTGGTGCATTTTCGCACCGCGCACAACAATACCGTCGTCCCTTCGCTCCACTATCCGCAAATACATATCGGGATCGATCTGCTTTGTCGGCGGAAGCGACCTGTCGCCCTTGGGGTCTGTCATCGCGCCGTCCACTGTATAGTCTTTTTGCTGTATATACCTCCAATACTTCGTAAACTTTTCGTGATAGTCCGTGCCGTGCTTCTCGTCCATTTCAAACGTGGTGTTAAACATGGCGTTCGCCGCGTCCATACCCACGCACCGTTGAAAACACGCGCCCGTCTTCTGCCCCAGCAGCCGCTGCATCTTTATCTTTTTTATCAAGTCTTCGCTGCTTTGGTGCAAATAATTAAACCGGTTGATAGTCTCGCCGTTCAGCGTAGACTTCGCCAGCATCAAGTCCTGATGTTCCGCTTTCTCCGCCAGCGCATACGTCATCGCCAAAGAGTTCATGGACGGCACAATAATCGGGTGCTCTGTCGGCTTATCAACCAGCTCACCAAACATATACACCTTCATATTCAGCTTCTCTAAGCTCTCAATATACTGCGCTCTTGTCATAACTCCCATATTTTTTTCTCCCATATTTTTTTCTTACAAATTGGTTATCCATCAGATGCACTATAATTTTCAAAATCCGCCACAACGCAATACAAAAAATATACGCTTGGCATTCATTCTACCCCATTGTCCGGCTGCGTACCTGTCTCCTTAATTTTAAACAATTTTGCTGGCTTTGTCGATATTTATTTGGTTTTATAAGTTTGATTTTTCAAAAAGAGATAATGCCGGCTCACAGCCAAACACTACGCGCCCACGTATCCATAAAAAAATACGCATGCTTCGGCACACAATTCAGCAATATACACCGTCCCACCGCTCGTATTGGTCTATACCACCGTCGTTTACGCGCTCTACCGCTCCAAATACTTTTTCAAAGCGTCCATCACATACTGCACCGCCTGCTCCAGGCTCTTGCCCGTGGTGTCAATATCAACGTCCGGGTTTTCCGGCACCTCATACGGGCTGCTTATCCCCGTAAAGTTTGGTATTTCGCCCGCTCTCGCCTTTGCGTACAGTCCCTTCACGTCCCGCTTTTCGCACTCAGCCAGCGGCGTCGAAACATAAATCTGCACAAACGCATCGCCAACTATAGTTTTCGCGTTTTCCCTGTCCTTTTCATAAGGCGATATAAACGAAGCCAGCGTAATCAGCCCCGCGTCGTTCATCAAACGGCACACCTGCGCAATCCTTCTGATGTTCTCCACACGATCCTCTTCCTTAAACCCAAGGTTCATGTTAAGCCCGTGACGCACATTATCGCCGTCCAGCAGCATGGTGTGCTTGCCCATCAAATGCAGCCGTTTTTCCACTTCGTTCGCCAGCGTGCTCTTGCCGCTGCCCGACAGCCCGGTAAACCACAACGTCAACGGTGTTTGCGCCTTTTGCACCGAGCGCTCAGCGCGAGTGATGTCCGTTTTGTGCCAAACAACGTTGGTCGAGCGCCTAAGCGTATGCACAATCACGCCGCACGCACTGGTTGCGTTGCTCACCCTATCCATAAATATGAACCCACCAAGCGCCGCGTTGTTTGCAAACTTGTCCACCACAATTTTCTGCGAAAACGCGATATCCACCGACGCAATCTCGTTTTTAAACAGCTTGTCCGCCGGTTTATGCTGCCCCGTATTCACGTCAATTTTATACTTGATGTTCATCACCGTCGCGGGTATGCTCATTGTACCGCACTTCACGATATAATTTCTGCCGCTCAGCAGCTCCTCACCATCCATCCATAGTATATCCGCCGTCACCATATCCGAAACTTCGGGCTGCTTTGCGCTCGTTATCACGCAACCTCTCGACACGTCAATTTCCCTGTCCAAGCAAATCGTAACCGGCTGCCCGGCCCGCGCCCTCTTCGCTTTGCTGTCCCCCACATATATCTGCGAAACCTTCGCCGTTTCATTGTTTGGCAAAACGAGTATCTCACCGCCAACCTTTACGCTGCCCGTCTCAATCTGCCCCGCAAACCCGCGAAACTGCGCGTTCGGCCTGCACACCCGCTGCACAGGCATTGTAAAGCCCTTGTTGACTACAGCCGTCTCGACATCTATATTTTCCAAATATTCCAGCAGCGAGTCGCCCCTGTACCACGCCGTGTTTTCCGACTGCTCTGTAATGTTGTCGCCCTTTGTTGCGCACACCGGTATCACCTTTATAGATGTCAGCTCAAACTGCGCACAAAGCGCCTTCACATCTCTTTTAATCTCGTCAAACCTGTGCGGGTCATAATCAATCAAATCCATCTTGTTCACCGCAATCACGAAATGCCGTATGCCCATCATCGCGCATATCCGCGCGTGCCGCCGCGTTTGCAGCAAAACACCCTGCGACGCGTCCACCAATATCACCGCAAGGTCAGCAAACGAAGCGCCCACCGTCATGTTGCGCGTATACTGCTCGTGCCCGGGGCAGTCCGCGACAACAAACGAGCGCACCGAAGACGTAAAATACCGATACGCCACATCGATAGTGATGCCCTGCTCCCGCTCCGCCATCAGCCCGTCAAGCAAAAGCGAATAATCAATTTCGCCTTGGGCGCTGCCGACTTTGCTGCCGAGTATAAGCGCCTTCTCCTGATCTGCAAATAGCAGCTTTGCGTCATACAGCATGTGCCCAATCAGCGTCGATTTCCCGTCATCCACAGAGCCGCAGGTTATAAACTTCAGCAAACTCTTCATCTAGAAATACCCCTCTTTTTTACGCCGCTCCATGCTGCCCTCCGCCTCGTTGTCAATCACCCTGCTCGTGCGTTCAGACGACACCGCACCCAGCGTCTCGTCGATAATCTCATCCAGCGTCGCTGCGTTTGATAGGAATCCGCCCGTCAGCGGATAGCACCCAAGCGTCCGAAAGCGTATGCTCGCCGTCTCAATTCTTTCGCCCTTTTGCAGCTTCAATCGCTCGTCGTCCACCAAAATGATGCTATTCTCGCGCCTCACAAATGGTCGCTCTTTCGCAAAATACAACGGCACAATTTCAATTTTTTCGCGTTTTATATACTGCCAAATGTCCTTTTCCGTCCAGTTGGATATCGGAAACACCCGCATGCTTTCGCCTTTGTGCAGCCGAGTGTTATACAGTTTCCACATCTCCGGTCGCTGGTTTTTGGGGTCCCAAGCGTGCTCAGCGTTGCGGAACGAGAACACCCGCTCCTTCGCGCGCGACTTCTCTTCATCCCGCCGCCCGCCGCCAAACGCCGCAGTAAACCCGTGCTTATCCAATCCCTCTTTCAGCGCCTGCGTCTTCATAATGTCTGTATACGCCGCGCCGTTGTCAAACGGATTGATGCCCTGCGCCACTCCCTGCTCGTTGGTATGCACAATCATTTCAATCCCAAGCTCTTTTGCGCGCCTGTCCCTAAACGCAATCATCTGCTTAAACTTCCAGGTCGTATCGATATGCATAAACGGAAACGGCGGCTTTTGCGGATAAAACGCCTTTAGCGCCAAATGCAGCAACACAGAGCTGTCCTTGCCGACCGAATAAAGCATCACCGGCTTCTCACACTCTGCCGCCACCTCTCTGATAATATATATGGCTTCCGCCTCAAGCTGATCCAAATGTGTTAGTTCTTTCATACGTTTCTCCTGCCCTTACAGCGCTCCTGTTTCACCTATACCCAAATATTTTCCGCGCGATTCACCACGTAAAATCCTTTTTCGTTCAGCGTGTTTTTTCTGTTATACGTCATTTCGCTGCCGTCCATCTGAGCAAATATCCCGCCCGCCTGCTCCACAATCGCGTGCATCGCTGCCGTGTCCCACTCGCAAGTATACCCAAACCGATAATAAACGTCCGCTTGGCCCTGCGCCACCATCGTCCCTTTAAGCGAGCTTCCGGCAGACACGGTTTCGCCAATCAGCTCCTTTTTCTCGTCGATCAGCTTCGCCAGCTGCTCGGACGCGTGCGACTTGCTTCCCACGAGAATCAAATTCTCCGTCTTGTCGGTAACGCTTATTCGCGAAACCTCACCGTTCTCCTGCCTAAACGCACCAACTCCCTGCGCCGCAAAAAACAGTACCCCGGTCACGGGCACATAAATCACTCCCAGCACCGGCTTGCCCCTATCGCTAATCGCGATGTTCACGGTAAACTCGCCGTTTCGCTTTATAAACTCCTTCGTCCCATCCAGCGGATCGACAATCCAGCACAGCTCGTTTTTTAGGCGCGTCATGTCGTCCGTGCTCTCCTCCGACAGCATCGAAATCTGCGGGAACTCGCTTTTAAGCATATCGAGTATTATCGCGTTCGCCGCTTTGTCCGCTATTGTCAAAGGGCTGTTATCCGCCTTCATCTGCACGCTCTCGTCAAAGTCGGTCGCGTATATTTTCATAATTTGCTCGCCGGCTCTCACCGCCGCGTGCTTGGCCGTCTCCAAATGTCTATCTAAATTCATTTATTATCCCTCTTGTTATATCACCCGGCTCATTCTCACCCACCGCAATAATCTTTGGATGTTTCAAGACATACTGCTTGGCGAGATTTCCGCGCTTAGATTATACACTAAAATTTCGCCCCGCACAACAAAGTGGCAAAGCGAATCTCTTGTGCTGTTACTCGCGTATGTATTGGCAACCTATCTTTAGCGCTGCGCCGCTTTTAGCTGCCGGACAAACTGCGCCACATCTTCAATCATCACAATGGCATCCGTTTGCGCTTCCATCCTTTTGACAATCGCGCTCCCGACAATTACACCTTCGCCGTAGCCTTTTAGCTTGCTCACCTGCGCCGTGGTCGATATCCCAAACCCAAGCACCCGCGGCGTGTCCGTGTGCGCAGCTACCTCGCTCATAAAACGATCAAAGTCGGTATCAAAATCGCTGCGAACTCCCGTCGTCCCGGTCGATGTCACGCAGTATATAAACCCGCTGCTGCCGGCCACAATCTTTTCGATTCGCTCGCCCGAAACCGGCGTCACCAGCGGTATCATATCCACATCATGCCGCGCAAAAATCTCAGTATATCTCAGCCTCTCTTCATACGGCAGGTCGGGAATCACCAAACCGTCAACACCGCACTTTTCGCAGCCCTGTAAAAACCGCTCTACCCCATATTGCAATACGCAATTAAAATACAACAGAAACGCGATCGGTACCTGTGTCACTTTCCTTAGTCGCTTCACCATATCCAATATGTCCGTCAGCGTGATATCGTTTTTCAGCGCACGTGCCGCCGCCGCTTGGTTAACCGGTCCGTCTGCCAACGGATCGGTATACGGTATTCCCAGCTCCACGATATCCGCGCCCGCTTTCTCCAGCTCCAATACAAGCTCGTACGTCGCATCTATATCCGGATCCCCCGCAAAAAAGAACGGCACCAACGCTTTTTCCTTGCGCTCTTTCAACTCGGCAAATCTCCTGCCTATCCTAGTCATTGATACTCACCCCCATATGCTTTGCCACGCTGTACACGTCTTTGTCGCCTCTGCCCGACACATTGATTACGATTATATCGTTCTTCCTTGTCTTTGGTATCATCTTGCAAGCATACGCCACAGCATGCGCGCTTTCCAGCGCCGGCATAATCCCCTCCGTCTTACTCAAAAACTCAAACGCTTCCACCGCTTCGTCGTCCGTTACCGACTCAAAGCGCACCCGTCCCGACTCAAACAAACTGGCGTGTTCGGGGCCAATCCCCGGATAATCAAGCCCCGCCGATATCGAATGCACGGGCAGTATCTGCCCAAACTCATCCTGCAAAAAATACGACTTCATACCGTGCAAAACTCCCGGGCTTCCTTTGCCTATAGCCGCCGCGTGATGCGGAGTGTCAGTGCCTTTACCGCCCGCTTCCACGCCAATCATCTTCACGTTTTCCTCGCCAATAAACGGATAGAACAGCCCCATCGCGTTGCTTCCGCCGCCCACACACGCAATCAAATAATCCGGCATTCGCGCTTCCTTTTCTGCTATTTGCCGCTTCGTCTCGATGCCGATTACGCTTTGAAAATCCCGCACCATTCGCGGATATGGACTCGGGCCCACCACCGATCCTATAACATAATAAGTATCTTCAAAGTTCGCCGCCCAATCGCGGATGGCTTCGCTGGTCGCGTCTTTCAGCGTCTTCGTACCCGTGTGCACAGACACCACCTTCGCGCCCAACAGCTCCATACGAAACACATTCAACGCTTGCCGCTGCGTGTCCTGCTCGCCCATATACACCGTGCACGGCAAATCAAACAGCGCCGCAATCGTCGCAGTCGCCACGCCGTGCTGTCCGGCTCCCGTCTCGGCAATAATGCGCGTTTTGCCCATACGCTGCGCAATCAACATCTGTCCAATCACGTTGTTCAGCTTGTGCGACCCCGTGTGGTTCAAATCCTCGCGCTTCAAGTACACCTTACCGCCGCCAAGCAGCTCCGTCATCCTCTTTGCAAAATAAAGCGGCGTTTCGCGCCCCGCATACTCGCGCAGATAATACTCTTTCTGCTCCAAAAAGTCTTTCTCGTCCTTATATTTGTCGTACGTTTCCTCAAGCGCAGTCAAGCTTCCCATCAGCGTCTCGGGCACAAACATGCCGCCGTACTCTCCAAAATATCGCTCATTCTCGCTCATCATATACTCCTCGCCCGCTCGATAAACTGTCGTATCTTATCCGCATCCTTGCGCCCGTCAGTCTCCACGCCACTGCTTACGTCCACCGCAAACGGCATAACTGTCCGAACCGCCTCTTGCACATTATCCGGCGTCAATCCCCCCGCCAGCACAATTTTTGCGCGCTCCGCCGCTTTTGCTGCCAGCGCCCAGTCAAACGTTTCGCCAACTCCGCCGTAAGCCTTTTCGCTGTACGCATCCAACAAATACGCGTCCGCGGGGCTCTCGTCTATCAAGCTGAGCCCGCGCGCATCCTTCACCCTTATCGCACGCCAAACTAGCCCGTCTGCCACAATCTGCTCCGCATAGTTGTCCTGATATATCTGCAATATATCAAGCCCGCACTGCTGTTTCACGTGCGACATCACTTGCTGTTTCTCGTTCACAAATACACCCACGCGCAAAATATCCTTATCCAGCGCAGCGCACAATTCGCACGCCAGCTCCACGTTCAACCGCCGTCTGCTCGGCGCAAATATAAACCCTGCATATTCGGGTTTGTACTCATTCACCGCTTCAATGTCCGCCATGCGCATCATGCCGCAAATCTTGACTCTAACCATTCTTCTCCCCTGCCTGTTTCAGCTCTTTTAAACTTTTCTCTATATTATTCGACCTCATCAGCGACTCGCCGACCAGCACCGCGTCCGCACCGCTCAATACCGCCCTTCGTGCATCGCTGCCGCTCATAATTCCGCTTTCACTCACCGCGGCTACGCCCTCCGGTATCATTTTCATGAGGTCCTCTGTCACGCTCAACTGTACCTCAAACGTTTTAAGGTTTCGGTTGTTGATACCGATAATCTTTGCACCCGAATTAATCGCCTTTTTCATCTCAATCTCGTTGTGCACTTCCACCAACGCATCCATCCCAAGCGCATTCGCCGTTTTTCTGAATCGCTTTAGCTGATGCACATTCAAAATCGACGCAATCAGCAATATCGCATCTGCGCCAATCAGCCGCGATTCATACACCTGCCAAATGTCAAAGATGAAATCCTTGCGCAAAACAGGAATATGAACACTTTCACTCACCGTCTGCAAATACGCGTTGCTCCCGGCAAAGAAATCCGTCTCGGTCAGCACAGATACTGCATCCGCACCATGTTTTTCATAACGCTTCGCAATCACCTGCGGGTCAAAATCCTCGCAAATCACGCCACGGCTCGGCGACGCTTTCTTAACCTCGGCAATCACCGACAGCCCCGGCTTTTTAAGCGCATCCAAAAACCGCCCGTGCACATGCACACCGTCGCGCGCAATGCTCGCCATCAACTGCCTTAGCGGCATCTTCCTTTTTTGCAATCGCAGCCTTGCCTTCTTTGCCGCAACAATCACTTTTAATATCACTATCTTCTTCATATTATTCCATCCCGTTGGTGAGGGCGATCATCTC
>JABGQS010000024.1 GCA_018648645.1 Clostridia bacterium
AACAGATAGCTGCTAACCAATCAGCTGCTTAGATAAATGTAACCGAGGAATTTACACACTTATATGGACTTGACTTTAACAGTCTCATCTATACATTCCTCCTCATTAATATTGTTGAGGCAACAGAACCACCTTGATGGACATCCGTCCATTTTAGGCTTCATGCTTTGCGTCTTCGCCTTTCGAACGAATTTGCTTTTCACAAACGTTATTATTCAATTAAAATTCGGCTTTGATAGTAAACTTCTGGTGAAATGTACATAACACCTGTTGAGAAATTTGGTTGAACTATGGTGTGGGTAAGTCATACGTGCAAGATGTCAAAGGTTACTATCTGGTTTCTACTTATTCATTGAGTAAGTTTTTGTGTCCTTATAGTAAGTGAACTCTCGACTGGTAATATAACTCATTTTGAGCTATACCTTCCTCTATTACATAACCTTGCTAGTTGAAAAGGGCACCTCTTCTTATGTATTTTACTCCAGCACAATAAATTTGTCAGTAAGTTTACATAAAATTGACATGAGAAGGTAAAAATAGGGTACAAATGAAGGATATTCTCCCCCACCGTCCCTCAGAAGGCCGATAAACTGAGGGTTCCTTGTGATGACGCCCTGAATGATAATGACCTTACCCCGATAAGGTTTCCAGTTTTCATGTTAGTATATTCGACTATCCCCGACTCATTGGACACCTAGAGTAGATTCTTAAAGTTCAAATGGCTAATATAATCGCCTTCAGCGTTGTCAACACTGATAAAAGGTGCACTTGCCTGCTCTCCTTCCACGTCTTCGTATTTATATAGAAAGTATTCTCCCGCAGGCATGTCAATGCCCACCACGTATTCGCCTTCGCTAATCCTGTCATCCGCCTCAGATACATTATCTATCTGGTCATCGGTTTCTTTATTATCGCTATTAGAATCGACATCCTTATCATCTTCGCTAATCGCGTCCTCTTCCGTTATATTGTCAGTATTACTATCAGAGGCAGTGTCTGTGCCGCATCCTGCACTCATAGCAAATAGCGCGATCACCAATACAATAATAAACAGTAGTTTTAATCTCCAATGAACGATTTCCCTTACATTTTTCATTTCTACCTCCTCATTACTAACGCACCTGTTGTAAAACAGATTTCGTGTCCATATTCGGGATAGTGTGTGTAATAATCGAAATTGATGAGCCAATTTGTCGCTAGTTGTTGCATTACTATATTATTATACTCCCGGTTTGAGTATATATCATACGCCATTGTATGTATTACTCACCTCAAACCATCCGTTTTTTCAAAGCCATAAGAATATTACCAAAACAACAATAATTCAGTAAAGACTATACTAACAAACAGCGCTAATAAGTTTTTTTCTACGGATGCAAATTCCCCCTCTATTTCGTCCGAGTTGTGTCAATATTTGAAATGAGTCTATAAAAAATACGCGCCGGTAGCACGTTTATAGCGAGGCGACTTCCAGACTTGCAGCTGCCACCAATAATACCACGACGCAGCTTGTCAGCCCTTACCCTCCGCAACCACAAATGTTTGAATCCCTAATGCCCAACACATTTACTGCACGGATCATTCTTCCCTTTTCCCTTCGCTTCCTCCAAGTTGCCGCTTATTATCTTTTTCGAGTTCGAAAGGGTATAGCACCAATCTATTGCATGATAAGACGATCCGCCCGAAGTCCAATAAACTTTGCTTGCGTCAAACTCAGGATAATTAATTAGCGCTTGCTGCTCGTCCGTCAGCGTTTTCCAGACAAGTCCACCCTCCGCCTCAATAAGCTCGCCCCAAACCTCATCAGGTGTACTTGGCATATAAGGCTCTTCGGTACTCGCAGGCTCCTCTGTATAAACAGGCTCTTCCGTATAAACAGGCTCCTCAGTTTGCTCTTCCTCCGCTTCAATCACCGCTTGGATTTCTTCTTCAACATCCGTCCGCTCGATTGCAACCGGCACGCTTGCACACCCCGCAATCACGGCAATAATAACTATCCAAACAATAACTATACAGCAACGTTTCATGTCAGTCTCCTTTTTAGAACATGCTACCTTCGTAGATCCGAAAGTAAACTATTCTTTATACAATACCCATTTTTACTAATCCTTTAAACATCCCTGTAAACATCCCTATCAATCCTTTTTGAAAAACATTAAGTTTAGCATCAACGAAGTATTTCTTATCTTTGTAAAAGTTATAATCAGCAGGCAGATGCGTTTTGCTATCGCTTGAAGTTGCCTTAAACACGCTAAACCACACCAAAAATCCGAACGGAGGTCGATGCTCCGTTTTGCGTGATAATCGTTTATAAAACGCTCTTGCTTTTTTCTCTATTTCCTTATCCTGCTTAAGTTTCTTTTTCTCATTCATCCCCGGCGAATTAAACACTTTCAATTCAGTAACAATTTTTCCGCCCGATGCCATCATTCCAAGCGTTTTAGATGCCTGCTTGGTCCCCATATAACTACCGCTGGTTACCAGTATCATAAAGTATTGATCAAAGAACTTCGGTCTGTGCATAGTATACGCAAATCGGTCAATATAGTTTTTCATTATCCAAGGAACATTCATTACATAATTCGGGCTTGCCAGTATAACACCATCCGCATTCTCAATCTTACTGATAATTAAGTCTCGGTCATCTTTTAACGGGCACTTATCCTCTCCATGCGAAATACATACAAAACATCCGGTGCACTGTTTAAAATCAGCACCCTTCAAAAAAAGGTACTCATATTCAAAATCAGAGTATTCCTTATGATACTCCTCAATCCTTTTGACCGTTTTATAAGTGTTTCGCTTTCTCAAACTCCCAATGATCACTAATATTTTCATAGCGCCTCCCAGAAATTACTCCGACTACAGAAAAGTCTTCACTATCCTTATTTCATATTCCTACATTACCAAAAAACCCTACTTCAACACCGGCAGCGTCACCACAAACTCGCTCCCAACGCCCTTTTCGCTGCTCACAGTCACGCTTCCGCCATAAAGCTCGGCAATGTGCTTCACAATAGATAGTCCAAGCCCCGTGCCTCCAAGCTCCTTACTGCGGCTCTTGTCCTCTCTGTAAAACCGCTCAAACAGCCGCGATATCGACTTGCTGTCAATCCCCTCGCCGGTGTCCTTCACCGATAAGCGCAGCATACCGTTGTGCTCCCTCGCGCTCAGCGTCAGGCTGCCGCCCTGCTTATTATACTTAATCCCGTTATCGAGTAGGTTTAGCAGCAGCTGTTTAATCCTGTTCCGATTCGCCAGTATAGTAAAGTCCCTGCGCATATCCACGCTAACTTCGACATCCTTTTTGCTCGCCGACAGCTGCACCAACGCAACCGTTTCCTCCACAATACCTTTCAGCTCATACTCCGAAATGTCCGTGTCCTCGCTCCTGTGCTCAATCATCGACAGCTCCATCAAATCGTTAATCAGCAGATTCAGCCGCTCCGCCTCAAGCTCAATGATATCGAGGAACTTCATGGTGTTCGTGTCGTTGGCGCTCTCGTCTTCCTTCAACGCCTGCGCATACCCGATAATGCTCGTCAGCGGCGTTTTCATCTCGTGGCTCACGTTCGCAACAAAATCGCTCCTCAGCTTCTCCAGCTTCAACACATGCGTCACGTCCCTAAACAACAGTATCGCTCCGCTTAGCGCGTCCTTGAAATACATCGGATAAATATACACGCTAAAATCCATCGCTCCATCCACACCGATTCGCTGCTTCAATACCTGCTTATCATTCTCCTGCATGCATCTTACCGCAGCATTGAGCACCGGCTTTCTAAAACACAGCTCGCTAAGAGCGCGCCCGCCTTGTGCAAAATCGTCCGATGCGCCAAACAGCTTGCTAGCAACATGATTGATATACAACACTTTGCTGTCTTTGTCCACCACAACAAGCGCGTCTTCCATGCTGCCTAGAACCGCGTCAAACTCCGCATTTTTGTGCCTCAATGTGTTCATCGAAGTATTCAGTCTGCCCGACATATCGTTAAAATCGTGCGCCAACTCGTCCAGCTCTGTTCCTGTGCTCAGCTTCACCTCGCTTGCTTTGCCGTCCTGTGCCAGCTTGCTTGCCGCCGCCGCCAGCTTTTTGATGGGCTTGCTCAGCTTGCCCGAAAACAAGAACGCCGCAATTAGTGACACCACCTGCCCAACAAGCAACCCAATCAGACTGCCGACGAACAAGTTCACGCTCATCCTTTGCAGCTCGGTCAGCGGCAGCGCCACGCGCACATACACCCCAAGCGCGTCGTCCTTCACGGCGACATAAAGCATATTGATACCGAGTGTGTCCGATTTTCTTCGCGCACTTCCCACGCCGCTGCGCTGCGCCTGTACTACCTCAGGGCGCTCAGAGTGATCGTCCATCCCGGCTATATCGGCATTTGAGTCTCCAAGCACCGTGCCGTCCATCGATATAACGGTCACCCTGTAGCTCGTTTGCTCTTTGCTCACCGTCTCTTGTTTCAAAGACTTCGCCGTCTCATCGTACGTGCTTTGCTCATCGCCAAGCATATTAGTTATCATATTCGCCATGCTCTGCGCTGAGCGCTCAGTCTCTTCAATAACAGAGCTGCGCATCACAACAAACGCAATCACGCTCGTAATCAACACCGCAATTGTGCAGGCTACAAAACAATATATGAATATCTTTTTTCTCATCTAATGCTCCTTGTTATTTATCGCTAAATTTATATCCGACCGAGCGCAGCGTTTCTATCAGCTCCGGCTTATCGGGATTATCCTCAATCTTGGCACGCAGCTGACTTACATGCACATCCACTGTTCTGCTCTCTCCATAATAATCGTAACCCCACACAGCGTCCAATATCTGTTTTCGACTCAGCGCCCTGCCTACGTTTCTCATCATAAACTCCAGCAAATCGTACTCCTTGGTTTTAAGCGCTATCTGCCTTTCTCCTTTATACACCTCTCGCTTGTCGGGCAAAATCGTCAGCCCTCCTACAGCGATTTCATCTTCCTCATTCATCTTGCTTTGCATCCGCTGCCCCCGCCGCAAAGCCGCGCGCACCCGCGCCACCACTTCTCTTATCGAAAACGGCTTGCTGATATAATCGTCCGCGCCAATCTCAAGCCCAAGCACTCTGTCGCCTTCTTCACCCCTCGCAGTCAGCATAATAATAATCGTGTTTTTGGCTTTGCTGTCCGCGCGCACCCGTCTGCATATCTCATACCCGTCGATTCCGGGCAGCATCAAATCGAGCAGCACAACGTCGGGTGGGCTTGTCAATATCGCTTCCAGCCCTTCCTCGCCCGTCGCAAATCCGCTTACATCAAACCCGCTCCCCGTCAGCTTATAGACGAGCAGCTCCCTAATGCTTTTGTCGTCCTCAACCACATACACTTTTGCTGCGCTCATACATTGCACCTCTGTTGTCCCAGTCCCTCTAAAAATGCGGGTGCTCGCCCGACTGCGAAAACACCGCCCATTCGCCTATGTTTGTGGCATGGTCGGCAATCCGTTCCAAATACTTCGCAATCGTAATCAACGCCACGCCCTGCTCCACCACCGCGGGGTTGCTTTTCATCATCTCAATCAGCTCGTTGTATATTTTCACATAATAATCGTCGACAATTTGGTCGTCCTTGCACGCTTCCAGTGCCAGCTCGATGTCCCCCTGCATATAGCCAGCAATCACCTTGCTTACCATCGTTCTTGCGATGCCCGCCATTTTCGGCAGGTCGACAAGCGGCTTCATCAGGCGCTCATTATATATCTTCACCACAATCTCGCTGATGTCCTCCGCATGGTCAGCTATTCGCTCAAGGTCAGTAATCAGCTTAAATATGCTGGTAATCTTCCTCAGATCCCCCGCCAACGGCGCCTGCCTCACGATAATATCAAGACACAGCTTCTCAATCTTGGCTTCCTGACTGTCAATAATATCATCGCCCGCAATCACCTTCCTTGCCAGCTCCACATCTTGATTTTTCAGCGCAACCATCGCCCCATCAATCGCTTCCTCCGTCATCGAGAGCATTTTTACAATCTCTTCGTGCAGCATTTTCAAATCCTGATCAAATGAAATTCTCATGGCTAACCCCTCCGCTTCTTATCCAAACCTTCCGGTTATATAATCTTCTGTTCGCTTGTCTTTCGGATTCTCGAACAGATCCGACGTTTTCTCAAACTCGATAATCTCCCCCATAAGGAAGAACGCTGTCTCATCCGAAATCCTCGCTGCTTGCTGCATATTGTGCGTCACAATCACAATCGTAAATTCCTTTTTCAGCTCGTGTATCAAATCCTCAACCTTCAACGTCGCAATAGGGTCCAGCGCACTCGTCGGCTCGTCCATCAATATCACTCCGGGCTCCACAGCCAACACCCGCGCGATACAAAGCCGCTGCTGCTGCCCGCCCGAAAGCCCCATCGCGCTGTCCTTCAGCCTGTCGCTCACTTCATCCCAAAGCGCCGCCTGCTTCAGCGATTTTTCCACAATCTCGTCCAGCCGCTTTTTGTTTTTAACACCGTGCACCCGCGGGCCATACGCCACGTTATCGTATATCGAAAACGGAAACGGATTCGGCTTTTGAAACACCATACCGACGCGTTTTCTCAGCGCCACGATATCATACCCCTGCTCAAATATATCCTTGTCATCCAGCATCACTTCGCCGGTCGTCTTGGCGATCGGCACCAAATCGTTCATTCTGTTGAGCGACTTCAAGAACGAGGATTTGCCACAGCCCGACGGTCCAATCAGCGCCGTAACGCTGTTGCTCTTAATATTTACGCTGATGTCTTTGAGTGCCTGCGTATCTCCATAAAACAGGTTCAAATCATTAATTTCTATTATATCATATTTCTTCATCATATTTTATCCTTTTCCCATGCTAAACTTCTTGCTGAGTATTCGTGTCAACAGCCTTGCTGCCAAATTGATAATCGCCACCAATATAACAAGCACCGCCGCCGTCGCCCACGTTTCATCAAACGAAAACCCTTCGTTCGCACTCGCAAACATATGCACCGCCAGCGTTCTGCCCGAGTCCATTATGCTTCCCGGCAGCCGATACACCATGCCCGCCGTCATAAACACCGCCGCGCTCTCCCCGACAATTCTGCCGACCGACAATATCACCGACGACATTATTCCCGATAACGCACTCGGCAGCGTGATTTTAAACAGCGTATACAACCTCGAAGCACCCAGCGCCAAGCTCGCTTCCTTATAGCTCTTCGGCACTGTTTTCAATGCCTCCTCTGTCGAGCGTATAATGGTCGGCAGCACCAGTATCGACAACGTGAACCCGCCCGACAAAAGCGAAAACTTCAATCCCAGCAGCAGTACAAAGAATATGTACCCGAACAGCCCGTATATGATAGACGGTATGCCGGCAAGGCTCTCAATCGAAAACCGTATTATTCTCACTATCCTGCCCTGCTTTGCATACTCCGACAAATATATCGCGGCAAACACCCCAATCGGCACAGCAATCACAAGCGTGATACCGATGATAAATATAGTCGTCAGCAATATATCCGCGATGCCGTGATACTCGCTGTCAAACCCCGTCGTCAAAAACCCCCAGCTTATGTTAGGTATGCCTTTTAACAATATATAATACAGTATAAGCCCAAGAATGCCGATTGTCACCAGCGCGGACAACCCAATCTGCACAAACCCAAGCGTGTCCTTTAATCTGCCAAATTTCCTATTCATCGAGGCTTCACCCCCGCTCTTCTGCGCTTTCTCGTCCCCGCTTTACGGTTCAACACCGCTTGCAGCGTAAAGTTCAGTATCATAATAATCGCAAACAACACAACGCCCGTTGCAAACAGCGCCTCCCTGTGTATCCCCGACGCATAGCTCATCTCAAACGCAATGTTGATGGTCAGCGTCCTCACACTGTCCAGAATCGACCCGGGTATCTGCGGCGTGTTTCCGGCGACAAGTATTACAGCCATTGTCTCCCCAATCGCCCTGCCAACGCCCAGTATTATACTCGCCGTTATCCCCGATTTTGCGGACGGCAGCGACACGCGCAAAAACGTCTGCATCCGACTCGCCCCAAGCCCAAGGCTCCCTTCAACAAAACTTCTCGGCACCGCTCTGATTGCCAACTCAGACAAGTTGATGATCGTCGGCAATATCATGATACCAAGAATTATTATTATCGCCAGCAGAGAGTTACCTGCTCCGCCAAACGTGTTGCTTATAAACGGCACCAGCACCACCAGCCCAAAATATCCGTACACCACCGAAGGTATTCCCGCCAGCAGCTCCACCGCAGGGCGCAATATCCTCACCGCCCACTTAGGCGCAATGTCCGCAAGAAAAACCGCCGTGGGCACTCCAATACCGACACCAATAACCGCCGCCCCAATGGTCGCAGCCAGCGAAGCGATAATCATCGTCAGTATGCCGTAATACCCCTCGCTCGGACTCCACTTCTCCCCAAACAAAAACTGCCCTACACCAATTTTGAACATGCCGGGCAGCCCGCTCACCAATATATAAACGCCAATCACAAGCAGCGCAAGCACAGCAACGCAAGCGCTTAACAAAAATAGCTTTTCAACGCCATACGAAGCTATTTTCTTTAGAAGTTTTTTCTTTTGCATGGCGCTTCCTTTCTACTAAAGGTATGTATCGGATTGCCTGTACCCTCGCACACGCATCCCGCTTGCGTTCACTATTTCATTAGGAAATCAAACTTGCTTCATTCGCTAATTCGCAGAAATATAATCCTGCGAAGCAATTTCCTGCCCCGCTTCGCTCTTAACAAATTCCAGAAACGCCCGCGTAATCGCGTTCGGCTGCCCACTCGTCAGCATCAAGAACGGTCGATACAGCGTATACGTCCCGTCTATCACATTGCCCGCCGTTGCCTGCACACCGCCGATGCTAACCGCTTTGATGGTATCATCAATCGTTCCCATCGAAACATACCCGATTGCGCCTTCCTTGGTCGAAACGTTCGTTTTCAGCGCACCGTTGCTGTTCGCTTCCAGCGCTTCGCTCGTTATCAACAACCTCTTGCTTCCGTCATCGCGCTTCTCTTCCAGCTTGGCAAGCTCAATAAACGCGCCCCGCGTTCCCGAAGCCGCCTCTCGATTAAACACGATAATCGGCTTGTCAGCGCCGCCAACCTCGCTCCAGTTCGTAATCTCGCCCATATATATCTGCTTCACCTGCTCCGCGCTCAAATCGCTGACAGAGTTGTTGGGGTGCACCACCACCGCGATGCCGTCCAGCGCCGCAATGTGCTCAGTTAGCCCCGCGCCCTTCTCTGTCTCCTTCAAACTTCTCGAAGCCGTTCCAATATCGCATATACCGTTAATCGCCGAAGTCACCCCCACAGACGACCCACCGCCCTGCACGTTCACAACAATATCAGGATTTGCCTTCATGAACTCGCGCGCCAGCTCCTCCGCCAACGGCTGCACAGATGTCGACCCGATAATCTCAATCGTTCCCTTTAGCTCACCATCGTCACCAATCGGCGGCAAAGTCTCCTGCCCGCCAGCGCCCTGCTCTGCAACCTCAACAGGGTCATCAAAAATCGGCGTCTGCTCACACGCACTAAATGCGAACATCGCCGCCGCTAATATTGCAATCATCAATATCCTAAAACTTCTTTTCATCATATCCTCATTTTATTATAAACTTAATCGATGTGTTTATCATAAATCAACACTTTAAAGCGAGCTTCATTTTTTTGTAATTTCTGTGTAAATTGTCTGATTCGACTCCGACAACAAGTTTACCCATATACTGCTCATGCAATCCAACTATCCGCATTTCACTCATAAAGCTGTCCGCTAATATCCCCGACAAGCCCCACAACTCTCGGCCACTTTTTCTTCACAATCATCGTCGTCGCGTTGATATTCCCAAGGTGACTGTGCAAATGCCGCAGCTGTCCTAATATCAAACCAAGACGTGTAAACTCGCACCCATCCGCTTTTTCCCCAAGCATGTCATCATCAAGTGTGCCTATATAGCCGCAAATCTTGTCACGTATACTTTTAAAATACTCAAAAAGCATCTCCCTCGACAACGCCTTTTCACTTTGAATATCAATATTGTCTAAATTCGCCTCATGGAGCGGCGGCTCGCTGAACCTGCTTGGGTTAATAAACCACTTGTCCATGCTGTGCAGCATATGATAAACATGCTTGCTAATCGGCACATCAAAAAGTACGTAATCCATATCGCAGGTTTTAATCATGGTTGCCACATTGTGCAAAGATACATCCACCTTATCGCTAATAATTTCAACCAACAGTCTGCCCATAGTATCCTCCATTCATAATTGTGTGCGGTTCGACTACCTTGCTCGTCTCATTTGCCTTATTATAACATACCTTCGCATCCTCTCTACTCAAGAAATCTCAACTATGATATAGTAACCTTAACTAATTCGTTATTCGAGGTAAACCATGTTCACTCCCATGACTCGCAAAGCCGCAAAAACCATATCATCCTGGACATACAGCGGCGAGTACTCCTGCTACAGCTTAGAGCAAACCGCAGCCACCATAGACGAACTTATGGACGGCAGCTATTTCGCTGCGCTGGATGATGGCGGCGTGGTCTTCGGCTTCGTCTGCTTTGGTAAATCGGCACAAATCCCAACCATTGAGGTCGGCACCTACGACATGCCCGCTCTCGACATCGGACTCTCGCTCTCACCCTCCCTGTGCGGTCAGGGTCACGGCCTGCGTTTTCTCAAGGACTGCCTCACTTTCGGTAAAGAGACTTTTGGCGCCACATCATTTCGCCTATCAGTCGCCTGCTTCAACAAACGCGCCATAAAGGTGTACAAACGCGTCGGCTTCACCGTGCAGTGCACAGTACAGCACGCACTCTCAGGCAGCAGTTTTCTGGTCATGCGCCTTCCCTCGCTGCCATAGTCACAGCAGAACCCACAAAAATAAACCCGTCCACGCAGCGCGTTATTGCATTTGCCTGCGTTGACACTGCACGCCAAACGATATATCATATAATCGAAAATAAACGAGACAGAAAGGGAAACCCATGCACTTAAATATTATCCGAGAAAACGGGCAACTGAAACTGGAGAACCTACACTGCGGCTGCGCATACGACCACGACATGCCGGACATGAAGATATTCATCTATTCGGGGCTACTTGGCGACTGCGCTAATCTCGTCAAACAAAACATGACGGGCAGCAACGTACTGGTCGTTTGCGACGAAATCACGCACGAAGTCGCCGCAAAACAAATTATAGATAATCTGCAATCCCAAGGCTACAACTGCACGCTTTGCATGTTCGCCGGTGAGCCGGTCGAGCCTTCACCCGAGCGCGAGGCGCAGGTCGCCGCAATGATAGAGAGCGACACAGACTTCCTGCTGTCCGTCGGTTCGGGCGTTGTCACAGATGTCACACGCCATGCCGCGTTCATGGCAGAAAAACCATTCGCAGTTTTCGGCACCGCAGCGTCAATGGACGGTTACACATCAATTACATCATCCATGATGGAAAACGGCATGAAAATTACCAAGTACGGTAAATCGGCGGACATCCTTATGTTCGACCCCACCGTGCTTGCTACCGCACCGCCCATCATGCAGGCGGCCGGCATCGGCGACGTGCTCGCCAAATACAACGTGCTGGTCGATTGGAAGCTGGGGAGCATCGTCTCCGACGAAACCTTTTGCCCTCTGTGTGAAGAGCTTCTCCTGGCAGCGCTGGACCTTTGCTCGTCCAATGTAGACGAGATCATCGCCCGCAGCGAAAAAGGCATGGAAGCGCTCATCGAGTCGCTTATCCTCGCCGGGCTCACCGTACTTATAGTTCGCTACACGCGCCCTGTCGCTTCGGTAGAGCACAACATGTCTCACTATTGGGAAATGTCTGCGCTCGCATACGGCGGAAGCAGTCCGTCCCACGGTGTCGGCGTCGGCATCGGGCTTATCTACTCATTGATTTTCCACGATATACTTCGTTCCGCAAACATGGCGGACATCGACAAAGAAAAGATCAAAGCATCGCGCATGACTAAGGCGCAGAAAAAAGAGTTCATCATGACCTACTATCCGCCGGGCGTCGGCAAAGAGGTTCTTCAAGTCAACCATTTTTGGTACCTCACTTGGGAGCAGCAGCAAGCACGCATAGACGCACTAATCGCCTACCATGAGCGATACAAGCAGGACTGCGCAATACTGCCAAGCTACCAGAGCATCATCGACATGTTCGAGAAGATGGACGCCCCAACCAGCGCAAAAAAAGCAGGCATCGACAAAGATCGCCTGCGCAAAACGCTGCTGTGCACCAAAGACTTCCGCCCGCGCTACTCAATCGCCAACGCAATTGATGAACTCGGGCTCTTGGGGTACGCCACTCAAAAAGTTCTCGACATGGAAGATTCACTCTAACATTATATAATCAAACAGTTAAAAATATCCCAGGGCATTGCCAAGGGCTATTTTTATATATAAAAGTTTTCTTAATTCATTTCAAAAATCTTGGAACTTATCGTCAACGCCTTTGAATCTCTGACAGCAGACAAATTTCAATTAAGCTGTATCCCACGCCGCTTTATGAAATTACTAAACCCGTAATATTAATTTCTATTATTAACATGCCGCAAGACTATCTGCTATTTCGTCATTTTTGCTTCATCACCTTCCTTATTTTCACCAGCGCCGCAACGCGAATCCGCCCGCTCGTTGCATCCGAAACAAACATCCTCAACGCAACTGCCTGCGCCGTCAAATCACAGAAATACCGCATCCGTACATACTCGCGTTCCCTGCTATTCAGCCCTGCTCTGCTCACAGAATCCTCAATCGCATCAATTACCGCCTTTGTCTCCTTCATTCTTCGCTCAATGCTCTCCACCTGCGCCCGGTGTCGGTCAATCACGATCATCGCCTTTATCTCGACGGGCTTTGCAATTTTCCTGTTTCTCTCCCTCACCGTATCAAAGTTGCACGACGACGGCATGTTTAAATAGCTTTCCTCGTATGCGTGCTGTGCCAATGTAAAATCCAGTAGCATTCTCTTGTACTCTCTCGAGCGTGCCCTATGCTCCCACAAATACTTTTCAACCTCTCTCATAACGAACTCCTATTTTACCGTATATTTTATATGCCTGCCTTTATTCATCCAATCCGAGATTAAGCAGCTGATCAAACTGCATTTGCCGTTTTGCCGCCTCTTCTTCAAACACAGCCCACGCATAGCTCCTCGCACATTCGCTGCAAATGCACAGTCCCTTATGCACAAAATACCAGTCTCCAATAAAAATAACATCCTCGCAATAATCACAACTCTCACCTGCCACTATAAAACCTCCTCCTCGCGACAATTATTCAACCACCTATAAATGTGAAAACCCATTCTGTTTTCATAATCTTAATTCAACAAGCATATTACAAATTTTTCGGCTGTTTACGCGCCTGCATATCGAGTTGTCCTACACTCGCCCAATTTGCATAGACTTCGGTAAATATAACTAAAAGCTATTTTCACCCGCTACTCCTTCGAGTAAAACACCCTAAACATATCCTGCTCGCTTATTTGCAGAACGTCTGCAATTTTCTCCGCTACACTTGGAGAAGGACAGCGAAACCCGCTCTCTATCTCGGAATAATACCCCTGAGATATACGTGCACACCTTGAAATCTGCGTTTGCGTCATATTGGTACTTTCCCGCAGATTCGCCAACAAAACTCTCATAAGTTCCTCCATTAATCGCTTTTAGCTATATCTTAGACAAATTTCGCCACTATGTCAATAGCTTTAAGCTATACTTTACAAATCTATCGCTATGAGCTATAATTATGTACATATACAGCACGTGACTGCGGTCACATTGATTACTATACAAAGGATGGTACTAAAATGAATGACTTTTCAGATCGAATTCGTCTAATGCGCGTCGCGCAAAACCTAAACCAAACTCAACTGGCAGAGCTCGTTGGCATAACCCAACCCGCCATGTCCGACATCGAGAAAGGCAGGCGCAAACCTTCAATCGAAGTCTTAGAGAAATTATGCGATGTTCTTGGCTGCTCTGCTGACTATCTTCTTAATCGCCCAAAGAACCACGCAAAACTCGAAGAGACCCATCTGCCCAGCGGACTAACTCCAGAAATCCTGCGTATCGTTGAAGAGCGCAATTTAACTGAAGATGAGCTTAAAATGGCACTGCGCGTTGCCAACATTATGCGCGATGAGCCAACCCAATAAACATTCCTACTCCCTCCCCACAATTATTTGTGTACCAACGTCTTCACCTGCTTTTCGCAAAGTCTCGTCGCATCGCCGCTATTTCTCGGCTTTGCGACGTCGCTTTGCCTCTCCGTTAATTCTCAGCTTTGCGATGCAGCATGCCTCGCCATCCCAATGCACACGCCGCCCCAACCCCGCTATCGCTATACCAGAACACATGTTCTATTCTACCCGACAGCCGTCCTTTTTTTTGGACTTCGCTACATTCTTTTACCCTTTCGTCATTCGCCTGTTTTTTCTGCGCAAAAAAAGAAAACCGCAGCAGATATAGCAGCCTTCTTCCACACTTCTTGCCCCTTTGCTCTCCATTCTCTCAATTTGATATTGACACATCGCCCCATAGCCGTTAGAATCATTAGTGAATTCTTTGGGGGATTAGCTCAGCTGGCTAGAGTGCCTGACTGGCAGTCAGGAGGTCGTGAGTTCGAATCTCATATTCTCCACCAAAAAAGCTCTTTTTACAGGGCTTTTTTATTTTCCACAATTCGTTTCGCTGCAAGCCGCATACACCACGCCATTATTCATGCCGCTACAAAGATATATCGTACACATTTGTAAATAAAAAGAGCCGCCTACCATGTTGGTAAACAGCTCATAGTTATTATTAGTAACTAGTATTGTTGGGTTAGAATCATTATCGCATCATCAGTTAAGCGATACTCTTGCGACACAAAAGACGACAGCTCTTTCTCTCGAACTTTGCCTGTTTCCTACGGAGATTTTGTTGATTAATCTGGGGATAGCTCCGGTACAGTAGTTACAAAATGAGTTGAGGACGGATCTAGGAAATCCTCATCTTGCTCCAAAGTTTCCAACGTTTGATCAAGATGCTGTTGCTCGTTAAGTTGCTCTGCTTCCAAACCGGGTTCCTCAGGCTGCATTATTGCTCCAATATCTATTACGCCAGTAATAATCAAAATCGTTGCAATAATTATGACAACCGCAATACCAATAATCGCAATTGCGTGAATCAACAATAATGGAGTCGGTCAACCTTGCCGTGCTTTCTCGCTAATCTTCCACTTAGTTATTACTATCGTTTTATCTGTGTCTGCTCCCGAGGAATATGAACTCCCTTTTCCGCATTAGCCGCGACAGCTCACCTGCCGGTTTCGGATTGTTTTGTGGCATTCGACCCCGAATATCTCGAAGCCGAATGCCCATAAGTCGTAATCCTAAATGCTGCTTCGTATATGTTCATTACGCAGCGTTTCCCCTATATTCCAAGCTCCTCCGCCGTAACCATGCCTTTTTCGAGCGCGTTTTTCTTAATCTCCACATACAGCCCCGCAAGACTTGTAGACATATACGGTCCCGTGTAGAAAATCCCAAGGATTCCGCCCGTCAGCGCCGTCAATATGCCCCAGCCGATGAAGCTGAGATACATAACGAATATCTCGCCCTTATACCCTTTAGTCATTTTCATAGAAACCTTTAGCGCCTGTGTTGGCGTTACGCGCGGCAAATCCGTAAGTATATACGGCGTCATTGAGTACGCAATCGCTTTGATGATACCCGGTACTATGAACAGCAATGTCCACAGGAAGGTGAACAGCTCCATGAAAAGCATTCCGCCCACGTTATGCCAATAGTTCTTGAATCCGGCGCCAAACATCGGGCCAATCTCGCCTGTCTCGTCGTTGTAGATACGCATCGAAAACCACGCATACGCAACTGTCAGCGGCGGCATCAGGAAAACGGATACTGCAACTCCGATAAATCCAAAGCCCATGAAAGGCCCTGCCATCGGCACGAACATGCCCGGGCTTCTTCCCCATGTGTCAGTGCTTGTGAAAACAGATGCTACGCACATACACAGCATTATCAGCACAAACGCGCCTACGCTTATCCAATACTGCTTTGCAAATCTTTCTTTTGCTTGGCTCTTAATCTCTGCTCTTAACTTCATTTTGTTACTCCTCCATAATTTGTTATATTAGTATTTCATTTGGTGACTTTATTATTTGCATCACGACATAAAGCCCGACGCCCTTCTCTTCCGCCTTGTCCTACATGGCTTCTTTTTCTTCTCTTTCGCCATCTTCAGAGTACAACTGAAATGCGCAAACACACAAATCATCAATGCTTTCCTAAATATCCGTCTTTCATTATTACTTCACTAATAAGACGACTGAACTCCGAAAATATTGCATGATTTTCACTAATTTTTGTTTTACGGCGCTAAGCCATATACCCAGCCGTCTTTTAATATAAAGAACTTGATTGCAACCACGACAAACCATTGATTATACGCAATTATCGAAATCCGCTCCACAAGCCCCACAACCGGCACATTGTTCGCAACGATAACGGGCGATATAGCAGCACCTACCAGCATAAACGCAAATGTAATCACCGTGTATATCCTGAAACCACTCCATCCGCCAACGCTGAACATAGTGAACCCTATCAGCATTCCGCCAACTATCGTAGCTATCGCGGCCAGCGCCACAAACGTAATGTGCATAGAAGTATTGACAGTCATTCCCGAACTGTGTGGGTCCAGCCGAAAGATTATCGACGAGAACAGGCTGAACACCCCGCTCAGACCGACAACAATAATTCCCGCTTTCGTTGCCCCCTTCAAGCTCGGCGCGTGTGTAATCAGCATCGCCGCGCATGAGAGCGCAATAAACACAAACGATATAATCATCATGGTGTCAAGCGTCGGCAGTTTTGGCGATCCCTTAATCAACAAATCGCTTACTGAATCTTTGATGTGGCTATATCCTTGGTTCGCTGCCCCTCCAATAAACGAAGCCCCAAAGTAGAGCAACGGCGATACCACACCAACCAGTATTAAATACCTCGTAACCATCCTTAACGAATCCATTTTGTGCATCCTCTACTTCATCTTTATATCGAGCAATTTCGCATCATAGAAGTTAATATCGTTTTCCAAACCAAACAGCTCTTTTGAATACAGTTCAAACGCCATAATCCTGCTTTTTAACACTTCATACCCAACCGGATCAACTTTCTTCTTATAGAGTACTATTCCCATTTCGTTGTTAATCGCTACTATAGTGTTTAAGTAAATGAACACACTACCCTTCGGGTTTACTATATCGAATTCACCCGTAGTATTTCCCTGTACCATCACCTTCTCATAAATCGGCAAACATTCTTTAAGATAAAACGTTTGCATTTCATTCCTCATTGCCAGGTTCTCGTCCTTTTGCAGCAAAAGGACGGTCTGCTGAAAGACGTGATCGCCCGTATTCTTTTGCTGTGCCGCGGCACTAAAG
Organism: Clostridia bacterium; assembly: GCA_018648645.1. Taxonomy (GTDB): domain Bacteria; phylum Bacillota; class Clostridia; order Christensenellales; family SZUA-584; genus JABGQS01. The sequence goes on from JABGQS010000024.1 coordinate 17,487, forward strand.
AGAGCAATGATTTTCTGCGTCGGCGTCAGCGAAGCATCGCTTGCAACCTCTTTGATTGCCTCCATCATTGGAACGTAAATCAGCTCCATTATGCTGGCAAGCAGCTCTTTTTTTGTGCTGAAGTAATGGAAGAATGCGCCCTTGGTCATACCTGCGTTTTGGATAACCTTGTTGATCGAGAACTTCTCAAACCCCACTTCATCAAGCAGCGCTACCGCGTGCGAAATAATCTGATTCCTTTTCTCGTTATACTCCTGCTCATTCCTTACTCTCGTCATAATACCGTTCCTTATAGATATTCTAACCATTTACCAATTAAAATACCGACCACCGGTCTGTTTATGCTATTAATATACCACCGGTCGGTTTAAGTGTCAAGTGTTTTCTAAAATAAAATTCTGTACAAAAAAAGCCCCACCTACAGGGCTTTAATATTACTCCAAGTTAATTTAAACACGCTCTCTAGATTTGCTCTGACAATCTCCCTCAAACCGCATCCCGATGCACTTCACCCACCCGACTGCATATATCCAGCGTATCTCGTGCAATCATCAGCTCTTCATCCGTCAGAACCACCATTACCGCCACTTTGCTGTCAGGTGTCGAGATAATCTTTTGAACCCCTCTGCTATTGTTTTGCTCTCGGTCAATATCGACCCCAAGAAACTCAAGTTCCTCCGTTATCAATCCCCTTACCCCAAAATCATTCTCGCCAATGCCCCCGGCAAACACAATCGCGTCAACCCCGTTCATCGCGGCAACATACGAACCAATGTATTTCTTTACTCGATAGCAAAACACTTCGATTGCAATCATAGAGCGCTCATCGCCTAGCTCAACATGCTTCCAAAGATCTCGAAAATCACTCGACTTTCCGGACAACCCCAACACTCCGCACCCGGTATTAAGATAATCTATCACTCCCTCAATATCCATGTCCTTCTTCTTCATCAAATACTGCACAATCGCAGGGTCAATATCACCGCATCGTGTGCCCATTACAAAGCCCTCCAGCGGAGTGAACCCCATCGACGTATCAATCGACACGCCGTTTTTGACAGCCGACACGCTCGACCCATTCCCCAAATGACACGTAATCAGCTTTAACTCACCAATATCCCTGCCCAGCATTTTGGCCGCCTGCATTACCATATACTTATGAGAAGTACCATGAAACCCATACCGGCGAATTTTCAAATCTGTGTATGCATCATACGACAACCCATAAAGAAATGCTTTGCTTGGCAGCGTTTGATGAAACGCAGTGTCAAATACCGCAACCATCGGCGTGTCCGTCATAATTCTTTTACACGCTTCAATAACCACAACGCTCACAGGGTTATGCAGCGGTGCAAGCTCCCCGTTCTCCCTAATGGCCTGCAGCGTCAAATCATCAATCAACGACGCATCAGAGAACCTCTCTCCACCGTGAGCAATCCTAAACCCTATCGCACCGATTTGCTCAATGCTCTCGATAACGCCATATTCGCTGGACAGCAGAGTTTCAACAACAGCTTCAACCGCCTCATTATGGTCGGCGATGCTCGCGTTCTCAATCACCTTGTCCTCGCCGTTGGCGTGGTGTTTCAGCGTAGTTCCTTCAATCCCAATTCGCTCTACAATTCCCGATGCCAATACGATTTCAAGCTCCATATCAATCATTTGATACTTCAAAGATGAACTTCCTGCATTTACAACAAATATATTCATATTCCATTCCTTTTCACATTATTCGCGTACAACAAATAACTGCCCGCGCTCGGTTAAAATAATCACTATCAAATTGCTTCTCACCGGCTCTTGCTCAAGATAAAATCGATTCGTTCAAATGTACAGCTGTTTTCTACTTTATGTATTAGCCAAAGTTTGAAGTGTCTCGCCAACAAATTTCGTATCCCTGTCATAAACCCCGTCCGTATTGGTCAGAGCCCATAACAGGAGTGAAATCTCAGCTCTTATATATGCAACGCTCCCTTGCTGCTCCCAAGGAACGCCTCGCTCATCGCTTCACTTAGCGTCGGATGCGCGTGCACCGTAGTCCCTGCTGATTCTGCCGTAGCTTCCAGCCGCATCGCAATCGCAGCTTCGTGTATCAGCGTGCTCGCTTCAGGTCCAATGATGTGCACACCGAGTATCTCGCCAAATCGCGGATCGGTGACCACTTTGATAAACCCTTCGCTCTCGCCCATCGTCAACGCTTTGCCGTTAGCCGCAAACGGGAATTTAAACTCTCTGGCTTCAATGCCTTGGCTTTCTGCCTGCGCCTTAGTCAATCCAATGTATGCGATTTCTATATCCGTAAACACGCACGACGGTATATTTTGCTCTTCCGCCTCGGTCTTTCCGTCAAACAAACGCTCAACAGCCGCAACGCCCTGTTCACTCGCCGCGTGCGCCAGCTGACAAATCCCGTTCATATCGCCAATCGCATACACGCTCCTAAGATTCGTGCACATAAACTCATCCACATTCACAAACCCGCGCTTTGTCATATCAACGCCCAGCGCCTCAAACGCATCGGTGTTTACTTTCCTGCCAACGGCTTCGAGCACCATATCGCACTTGACCGTGTTGTCGTCACTCATTATCACGGTATACCCCGCTTTTTCTTTCCTTATCGCGTCCACAGTCACACCCGTCGTCAGCTTAATGCCGTTTTTGCTCATATGCCTAGCCAAATACGTCGCAACTTCGTCATCCACCATCGGCAGTATGCTCGGCAGCAACTCAACAATCGTCACGTCCACGCCAAAGCTGTTCATGATACAGCCAATTTCACAGCCGATAATTCCGCCGCCCACAATCACCATAGTCTTCGGCAGCTTTTTAAGCCCCATCAGCTTATCCGTGTTGTATATCTCCACGCCGTCCGCCACGTTTCTCAGCACAGACAACGGGCTGCTTCCCGTAGCCAGTATCGCATACTTGCAAGTAATCGTTTTGTCATTTACGCTAATTTCGTGCTCCTTGCTCATCTTAGCTTCGCCGTTGATGACTTCAACCTTCGCTTTTTTCAGCAAAGCTCCAACACCGCCGGTCAGTTGCTTCACAACCTTGTCCTTGCGCTTCATGATCTTAGCAAAATCAAACTTAGCGCCTTCTATCTCAAACCCAAACTCGCCCGCGTTCTGTATGCTCTGCCACTGCTTCGCGCTGGTATACAATGCTTTGGTCGGTATACACCCTCGGTTCAGGCACGCTCCGCCCAACACGTCCTTCTCAATCACAACAGTTTTCACACCAAGCTGCGCTGCTCTTAGAGCCGCCACATATCCGCCCGGTCCTCCGCCAATAATCGCCAAGTCATAGTCATACGTCTTGCCATCGTCCTCAAGCGCTGCCGCTTTCTTCTTCGGCGTTGCAGTCGGTGCGCTCCGCTCTGACGAGCTCGGTGCTGCACTCGGTGCTGCTCCGTCTTTGCTTTCCGCCGAAACCACAACCTTCTCAATCTCAGGCACTTCCTCGCCCGCTTCACCGATGTACCCTACTTCAAGGTCACAAGGCACGTCCTCGCCTTCCTCGTAATACTGCTTCAGCAATATCCCCGCATACAACGAATCCACTTCCAGCGTGGTCTTGTCCGTCTCTACTTCATAAAGATAATCGCCTTTTTCAACCTTGTCGCCCTCATTTATCAGCCACTTGACGATTTTACCTTCCGTCATTGTCATGCCAAGCCTTGGCATTACCGTAAAATTACCCATTGCTATCCTCCATACATGTCGGGTGCTCTATAATTTCTTTCAACCGCTTCATAAACATACCGCTTACCGCTCCGTCGATATGCCGATGGTCGCTCGTCACGCTCATTCGCATTATCGGCCTTATGCCGATGTTTCCGTCAACAGGCACAACCGTGTCGGCAATCGTCCCGACTCCAAGTATCGCCGCTTCGGGCAAGTTGATAATCGGCGTAAAGTCGTCCACCGGAAACGCTCCCATGTTGCTTATCGTGAACGTACCGCCGCTATACTCCTCCGGTGCAAGTCTTCCTTCGCGCGCTTTGCCGACAAGTCTCTTTCTCTCGGCGGTAATCTGCCCAATCGACAGCCTATCCGCGTTCTTGATATTCGGCACAATCAACCCGTCCTCCAGCGCAACCGCCAGCCCAACGTTAATCTGCTCGTGTATCTTAATATGCGTCTCCATGAACGAACTATTCATAATCATGTTGTCTCTTAGCGCCATCGCAGCCGCTTTAATCAACAAATCCGAATACGTCGGCTTTATTCCGCCGCTCGCAACGCTCTGCTGCGCCAACTGCGCTAAGAACACCTTCAGCTCACCCGCATCAATGCTGCCGTGGTTGGTATACTGCGGCGCATTCGTCAAACTCTCGCTCATCCTGCGCGCAATCACACTGCGCATACCGCTCAGCGGAATCACATTGTCCTGCATGGCTTGTTTGTAAGCCAGCACGTCCTCTTTACCTATTGTATCTCTCGAGTCAATCTGGTTTATGTCCACGTTGTAGTACTGCGCCACCGCTTGTGCCAAAGGGGTTGCACTAAATCCTTTAAACGCCAACACATCGCTTAGCTGCACATATCCGGTCACTCCCGTGCCGTGTATCCTAGCCAAATCAACTCGCTTGTCACCCGCTGCTTTTCTGGCGGCGGGCGTTGCCATTATTATTGACATTGCTCGCCCTCCTATTTCAGCAGCTCTTTTGCTTTTTCATATATCGTCTCTACCTGCGGCACAACCTGCGCTTCAAGCTCCGGCGAATACGGTATCGGTATAAAGTCTCCGCCAAACCGTTTGATCGGTCTGTCAAGATAGAAGAACGCTTCGCTGTCGCCAATCACTCCGGCAACCTCTGCGCCCACGCCATAGTTCTGCACACCTTCGTGCGTTATCAGCACTCGGCCCGTCTTCTTTGCCGACTCGATAATCGTCTGCGTATCCAGCGGTGACAGCGTGCGCAAATCAACAACCTCTGCGTCAATGCCGTCTTTCTCCAGCATCTCTGCCGCTTTCAACGCCTTTTGCAGCGTATAGCTATAGCTTATTATCGTGATATCTTTTCCCGCTCGCTTCACGTCCGCTTTGCCGATGGGGATCACATAATCATCGTCCGGCACTTCGCCCTTCACACTATACCCAATCTTGTGCTCAAAAAACAGCACCGGGTTATCGTCGCGTATCGCCGCTTTTAATAATCCCTTTGCGTCATATGGCGTGCTCGGCATAATCACCTTTAATCCCGGCACATGGCAGAACCACGCTTCCAGCGACTGCGAATGCTGCGCCGCAGCTCCGCTTCCGCTGCCCGTCGGTGTGCGTACCACCATAGGTATCTTCACTTGTCCGCCCAGCATAAATCGCTGTTTTGCTGCTTGGTTGACCAACGCATCCATCGCGATAGTCACAAAGTCGCTAAACATATACTCGACTATCGGTCGATACCCGGCCATCGCCGCGCCCACCGCCATCGACGTGAACCCGCTCTCCACAATCGGCGTGTCCATCAATCGCTCTTCGCCAAACTCTTCGAGGAAACCATTGGTTATGCCAAAACATCCGCCATATATTCCCATGTCCTCGCCCATCATAAATATCTTTTCATCCCGCCGCATCTCTTCACGCAGCGCGTCCGTAATTGCTTGCTTAAATGTTATAACCGCCATATTGTCCTCCCCCTATGCGTAAACGAGCGATTTCGCTTCGTCCAATGAAACAATCGGTGCTGCCATCGCATACTCAACCGCTTCTTCCATATAGTCCTCAGCCTGCTTATAAATCGCCTTTAGTTCATCGTCTTTAAATCCGTCTTTAAGCATGTACTGCTCAAAGCGCATAATCGGACACTTGGCCTTCCACTCCGCTTCTTCCTCGCGCGTTCTGTAAGCACGCTTGTCGCTTTTGGAGTGCCCAAGCCATCTGTACGTCTTCGCTTCAATCAGCGTTGGTCCGTCTCCGCGCCGTGCACGCTCTGCCGCTTCCCCTACTGCTTCCATCATGGCAAACACATCGTTTCCGTCCACAACAACGCCCGGCATTCCATACGCCACAGCCCTGTCTGCAATGTTCGGAACAGACACCGTCTTCTCCACAGAAGTTGACATACCATACTGATTGTTCTCGCATATATACACTATCGGCAGCTTCCAAAGCTGCGCCATGTTCAGCGCCTCATGGAAAACACCCGTGTTGGATGTCCCGTCACCAAAGAAGTCGATTATAATCTTATTTTCCTTATCCTTTTTCAGCGCCAGCGCAACCCCTGTTGCAATCGGAATTGCCGGACCGATAATCCCGTTCGCGCCATAGTTATTAGACTCAATATCCACGATGTGCATCGATCCACCCATGCCTTTGCAAAACCCGGGTTCGCGCCCCAATAGTTCGCACATCATCTTTTTAACATCCGCCTCTTTGGCAATACAGTGGCTGTGTCCTCTATGGCTGCTCATCATCAGGTCGTCCTTGTTGGTCGCATATATCGCGCCCACAGCAACGCCCTCCTGTCCAACGCTCAAATGCGTGGTTCCATGAATCATCCCGCGCATAAACATCTCGTTCACCCGCTCCTCAAAAATCCGCGCAGAGTATAGCTTATAGAGCATATCCCTTGCTGTTTCCTTACTCAGTTTCATCTATCTTCTTTCCTTTCAAAAATAATATACATGTTGTTTGCCTATGTCGCACCTTGTCTCAATACAACCCTTACTTGTGTCCACTGCATCCTGCTCCGGTGTCTACGCATTCCGGGTCACATATTCGACCAATAAACCATCATATCAATGCACATCATACACCAATATTTCATTCTGTTCAATTTTATCACCCACATTCCCATATGTCAATTCATTAGGTAAACCAGCACATTCGTGCCCTCATGTCGTCATTTGTTCTTAGTATATCGAATTTCAAGGCACATAATTCATTCTTTTGTGTAATTATCGTGATATTGTTTACATTTTCTACAGATTTGTGTTAATATAATGTCGAATACAGCACATAAAGGGTGTAATATGAATAATTTTGCCGAGGAAAGACGTCAATTGCTCGAGTCAATAGCACAAATGTATTATATAGAAGGTATGTCGCAGGCAGACATAGCCGCAAAGGTCTCTATGTCGCGCGCCAATATCTCAAAGCTGCTAAAAACCTGCGTTGATGAGCACATCGTCGAATTCAAAATCAACTCGACAAGCTCCCCACGAACATCGCTGGAACTAATGTTACAAGAGAAATACAACCTCAAGAAAGCAATCGTAGCCCCCTCCGATTCGCACGGCGAGCTGAGCAAAAACAACGTCGGTCTCTACGCCGCAGAATATCTCATATCCACAATAAAAAGCGGCATGCTCATTGGCGTGGCATGGGGCACAACGCTCTATTACGTAATCAACAACCTAAAACCAAAAAACACCATCCAAGCAGACGTCATTCAAATGGTCGGCGGCATCAGCCCAAAAAGCGCCGATACCGACGGACAAAACCTCGCGCAAAAAATGGCGGAAACGCTAAACGGCAAATGTAACATCATGCAGCTGCCAATGCTCGTGCAAAGCAAACTGCTTCGCGATCTGCTGCTCGAAGAACCTTTTGTCAGCAAACACTTCAAACTGTTTAACGACATCGACATAGCCGTTGTCGGTCTCGGTTCCAACCGCGCAGAGTCAAGCGCAGTATACAAATCCGGCTACATTACTCGCGAGGAGACCGAGAGCATACTAGAGCTCGGTGCCATCGGCAATATCTGCGGACACAACATCGACATAAACGGCAACCCCTGCGCAACAAACCTAAGCGACAAAGTCATCAGCATCGAGCTAAATCAGCTCAAAAAAATAGACACCGTAATCGGCGTCGCTTCCGGCTTCGAGAAAACGCAGGCAGCACTCGCAAGTCTGCGCGGCTCATATATCGACGTGCTCATCGTAGACGAAAACCTCGCTCACAGCATACTCAATGCAGAATAAAATGTTTTGCATTTCTTCGTTTTACCGTCATTATAATAATGATCCTATTTGAACTATTTCTTGCTTACAACATTTCAGCACAAATAAAAATCTGCAGCCGTTGCTGAAATCTGTTCCATCCTCCAATCTTCCTATTGACACCAAACCCGTAAAGTGCGATAATTTACAGAGCAAGTCAAACCAACAGATTGGAAGATCCCATGGCAAAAATAAACGTTCAACCCGGCATCTGCGGTCTCGTGTCAGATATCGAAGTCACGTCAGACGACGGCATGACCGCACAAATCAACGTCGAAACACAGTGCCCACATATCAAAACTATGGCAGAGCAAGTCCCCTCAGTAGACGGCTACACCGAGTGCTTCACCAAATACGGCGACGGTGCCATCGCCCTTGCGGCAAAAGCCCACTGCCAGCATGGCGCCTGCCCCGTCCCCACCGCCATTCTCAAAGGCGTAGAGGTCGCTTGCTCGTTGGCTCTGCCCAAAGACGTCACCATCTCCATAGAAAAATAGTCTTTTCAAACACAATGTACGCTATCGCTTAGCCCAAATGGTTCTTTTCGTTTGGGCTTTTTACGTCCCGCAATACGTCTTATAAGGCACACCCGTCGCTTTCGGTGGCTCGGCATATTCGCTCACTTTCCCGGTGTGCACATAAGGCTTGCTCAGCGCTTCAAGCAACCGCTCCATCACACCATAATCCCCGTTTTCGGTGGCCGCGCTCAGCGCTTCCTCCACCCGATGGTTGCGCGGAATAATCGCAGGATTGCTGCTTTGCATCAGCTGCTTCGCTTCGCGCTCACTCTCCTGCTGCGCTCCAAGCCTCGCCTTCCATTTTTTTCGCCACTGCGCAAGCTTTTCGCTGTCAAACATTCCCGCGCCTTCGTCCGCGCCTGTTGTCAGCGCCGCAAACGTATTTGTAAAGTCCGCTTTGTACTCCTGCATCAGCGCCAGCAGCCCCGCAAACAGCGCTTGATCTCCCTCGTCCTCGCTGAACAACCCAAGCTTGCCGCGCATCCCGCTCATCCAACTCTCGCGATACTGCGCCACATACTTTTCTACCTCCACCTGCGCTTTCTCCCGCGCCGGCTCAGCGCTCTCGTGCAATATCGGCAGCAGCGTCTCGGCAAACCGCGTCAAGTTCCACCCGCCGATCGTCGGCTGATTCCCATACGCATACCTGCCCTGCACATCAATCGAGCTAAACACCGTGTCCCGGCTATAAGCGTCCATAAACGCGCACGGTCCGTAATCGATCGTCTCGCCGGATATCGTCATATTGTCGGTGTTCATCACTCCGTGTATAAATCCAACCATCTGCCACTTCGCTATAAGCGCAGCTTGGCGTTTCACTACCTCGCGCAACAACCCTAAATATTTTTCTTCGTCCTGCTCCAAATGCGGATAGTGCCGCTCTATCGCATAGTCAGCCAGCGCGCGCAAATCGTCCTCGTCCCCAAACTTCGCAGCAAACTCAAACGTACCAACCCGCAAATGACTGCTCGCCACCCGCGTCAGCACCGCCCCAATTTCCGGCGTTTGCCGATACACAGGCTCCCCGGTCACCACCACCGCCAAACTTCGCGTGGTTTCTATCCCCAGCGCACTCATCGCTTCGCTGATGATATACTCCCTCAGCATCGGGCCAAGGCTCGCTCGTCCGTCGCCGCCTCTCGAATACGGCGTTCGCCCGCTGCCTTTCAGCTGCACATCATACCGCTCGCCGCCGGGCGCAATCTGCTCTCCCAGCAATATCGCCCTTCCGTCCCCCAGCATCGTAAACTGCCCAAACTGATGCCCCGCATACGCTTGCGCAATAGGCACTCCGCCCTTCGGCACGCTGTTGCCACTCAGCTCCTGCACGCCCTTCTTGCTTCTCAAAGCCTGCGGACTAAGCCCCAGCTCCCTCGCCAGCGCGTCGTTGCTCACCACCATCCTCGGCGCACTAACAGGCACCGGCTCAACCCGGCTGAAAAACACCTCCGGCAGCTCCATATAACTATTCTCCAACTTCCATCCAATATCCATAGTCCCTCTTCTCTTGCAAGCGCGAATTATGCTTCTCTTATTGTCAATTTACCACACCTCTTACATGGTGTCCACTTACCCATTCAATTTGGTTTCTATATCGCCTGCATCTTCCTCACCACTCCCACATGCAAATCCAAAAAAAGTTACACAATAGGCTTGTATTCGCGTATTAGTGTGGTAAAATGTATATAGAAATAACTCGCACATTACTTTAAGGAGTTCCAATGCAGATACTACGCGCAACTGCGCAAAACCAAACCTTCTACGCACAACTGGACGGCAGCAAAATCCGTCGCATCGATGGTCTGCCGTACAGCGATATCACATTCACGGGCGACACCTACAACCTCGCCGACGTCGATATCCTCACACCGTGCGAGCCGAGTAAAATAGTGGCGGTCGGTCGCAACTACTCAGCGCACGCCAGCGAGCTTGGTAACGAAATGCCCGAGTCCCCCATGCTTTTTTTAAAGCCGAGTTCATCCGCGCTTGCCAACGGCGGTAGCATCGTCTACCCCGCTATGTCCGAGCGCGTCGATTACGAAGCAGAGCTTGGCGTAGTCATCGGATCGACTTGCAGCAACGTTAGCGAAGCAAATGCCGCAGATCACATATTCGGCTACACACCGCTAAACGACGTCTCCGCCAGAGACCTGCAAAAGAAAGACAAGCAATGGGGACGCGCCAAGGGCTTCGACACTTTCTGCCCATTCGGTCCATACATCTACACCGACTTCGACCCAACCGGCAAAAGCGTGCAAAGCCTGCTTAACAACCAACTTCGCCAAGGCGGCAACACCGCCGACATGCACTTTTCCGTGTTTACTCTCGTCGCTTTCATCAGCAAGGTCATGACGCTTCTGCCGGGCGATATCATCGCAACAGGCACACCCGCAGGCATCGGGCCAATGAGCAAGGGCGACACCATCGAAATTCGCATAGAGGGTATGGAACCGCTTATAAACACAATCATTTGAGGAGGACTTTTATGTACGATTCAAAGCTAAAATCGGAAGACCTTGACAGGCTGTTCACCGCTGTGCTAAGTTTAGAATCGCTCGAAGAATGCTACATGTTTTTTGAGGACGTCTGCACAATCAGCGAGCTGATGAGCATCTCCCAGCGCCTAAAGGTTGCGGCGTTGCTAAAAGAGCACCACACCTGCCACGACATCAGCGACACAGTGGGCGCAAGCACAGCAACAATCAGCAGAGTAAATCGCTGTCTCAATTACGGCACAGGCGGATATAATAAGGTACTCGACCGAATAAAGGAAAAATAATGAACTTAGAAAAGTTAAATGAGCAACAGCGCAAAGCGGTCACCACGACAGAGGGCGCAGTCCTCGTTCTCGCAGGCGCGGGTTCGGGCAAAACGCGCGTGCTGACAACGCGTGCCGCATACCTCATCGAGAACGGCATATCGCCCTACAACATACTGGCGCTTACGTTCACCAACAAAGCGGCAGAGCAAATGCGCTCTCGTATCGCGTCCCTCGTGCCCGATTCGTCAAACATGTGGGTAAGCACGTTCCACGCAATGTGCGCCAAGCTTCTTCGCATAGAAGGCAGCGCCATCGGCTACGACAGCAGCTTCTCGATATACGACGGCGGCGACTCGCAAACGGTGGTCAAAGAGTGTTTGAAAGAGCTCGACATCGCCAAAGACTTCATCGACCCAAAATCCGCAAAAATCAAAATCAGCCGCGCAAAGAACGCAGGCATCAGTCCCGCGGGCTACATCAAAGAATACGGCGACAGCTCGCTTAATAAAATCATGAGCCGCGTCTATACTAAATACGAAGACAAGCTGCACGCAAGCAACGCAATGGATTTCGACGACCTGCTGCTCAAAACCGTGCACCTGTTCGAGTCCCACCCGAACGTGCTGAAAAAGTACCAACAACGCTTCACCTACATCATGGTAGACGAATACCAAGACACCAACAACGTGCAGTACGACATCGTCGCCAAGCTCGCGAAACTGCACGGCAACCTGTTTGTCGTCGGCGATGACGACCAGTCCATCTACGGCTGGCGCGGCGCAGACATCAGCAACATCCTAGAGTTCGAGAAAGACTTCAAGGGCGCTACGGTCATACGCATGGAGCAGAACTACCGCTCGCATCAGCACATTTTGGGTGCCGCCAACGGCGTCATAAGCAACAATCGGGGCCGCATGGGCAAGTCTCTTTGGTCAGATATCGCCACAGGTCAAAAGCCTCTCGAGTTCGAGGCACAGAACGACGGTGAGGAAGCCATTTTTGTCGCAGCTAAAGTCGACAGCATACTGCGCGAGGGCAAATACAAACCAAGCGACATCGCGGTTCTCTACCGCGTAAACAGCCAGTCGCGCATACTCGAAAACAAACTGAAAGAGCGCGGCGTCCCATACGAAATCTACGGGGGCTTAAGCTTCTACGACCGGCGCGAAATCAAAGACATCGTCGCATACCTCAACCTGATATGCAACCCTAACGCCAACCTATGCTTCATGCGCGCAGTGTGCGTGCCAAGGCGCGGCATCGGCGCAGTCACGCTCGAAAAGCTAAACGCCATCTCGGGCAGTTCGGGCACTTCCATGCTCTCTTTGAGCTCAGACGCCCACGCGCATCTGCCAAAGAAAGCAGCCGCAACGCTCAGTAAGTTCGCAAGCGTTGTGCAAGACATCCGCGATCGGCGAGAGTCGCAGACTGTGCTGCAAACGGTCGAAGATGTAATCAACATGTCGGGCATGCGCGAAGCTATGCAATTAGACCAAACCGCAGAAGGCAAAATGCGCTACTATAACGTTGAAGAGTTCATCAAAAGCGTCGCCGATTGGCAGAGCAGCGCACCGCTGCCACAAACGCTCGAAGCATTCCTCGAGCGCAACGCCCTCGTTTCCGATGTCGACAATCTAGGCGAAAACGAAGACTCAATCATGCTCATGACGCTGCACAGCGCAAAGGGTCTCGAGTTCCCGATAGTGTTCATCGTCGGTCTCATCGAAGGTCTTCTGCCGCACCAAATGAGCCTCAACGAAGGCGACATAGAGGAAGAACGCCGTCTTTGCTACGTCGGCATGACGCGCGCACAAAAGCGCCTCTACCTCACATGGAGCACCCTGCGTTTCGTGAGATCGAGCGGTGGCTTTTCATACATGAGCAGCGAGCGCTCGCGCTTTCTCAGCGAGATTCCGGACGAGTGCATAGAGCTTGCGCAAGTTCGCAAACCCAAACGCGGTTTCGAGCCGTACGCCAAAAGCCAAAACGCGTTCTCCTTCGGCAAAAACAAAGTGTCCGCGCCGTCCTTCACGCCCGACCTCAGCAAAAAGGCAAACCACGCACCCGATGCGTTCTCGCCGGACACAATGGTCACTCACCCCAAGTTCGGCAGCGGCGTAATTGTTTCCACAAACGGCACCGGCGACGAGAAAATCGCGGTGGTCAACTTCGACACAGTCGGCGAAAAGAAAATGTTCGTAGCATTCGCACCGCTCAAAATCGGATGAGGTAATATCATGAACAACAGATATGACGAGCTTGTCGAGCTTATAGCTGCTCACAACCAAAAATATTACACAAGCGACAACCCAAGTCTGAGCGATGAGCAGTACGACGCGCTCTATGACGAGCTTGTTGCTCTCGAGAAACAAAATGGTTTTGTGCACCCCGACTCCCCAACCCGGCGTGTCGGCGGTGCAATTCTACCGCGTTTCGAGAAAATCGTCCACCTCGCCCCACTCTACAGCCTCGATAAAGTGCGCACTTCAGATGAGCTGACAGCGTGGGAAACCCGCGCCAAAAAGCTGTCAGAAGACGAGTTCACCTATATCATCGAGTACAAGTTTGACGGTCTCAGCATCAACCTTCGATACGAGAACGGCGTTCTCGCCAGTGCCGCATCTCGCGGTGATGGAACAACAGGCGAGCTCATCACAGCCCAAGTCAAAACAATTCGCTCCGTTCCGCAAACCATCCCATACAAAGGTGCGCTCGAAGTGCAGGGCGAAGGTCTCATGCGCCTCTCCACACTAAAATCCTACAACAAAACTGCGGACGAGCCGCTTAAAAACGCGCGCAACGCAGCGGCCGGCGCTCTTCGCAACCTCGACCCCGCTGTCACCGCAAGTCGCAAGTTGAGCCTTTTCTGCTACGGTGTCGGCTATAAGGACGGCGAGCCTTTCTCGTCCCACCTGGATATGCTCAGTTTCCTCAAATCCAACGACTTCCCTGTCAGCGACTACATCAAAACCGCGCACTCAACCGGCGAAGTCATGCACCTTGCGGAGCAAGCTGAAAAGGAACGAAGTTCCCTAGACTACCTCATCGACGGTCTGGTCATCAAAATCGACAGCTATGCAACTCGAGCTGTTCTCGATTTCACACAGAAATTTCCGCGGTGGGCGGTCGCATACAAATTCGCCGCCATCGAGACCACAACGCTGCTGACCGACGTCATTTGGCAGGTCGGCAGAACGGGCAAACTCACGCCCAGCGCAGAGCTAACCCCCGTAGATATCGGCGGCGTCACTGTCAGCCGAGCCACGCTCAACAACTTTGGCGACATCGCGCGCAAAAAGCTGAAGAAAAACGCCCGCGTGTTCATCCGACGCTCCGGCGATGTCATCCCCGAAATCCTCGGTGTCGCAGAATATCTTCCCGAATCAGAAGACATCGAACAGCCAAGTCATTGCCCCGCGTGCGGCTTTGCTCTCACCGAACGCGGCGCACACATCTTCTGCGACAACATGCTTTTCTGCCGTCCCCAGCTTACCCGCGCCATCGCACACTTCGCATCACGTGACGCCATGAACATCGAAACATTCTCCGGCAAAACTGCCGAGACGCTTTTCGACAACCTAAATATCAGCAACGTGTCCGATCTCTACTACCTCGATTACAACAAAGTTAAGGATCTCCCCCGCTTTGGTGAAAAGAAAGCAGACAACCTGCGCGCTGCTATCGAGCAAAGCAAAACGCGCCCGCTAAGCTCCTTCATCTATGCTCTCGGCATCCCGGGCATCGGCAGCAAAACCGCAAAAGACCTCGCGGTCAAATACCGCAGCATGGACGCTCTCATGCTCGCCAGCTCAGAGAGCCTCGCAGAAATCGACGGCGTCGGCGATATCCTCGCCACCAACCTCACCGAATATTTCGCAGACTCGCGTGCACAAAACATCATCGCGCGCATGCTTAGCGCTGGCGTTTCTCCAACCCCTCCTGCCTCCATCGCCACCGGGACCACCCCCTTCTCCGATATAAAGGTAGTCCTCACCGGCACTCTTGCGAACTACACACGCAAGCAAGCCGGCGAGATCATCGAGCGCATGGGCGGCGAAATAGTCTCCGCTGTCAGCAAAAAAACCGACTTCGTCCTCGCTGGCGAAGCCGCAGGCAGCAAGCTCACCAAAGCCCAATCCCTCGGCATCACCGTTCTCTCCGAAGAGGACTTCAAGAGCATGCTTTAATATAAACTAACCGGAGGTCTCAATGTATTTCAATTTCTACAGAAAAGGATTAATGTTTGGTATATACTTTTTCTTATTTGTTTGTCTGGGAATACTCTATATTGGAGTAAGAGGATTAATAAAAGACTCTGATTCAGTATTCATCTTTTTAATCATTATTGAGACTATTTTTGTAGTTATATTAATTTGGATGCTTACATACGGTCCATTTTCTCACAAATTCTATATAAATGAAGAAGGTGTCAAGCTCATCAAGAGGAAAGAATCCTTCTCAATGAAATGGGAGGATATAGAATTTATCGGCTTAGAAAGCAAAAGTTTTCTAAACAAACAATCACTATTTTTCTTTGACAGCCGTCCTCTAATAGATAATTCTTATACAGGACCGAACCTAACTTTCAATGAGTTCAGTGATGACTACTTCTGTGTCCAATACCGAAAAAAGTCAAGTCCATATAAGTGTGTAAATTCCTCGGTTACATTTATCTAAGCAGCTGATTGGTTAGCAGCTATCTGT
>JABGQS010000025.1 GCA_018648645.1 Clostridia bacterium
TCGGCAACGCAACGTACACAGCGACGTTCACGCCGGTGCTTAGAAGCTACACGATCACGTGGAACAACTGGGACGCTTCGCAGCTAGAGCAGGACTTGAACGTTCTGTACGGCACCGCACCAAGCTATGACGGAGCGACACCGACCAAGCCTTCGACAGCGCAGTATGATTACACGTTCGCGGGCTGGACACCGACAGTAGTGCCGGTAGTCGGCAACGCGACGTACACAGCGACGTTTACACCTGTGCTTAGAAACTACACGATTACGTGGAACAACTACGACGCTTCGCAGCTAGAGCAAGACCTGAACGTAGATTACGGCACATCGCCGAGCTACGACGGAGCGACACCGACCAAACCATCAGCAGGCGGGTATGATTTCACATTCGCAGGCTGGACACCGACAGTAGTGCCGGTAGTCGGCGACGCAACGTACACAGCGACGTTCACGCCGGTAGCGACAGAATACACGATTGCGTACATCATGGACGGCGGGACGAACAATCCGACCAACCCTGATACGTACACGGTAGAGAGCGCATTGATTACGCTGCTTGACCCGGCGAGAGGTGGATTCACATTCGCTGGCTGGACGCCGACAGACAACATTCCGGCGGGCAGCACGGGCAACAGGACGTTTACCGCAACATGGTTGGCAATACCGCCTGCTGTAGATTACGACGTGTTCTATAACGAAAACGGCGGTTCTCCAGTTCCGAATGAATTCGGGCTAGACGCTGGCGATTTGGTAACAGAGCCGAGCGACCCAACAAGAACCGGACACGATTTTGATGGATGGTTCACGGACAACGGCACGTTCAATAACGAGTGGGATTTCGATAACGACACGATGCCGGCCAGCGACATTACACTGCACGCTAAGTGGATACAGCTGATTACGATTACGTGGAACAATTGGGACGACTCGCTGCTTGAGCAGGATACGGACGTACCGTACGGCGCAATACCGACATATGACGGTGCAGTGCCAACGAAACCGTCCACGGCGTCATCCGACTTCACATTCGTTGGATGGAACCCGACAATAGCTCCGGCAACAGGCAATGCCACGTATACAGCGCAATACGCAACAAGCGGTGTAGCCTACATAATAAGGTGGGAGGACTGGGATGGAACACTGTTGGAAGAAGACTTAGTATTGTATGGCGTAATGCCGACATTCGATAGTGCGACACCGACAAGACCTGACGAGGACGATACAGAGTTCACATTCTTCGAATGGTCACCGGAAGTGGTTCCTGTGGTGGGCCCTGCAACATACACGGCTCAGTATACAGAGAACATTCCACGCATCCCGACTCCTGAGGCAGACCCGGGTAACAATTGGCTCTGGTGGCTGATGCTGATACCTGGTGCATTGCTGATATGGTTGATACTGGCGTTCTGGCTCCGAGTAGTGCCAATAGTAGAGCTAATGACTAAGAATGCTGACGGCACATACACGATCACTTGGGGCTACGAGAACCGCAAGGGCAGAAAGGTTGAGTTCGATAAAGAAGATTCAGAGCTCAGCGCACTCGAAGGAAGTATAATGAGTAGTGTGCTTATCAATCCTGCAGCGGAGAACAAAGAAGTTCCACCAATAGTGTTCGAAAAGGGCAGAGTTGAGAACGTATTCACAACAATCGCCGCAGCAGATTCGAAGATTGAGTGGAAGATCAAGAGCCGCAAGAGCGTTGCAGATCTAAAAAAGCAAGCAGAGAAAGAAGATAAAGAGTAGCAGAGCATAAAAACGACTAATGAACTCAGTAACGCCCGGAGAAATTCGGGCGTTACTCTTATGTAAGGAATCGCCGTACATGCTTGACCCAACCCGGCAGAACGCATATAATGAAAGCTAGCAAACGAATATTTCTTGGAGGTTTATTATGGTAAGTATTGACAAGGTAGCATTTTCAGCTTTTGGAGTTGATATACATTGGTACGGAATCATTATCGCATTTGCGCTGCTCGTGGGCGTGGTGCTCGGGGTAATAGAAGCAAAACGTCGCGGCTTCAGATCGGAAGTTGTGCTCGACCTTATGCTGATAGCAATTCCGATTTGCGTTATTCTAGCTAGAGTATTCTATGTGGTTTTCGCACAAGATGCCAGCGGAGAAAACCCATATTGGAAGAACCCCGGTCAGATCATCGCAATTTGGAATGGCGGGCTTGCAATATACGGCGCTGTCATCGGCGGCGTTGTAGCATCGTTTATATTCTTCAAATGGACGCGTGTCAAAGTTGGTACGATGATGGACATCGCCGCACCAAGCCTTGTGATTGCGCAGGCTATCGGCAGATGGGGCAACTTTGTCAATCAGGAAGCATATGGCTATGTAATCAACAACCCAAAACTTCAGTGGTTCCCAATGGCAGTATACATACAAGCAGACTCCATGTGGCACTTTGCGACCTTCTTCTACGAATCCGTATGGAACGTCCTTGTGTTCATTGTACTTATGATTATGCGCAAAAGAGTAAAAATCAGAGGAGGAATCTTCGCACTTTACCTGCTTTTCTACGGTATAGGCAGATTCATTATCGAACCGCTGAGAACAGACAGCCTCTGGTTGATTGGCGGACAATCTGCAGAGCAAGTTGCGAACATGAAGATTACATTTGGTCTTTGGTTCTTCAACGACGGAATAAGGATATCGCAAGTTCTCAGTCTCGTGATGATACTCGGCGCGATCTTGTATCTTGTTATCATGTCAGCTAAAAAGACAGACCTCGAAACGTACAGAGGCATCTACGACGCAAAGCTGACGCCAGAAGAAGTGAAGGAGCTGCGCGCAAACGCGAAACAGCTTCGTGCGCAGGACAAGGCAGAAAAAGCCACAAAGAGAGCGCAGGCACTTGACGAGCGAAGCGACGCTGCTGACGAGAAAGTAGCGAAGGCTCAAGCGAAAGCAGAAAAAGCGCAGAAGAAGCTCGAAGAGTTTGAGAGCGAGATCAAGCTGTCCGAAATCAAGGCGCAGGTTGACGAAACCGCGACAGATAAAGAAAAGAAGAAAGCGCAGAAAGCTCAGGAGAAAATAAACAGGCTCGAAGACAAGACCGATTTGGCAAAAGAGAAAATCGAGAAGGTTGACGAGAAGCTTCAAAAAGCCGAGGACAAAGCCAAGCGCGCCGAGTTCAAAGCAAAAGAAGCCGAAGAGAAAGCACTAAGGAAACAGGCGAAAGCCAAGAAAGCCGAGAAAGCGGCGCTAAAAGCAGCAGAAAAAGCAGCCGAATCCAAGGAAGACGGCGAAGAATAAGAAGCAACACAAAAGGCTCTGGCAGAGATGCTCAGAGCCTTTTTCTATACACCATTCTTGTGAATTACAATAATATAACTTTACACAAGTTTTGCGCTATGCTACAATTAATAGCACCAAAAAACGTGCGCTCGTAGCTCAGCTGGATAGAGCGTTGGACTCCGACTCCAAAGGTCACAGGTTCGAATCCTGCCGGGCGTACCAAACAAAAAGACCTCCTTTTGTGAGGTCTTTTTGTTTGGCATGTGTGGTGTGTTGAGAATCGATTGAAAGGGGCATGGACATAACACCTTAACGCACACGAAACGAACTGTAATATCGACAAGGTTCGAGATACCAAAAGGCTGACGCCTCCCGTCTTCGAATCCTGCCGGGCGTACCAAATGAAAAAAATCCCCTTTTCAGAGGATTTTTATTTATTAATACAAAGCGAAGTATTCGAGGTAGATGATTTGCGTTCCTACCCAGCAACCATCCCCTCAATCTTATCAACCAACTTCTCGCGCACACCCAGCAGCTCGTACATATCAATCCCAAGATCCTCGAATATCATCTGTTCGGGCGACTTGCCGCCTTCGGTATCAAGCCCCTCAAGGTGCTCCCAAGCAGCAGACGTGTTGCCGTATATGCTGTGCCGCTGCGCCGTTCTGTGTGCCATGCGGATAATCCCTTCGCACTTATAAAGCTGGCGCAGCAGGTTTTCCTTGTCCTGTGAATCTAGATCGACACTCGTGCTGTCCACTTCAATCTCGAACTTTTTATCATCGCCGGCATAGCTTTCAATCTGCTCAAACGACATTTCTGAAACTTTCTCGATCGCCTCTTCCGCCTTATTCACCGCGTCAAACGTATCCATATCCGACTGCTCATCAAGCTGCTCTTGAACCTTGTCCAGCTTTAACTCAAGCGATTTGGCATAGAACAAACGCAGCAAAGCATCCTCGATAAAACCCTGCCTGATTTCCTCGCTGCCTGCCTCAATAGCCGAGGTCTCCAGCATCTGCGCTACTTTCTTATACTCGTTTGCAGTATCAATAATCGTATTACTCATATTTCTATGCCCCTTCGTTTTTTATATATTACCACACGCAAGGCGAGAAAGGCAATTGCACCGTGCTTTTTTAAAGAGAAGATTGAAGGCTATACGATGCTTGTGTACATTTGTGATTGTAAAATTTATGATATTGTAGTAAAATTGACAAACGGAGCGTAACATGGTTATTGATTTTCACACGCATTGCTTTGCTGACAATATTGCAGCAAACGCAATGAAACAACTAAAGGAAGAAGGCGACATCGAAGCGTTTGCGGACGGCACCGCCGGTGGTCTTTTGGCTAGCATGAAAACGGCCGGCATTGACAAAAGCGTCATAGTGCCTGTTGCAACCAAGCCTTCGCAGGTAGCTCCAATCAACAAATGGGCAAAGCAAACCACGAGCGAATCGCTGTGCTTTTTCGGCGCGCTTCATCCAAACGACGAGGATATTTTTGAGCAGGCGACATGGCTGAAAGACAACGGCTTTCTGGGCGTAAAGTTCCACCCCGACTACCAGCGCTTTTTGGCGGACGAAGCACGTATGATGCCAATCTACGAAGCGCTTCGAGACCTTAATCTCATCGTGCTGCTGCACGCGGGCGTCGATATCGGGCTTATTGGAACAGTTCACTGCACACCGATGATGATAGACAAGGTGATACAGAACGTGCCGGGGCTAAAGCTGGTTGCCGCGCACATGGGCGGGCACGGGCTTTGGCAGGACGCGCAGGAACTACTCAGCGGCAAAGACCTTTTCTTTGACACATCGTACTCGTGGTACGAGCTTGAAAAAAAGGGCATGACGCGCATGATAAACAAACACGGCGCAGACAAGATTCTGTTTGGCACAGATTCACCTTGGACAGACGCAAAGCTGGCGCTACAGCGCATCGTTTCGCTCGACCTGCCGGGCGCCGACATGGACAAGATACTCTACCAAAACGCACAAAATCTTTTGAAATAGCGCGCTGCGCGACAAGATCGTTTTCACCGCACACCGCCAGCGCATAATAATTTTTCATGCCAAATGTCGCCGCAACAACACAAAACCCAAAATAAATATAATAAAATGACGAGTTTACACAAATTTCATGCTAAATTGGTTGTATTCATACCACACAAAGTGGTATTATTTATATAAAGAACAACAGCGACTTTTAGGAGAAAATATATGGATATTCGAGAGAGGAAATTGCCTTGGTGGCTAATCATTGTAACCGGCGTGCTCATTATCGCGGCGAGCATTTTTGTGCTTGCAGACAGAGCTTCAGCGCTATTGGTGCTAACGGTAATAATCGCAATTGGCACGGCAGCGTTTGCAGTATTCAACTTTGTAATCGCGATTAAAAACAAGGACATCAGAAGCGTCTGGATTTCTCATCTGGTGCAGGGCATCATCAACATCGTTCTGTTCCTGCTGGTGATTATTATTCCCGCTTCCCCAACGCTGCTCGGCATAATTATTGCGATTTGGCTGATGGTTTTCGGCGTTTTCGAGATTATCGCGGCGCGTCACTACGATCAAGATAAGCGCAGCAAAATGGGCATACTGCTTGCTGTTATCGGACTCGTTGTGTTGATTATTCCGCTCGTTTTCTCCATCGACTATCTGATACTGATTGCAATTGTCGGTCTCGTGTTCGGCGTTTTCCGCGTCGTGCTCGGCATTCTCATTAAATCCAACGACACCGGTGCAACCACGAGCCTGCGGTAAATTCCGCGACAATTGACAACACACCGGCTATAACATATAATATTAGCGCAGAGGATAAGTAGCACTATGGCGACAGCGTTTTAAGAGATGCGCACACCAACGGCTGAGAGTGTGCCAAGCGCCGCCAACATGCGAAACCACCTGTGTAAGTAAAATTAAATTTCAAAGAGTCACCGTATTCGGTGGAATTTGGGTGGAACCGCGGTAGAGAATTATCGTCCCATGTGCAATAAAACGCGCATGGGATTTTTTATTATATTTTAAAGGAGATACTATGAACATTACACTTTTTGACGGCAGCGTCAAGGAATTTGAAAACGGCATGAACGCGCTGCAGATTGCCAAAGCACTGTCACAGGGGCTTGGTAAAAAGGCACTTGCCGCCAAGATTAACGGCGAAGTTGTCGACCTTTCGACAATTATCGACAAAGACTGCAGCTTAGAGATATTGACTTTCGACGAACCGGAGGGTAAAAAAGCGCTTTGGCACACAGCGTCGCACGTAATGGCACAGGCCGTGCAGCGTCTGTTTCCGGACGCCAAGCTCGCAATCGGTCCGGCAATCGACACAGGTTTCTACTACGACTTCGATGTAGCAAGACCGTTCGTCGCAGAAGACCTCGTCAAAATCGAAAAAGAGATGAAGCGCATCGTTGCGCAGAACATACCGCTCGAGCGTTTCGAGCTAAGCAGAGCGGACGCATTGGAGCTGGTGAAAGACGAGCCATACAAAGCAGAGCTTATATCCGAGCTGGGTGAGGGCGAAGCCATCAGCTTCTATAAACAGGGCGATTTCACCGATCTTTGCGCGGGGCCGCACCTGATGTCCACGGGTAAAGTGCGAGCGTTCAAGCTGCTAAGCATCGCGGGCGCATATTGGCGCGGCAGCGAAAAGAATAAAATGCTGACGCGAATTTACGGCACCGCGTTCGAGAAGCAGGAGGAGCTCGCCGCATACTTAAAGCATCTCAAAGAAGCCAAAGAGCGCGACCACAACAAATTGGGTCGAGAGCTAAAGTTCTTTACCACCAACGACGCTGTTGGTCAAGGGCTGCCGCTTATGATGCCCAAAGGCGCAAAAACTTTGCAGATTCTCCAGCGCTTTGTCGAGGACGAAGAAGAAGCGAGGGGCTATCTGCCTACCAAAACGCCAATAATGGCAAAGAGCGACCTATACAAAATTTCCGGTCATTGGGATCATTACAGAGACGGCATGTTTGTAATCGGCGACGAGGAAAAGGGCGACGAGCTGCTTGCGCTGCGTCCGATGACGTGCCCGTTCCAGTTCATGATATACAAGGCAGAGCACCACAGCTATCGCGATTTGCCGATCAGATACACCGAGACTTCACCGCTGTTCCGCAACGAAGCCTCGGGCGAAATGCACGGGTTGATACGCCTGCGACAATTCACGCTCGCAGACGCGCACATCATATGCACACCCGAGCAGGTTTCGCAAGAGTTCAAAGACGTAATGAAGCTTCTCGATTACATAATGACAGCGCTCGGCATCAACGAAGACTTTACGTACCGTTTCAGCAAGTGGGATCCGGGAAATAAAGAAAAATACATCGACAACCCACAGGCTTGGGAAACTTCGCAAGCGATGATGAAAGAGATTCTCGATGAAATAGGGATTGAATACGTAGAAGCCGACGACGAAGCCGCGTTCTACGGACCAAAGCTCGACCTGCAATTCAAGAACGTTTACGGCAAAGAGGACACACTCATCACAATTCAAATTGACTTTGCATTGGCAGACCGCTTTGAAATGGAGTATGTAGACAGCAACGGAGCAAAGAAGCGTCCATACGTTATCCACAGAAGCTCAATCGGCTGCTACGAGCGCACGCTGGCGATACTCATCGAGAAATACGCCGGCGCACTGCCGCTTTGGATGGCACCCGAGCAAGTGCGATTGCTGTCCATAACAGACAGGTCTATCCCGTATCTACAAGAGTGGCAGAGCAAGCTGAAAGCCGCAGGCGTTCGCGTTAAGCTCGATTCGAGAAGCGAGAAAATCGGCTACAAAATCCGCGAAGCTCGCACCGAGCGGGTTCCGTACATGGTAATCGCGGGCGACAAGGAAACCGAAAACGGCACTGTCTCTTTGCGCAAACGCGGTGAGGGAGACCTTGGAGAAAGCAGCGCCGACGAGTTCTTCGCCACGCTGCTATCCGAGATAGCGGACAAGAAAATATTCTAGCGCAACAACCGTCTTTATTCGAGGTGAGCTATGAAAACGCCGCAGTATAATGACTATTTCCCGCTCGCAGAGTACGAGCAGAGAATCGCGCGCATCAGAGAGCAAATCATATCTCACGGGCTGGATGCGGTGCTGCTGACCACACAGCCGAACGTCGATTACAGCTCCGGCTTTTTGCACGGCACATGGTCACCCGCGTTTGGGCAGGGTACTGTGCAGGTCTTGATTACTGCCACCGACGAGCCGCCTGTGTTGTTTGCGCCGTCGGGGCTGCAAGCGCTGTTTGTCACATCGGCACTTAGCGACATCAGAGCGACAAGCGATGCAGATTACGGCACAAGTCCAAGCGATTTCTACGATGTGTTCAAAGCAAAGAATCTGCTTAACGGCAAAATTGGTATAGAGCAAAGTAAAGAGGATTTGATGGGTTTATCATATCCTCTTTTTTGCGCAATGAAAGAGAAAATGCCCAATGTTGTTTTTAAAGACTGCTCGGCCTTGATGTACGATGTGCGGAAAACAAAATCACCGCTGGAGGTCGAGAAAATTAGGCAAGCAGTTTCGATTACCTCAAGATCACTCGAAGTTGCACTGCCGCAAATACGCGAAGGGATGAGCGAAGTAGAGCTTGCCAATCTCGTCGCACAGGAGATGGCGAAGCACACCGATGAAGGCGCTGCCAGAAACCCTTGGTTCATCTTCGTTTACGCAGACGGCAAAAGCCCAACCGCGTGGGACGGAATTCCAAGCAGCTATCGTTTCGCTAAAGGCGACTGTATATACGTAGACTGCGGCGCCGTCTATCACGGCTACCATTCCGATATCATCCGCATCGCTTCGATAGGGCAGGCGAGCGACGCAAAGCAGCGCATCTATTACGGCGCAAGAGACGCCAACATGGCGCTGATTAAACACATGAAACCGGGCATGAGAATCAGCCAGCTCTGCGATTTTCTCAGCGAAACGATGATTGACCTCGGGTTTGCCAGCGAAGTGCAGATGATGCGCAAATTCGGCGGTATGTACGAAGGTCACGGCATCGGGCTGTCCATACACGAGGCGCCGATGATTAAGCGAGACAACAAAGACGTTCTGCAGGCAGGCATGACGCTCGCCATCGAAGGCAACATCTTCGACAATCTGCCGCTCAGCAAAACAACAATCGCGCTAAAAAACGAGGAGAACGTGCTCATCACTTCTGGCGGATGCGAGCTTCTGTCCACCTTGCCCAATGACATTTGGGTGGCGAAATGAAAGTACAGCATTGCAAAATTAGGCGCAAAGGAGCAAACGCTTTAAATTATCATTTGTTTGCGCTTTTTTTATTGCTTAAAAAGCGCAACGTGTATATAATCGAGTAGACAAATTGAATGACAAAAGGGGTTATATGAAAGGCAACAAGAAGCATCTGGCTTTATTCTTTATCATAATTGCAACAATCAGCGTGGCTGTCGGATTCAGCGACGGTCTCTTTGGAAACTACTTTAAAGAGGTCTATGGCGTTGACGGATACGGGCGCGGACTCATCGAGTTCCCAAGAGAGCTTCCCGGAATCATCACCCTGTTTCTGGTCGGTGCAATAGCGTTCCTCGGCAACATTCGAATCGCGATCCTTGCGCAGGCGTTTGCGGCAACCGGGCTTTTTGTGCTCGGCTTCTTCATTCCGTCCTACAACTACATGCTGGTTTTCCTGTTCATCACTTCGATGGGCTTCCATCTCTACATGCCGCTTCGGGACAGCATAGGCATGGCACTCGCCGAGGAGGACAAAGTCGGCAAACGAATGGGTCAATACGCGGGTATGCGCTTCGGGTTTCTGACGGTAAGCAGCATCGTTGTGTATCTGTTATTCAAGTTCGACATTTTCAGCTTCGAGAGCAACGTTCGCTGGTCGTTTGTTATCGCAGGCATTTTCTATGTAGCAGCCATGCTGCTGTTCTATAAGCTGAGCCGCGACGTCGGCAAGGTAGAAATCAAACGCAAGAAATTCCGCGTGGTGTTCAAAAAGGAGTACAAGTTCTACTACCTGCTTGCCGTAGTGTTCGGTGTCCAAAAGCAGGTAATGATAGTGTTCGGTCCGTGGGTGTTAATCGAAACACTCAGCCAAGAGGTCGATACAATCATACTGCTCGGCATCATCGCATCGTTCATCGGCATGTTCTTCATGATACAGCTCGGCAAATGGATTGACAGATTCGGGGTCAAGAAGCTGTTGTTCGTAGACGCGTTGTCATTCATTGGTGTGTATCTGTGCTACGGTCTGCTGTGCATGGCGTTCGCAAACGGCAATCTTCTGACGTACGGATTCCCGGTAATAATCACAGCGGGGCTTTTCGTGCTCGACCGACTTTCTGCGCAAATGGGCGTTGTGCGTGTGGTATATCTAAAATCCATCATACTCTCCGAAGAAGACCTTACCCCAACGCTGTCAACCGGCATGGGGTTAGACCACATCGTGTCAATTATAGTCGGCGTGTCGGGCGG
Organism: Clostridia bacterium; assembly: GCA_018648645.1. Taxonomy (GTDB): domain Bacteria; phylum Bacillota; class Clostridia; order Christensenellales; family SZUA-584; genus JABGQS01. The sequence continues at coordinate 10,702 of JABGQS010000025.1, forward strand.
TGTCATTTGGGTTACGCTCGGGTCGCAGTACATTTTCTTCATCGTGGCGGCACTCTCGCTAATCAACTTGTTCGTAGCCATAAAGGTGAAAGAGCCTAACAAGGCGCTGGCAGCAAAGGCCGCGCAAAGTGTTAAGTCCGAGACGGAAGAATAAAATACATTATTGTAATACTGCCACTGCAACAGAAAACGTGGTTTATCGCATAAAATAAGCAAACAAAAACGCGGGGATGCCAAAACATCTCTGCGTTTTATATCTATGCGATATTATTTTATAACACAATCACCAGAACTGCGACAAGAATAAAAGCCGCCGCCATCAGTCCGAAAACGACTCTCTTTAGTATTGTTTTGCTTCTCTTTGTCATAACACTTCTCCTTCATTGCTCAAAGGTATTATAGCGCATTTTATTGTTTTTATCCAGATAGAATTTTCACCATATAAAAACAGGGCAACCACGAAGCCGCCCTGTCGTATTCTCAGCTGCTAAAACTGCAAAGGCTCGCCAGCTGCTCGCAACACCATTTTCAAATGCTCTTTATCGATAAATCCAAACACATGCGAAAAGCTGCCCGAGAAATACAAACAAGTGTGTCCGGCCATCGTATTTTTAGAAATGGTGTCTTCGCCCTGCGCATTGCCAAACAACGAAGCCGCATAAGTAGTCCCGCCAATAGTGACAAGAACCGAGCGCTTCTCCCAGTTTGGTATTCCGCCGAAAGAATCGATATATGTGTTGTACTCATCAGCATCAGGCGACTCGACTTCTGCATGGTTTACGCCCCCCGTGCGTGTCATCTGAAATGTTACGCCGGAGTTATAATCTGTAATCGTTACTGTATCGCCAATCGGGAACGCCGCATCAATAACGGTGAACCAGTCAGCAAGCTCGCCGTTTACCGGATTGCCGTCAAGTCCGGGACCCGAGGTAATGCGAATCTCTGCGCTAAGCGGTTTTCGAAGAACGTTAGTAGAAAACAACTTTTCATATGTGAGCGCGCCCACACGTCCGTCGGCATCAAGCCCGTTCTGCTCTTGGAATCCCATAACACCTTTTTCGGTCATGCTCAAAAACCTGCCGGTTGCACGATACGAAATGTATCCAAGATCCCGCAGGCGCATTTGAATGCGCACGACATCAATATTGTCCACACCAATCATCAACATCTCAAAAGCTTTCGCGATTGTAATGCTGTCTGTGGCAAGCTCAAGACCCGCGCCGTCAACGAGCACAAAATCGATTTGCTGCCCCAGCATTTCTTCGGTCATCTCGCAGCTAAAGGTAAGCGTTCCGCTGTCCCCGTCCGCAATAGCCTCAATCGACGGCGCGCTATCCGCAAACTCGCCGCACGTATAGTTTATCGTATAGGTCGAAATCTCACTGCCGCTGTTGTTTACAATAGTTGCAGTAAACTCGACGGTGCCCGGCTCCGGCATTGTCGCCTTGTCAGAAGTCACGCTCATATCTACGTCAGCAGCAAGTGCTACGCTGCCCACTCCAAACACAGAAACGACCAACAATGTTGACACAATAATCAGTATTAATAGCTTTTTCATCTTCTACCTCATATGAATTTTATTCAAGCACATTTTATCATATTTCTACTAAAATGTACACCGCTTTCGCACAACTTATCCGCCAATAGTCACAAGCGTCAGCGCAAGCACCATCTGTGCGCTGTAGTACAGCGATAGGTTAATCGCACGTAAAGCCCGGTGCGGTTTCGCATGGAACACAACGAACGCCAATACAACGTCGGACGCCAAAAACAGCACCGCGCCAACGGCAATCATCGCCGAGGTCAAGTTGTTAAACCCGCACTTGTACAAGCTCGAAATTGCCATGACAAACATGAACGCTATTATCAGCACATAAGCCAGCACTGGGATTTTCATCTTGCCGAGCTTCAAATTAACCTTGGTGTAGGCAAAGAGCGCGGCTGCGACCAGCACAACATATATCGCCACGTCAATCCACATAAACCCAACGAACCGCAAAAACGTGACGCCGTAAATAATCTGCCCTATAAGAAACGCCGCCAGTCCGAGAATGAAATACTTGAGGTTGCCGAAGAAAACGAGCAGCCCGTCACCAATCATGCCAAGCGCCAGCGCAGCAATAATCCAAACCGCGTAATCTGAGCGTGGTTTTAGGATAAGGAATGCGGTCACCGCAATTGCTATAAACAACAACGACGCGACTATTTTTGTGAAGAGGAATCGACTCTTTTCCCACCGATATTCGGTATACACATAGAACGGGAACCAAAGCGCAAGTACTATTGCCAGTATAATAGGTGTCCACATAAAGTTTTCTCCAGTCTGCATTTACAACGTTGTCGATGTGTTACTTATTTGTTGCTCCGCCAAGGTCTCTCAGATACGGCGTCATCCCGCTCGAGAAAACAACCTCTCCTCCAAGCGTTACCCAAAGCGCTTCTGTATTACCGGCACTCTCCACAAACGCAAGTGCCTGCTCAATCGGCATTATAAACAGCGCTGTGCTAAGCACGTCCGCAGCGGTCGCGTCTTTAGTGACCACCGTCACGCTCTTGTAATGCGCGGCGGGGAACAGCGTATTTTCATCGATTATATGATGATAAGTAAACTCGTTAACGATGTAATAACGTTCATAGCTGCCGCTGGTGACGACGCTGAGGTTTTCTACAAACGCGACATCCAGCAGGTTCTGCTCGCTCGTCGAATAATTCAGAGTGCTGTCCGGGTCCTTGATACCCACGCCCCACTTGCTGCGCTCATCAGCCGGCTGCCCAATCGCTTTCACATTGCCGCCCGCGCTGATCAATATATGTTCTACGCCACTTTCCTCCAGCAAATCGGCAGTAACCTGCGTCGCAAACCCTTTGGCGATGGCCCCAACATCAAGCCGCATGCCCTGCTCAATATAAACAGTGCTGCTCTGCTCATCCACGATCACCCTGTCGATATCGGTAAACTTTGCCGCCTCAATAAGCGCGTCCTTTTCCGGCAGCTGCGCAAACGCAGGGTTTTCTATACCTTCCGTGCGATAATCGTGCCATATTTTAAGCACAGGTCCGAGCGCAATGTTGACCGTGCCGTTTGCCTGCTCGTGCCACGCCTTCGCCTGCATAATCAAATCAATAATCAGCTTGTCCACGACCACAGGCGCAACGCCCGCGTTGTCGTTAATCGTCTTAATATTGTTGACACCATCGTAATCGTTATAGATGTCAAACAGCTTGTTCATAAAAGTAAAATTCTCGTACACCATCTGCGCGGTTTTGGTAAACTCGTCCTGCGTGCGTGCGTACCCAATCACGCTGACGACAGTATCAAACGTATCAATAAACTCCGTTTGATACTGCTGCATTACCGGTGCACAGCCAAACATGCTGGTGATTATAATAATAGCCAATAAGAGTATTAATATTTTTTTCATATCGTTTTTCCTTTGCTCATGCGCATTTTTGTGCCGCTGAAATATCGCGCTATCGTGCCGTTATTCTCAAGCTTCTTAAACAGCAGCCCCGAAATCGCTGCTGTCAAAATCCCCGTTACAATACCGGTAATCAGCAGCAACGGCAGATACGTATAAATCAGATTCTCACCGAGAAACAATGACGCCGCCAAAATTTGCCCAACGTTGTGTGCCGCCGCGCCGGCTATGCTGATGCCAAATATCGAAAACGCACGTCCTTGCCACTGCATTACCAGCAGCATAACAAACAGCGCCAGTATTCCGCCGCTCAGCGAGAAAATCAGCGTTGTAATGCCGGAAAACAGCGCCCCCAGCAGACACCGCGAAACCAGTATCAGCAGCGCTCCCGGCGTGCCGATGTAAAAGAGGGCAAACATAGTCACGATGTTAGCAAGCCCAAGCTTAATACCCGGCACAGGAACAAGCGCACCGATTGGCAGCAGCCTTTCCGCAACAGACAGCGCCAGTGCCAATGCAATGAGCATCGCGCTTATGGTTATTTTTTTGATGTTTGCTCGTTTCATACGCGTCCTATTCCGCAACAACGTCAACGTCGCTGGTATTAGTTCCTTCAATCTTTACAATCACTCGGTTGGGCAGACACACCGCAATATCACCCGCGCGCGTCAACCGTCCCGTATTCACACAGGTTTGGTCCGCGCACGATGACGAAACAAACCAAATCTGCCCGTCCTGCGCTTTGATGACGACGCCCGGCTCGTGCAAGTCGAACTCGAGCTGCTCGTCCGTTGCCACAAGCTCAAATCGCTCATACTCCACATTATCCACGATAATAACCGCCGTCAACGTACCCGTCGCCCCGCGGCTCGGTAAAACAAGCAGCAGCACACTGACCGCCACAACCACCAAAACTATTAATATGTCGCCAATTCGTATTCTCATCGTTTGCCTTGCATTCTTGTCATGTGGTTAAAACTATTTTACCACAAAGACGGGCAAAACCCAAAACTTGAGGCAAAACGGTTTCATATGCTGTTGAATTATGAATATAATTATTGTATGATATGTTTTGGAGTGCTTGAACGAGTAGCGGAATTACCATGAATATTGTGACAGGTTACGTTTCGATGCCTGTCGGATAAATAGATTTTTTGGAGTATATATGAGATTTGAAGTAGACACACACACGCACACGGTGCTCTCCGGGCACGCCCAGTCAACTCTGCTCGAAAACGCGGCAGCGGCATCCGAAATCGGGCTCAAAGGCATTGTGCTCAGCGACCACGGTCCAAGCATACAATCCGCACCGCCCGACTTCAACATATCCACATTCGCTTATTTCCCGAAATATATACACGGTGTGAAAATTTACTACGGCTGCGAAGTCAACATCACCGACTACAGCGGAAGCCTTGACATACGCGACAAGTATCTGCAGATGCTTGATTACGCAATTGCGGGACTGCACAGTTTTGTAATTACATCGGGCGGCAGAGCAAAAGACACCGACGCCGTAATGGGCGCAATCAACAATAAATACATTGACGTCATTGCGCACCCGGACAACCCTTCTTACGATATCGACTACGAAGTCTTTGTCAAAGAAGTTGCGCGTCTTGGTAAGCTGATCGAGCTGAACGAGCACTCGCTGGATTACAGAGACGGTGCGGCAGAAAACGCTGTGCTTTGTCTCGACTTGTGCAAAAAACACGACGTGCGAATTGCGGTTTCAAGCGACGCGCACATCTCGCTTAACGTGGGCGTGTGCAACTCGGCAACAAAGATGCTGGAAGCAAACAATTTCCCGAGCGAACTGATTGTGAACTTAACGCAAGAGCGGTTTGACAGCTACATCGCTTCTCGCGCAAAATAGGACAAACCGCTTTTGCGCGCTTGTTGTAAATGCGCTGTGTACCATCGCTTTGTTTTATGATATTATTAATAAAATGTATTTTTTTTATGCAAATTTGTTTATTTCACATACTATAATTTGGAGGCAACAAGATGACGGGCTTTGACAGAAAACTAGACGAGCTGAGAGCAAACCTCACACTAGGCAACCTCTTTTCAATACTATGCAGCTACGGCGATACAGTAGCGGCAGAATACCAAACAGACGGGAAAATCGAAAAGCTGACGTACGCCGATTACAAGCGCATATCGGTTGCGGGCGCAGCAAATCTTTCAAAGATATTGAAGGACATAGAGCGTGGCACGTTTGTTGCGCTAAGGCTCGCAAACGATCCACTGTGGCCGGCAGTGTTTTGGTCGATTATACTGGCGGGATACCGTCCGCTGCTCGTCGACGCAACCTGTGAAGACAAACAGATTATGCACATCCTAAAGCAGGCGGGCAGCGCTGCGATAGTTTCAGATACTTTGGTCAGCGATGACGGCGTTACCTGTGTCTCGCCGCACGATTATCTGCGCATTGATATGCCCGCCGCAGATTTCTCGCCGGTGTTTGGCGATGCAATAGGGCTGTGCACATCCGGCACGACAACCTCGCCAAAAGTTTATGTATACTCAGAAAAAGCGATATGCGAGCAGGTTTTGCTTGCAGAAGACATTTGCAAACACAATAAAGAAATTCTGCACGACGGCGAGATCAAACAGCTCGCGTTCCTGCCGTTCCACCACATTTTTGGTTTGGTCGCGGTATACCTGTGGTACGCTTTTTTCGGCAAAACGATGGTCTTCATCAAAGCTCGAACCGGCAAGGTTATCATGTCCGCGTGCAAGCAGCACAAAGTGACGCATATCTACGCAGTTCCGCTGCTTTGGAACAACGTTGTAAAGGGGCTGCTTAGAAAAGCGAAGCTGCAAGGCGACAAGACATACAACAAGCTGATAAAAGCAACCAATATCAGCATTTCGCTGCGAAGGCGCCTGGGGAAGCTCGGCAAAATTATAGCGGCTAAGGTGCTCTTCAAAGACCTACAAAACAAATTGGTCGGCGACAGCATCCAGTTTATGATAAGCGGCGGGGCGCATATCAAGCCCGAGACAATCAGAATCATCAACGCAATCGGATACCACCTCGTTTCCGGCTTTGGCATGACGGAAACAGGCATCAACTCTGTCGAGCTTTCAAACAACATCGACAAGTGTATGCAAGCGGGCGTTGGCAAACCTTTTGCGCCAATGGAATATAGCCTGCGAAAAGCTAACGAGAGCGACAACACGGGCGAGCTTTTGCTTCGCGGAGAAGCGATACATTCTGGCAGAATGATTGACGGCGCATACGAACCGCGCGATCTAAGCGATGGAGGTTGGTTCGCTTCGGGAGACATCGCGCGAGAGGACAACGGACGCTACTTCATCGAAGGCAGAGTCAAAGACGTCATTATAAACGAGTCGGGCGAAAACATATACCCCGACGAGTTGGAGGACAGCTTTGCTGAGATGGGCGGCGCAGAGCAAATCTGCGTAGTAGGGCTAATAGCGCAAAACACATACGACGAAGCGGCACTTGTCGTATACATGGGAGAGAACGGGCAGGACGCAAAAAATGTAGACGCGCTGTTTGCCAAAGTTTCGAGCATCAACAAGACGCTCCCGCTGTTCAAGAAAATCAGCAAAGCGTATTTGTCGCTTGACCCCCTGCCGATGGCAAACGGTATCAAAGTTCGGCGTCAAAAGGTGAAACAGAGCATCGAGCAAAACAAAGACAAATTCGAGGAAATGGACATCACAAGCAGCGTTTTCACCGCTTACGACGATGATTTTGAAGCGACAACAGCGCCTGAGAGCGACAACGCACAAATGACATCCATCAAAGACGAAGTGCGCAGGATATTCGCCGAAGAGCTGCGAGTTGACCCAAGCAAAATCCGTGACACCGACCACTTCATTGACGACCTAGGCGGTGACAGCTTAAAGAGCCTTGGCGTTTTTGCAAAAGCAGAGGAAAGATACGACGTAATAATTCGCGACACCGAGTATTTCACATGCGCCGATGTCGAGGATTTGGCAAAGCTGTTGTATAAAAAAGTGAGCGAAAAGGGATAACAGACACATAATATAAAGGGCGTATGCATACGTCCTTTTTTTGTGCTTTTATTATGGAAAATATAGTGATATGATAATGGAGTGGATAAAAAGACATAAAGGAAACGGCTATGAATACGAAGGTTTTTGTAAAATTAGAATTTGATAAAATACTAAAAATGCTTGCAAATAAAGCGCTGTCAGACTCGGGCAAGCGCGAAGCAGTATCGCTGAAACCGAGCAAGAGCATCAGCGCTGTTACTCGGCTGCAAAGCGAGACTCTCGAGGCAGAGAGCACTTTGATGCGCTCCGCGAAAACTCCGATGAGCGGATTCTCAGACATAAGCTCGGAGACATCGCGGCTAAAGGCGGGTGCCGACCTGTCGTGCAGAGAACTGCTCCGTATACTCGGCGTACTAAAATCCGCGCGCCGTGCAAAACGCGGGCTGGTCAAAGTTGAAGGCAGCACAAACCTGCTGCCCCATATGGCAGAGCAGCTATACTACGACGACGGTATGATAACCGAGCTCGATGACGCTATAATGAGCGACAGCGAGCTTGCTGACACAGCCTCGCACGAGCTTTTTAATATTCGAAAGCGCATCATGCGCGAAAACGAAGGCATCAGAGAAAAGCTGAACGCAGTAATTCGCAGCTCGCACCACAAAGAGCATTTGCAGGATGCTATCGTCACCATGCGAAGCGGTCGGTATGTCGTACCGGTAAAGCAGGAGTTCAAGCGCAATATCAAAGGGCTGGTGCACGACCAAAGCGCAAGCGGACAAACGGTGTTTATCGAGCCGATGGAAGTCGTCGAAGCCAACAATAAACTGAGAGAACTCGAGCTTGCCGAGCGCGAAGAGGTAGAGCGCATTCTGCATGTTTTCAGCGAACGCCTGCGCGAGTTTTGGAGCGAGCTAAAGAACAATCTGAACATACTAACGCGGCTGGATGTAATATTCGCAAAAGCGGCGCTTGCGTCCACCATGAAAGCGTCACCTGTAACCATAACGGACGAGAAAAAAATCATCATCAAAAACGGACGGCACCCGCTGATAGACGCTAAGGAAGTTGTGCCGGTGTCGCTGCACATCGACGAAGGTTACAGCGGTCTTATCATCACAGGGCCGAACACAGGCGGCAAAACCGTCACGCTTAAGCTGACCGGACTGCTTGCTTTGATGGCGCAAAGCGGTTTGTTTGTGCCCGCCGACAGCGGAACAACAATGCCGGTTTTTAAAGCGATTTTTGCCGACATCGGTGACGAGCAAAGCATAGAGCAAAGCCTAAGCACGTTCAGCTCGCACATGAACAACATCACGCGAATCACCAACATGGCTGACAGCAAATCATTGGTGCTTCTTGACGAGCTTGGCGCAGGCACAGACCCTGCCGAGGGCGCGGCGCTTGCGATGTCCATTCTCGAAGAGCTCGCGTTTGCGAAAAGTTTCGTGATGGCGACCACGCACTACAGCGAAATAAAAGCGTTTGCGATGGCAAGCGACATATACCAAAACGCGTGCATGGAGTTCAGCGTGCGCACACTAAGCCCGACTTACCGCTTGATTATGGGCGTGCCGGGCGTCAGTAACGCGTTCGAAATCTCCAAGAAACTCGGGCTTAATGAGCAAATTATCGACCGTGCGCGCGAGCACATGTCAGAGGAAACGGTCAAGTTCGAGCAGCTGATCGGCGAGGCAGAGCGTCAGCGAGAGATGGCAGAGCGCAAGGAACAGCAGGCAGAGGGCTTTAGGCGAACGGCGCAGTCGATCAAAGACAAGTCGGACAAAGAGCTGGTAAAAGCGCAGGAAAAGCGCAAGATAATTATCGAGAAGGCAAACGAGAAAGCACTTGATATATTAAAGGATGCAAAAGACGAAGCAGAGCGTATCATCGCAGAGCTAAAGCTAAGCAAATCGGCAAAGCAGGAAGAGATCAACGCCGCGCGCAAAGTGCTTAACGACAAAATCGACAAAACAGCGTCATCTCTGCACCAAAAGGAAAAGAAAAAAAGCAGCGTCACAGCCGACCAAATTGGTGTTGGTGACACGGTAACGCTCATCAATCACGGTGTTAAGGCGACAGTACTCAAAGCGCCAAAGGACGGCAAAGTGTTTGTGCAAGCGGGCGTGGTAAAAATGTCGGTCGCGCTGAGTGAAGTAGAAGTGGCAGCAAAGGAAAAGCAAATCAGCCGTCTCGGCGGTTTCAAGCGTGATATGTCGCAGCCGGTCAGCATGGAAGTTGACCTGCGGGGTCTCAGCCTCGACGAAGCCGTGATGCAAACAGACAAGTTTCTTGACGAATCGTTTATCGCCGGGCGTGGCGAGATTTCGATTATTCACGGCAAAGGCACGGGTGTGCTGCGCGCCGGTATACGCGACTTTTTGCGTACGCACCCACACGCGGATAAATATCGCGAAGGCAAATACGGCGAGGGCGAAGCGGGCGTCACCATCGTTACGATAAAATAGCGGGAGAAATCATGGACATAGCAAGCGCATGCCTCATTGGGCAAAAATGTCGATACAACGGACAAGCGGCGACGGACGCGAAATTAAAACAGCTATATGAGCAGGGCAAGGTGATTCCTGTTTGCCCGGAGCTTCTCGCAGGTTACACTACGCCGCGAAACCCGTGCGAGATTACCCTGGGGCAGGGTAGCGACGTTCTTAGCGGCAAAGCAACGGTTGTGGATATTGACGGCATCGACCAAACCGCAGAGTTTATAAAGGGTGCGGAGCTGACACTTGAGCTCGCGCAATCGCACAATGCAAAGCGCGCATATCTAAAATCACAAAGCCCATCGTGCGGCTGCGGCGAAATCTACGACGGCAGTTTTTCGGGGGACCTTCGGCAAGGAGACGGGGTTACCACCGCGCTTTTAAAACAAAACGGCATTAAAGTAGTCGAAGTATGAAAGATTTATGAATAATTGGTAAAAAAACAAGTTTGGTTGTATGTTTATGACCCCGGCTGGTTTATAATACTAATAATGAGGTGAAGAGAATGTCAAAACATATTTTAGTAATAGACGATGATAAGAATATCTGCGAAGTAATCAAACTGTACCTTAAAAAGGAAGGCTTCGAAGTCGTCATAGCAAATGACGGGCAGGCGGGTATCGACGAGTTCGTGCGAGAAACTCCGGCGCTGATAGTGCTGGACATCATGATGCCGATAAAAGACGGATGGGAAGTGTTAAAGCACGTTCGCAAAACCAGCACCGTTCCTGTTATTATGCTGACGGCAAAGGGCGAAACCTTCGATAAGGTTTTAGGGCTCGAGCTTGGTGCAGACGACTATATCGTAAAGCCGTTTGACCCCAAAGAGTTTATCGCGCGTGTAAAGGCGGTAACGCGGCGGGCCAACCAAATGGAAGAAGAGAGCTCAAGCATCGAGTACACCGATCTTGACATTAACATATCAAATTACACGGTCACGTACAAAGACAGCATCGTGGAAATGCCGCCAAAAGAGATCGAGCTTCTGTTTTTCCTCGCATCGCATCCAAACAAAGTGTTCACAAGAGAACAGCTTTTGCAGCAGGTGTGGGATTTCGAATTCTTTGGCGATTCGCGAACAGTGGACGTGCACATAAAACGACTACGAAAAAAACTATACGACCAAAACAGCGGATGGGAAATCAAAACCGTTTGGGGAGTTGGATACAAGTTCGAGGTTAGGTAATGAGAAAATCGATTTTCGTTCGAATGCTATTCGTATATCTTTTGATTATACTCGTTTCGTTTGCACTGATGGGCGGAATTTTCTTTACGATTCTAAGAAACAACTATTTAGAAGCCCAGATGGACATTATGGCCGAGAATCTGCACGAGATTAACGATTGGGTAGCTAGCGAAGGCTGCGAAGATATGAGCGACATTGATTTCTACACACGTCTTATTGAGAAGGCCGATAAGGACGACACCATGCTTTGGTTTATCAGCAACGAAGCAATGGTTTACATGGTCGTAAACCCACACTCGGATGTTCTGAATGAAGACATCTTTTCGTCGCAGAGGGTAGAGCGATATTTCGAAACGACTCAGCGCGGCGAATACATAAAGGAAGTCTCAAAGGTAGAGCGCACATTTGAAGGCTCGGTGATGTCTGTCGCAATTCCAATCGACGTTGAGGGCGAGATTATCGGCGCTGTTGTAGCTCATCGTGCAGTCAAAGACTTCGGAGGCGGAATCAGCACAATTGAGCGGCAGGTTTTCTCACCGCTCGTTATATCGATGCTGTTTGCGTTCTTCCTCGTGTTTGTGCTCAGCAGATACATCGTAAAGCCGATTCGCGACATATCCAACGCGGCGGGCGAGCTTTCACGCGGCAACCTCGACTACCGCGTAAAGCCGCGCAACAAAGACGAGCTTGGAGAGCTTGCCGTTTCGTTCAACAAAATGGCGGAAGAGCTAAAGCTGCAGGATGGTCTGCGAAACACATTTATCGCAAACGTCAGCCACGAGCTTAGAACACCGCTTGCTTCCATGCAAGGCTTTGTGCAAGGCATGCTCGATCGCGCGATAGAAGAGGAAGATAGAGACAAGTACCTCGAAATCGTGCTTAACGAAACGAAGCGTATGAACGCGCTGATTTCAGACTTGCTCGATCTCGCCAAAGTAGAATCAGGCAAGTTCCCAATCGAGCTTAGCGAGTTTGACATCAACGAGCTGACTCGCCAATGCATCATCATGTTCGAGCAGCGAATTGAGGACAAAAACCTCGATGTGCGAATACTGCTGAGCGAAGAGAAAATGATAGTGTGGGCAGACAGAGACCGCATATCTCAGGTTATTACAAACCTTGTGGACAACGCTGTCAAGTTTTCCGGCACCGGCGGCGAGCTAAAGATATGGACGAACAGCGATGCCGACAAAGTGTATGTGCACATCAGCGACAGTGGTGAAGGGATCCCGAAAGAGGACGAACCTTACATTTTCGAGCGTTTCTATAAGGCGGACAAATCGCACAGCCGGAACAAACCGGGTACAGGCATAGGACTCTCGATTGTAAAACGCATCATCACGCAGCACGGAGAAAAAATATCTCTTACCAACGATCCGGGACGCGGTGCAACGTTTACATTCACGCTATCGCGCTCGGCAACGCAGGAAGAGAAAAGGATAAAGAGCGAATTTGAACGCGCAAGAGAAGAACAAGACGAAGAGTAACCCGCGGCAAAGGAGAACGAAATGAAAAAAAATAACGAACCGAACGAAATGGATAACAGCGCAAACTTGCCTGACGAGCTAAGCCAAGGCGAGCAAAATGCTCAGCCGATAGATGAAGCTGCGCCTGTGCAGCAAAGTGCGCAGTACAGCGAACAAAACAACTATCCGCAATATCAGGCAGCTCCGGTGCAGTATTATCAGCAGACGAGCAAAAAGCCCGGGATAAGCACCGGGAAAAGGGTTTTAATAGCGCTCATGTTGGTGCTCGCTTTTATACTTGGCGGCGTCCTCACAGCTTTTGTGGTTATGCCTTTGATAGAGGCGGACTATTCCGATATCTTCTCAAATTGGCTGCCACAGGATAGGGCTGTCATCGAGGAAGCAGCGCCCGAAGATACAGAATCAGAAGACACATCGGGAGTCGCGATTACCTCGGATGAGGACGAGGCACAGCCTCCGCCGCAAACAACGAGCAGCGCAGACATCGGCGGAGAAAAACCAAACATCGACCAGGCAAGCAACCCGATTGTGCAGATTGCAGAGGAAGTCGGACCTGCAGTTGTTGGAGTCACGGTAAGCATAAACCAAGCAAACGGGGAGCAAAACGCAGTAATAGACAGCGGATACGGCACAGGGTTCATCATCAGCGAAAACGGGTACATTGTGACGAACAACCACGTTGTGCAGGATAGCGATTCTGTACGTGTTACGCTCGTGGACGGAACAGAATATGAAGCGACGGTTGTCGGTACAGACGCGGCGAGCGACATTGCAGTAATCAAAATTGAAGCCACAGGGCTTACGGTTGCGGCGCTTGGTGACTCAGACGAATTAAGGGTGGGCGAAACTGTAGTTGCAATTGGCAACCCGCTTGGCACAAACCTCGCAGGCAGCGTTACATCCGGCATCGTCAGCGCGCTTAACCGCGTGATATCGACTGGCGGCTACAGCCAAAAATATGTACAGACAGATGCAGCTATCAACCCCGGCAACAGCGGAGGTCCGCTTCTCAACATCGAGGGCGAAGTTATCGGCATCAACACGCTAAAGACGTATCTCGCGGGCTACGACGACTACGGCGTGCCCATCGGCACAGAAGGCATCGGCTTCGCAATACCTGCAAGCACCGCTATTCCGATTATCGAGAAGCTGATGACGCAAGGATATGTAGAACGTCCGGGCATCGGTGTTTCGTGCCTTATTGATGTGACAAACGCGTACAACGTGGAAGGCGCTCCCGACGGCGTTACTGTAGTCGAAGTTGTTAAAGGCGGACCGGCGGACGATGCCAACCTAATGGTAAACGATATCATCATCGCTGTTGGCGGTGTAACCATCAACACGGTAGAGGAGCTGGTGGAGCAGATTCGAACTCACGCCATCGGCGAATTGGTAGAATTCACAATATGGCGAGACGGGGAAGAGCTTACACTGACAACAGTTATTGGCGATTTGAACAAAATGAACTAGCAGCAGCAAAGCCGGCATCTTCGATGGTGCCGGTTTTTTTGTGCCCAAACATACAGATATTAATAATTTGTGAATGTGACATATCTCACATCTTATCTTACAGCATTAATGTACAATTAGGCTGTAATCAAGCGAAACAAAGCAAGTGATAAATAAAAACGACAATATAAATAAAGGACGAAAACAATTATGAACATAGGAGTCAAAAGCACATTGGGTGATATTGTAACAGCATACCCGGGTACAGTAAAAGTGATGAATAAGTATAAAATCGACTATTGCTGCGGGGGCAAGGACGTTCTTGAGGACGTGCTGGCAGACTTGCCGGGAGATTCTGATGCTGTAGTAAACGAGCTGGAGTCAACAACACAAGAGCAGGACAATCAAGTAGTTGTTGATTGGAGTCAGCAATCGCCCTCACAAATAGTAGACTATATACTGGACAATCATCATACATTTATGAAGGAAACGCTGGAAGAGCTGAACATGCTCATGTTTAGAATTCTAAAGGTACATTACAAATCAGACGGCGAGAGCCTGTTGAAGATTCACAAACTGTTCGGAACGTTAAAAACAGAACTGGAAGAGCATTTAGTTAAAGAGGAAGAGAACCTGTTTCCTTTGATAGTCGAGTACGAAGCGACAAAAAGCGACGTAACAAAGCAAGCGATACTGAAATTCATCGCAGACACCGAGGACGAGCACGATGCGGCGGGCGACTTGTTTAGAGCGCTGGAGGAAGCGACCGACGATTTCACAGCGCCGGAGTACGCGTGCTATTCGTACAAAAGAACCTTCGAGCTTCTTGACGCGCTCGAGAAAGACACATTCAACCACATACACATGGAGAACAGCATTCTGTTTCCAATGATATAGTTAACACACATTTCATGCGCATAACAAAGCCCGCCATAATCGAAACTATGACGGGCTTTGCTGTCTTCGTATAAGTTACTTATTCCAGCTTTTTCGTTTCCTTCAAGAAAACTTTAGACTCTCGCATTTTCAGCGCAACAGGGATTTGCAGCAGCGCGATAATCAGCAGGAACAGCATACTCCAAAGCACGCTGGATTCGCTGATAATCTCGAACGCGAGCACGAATATCAGTCCGGAAACCTGCCCCATCAGCATGACCATGCCAAACGATGTGCCCTCTTTCGAAGGGTACGCAGCCTCGGCACCGTGCTGGAACAATATCGGCGCGAGTCCCATAACCAAGAACCCCATCAGTCCGTAAACAATCATGATTAAGATGGGCAGTTTGAAGAAAGTCAGCGCTGCAAGCAGCAAGAGCAGCACGACCATTCCCGTTTTTAGCAGCACCATTCTCTTGCGTATCTTGTCCGAGAAAATAGGCACCACCACCGCACCGACAACGCCGGCGACAAGGAAAACGACTCCTGCAATACCGGCCTGGAGCATCATGCCTTTGGGTTCAAGTATGCTTTCTATCATGCTAAGCAGTGTGTTAAGAAGTCCTATGGAAACAAATCCGATGACGAGCACAATCAAGTACTGTCTATTTTTAAACAGCGCTTTGATAGATCTGAAGTTCATGTCCTCTTTAGGCTCGGGCGGACCGGGCATCACAGGCGGGTTCTCTCTGGTCAGTATCAAAGCCGCGGCACCCGCGATAACGGTAATCAGCGCAAATATGCCCATCATGTTTTTCATGCCGAGACCAAACAGCGTTGCAGAAAACGCCATGGGGATTATGAACCCGAGATACTGCGCCATAACCAACAGCCCCGAAGCGGTTGCGCGCTCTTTCACCGGGAACCAGTTTGACGGCACCTTGGTCGAAATGTTGATTATGAACGGCTGAGCCGCAGCCATAGCGAACTGGCAGATAATCGCGACAGTAAAGTCCTCTGCAAACACATATCTTAGGACAGCCGGGATTACCATCAGCACCACGCCGATTGCCACGGATTTTTTGAACCCGTATTTATCGACCACCCAAGACGCCGGCATAGCAAGCAGAATGTACATAAACATATAGCTCATTGCAAACAGCGTGATGCTTATCTCGCTAACGCCAAAAAAGCTCTCAACCTGGCTCGATATCGGGGCAAACGCCAGCCAATATATCTCTGTTGCGATGATAATCGGGACAAGCGCAGCCAAGACAAGCCACCTTTTCTTAAACGTTTTGTATTCCGTTTCCATAAATACCTCCGTTATTGCCATCGTTATAATTATTTTCTTTTGAAATAGTATTTGATATATACTATCATAAATCTTTTACCGTTCAACCAATGTCATTGTAACTTAACATAAATGGAACATATCTGCCCCCGAGAGTATTTTGTACAGGTAGAAGATGAGATTATTGAAAAATGGACTAACATATGATAGACTAAAAAGAACAAAAAATACAATGTTTGGAGATTCGTTAACAGCATGGATACTATCGTATACTCTGCACCCAAGAAAAGATATTTAGGGCTCATTATCCCCTTCGCTATAGTGTTTGCATTGTTGATTGCGGCGTGTGTCTATTTTTATATTAGCTATACTAACTATAACGAAGCGCTGGCTAGCCTGGACATAGAGAAATATGAAGCGGACATTGAGCCAAGCGATGTTTGGGAAAACGAAATAGAGCTTTCAGGTAAAAGTATTCTCGAGCTAAACTGCGAATTTGTTGAAAAGGCACTATACATTACTCCAAACGGATTGACGATACAAAGCCTTGCCGGTGAGTGGCGGAGCAATGACTTAACAAGAATATATGAGGAGCTCTTGAAAAACGAACACGGTGTCGAGCTAGATTACTTGGCAGAAATCGTTTTGAAACCAGGCGACTCCGTATACGGCGATTTTGCCGGCGAGTATTATGAGGAGAGCAAGACTTTATCGGCCTCGGTTGTGTTCAGTCCATTCATTGACAGCGTCTATATAAACTTTGCGACTTTGGATTACGGATACATCTACCTATACAATATGAATGACTATGATGAAGTGCGGCAAGTTGCAAGCACGCTCTCTCACGAGTACGGGCATCACTATACCTTCTTCCATTTCTTTTCGGACGACAATGAAAGAAGAGAGAATACAGAGTACTATGAGCTTAGAGGACTTAGCGAGTTCCCCGACGCGATTGAATATACCAGCTATGACGAATACTTAAAAATGCATGCGTGGGATATAAGTGAAATTGCTGCAGAGGACTATGTTCAATTCTTGGGCTCACCAACGAGCAAAGAGATTGGCGAGTACATGGACATAAAAGAAGCGCTGTATACAGCGGATATGGAGTTCGTGGGCAGCACGCAAACCTATCATTACAACGCATTCGCACAGGAAAACCCGGTCATACCTTTGGCCGAGCAGGTAGAAGGTTTGGAGGACTACTTCTATTCCTTCATCGATGAAGACTATGTTGAGCAATATACTGAGTATCCGCCTATTGTTATCGAAGCACAGAGAAAAAGGTCTCGCGGCAAGACTCATTATATACTCACCTGGAACGAGCTTGAGCTGCAAAGCGGCAGCGAAGTTATTTACACGGTAGTTTGTTATGATGCAGATGATGGAGAGATATACAGCGTTATAAAAACAATCTCCGGAGAAGAAGATTTGTCTGCGATTATTGGCACACCCACTCGAAAAAGGGGCAGTTGGATTTATTGGTGGAACGATGGAACAATGGACGAGGACAGAATATTCCGCGTGCTCGCATACATCGTTGACGAGGGTATTGTAGTTGGCTCAGAGCCATATTACGCAGACTTCTAACCTTTGCGCCTCAACACAAAGAATATAATCAGGAACACGACTAGAGCAAGCGCTGCACCGCCGCCGCAGTATAGCAGTATTCGCCATATTTTATTTGTCGAGCTGGTTAGATTCTCGTGATATTCAACGTTTTCTTGATTAACTATTATTGAGTTTAGAGATATATCTTTCTCATCGCCATATTTTAGATTCCAAGTGGTAGTTGTAACGTTGTCGCTATACTCCTGCGAATCTGCGTTGGTGTCAACCGTCTCTCCCGGAAGAGAAATTGTCAGCGATAGTTCCGACTCGTTTGCATACATGGTCAGAACTTCTTGCATATCCGTTGGTATCACAACGGGATCGCTTCTCCTGATTAAATCAACAAGCATTATTTTAGCATCAAAGTTATACTCATCTTCAAAAAACGATGAGGAATATTCAAATCCTGCGCTGACAAAAGGAGAGTATTCGCTCTTTAATATTGCGTCCAAGCTTTCATACGCTTCTTTCCTTGTGTCGTGCTGCTTCTCAAGGGTACCGCTGATGACGAGCAGAGTGGCGTTCTCGTTTACCTCCACCTGCAGACCTTGCAGCTCCAACTGCGCTGTTATAGCGTTTTTCAAATCGTAATAACTTGCATCCTCAAATTCCTCTATAGTCTTATCAATTTCGAGAGTATAGTTAACCTCTAAAGTGTTGTTTAGATCAAGCTTATATTCCATTGAAACTTTTGTGCATCCAACGAGAAAAGCAGCAACAAGCAGCAAAGCAATAAGTATAAGTAGTTTCTTCAAAGCGACTCCCCTTTTAAAAAGTATTAATGCTATTATATTTCATGTTGGAAAAAGTTGCAAATCAAATACGAATCTAATAGTAGTAACTTTAATTGACATCACAGACGAATTAGCCGATCAAGCTATATCGGCAAAGAGCATACAAAGACTCTAGCGAAAAGTGTTTCATTTGGTTTGTCTATAGAGTATTTTACTTTTTTATGATATTATTCATACAGAAAAGGCGGTAGACATACATGGTAGATTACAAAACTTACGGGCTTCTCGGAGAAAAAATAAGCAAATCCATTTCCCCGCAAATATACAACGCATTGTTCCAAGAGCTTAAAATACCTGCGGTGTACATGCCGTTTGCGGTATCTCGAGAAAAGTTTATAACGGCGCTTCCGATACTTCGGGAGCACTTTGCAGGTTTCACAGTTGCGGCGCCATATCGGCTTGATATCGTTGCGCATCTCGATCAACTGGACGAGTCGGTAAGGCGGGTGGGCGCAGCCAACACTGTCAAGGTGAGCGGCGGCAAAACCATCGGGTACAACACCGACATGGAGGCTTTCGGGCGTAGTCTTATCGGGTTCGCGGGCAACTTGTTTGACAAGGATGTGCTGCTAATCGGCGCAGGCGGCGCGGCATACGCAGCAGCAAACGTGCTTCTCGAGAAAGGCGCTTTTTTGACAATCGTGTCAAGAAACGCCGCTAACGCCATGACGCTTCAAAGCAGCTTGCAAAAGCGCTACAACAAGAATCGAATCAAAGTAATCAAAGGGCTCTCGCACAGCGATGAGTTTTTCGCAGTGTTCAACATGGCGGCGGTAGATATAGAAAGCAAGCAATCGGAAATCACAATTCATGCGCACACATACCGGAACATGAAATACGCGTATGAAGTATCTTGTTTTGACACAGTTTTTTTGAAAAAAGCAGACGACTTTGGCGCAAAGACAAAGAACGGCTATGACATGCTGTTCTATCACGCAATCGGAGCGCTGAAAATTTGGCAGGGCGAAACAAAAGGGCTTGACGTAGCCGCCATCACCAAGCTCTATAACAACGTCAAGGAAGGAATCTCGTGGTAATCCTTTCAGTTTAAACAGTCAAGCAAAAAGCGCCGGAGCATATTCGCTCGGACGCTTTTTTTCTGCTTAATCTGCAATCTTGAAGGCTCGCTTACTCCTCGTAATCGAACGCCGGCGTCCAGTACGTGTTGTTGTATATATCCGTCAGCATATAGGTGACCTTGCAGTCGCCGCTGCCAACGTCTACGTTGCTGATATAAAAGTCGCCGTTCACGATCATCCGCTCGCCGAGGAAGAAGCTGTCGGTATACTCCTCGTCATACGAATAATAGTCGCAGAGGAAATCAATCTCGTCGCCGTCCACAATCTCGATAAGTCCTTTGGCGATGCTCAGCGACTCCTCGCCATAAACGATGCTCGCTCCCAAAACCTTGCCGTACGGGTCCTGCTCGTCAAACACCAGTATAATGTCAACAAGCTGACCATTCAGCATTGCAGGCACCCTGCCGGTGATGGTGTCTCCGTCCTCGCTCATAAAGTAATAGCTTACCACCTGCCCGTTCAACGCGAGCCAAGTGCCGTCATAATCGGCAACAAGGTCGAAGTCCTCATCAAACGTATACGTATTGTCCATTCCAAGATCGATAAAGCCTTCGCCGTCATCAAGGAACACGTTCAGGCTGATATTCTGCACAATATCCCACTGCTCATCAGTTAACGACAGCACCCGGTCGTTGCCCTTTTTGGTAAACACGAGGTCTGCGCTATCCAGATAGTTGTTTTCATAATACTCGGTAGACGCTCGTATCTTGTCCGGGTTAATCCAATCGGATGCACCCCCCGCGACATCGCCGAGTATGCTACTGAAATCTCCTTCCCCGAGGAACGATCCAAGCAGCCCGGAAATCAAATCGGCACCCGTGCTGCCGGTCTGTCCGCCCGTAAACTGCCCAAGCAAAGACTCAAGCGGGTTGCCAGTGCCGCTGCTTACAGCCTGCCCGCCAACCTCAAGGTTCGCAAAGCTCTTTAACGTATCGCTGTACTGCGCGTCCATCCCAATCTCATCGTACGTGTTCAGCATTGGTTGCAGTGTAGATAACTTACCGTACGGGAAGTATATCGACAAACCGTTCGCGTTGCTTATGTTGTTAGAAGTTCTGTTATATTTTATACACCCTTCAAGCGCAGCTATGAACGCTCTTGCTTCGGGCGTGCCTATGCCTTGTGCCAGATGGATAAGGTCGACTTGATTGTCCACAGTCGGGACGCCAAATCCTCTTGCATCGCTCCTCGCGTTTGACACCACTTGGTATTGGTCGCTGTCAATCAGCGCCCCCGTCGAAACAGCGAAATCTCTAAACGCCTCCGGAACATTGCCCGAAAGCTCGGCGAGGTCTACAATGGAAAGAGTTGTTTTGTCCTTCGAAGAGTTCTGATAGCTGACCTCGATGAAGCTGTCAATTATGTTCTTGCCGATTTGCACCGTGCTCATCGACGTGTCGGCGCTGATTGCGCTAATCCAGTCGGTATAGTACCAGCCTCTGCCCGGCTCAATCTCCTCTGACGCAATCATGTAGTCGGCATAGTTGTTAAGCATCACTGCCGTTTCAAACGTAGCCATCAAACAAGCGTCGAAGCCGATAAAATCGAACACAGTGTCAGCGTTTTTGAGCGCAGAGTTAATCTCGTCCAGCGTCATTGTCGTACCAGGCGCAAACTCATCATACCCAAATCCCGAAAGCGACCCTGCGCCGTGATCCCAAAAGATCAGCGAGTATCGGTTGGCCGGGAAGTTCTCTTTGCTGAAGCGTATGAAGTCGGTCAGTGTGTTAGGGTCGGTCATAGCTTTTCTGCCAAGGTTGTCTTGCAGAAGCTTCAGCCCGCTGTCTTCCAGCAAAAAGCGCTGGTTGGTGTCGCTGCTGACCGTGCTGTTATCCCACTTCTTTGCGCCGCCCGTCTCAATGATGACGTTGACATTGGCGCCGACATCCGCGGCAATCATCTCTTTGAGATCCGCAGTTGCCATGCCGTATTTGGACTCGAGGTCAGACCCGCACATATAAATCATGATAGTGTGCACATCCTGCCCGTTGCCGAGTATCTTCGTGCGCTTTGCCCGCGCATTGTTGCTCACTGTCGAGCTGAGCGAGTTCTCGTCGTCACTTGAAGACGATAAATCGTTCTCGTCAACTGTAGAGCTTATGCTGTTGTCATCAGCGGCATTGTTGCCCGCCGACAAATCCTCTGTCGGTGCATCGTTGCCGCTGCACGACTTGATAACAAAATAACCTACAACCACAATGATAATTATAATGATAATCGTTTTGAGCATGGACGACTTTTTCTTGCCGCCGCCACCGCCAAACAGTCCCGACAATATAGAACGATTGCCGCCGCCTGATGACCCGCTGCTACCCGAGCTGCCCTGCGCGCCGCTGCTATAGCTACTGCCGCTTTTTCTGCGTCCCGAGTACTTATCTTTTCTGCCGACGGGACCGCTGCCCGTGCCGCTTCCTCTTCTCTTCGCGTTGCCGCCGCCCGATGTAACGCGCTTCTTCCTACCGCCCGAAGTTTTTCTATCCATTATGTACACTCCTCAATCTGATATTCGATATTTGCACAAATTGCTTTTTCTAATTATATCATTATTGCGGTCTGTTATCAATTTGGAAAAACGCTTTTGGAGTATTCCGTTGAGTTTAATCACAAAAGACGTTGACCTATTACACTTATTGTTGTTATAATACATATAACTTATGATATAAATCCTTATCAAGGAAAATAAATATCTCGGGAGGGAGTCAAGTCCATATAAGTGTGTAAATTCCTCGGTTACATTTATCTAAGCAGCTGATTGGTTAGCAGCTATCTGTTG
>JABGQS010000026.1 GCA_018648645.1 Clostridia bacterium
TCCTGCAAATACAATTATTTAGATGGAAAATACAAGTGAATTAAATATACTAATTTTTTGAAATTGCATATAATGCAGTTCTATTTTTTATACCTGTATTATTTCACAATAATTGCGATGGCAAGATACACAGTAGGACCACATAGCTCGTTGAACTATAATACGCTGGTTCCGCAGTCATATTTGCTACAAGCAGGTCTTGAAACGGCTGTTAGATACTAACTTAAAAACTGGACACCCTATCGGGGCAAGGTCAATGCCTGACCTGTTATTGTGTAAGGGTATTGAGATATTTAGTCAGTGCTGGTGGTAACACTAAGCAGAATATCAATGCATCGAAAGCTTTTTTCACGCTGCAACTTTACTGCAGGTAGAATGAAACTAAAGACCCCATCCTTACCATACAGGTGGTCATCGTAAAAAACCCATTGTTTATAGGCCTTCTGAGGGGTAGCAAGGATAGTACCCCCATTTGCACACCCAATTTACAATGAAAGTATAGAAATTATAGAGCTAAACACGGTTTGTGTTCGACTCCCCTCGCCTTCACCAATTTAAAATGCACTACAGAATCTAGAGCATTTTTTGCATATGAGACTGAGGAGTTGAACGCGAACTCGAAGCCGCCAGTACTCAAGAGGTCAGACCCTGGCAAAAGAAGTCGCGCGGCTTAGCGTCTCAATTTAAAGAAAAAACATCGAATTATTCAATATTGCATATCAAACCCATCGCCATATCTGCCCACTGGTCCAGACTCTCAAGTTTACCCGATACCGTACTTATATCCTTGAGTATAAATTCAACGGGCGTATTGTTGCTTGCGCATGTACTTAACACAGCTTGGATTTGTGCCATTGCAGACTCGGTGTCCAGTACCCCTGATGCAATAAAAGCAGGATTCGGCTTAGCCGAAAACACATAGTCTTTGCCAATATGCTGAGCGCACTTGGCGCTATCCGCCCATGGGCTGACAGAAATTTTCCGGACATTATTGATTTTTCTGATATACGGTATTATATTTTCCAGCGGCTCACAACAGCCGTAATACAAAAGCCCAAATCTTTCATACAGTGGTCTCACCAGTTCAATTTCAAACTCAACATGCATCTTTGGTGAAACGGTAGAAAGAATCTGCGCCATTCCATATCCCCAACAGTCAGCTGCCCGCGCTTTCCCGAAAGCATACCCCTGCGTCGGCAGCTCATCCGTGTAAGCGCCGGAGCAGTGAATGTACTGAGCTTCTGTATCCAAAATGCCTAACGATTCGCACTGGTCAATAGTGGACATTGTTAAATCGACAAACTTTTTGACTACCCTTTTTGTAAAATCCGGTTTTTCGATGATGTCCATCAGGATGCTTTGCGCAGGACGCATTTGAGCAATACGATCCCAGATACCGGCATGGATGGTAACCCCCTTCAGCCTTACCGGAATAATGTCGTGAAAGATGCTGTTGCAGATATCCATGTGTTTTTCGTCCAGTTCCCTGTCAACCCAAATGCGGTTGGGCTTGATTGCATCCAGCGACGCATCGTCAGTGATCATTTCGTGATATCTGTGAGAAACAATATCGTTTTGCTCATCAACACACAGAGTGTCCTCTTCTATGATCATGCCGTATTTTAAATTGTGTACAGCCATAGGGATGTCTATACGGTTTTCAATTACCATATCACAGGCAAAATGATTCCATCTATACAGCAGGCTTCGCATATTCCATTCTACACTTCGCAAGAACTCGTCAACGCACTCAAGCTGCATTTCTTCGCTTTGGTTAACTTCGTGCCACGGAAGCTGGTCGATGAGAACCGGCGGTCTTGTACGCTGCAATTTGTTGTGAGATGCCCAGAGCTTCTTTGTTTGCTGCTGAATAGGAAGAGAAGCAATCTCGCAGACCTTATTTCCAAGTTCTTTCAATATTTCTGTATCATTCATACAAGCTCCTTTCCACACAGATTATTTCATATACGTCTGTATCAGTCGTTCAAATAAGCATAACCTCAGTTAATTTACTTCCGATTAAGAAATGTTCAAGAACTCGTTGTTCTTACTACGGGAATAGCAGAATTTTATAGAATCTGGTTGTTCGCAATTGCCATTTATATGTTATTATAGTATCAATATATATCAGCTCAACGGGATTTTCAAGACATTTTATCGTGAAAAAGTTGTCAAACAATTCAGAAATGACCAAAGTTATGAAAAATAATGCGAAAATTATGACAAAGTCTTGACAAAACGTGATAAAGTTGATAATATAAAATAAATGTTGAGGATTGAAGTATGAAAAATGTGTTGGATTATGAAAGACAAATTGAACTATTTGAATTGATAAAGAGCAAAGGAACTGTGCGTATTAAGGACCTAGATGGTCTATACGATTTTTCGCACTCAACCCTGCAACGCGATCTAAACACACTCGAAGACAAAGGGCTGGTGGATAGGGTACATGGTGCGGTCAGACTAATAGAAAATTCTCAATATGAGACGACTGCTTTTGCAGAGCCGAGTTACAAATATAGAACGGATTCATATATTAGTGAAAAAAAAGCAATAGCAAAGGCTTTGGCAAAGGAAATAGATTATGGCGACGTTGTTTATATAACTCACGGCACAACAACAATGCAGATAGTGAACGAGATTGACAAGCTGGAGAGAGTTACTATAATAACAGATGGTCTGGATATCGTCATGGGATGCAGAAACCATAGGAACGTAAATGTTCTGACGATCGGTGGCATGGTAAACTACGATATGATGAGAATAGAGCATGACCCACTACTCCTCGACAATATCAGCAAGATAAATATTAATAAGCTGGTTATGGGTGTAGCGGGGATATCTATTGAAAGAGGAATAACGTTCTACGATAATACAAGTTTCAGGTTTTTATCCAGCATAATAGATGACATTGAAGAGATAATTGTAGTCGCACACAGCGAAAAGATCGGTAAGGTGGCATTAACCAATTTTGTGCCGCTAGATAAGATAGATAAAATAATAACGGACAGCAATGCAAATGACAAACAACTAAATAAGCTAAGAAATCTTGGGATAGAAATCGTCACAGCACAAATCTAAGCCGAGCTTTCAAAAGGAATTGAAGGATAGTGATAATTCTAAAAGAACAGAATTTGCACTAAGTATATTTAGTGTTGCCTGTTTTCGAAAAAGGGAATAATAAAGGAAGAGTATATGAAATATCTGGTTGGCATTGACATAGGAACTACAGGTGCAAAATGCGGCATCATGGACACGCAGGGCAATCTTATTGCGAGCGCTTATAGGGAGTATACGTGTGAATATCCTCAACCGAATTGGGTAGAACAAGATGTTGATATGATAGTCAGAAAAGCTTTCGAAGCTGCAAAGGAAGCGCTTGCAGCATCCGATATTGAATTATCCTCGATAGCGTCTATATCAGCTTCAACGCAAAGAACGTGTTCAATATTTCTGGATGAAAACGGTGATGCGTTAAAGATGATATCGTGGCAGGACAACAGAACATCTGCACAAGTAAAAGATATAGAAGAAAATTTTGGCAGCGAGAAGTATTACAATATAACAGGTATACCGCTAAATACAACTTGGATATTAACAAAAATACTGTGGGTAAGAGAAAACTTGCCGCAATTGTGGGAAAAAACAAAGAAGGTAGTTCAGCTTCAAGACTTTTTTCTAAAGAAACTTGGAGCAGACAATTATTACATTGACATTCCCGATGCAGTGCTATACGGGATGTGGGATAACGACAATTTCAAGTGGTCGGACGATATAATGGATGCGTTCTCAATTAGCAAATCGTTGTTGCCGGTGCCGACAAGATGTGGAACGAAAGTTGGCACACTTGGTAAACAAAGCGCGCAGGAACTGGGATTGGAAGCCGGGATTCCAGTATGTGTTGGAGCAGGAGATCAGAATGCAGCGGCTATTGGAGCCGGAGTTGTTGAAAAAGGACTGGTATCCGTTTCGATAGGCACAGGTGGTATGGCGATTGCGATGATGGATCATAGGTTCAAGGACCCGGAGCGTATTACCTGTATGGGCAATCACGCGATATACGGAAAGTGGCAGATCGAAGGATATCAGTCGGGTTCGGCCGGGGTTCTAAGATGGTTCAGAGACAATATAGCAGATTTAGAAAAAAACCAAGCACAAGAAAGCGGATCGGATGTCTACGTAAAAATAAACGAGATGATTTCAGAGGTGCCTGCCGGGGCAAAAGGCCTGCTGTTTCTTCCGTTCTTAGCAAGTGCCGCCGCACCCAGGTGGAATCCGGAGGCTAGAGGAACCTTGATTGGACTTACGTTTGCACACGATAAAAGACACTTAGCCAGAGCTTATATGGAAGGCATAACGCTTGAGCAGAAAGACATTCTAAACAGCATAAGTAAAGTTGCGGGAAATATTGATTTGGTACGCATAATGGGAGGTGCAGCAAAGTCAGAGCTGTGGTGCCAGATGCAGGCAGATATGTACCGAACAGAAGTACAAACGTTGAAAGTATCGGATGCGGCTATAGTCGGGGCATGCATACTTGCTGGTGTTGGGGTTGGAATATTTGATGATATAAAGCAGGGCGTAGCAAAAATGGTTGTTCCGGATAAGCGCTATCAACCAAAGGAAGAGAACATGAATGTATATGAAGGTTTGTATAAGATTTATTGCAACGCTTATGAAGCATTGAATATTAGTAAGGTATATGAACAGATCAGTATGTTTCAAAAAAGTTAGAAGTCAAAAATACGGAGGCAAGTCTTGAATCATAAGGAGAGAGTGAAGTGCGCGTTAAATTTTTGTGAGCCGGACAGAGTTCCAATGGATTTGTGGGGTTCAGCAAGCAGAATACACACAGAGCACTACAAACACATCGCTGATGCGATTGGACTAAAAGAATATAAGGAGCTGCTAAGACCCGGCTCAACAACAGAATATGTTGATCATCGGATAAGCGATTACGTTGGCGCAGACTTTAGACAGATTAACATTAAAGGTCCGGCTGATTATAAAAAATATGAGGATTCAGACGGCAACACAATTGATGAGTGGGGTATAGGCAGGAAGATGATAGGGGCTTATAATGCAATAACTTATCATCCGTTCGCTTCAAAAGATATCGATGCGATTGCCAAGCATAACTGGCCTAATCCGCACGATAAAGGAAGAACAAAAGGGCTTGCAGCAGCAGCAGGAGATTTCCAAAAGAACACTGACTGTGCCATAACAGCCACTTCTGCTGTATCCGGAACAATATTTGAGCTGTGCCAGTACCTGCGAGGTACCGAAGATTTTTTTATGGACTTATATATTAACGAAGAATTCGCTCGAGCTTTGATAGAAAAAGTTACAGACCTGCTTATAGAATTCAACCTGGCATATCTTGAACCGATTGCAGATTCCATCGAATGGATAGAGTTTACAGAAGACATTGGGATGCAAAACAGCATGTTTGTATCAAGGGAGATACTGAAAAAATTCTTTGACGAGCCACATAAAAGGCTGTTTGCTGCGGTAAAGAAAAAGCAACCGGATGTAAAGATATTCTTTCACTCGTGTGGCGCGATAAAAGAGATTATTCCAGACATTCTGGATTGGGGTGTGGACATACTCAACCCGCTACAGCCACTTGCTGAAGAGATGGACCTAAGAGCTATCAAGCGTGAGTTTGGTAAAGATGTCGTATTGCACGGCGGTATAGACATTCAGCAGGCGATGATAGGCAACTTACAGGATGTCAGAGATGAAGTGCAAAGACGCATTGACGAGCTGGCCGACGGCGGCGGATATATTCTGGCACCGGCTAACCATATACAAAACGACGTTCCGGTAGAAAACTTTTTGGAACTGTATAAACATGCGATTGAATATAGTTCAATCAAGTATAAGAAATAGATTTTAATGGTGAATATAAATTTGATCAAATATGGTCAATAATAATAAATAGGAGGAAAAATGTATGAAAAAGTTATTTTTAATCGTGTTTGCTGTAGTACTGGCTTTATCGCTAATTGCATGTGCACCTACTGCAACAGAAGAACCGGCAGCCGAGGAACCGGCAGCTGGAGAATCGGCAGAAGAACCGGTAGCTGACGAACCAGCAGACGAACCAAAGGAGGTTAAGACAATCGTTATTGCAGCTACAGGACTTCATCTTGACCAGTTTACAAATGTTTTGATGAATGGATATCGGTCAAAAGCGGAAGAGCTTGGAATCGAAATCCTGATAGCAAACAGTGAGCTTTCACTTGATAAAGAAGCTGAAACTATCAATAACTTCATCGAAGCCGGTATTGACGCTTTGATTATCGAGCCTGTCAGCCCGAGTGCAACAGCTACGCTTGCTGAGGCTGCTGCTGCCAGAGGAATTCCGGTGTTTGCGTGCGCTATTCCGATTATATCAGACGAAATTTTTGCGTCGTCAATCAATGACCCGTATGACCTGGGTACTGTGGCGGGTGAAGCGACTGCGCCTTGGCTAGAAGAAAACTTTGGAAAAGATGCACCTATTAATTGTGCATTATTGACATTCGACTCGGCTGATGCAGAGGGTTCTGAATCTCGTATCAAAGGTTTCCAGGATCAAGTTACAGACTATGATCTCAATTTCGTAGCTCGCCAGGACGTACTTGGTGACAAAGGATTCCAGGTTGTAACAGATATTCTTACACAGAATCCGGATCTTGATATTATCTATAGCAACTGCGAAGTTGGTCTTGTTGCAGCTCACAACGCAATTGTAGCAGCAGGAAGAGTTGGCGAAGTGTTCGCTTTTGGTGTTGACTGTAGCGCACAGCTATGTGATATGATGTTAGAAGAAGAAATTATATTAGTAGCTGTAGCTCAAGCTCCTTTTGAGCAAGGTCAGTACGCCGTAGAAACAATGTATAACTATATTATGAACGGTACTTTGCCGGACGAAAAACACATGAAAATGCCTTCTATCTTAGTTCAGAAATCTGATCCTGAAGGTATAGCAGAATTCAAAGCTAATTGGGAAGAACGTGCAAAATAAGAAGCTAGACACAGAAGAGTATACTGGTAGTTATTTTTAATGACATGAAGTCTTCCCGGCTATAATAGTAGTCGGGAGGATTTCAGAGTTTTATGAAGTAGAAGTAAACGAGTGGTTTTAGAAAAGGTGAAACTATGAGCAAATATCAACTAAAAGTTAAGGACATAACCAAGGTGTTTGATAAAACCGTTGTGGCTCTGGATAACGTGACGTGCTCTTTTGAATCGGGCAGTGTCCATGCAATTATAGGTAAAAACGGTTCCGGTAAAAGCACACTGATAAAGATTATTGCAGGCGTGCATGATGCTGACGAGGGAGAAATATGCCTTTACGATAAAAAAATCGAGCACAATTCTCCGATTCACGCATTAAAGAACGGTATAGCAACTGTATATCAGGAGCTAAGTCTGGTAGGTGATCTAAAAGTCGGGGAAAACATCTTTCTCGGAAGATTACCAATGAAATCGAAGGTTCGAATAAATTGGGCGAAGATGGAAAAAGATTCAAGAGAAGTGCTTGCTAAACTCGGTGTGGACCTCGACCCGAATATGTATGTAAAAAAACTTTCGGTTGGGCAGCAGCAGCTTGTAGAGATTGCAAAAGCGATGTCGTTCGACCCAAAAGTGCTGATACTGGACGAGCCAACGTCCGCACTGTCAAACAATGAATGCGAGCATCTTTTTGAAGCGGTAAGAAATCTGAAAAAGCATGGAATAATAATACTTTTCATAACTCACAGACTTCAGGAATTATTCAAAATTGCAGATAGTGTAACCGTTTTGAGAGATGGTAAATATATAGGTACAGAATCAATGAGCGATATGAGACCGGAGGATATAGTCAATATGATGTTTGGAGATATTGAGAAATCCGAGAAACCGCCTTCAAGCATTCAAGATGATATTGTATTGCAGGTTAAGAATTTAAAAACTGATAAAATTGACAACGTAAGCTTTGAGCTTAAAAAGGGAGAGATACTCGGCATAGCCGGTATGATGGGCTCGGGACGAACAGAAGTGTTGCGTGCAATCTTTGGATTGGACAAGCTGGATTCCGGCGAAATTATTGTTCGAGACAAGGTTGTCAAATCTCCTTCTCCGGAAATTATGAAGAAGCTTGGCTTGGGGTTCACATCCGAGAACAGAAAAGAAGAAGCGCTGTGTCTCAACCTGAGCATTGCAGACAATTTGTGTTTGGCAAGCATATACGATATTAGTTCAGGTGCTAGGATCGACAGAAAAAAAGAGAAGAATTATGTTGAAAGGCAGATAGATGCCTTAAGTATAAAGGTTAACGACCCTGGTGCAAGGACGGACTCAATGAGCGGAGGGAACCAGCAGAAAATTGTTGTTGGAAACTGGCTGAACACGTCGCCACAGATTCTTTTGATGGACGAGCCGTCACGTGGTATAGACGTTAATGCGAAACAGCAGATATTCAATATTATTTGGGAAGCGGCAAAGAACGGTGTTTCGACAATAATGGTTTCAAGTGAGCTGGAAGAAGTATTAGGGGTATGCGACAGGGTTCTTGTTATGAGGCAAGGAGAAATCCACGCAGAAATGCAGGCATGCGAATTGTCTGTCGAATCAATATATGCACAATGTATGAAGGAGGACGAAGTAAAATGCCTAAACATATAATGAAATTGAAGCGATTTAATATAAGGGATTGGGTGCTGGAATTAGTATTGGTGGCGCTTATAATAGCCTTTTCATTGGCAACACCGAGGTTTTTCACTGGGAGCAATCTGCTTAATATACTGAGGAACATTTCGTTTAAGGGTATAATTGCTCTTGGTATGACAATGGTTATTATTTCGGGCGAAATCGATCTTAGTGTCGGTTCAATGGTTGGTTTTGCAGGTGTACTTACCGCTTTTCTGACACAAACGCTTAGTGGAATAGGATTAAACCTGACAGTGGCTGTATGCATCGCAATGGTAGTGACGCTGATTGTAGCATTCTTTATCGGTAGATTTATTGCATTTTTAATAACAAGATTTTCAATTCCGTCATTTATTGCAACTTTGGCTTTTTATCTGGTGCTCAAGGGTGCGGCGTTGGTTATTTCAAACGGTTACCCGATTCTTGGATACCCAAAATGGTTTTCCCAACTGGGCGCAGGATATTTCGGACCGATTCCAATAACGGCAATATTCTTTATAGTAGCGCTAATAATTATGTGGTATGTAATGAAGGCAACACCTTTTGGACGCTCTATTTATGCAGTTGGTTCAAATGTTGAAGCTGCAAGGCTGAGCGGTATCAACGTAAAAAAGGTTAAAGGCATCATTTTTTCTTTAACATCGACATTTGCAGCTGTAGCCGGAATATTGATATCATCTCAGATAAACAGCGGAGCACCGCTGACCGGAGGTGGCTGGGAGTTTGATGTGATTTCAGCTGTTATTATTGGCGGGGCATCTTTGGCAGGCGGATCAGGAACGATAAAAGGAACTCTCATAGGAGCAATATTCCTTGGCATTCTGCTAAACGGCATGACACTATTAAACGTCAGCGATTACTGGAAGTTTATCGTTCGTGGCGGTTTGATTCTTATAGCTGTGCTTATGAATACATTAATCAGTAGAAGTAATAAGTAATGCTATCCAAATGAGAATAAGGTTTTTCTTTAACCTCCTCATATTTTTTACTGGGGGCAGTAAGTTTATTCTACTGCCCCCATATTCTTAAAAATATATAATAAAGAAGGAATTTGGAGATAGAATGAAGAAATGGATTTAAAACTAGAAGGAAAGTGTGCTCTGGTGACGGGTGCAGCCCATGGTCTTGGTAAAGCAATATGTTTAAGCCTTGCTTCAGAAGGAGTAAACGTTGTGATAAACTACAGAGGCAGCAGCAGACAAAAAGCCGAGACGACTGCAGAATACATTAAAAAAGAATACGGTGTAAAAGCGATTTGCCTAAAATGCGATATAACGAATGAGGATGAAGTGAGCGCAATGTTCAAAGAGATTGTTAATCGTCTGGGTGGTCTTGATATATTGATAAACAACGCAGGAGTATGCCCGATATCCATGGTTAAGGACATGTCCTATAGTGAATGGAAAACAGTTATAGGAGCGAACCTGGATGGCACATTTTTAACCAGTCGGGAGATGATTAATACGGCCATAGAGCTAAAAAAACCGGGTGTCATAATAAATATTATATCTCCGGCAGCTTTTATTGGCTCTTCAAGAGGCAAATCTCATTATGCGGCAAGCAAAGGCGGCGTGCTTTCTTTCTCGATATCGTTGGCAAAAGAGGTCGCTAAATATAATATTCGGGTTAACGCATTGGCGCCGGGAATGTTATACACAGAGATGACAGCAAAAACGCTGGACGAGGAAATGGATAAGTACATCAACAGCATACCGATAGGCAGAATTGGAAGAGTCGAGGAAATTGCACGTGTGGTAACGTTCATTGCAAGCGATTTGGCGGGTTACGTAACAGGCGCTGTGATTGATGTCAGCGGCGGGCTTATAGGAAGATAGCAAGGCAGCTAGCGGAGGACAAGTATGAAGAAATATTTGATGGGCATTGATAACGGCAGCACGATGACGAAGGCTGGTATATACGATTTCGAAGGGAACGAGATTGCTGTCTACGGTTCGAAATGCGATGTTATTATGCCGCAGGCCGGATACTATGAGCGTGACATGAACGGTATTTGGAGTTCCAACATAGAAGCGATATCAAAGGCTATCCAAAAATCGGGAATAAACAGCAGCGAAATAGCTGCACTGGCAATAACCGGGCACGGTGCAACGATGCATCTGGTTGGGCAAGACGGACAGCCGGTTTATAACGCGATTGAGGGAACGGATTCAAGAGCGGCGAAGTACGCAGAAAAATGGGTGAAAGATGGAACTGTTGATAAAGTTCATCCGAAAATCATGCAGACGATGTTTCCTGCTTCCAGCTCCTGCCTTTTTGCTTGGCTAAAAGACAATGAACCGGAGGTTTTAAGAAAAGCCAAATGGTTTTTTTCTATTACTGATTTTATCAGGTATAAGTTGACCGGAGAAGCTTTCAGCGAGATTACATCGCTTTCGAGCACCAGCATAATTAATACCAGGGAGCAAAAAACTGATAAGAAGATGTTAGGTGATATGGGTATTGGCGAAGTGATAGACTTGATTGCGCCCATTGTACAGTCGACGGATATCTGCGGTAATATAAGCGAAGAGGCCGCGGAGCTGACAGGTCTTACCGAGGGAACTCCTGTAGCGGCAGGGCTGTTCGATATATGTTCGGCCGGTATCGCTACAGGTATGGTCGACGAGACAAAAATAAACGTAATCGTCGGCACTTGGTGCAACAATCAATATATAAGCAATACTCCTGTTATTGATAAAGACTTCTTTGCTACTTATGTGCATGCTATTCCCGGGCACTGGATTATGCTGGAGGGGAGTCCAACTTCCGCCAGCAATCTGGAGTGGTTTGTAAGCGAGTTCCTTGGGGAAGAGAAGAAAGCAGCAAAACAGAATAATACTTCTGTATACGATATTTGTAACCGGGCTGTAAGCGATACTAAGCCAGAGGACTCGGATATTGTTTTTGTTCCGTTTCTGTACGGAAGCAATGCCAATCCTAAAGCCAAAGCTACATTTATCGGGCTGGAAGGCTGGCACAAAAGAAATCACGTTATACGAGCGATATATGAAGGAATTTGCTTTTCACACAAATGGCATATAGAGAAAATCCTGAAGTTCAGGGACAAACCGGACGCTGTCAGAATGGCGGGCGGCGCTGTACGATCCGCTGTTTGGGTGCAGATGTTTGCGGACATACTGCAGATGCCAATGGAGATTACGGGCGCTGTCGAGCTTGGAACGCTTGGAGCCGCAATAACGGCGGGGGTAGGAGCCGGAGTTTTTGACAGCTTTGACACAGCTGTTAGGAATATCGTCAAGGTAGCTAACAGGATAGAACCAAAACGGGAAAACTTGAGAGTTTATGAAGAGAAGTATGAAAGATATAAACGAGCGATATCCAGCCTGGACGGCTATTGGATGTAAGGAGAAAATATGACTTCTGAACAAAGAGTGCTCGGAGCACTAAAACGGCAGCCCATAGACAGAGTACCGACTTTCGAGTGGATGACAAGCGATCACGTTGTGCAGGCGCTGTGCCCGGGCAAGACATACGATGATTTTGTAGAGGAACTCGACATAGACGGTGCTGTCGCAGATTTGTATTACGACAAGGAATGGATAGACGATAAAACATACAAAGACGAATGGGGAATGATTAAGCAAATTACAGCAGAGGCGCACGCAATGCCGCTGGACGGGCCCATTCGCACTATGAAAGATTTGGACAGCTTTATTCCGCCGGACACCGATAAACCTGAGAGATTCAAAGACTTAGACAGCAAAATAGAAAGACATAAGGGCAAAAGAGCTGTCGCACTGCACCTGAACGATGTTTTTTCAATACCCAGCAGGCTGATGCCTTTCGACGAGTTTATGATGAAACTGGTGCTTGAGCCAGAGCTTATTCAGGGCATTATAGAGATGACTGTAGAAATAAACATAGCGCTTGCAAAAGAAGCAGTAAAGCGTGGATGCAAGATTGTATTTACAGGAGACGACTATGCATATAACTCCGGTCCTATGATGTCTCCGGACACGTTCAGAAAAGTTTTTTATCCCGGTTTTAAAAGAGTCATGAGGGGATATAAGGATCTGGGGCTTATGGTGATAAAACATTCCGACGGCGATATAATGCCGCTGATCGATATGATAATGATTACGGATATTGATTGCATAGATCCGATAGACCCGCTTGCGGGAATGGATCTTCGGTACATGAAAAAAACGTATGGAGACAGGTTTGCAATAAAAGGGAATGTTGACTGCGCTCACACGCTGACATTCGGCTCGGTTGATGAGGTCATTGCAGAGACGAAAAACTGCATAGACATTGCGGCACCGGACGGCGGGTTTATACTCTCTTCAAGCAACAGTATTCACTCAAAGGTAAAACCGGAAAACTATAAAGCAATGGTGGATACGGTAAAAGAGTATTCCAGGTATTAGAAAAAAGGAATCACTAACGATTATCCGCTCATTGTGCTTTTCGTCGGCAGCTATTTTTTGTGGTTACAAACCATCACCCCAAAGCCACCCATAAACACAAAGGTGTTTGTTTTTGGGTTCGTTAGCTTGACCTTGCCCCACAAAACTGGCCAGGATTGGAAGTGAGAATTTGCATATTTACAGTGCTTTCATTGCTTGCTCAAAATCATCATCAACTATATGCGTATAAATCATTGTCGTTGATAAACTGGAATGCCCAAGTGCTTTTTGCACTAGCCGGATGTTCTTTGACTCTCTCCGCAGCTCAGTAGCGAATGTGTGCCGGAGGACATGAGGTGTCACGTTCTTCTCAATTTTCGCTTTTCTCGAATACGTGAGTAACATCTCACGAATATCACAATCATCGAGTTTATTACAGTAGCAATTTGTGAATACATAATCCGCATTTCCCCACTCAATATGTTGGCGCTCTCTCCACAATGACAACTCGGCTATTGTTTTCTCCGAGATGTACACTATACGATCCTTGCTTCCTTTGCCTTGGAGTACAATCGCTTGTCCCGTCATTAGATTGATATGCTGCCATTTCAACTCAATATAAGCTAGCAGGTAAATAAATAGAATGAAAAATACTCAGTTTGGATTAGGAGAAGAATTTCTATAAGGGGTAAAATAAGGGGTAGAACCTGAATAGCTGTATTAAAAAAGCCCAAGACATCAGTGTTTATGGGCTTCTCTTTGGCGGAGAGAGAGGGATTCGAACCCTCGTTACAGTTACCCGTAAACACGAGTTCCAGTCGTGCGCCTTCAGCCATACTCAGCCATCTCTCCACTTTTCGCGCAGACACCATTTTAGCACACAGAGTATAAAATAACAACCTGCAAAACTACCATAAGTTATGCCGTACAGCTGTCGACTATCTCAATAAAAAGAGCCGCCTATGTCTAAGCGGCTCTTCATGACGTCCCATCAATTAATTTGCCCCATATGTAATGCTGCCTTCACCACTCTCGGGCTCCCAGCCAAGCTGCACATACTCTGAGTCTCCTTTGCTCGCCATGACAATTTTTGTTCCTTCAGACTCAGCCTCCATTGTAATCTTCCACCCGCCTGCTGTAAAGTTGCTAATAAAAGCGTCCGCTGCGCTTTGAGTACAGCCTTCAAATCCAATCATGATTCCACCGCCGGCGTCAATCACAGTGGTTACCGTCACACCATTCAATTTCGGAAAACCGGCAGGCAGCTTATCGCTCGGCCAAGCCATACCATCTTCATCGCCTTCAATGGTCATTTCGCCTTCTTCGGTCTCCATCGTGATGCTGTCGCCACCATCGTCAATGTCGATGTCGATTTTTTCTCCGCTTTCCTTTTCAATCATTTCCTCGATCAAATTCTCAGCAGCCTTTTCCCGCGCATTCGCACAAGCAATCAGCCCCATCACCAGAAGCGCTATTAACAACACAAATAATATTTTTTTCATCTTGCAACATCTCCTTTCCAAATATACCTATATTATACACTCTTTTTGCAAAAAAAGCGAAGCGATTATGATTAAATTTGCAAACCACATCAGCCTTACTTTTTTTTAATTATGTTTCATCAATTATTTCGTTCCGAAAGTAATGGTACCGTTGCCTTCTTCGGAATTCCAACTGAACGACATAAACTCATCGTCATTGTCCGCCGAGAAAATATTTGTACCCGCAGACTCTATCGTCGAAGTCTCCCAGTCACCTGTTGTAAAGTTGCCGATAAAATTGTCCGCATCGTTCTGCGTGACGCCGGCAAGCCCAATCAAGACTCCGCCGTCTGCGTCAATCACAGTAGTGACTTTAGCACCACCAAATACCGGAAAACCGGCAGGAAGCTTATCGCCCGGCCATGCCAGACCACTATCGTCGTCTTGGACAGTAATCTCGCCTTCTTCGGTTTTCATAGTCATACCGTCGCCGTCGGCGTCAATGTCGATGTCGATTTTTTCTCCGCTTTCCTTCTCAATCATATTTTCAATAATGTTTTCAACAGCGTTCTCTCTGGCATTTGCACATGCGACTAAGCCGATGATCATAATAACTATTACCAACACAAATAATATTTTTTTCATCTTACTATATCTCCTTTCCAGATATACTTATATCATACACCTTCATGGGCGAAAAGCATAAAATGGAATGAAATATTACTGTTTACCTCAAGATAGTTTTATAATATTGCTTATTATCGACATCTATAAATTTATTTCTTCAAACAATAATTTATATCAGGCGAAATGCAGCGATAGCAGCTACCTAAATACTTATAGCTTTGGTATAAACAATTACTCCCCGCACCCTTCTTGCTTCCTTGATATCGCTACTTCTTCAGCGCAAACATCGTGTCTGCCACGTTCTGTCCAAGCGTTTTCATGGTCTCGATGCCCTCTTCGTCCTCCATAACATCGCCGACACTAACCCCAACACCTTGGTTCCAATAGCTCGACCCAACCACGATCCCTTCGCTAATCGTAAACAGGTTATTTATTGCATTGAACGCGGTCAACGCGCCGTTTCGCCTTGCCACACTCACGCTGGCACACACCATGCCTTTAAGTACCTTATGCGGTCTCGTCGCAAACCCGACGCGGTCAATAAACGCTTTAGTCTGCGCACTCAAGCTGCCAAAATACACAGGCGAGCCGATAATCAACGCATCAGCTTTCTCAATTTTTTTTATACTCTCGTTGACAAGATCGTCGTCAAACACGCACTTTGCGGGGTCGAACCCGCTACACTTTCCGCACGCAATACACCCGTGAATGTCTCGTCCGCCGGCTTGAATCAGCTCGGTCTCAATACCGCGATCGTTCAGCTCGTCCATCACCATATTTAGCAGCATGAATGTGTTTCCCTTTTTCCTCGGGCTTCCGTTTACAAAAATCGCTTTCATAAAATATCCTTTCGTCCTACAGTAGTTTTTTGTGCAGATCCGCCACGCTGTCAAACACAAAGCTTGGCTTTTGCTCACTTGCGTCAATATCTGCCTGCGTCATCTCTCCCGACAAAACGCCAATCGCGCACATGCCGTTGTCCATCGCCAAATGCATATCGGTATACAGCCGGTCGCCGACAACCGCAATCTCTTCAAACTGCACACCGGCTTTGTTTTTGATATACTGCGCTGTCTCAAAGCTCGGCTTCCCAAGAAACTTAGGTTTCCTGCCCGTCGCGTGCGTCAACATCGCGCACATGCTCGCGCAGTCAGGCAGCACGTCGCCGCCGTCCAGCGGGCACACTGCGTCCACATTCGTTGCCAAAAACGGCACGCCTTCGCGCAGCAAATCAACCGCCTTGCTCGCTTTCTCAAAGTTGTACGTGGTGTCGAACCCAACAACGAGACAATCGGGCGTCTCGTCGCTGGTGATTCTTATACTGCTGCTTTCAAAGTGTTCGTGCAGCGAAGGCGTTCCAACCAAATACACGCTAGGGCTGCTCCCAAACGTCTTCTTGATATAGTCCACAGTCACGTCGCCCGACGTAATAATTTTCTCTCTTTTGTAGCTGCCAAACCCCAGTCTCTCCAGCTTCTCGATATAAGCCTTTGGTGACCTGCTCGAGTTATTTGTAAAAAAGAAATAGGGTATATTTCTTTCGTCCAGCATTTTAAACAACTCTTTTGCACCGGGTATCACCCTGCTGCTAAGATATATCGTGCCGTCCATGTCAAACACAAAGCATTTGAATTGCTGCAATAAATTCATGTATTAACCACCATTTATATGTATTTCATCAATATTCGATGCAATGTGATTGTACCAAAAATTCGCCGCATAAACAATATAATAATTACGAAGAGTTTTGACCAATTACCAATTGTTTTGCCATTGGGGTTATGATAGAATACATTGTGCAGCAACGAGGGCTACAGGAGGAAAAGATGCTTTACCGCAAAAACATAAAAACAGGCGAGGACATATCGATTCTGGGGTTTGGCGCAATGCGCATGCCGACATTGGAAGACGGCACAATCGACAAGCAACCGTCACAGCAAATGGTCAACTACTGTCTCGAGCACGGCGTAAACTATTTCGACACAGCAATTCCATATCACGGCGGGCAAAGCGAAGCGTTTTTGGGCGAGGCTCTGCAGGACGTTCGCAAGGACGTATACATCGCAACAAAAATGCTGCACAACAATATCAATACATACGATGATATGGAGAAAATGTTTGCGCAGCAGCTTAAAAATCTGCGCACCGACTACATCGACTACTACATGGTACACGGTTTCGTCAACGCCAAACTTTGGCACAGGCTAAAAGCTTTCGGTTTTGCCGACTTCGTCAAAAAATACAAAGCTTCGGGTGCAATACATCGCATCGGCTTTTCTGCGCACATGTCGTTCCCCGACTTCAAAGAGGTCCTGGACGACTTCGACTGGGATTTTGCGCAAATGCAGTACAACTACATAGACGAGGACATTCAAGTCAGCTCAAAAGGTTTAGCATATGCACAGGCAAAAGGCATCCCGCTAATCGTGATGGAGCCGATTCGCGGCGGACTGCTCACAACAATTAACGACGAAATCAAAGCGATTTTCGACAAAGCGCGCGAGAAGAAAACACCGGCTGCATGGGCACTGCGATGGGTGTGGAATCACCCCGGTTTTTTGACAGTGCTAAGCGGCATGTCAACTTTAGAGCAAGTGAAGCAGAACATAGAAACCGCGAGCGTCGCGCTGCCGAATAGCATGACCGCAGATGACATGCTCATCATAAACGAAGCCATTGCCGCGTTTAAAAGTAAGATTGTAGTACCGTGCACACAATGCGGATACTGCATGCCATGTCCATACGGTGTGCGCATCCCCGCCATATTCGAAAGCTACAACCTATACTATATACTCAGCGAAACACGCGGTAAACGTTGGTACTACGTTATGACATCCGGCATGATGGGGGGCAAGGGCGAAGCGTCGCTGTGTGAAGAGTGCGGCGTGTGCGAAAGCAAGTGCCCGCAAGGCATCCACATCATCGACGAGCTTAAAAATGCCAAAGCAATTTTGGCACCCGACGAGACAAGGGAGAGTGTAATATGAGCGACATCAAAGGTAAAATTGCAATAGTGACGGGCGCGGGCAGGGGTATCGGTTTCGCAACAGTAAAATCATTTCTAGACGAAGGCATGAAAGTGGTCGCGACCTCGCGCAACATCAGCAAGCTAAACGCGCTTAATAGCGACAACTTATTGGTCGTCCCGGCAGACCTGACCGACCTCACTTCTTTCGAGAAAATAGTGACTGCTTGTATTTGCCAATTCGGTGGTTTGGATGTTATAATCAACAATGCGGGCTACGCGAAAAAAGCGCTGCTCACGCAGACTTCGGCAGAGGAATTCGACCTGCATATGGCGGTCAACGTGCGCGCACCAATGCTTCTTGTCAACGAGGCGATGCCGCATTTATTAAAGTCAACCCACGCGACTGTCATCAACGTATGCTCCGTAGTTTCGGTAAAAGGTTACGAAACACAGGGCGCATACACAGCTTCAAAACACGCGCTTCTAGGCTACACAAAGGTACTCGCGAGAGAAACGTTCAAGCAGAACATCCGCGTACACGCGCTTTCACCGGGCGGTGTCGGTACCGAGCTCATTCAAGAAACGCGGCCGGATCTCGATTTTGCAAATTTGTCAACGCCGCAGGAAATGGTAGACATTATGCTGTTCCTGCTGAAGAATCGCAACAACGCGGTCATCGACCAGATATCTGTACGGCGATACACGAAGGAGCCTTGGGCATAACGCCTTGCGGATTAAGGTATAAAAACAGACATAGAACAGGAGTACAATTTGAAAAAAGTAGGCGTGGCACTGGGCGGCGGCGGAGCAAAAGGCGTCGCACACATAGCATACCTTAAAGCGATGGAGGAGCTTGGCATTACCCCGTGCGTAATCTCGGGCACATCAAGCGGCTCTATTGCAGGCGCGCTATACGCCGGCGGTACAAGTCCCGAACAGATGCTAGAGCTGCTGGGGACAATGTTTGGCGGAAAAAAAGGTTCAGGACTGATAAAGAGCATCGCCAAATTCAAGAAGGGCTTGGTTACGGACGCAGCCCGCAAGATGCTGCGTGACATGCTTGCTGTCAAAACGTTTGAGGAGCTTAAAATTCCGCTAAAAGTCGTCGCAACCAACATCAACACATTGGAAGAGCGGGTGTTTACAAGCGGCAATCTTCTTGATGCTGTAATGTGCAGCGTGGCTCTGCCGGGCACAATTCTGCCGCAGCAACACAGCGGTCAGCATTACATCGACGGCGGCGCAACCAACGTTGTTCCGTTCGACATCATTCGAGGCGAGTGCGACGTGCTCGTGGCAATCGACATTTCGCGCATCCGTCCAAACACATTGGCACCAACCATGAAAACTGCAGAATTGGCGGATTGGACAGCGACGCATAACGCACTTATTTCGCTAAAGCGCAAACACACTCGCGTAGACATATTCGAGCAGATTACTTTCGGCAATGTCGGCACGATGGAGTTTGACAAAATCATGGATGTTTATAAACGGGCAGAAGAGCTTGTGCCCGATTTCAAACGCAAGCTCGAAAAGTTAATTTAAAGGGGATTTATAAAATGAGCAAAACATTGGGTGTCGCATTTGGCGGCAGCGGAGCAGAAGGCATCGCAGGCATCGCATACGTGCGTGCATTGGAGCAAATGGGTATTGAGCCGAATATCGTTTCCGGGACGGGCGTGGGCAGCGTAATCGCGGCAATGTACGCGGCAGGAATGTCCAGCGAAGATATGATCAAGTTTTTGGACGATGTAAACTTTCCCGGTGCCAAAAGACCAATCAACGAAAACAAAGTCAAAGACGCGAAATACGGGATTCTTGACGACATGGGTCTCGAGGAATACTTTCAAATCGTCGTGCCGGTAAAGGTTTTCGACAGGTTGTACTTTCCGCTTAAAATAGTCGCAGCAGACTATGTTGATGGCAGCGAGGTCGTGTTCACAGACGGCAGCGTAGGCACAGCCGTTCGGGCGGGCGTATCCATCCCGGGCGTCTTTTCGCCGCACGAGACAGAGGAGACATTCTACATCGACGGCAGCTGCGTCAACCCCGTGCCGTTCGACACAATTCGCAACGACTGCGATGTACTGGTTTGTATCGACCCACAGATTGTGCACGGGTCAGACGAGGATGAGCAGGACGAGGAAATCGAGCTTTCGTTAAACGTTTTTCCGGCTTTCAAAGGCGCATACGATGCAGCTAAGCGAGCGCTAATCGCAGAAAAAATGAAAAGCTGCGACATCGAGGTCTACGAAAAAGTACCTGTAAACATCATTAACATGTACGACTTCGTTCAATACAGCGAAATACTCGATTCGCTCGAAGACAGGGTAGAGGAATTCAAAACCAAAATCACAGAGGCAATGGCCTAAGCTAATCAATAAACGCAGGCTTGTTGAAACAGACCTGCGTTCATATTAACTATCATAACTATGCGTCTCAATTACCAAAATTTCATCAATCACACAACTAGAAAGAGTCAAA
This sequence comes from Clostridia bacterium, assembly GCA_018648645.1. Classification (GTDB taxonomy): domain Bacteria; phylum Bacillota; class Clostridia; order Christensenellales; family SZUA-584; genus JABGQS01. The sequence goes on from JABGQS010000026.1 coordinate 20,607, forward strand.
TAATAGAATAAGTGCCAGAAACGCTTGACATAATAGAATAAAACAATTAATATAATACTATACTAGGATTTCTGTAGCCAAAGCGCATGAGAACTGAGCAGTTTCGCACTGATATGGTGGTAAAAAATGAGCAACTATTCGGATGACAAGGGGTACACAAAAACCGATCAATCCTTTCTAAAAAACTATAATATCACCAAAGTATTGAACATACTGCGTCAATACGAGCGGCTTTCGCGCATAGAGCTTTCAGCAGTCAGCAGCCTCGATAAAAAAACAATCACAAACATCACGAAGCGTTTGCTCGAGGACAAGCAAATAGAAGTTGTAGAATACCGATACGAGGGCATGGGCAGACCAAAAGCGATGCTCGGGCTTCGCGGAGACTACTGCAAATGCATCGGGCTTGATCTCGGGGGCAAATACATTTCCGGTGTTATAATTGATTTTACAGGCGCTGTGGTTTGCAGTCATAATGTCGATATATTCAGCAGAATAGAACCCGAAATGCTGATAAAAATCAGCTACAATATCATCGACAACCTGCTCAAAAAGGCAAAAATCAGCATGGAGGAAGTCAACGGAATCGGTATTTCCATTCCCGGATTCATAGACAAGGAAACGGGCATGGCTATTCTTTCCGAAAACATTCCTTTATGGTCAACCGTTCCGCTCGAGAAAATTTTCAGCGAGAAGTATAACAAACCTGTATATATCGACAACAACTCTCGGTTAATGGCGGTTGCAGAGCTATGGTACGGTAAAGGACGCGACCAAAAGGATTTTCTTTCTTTCGACCTTGGTCTCGGTATTGGCTGTGGTATCGTAATTAACCACAACGTCTACGAAGGCGGCAGCGGAAAGTCGGGCGAAGTGGGACACACCATCGTCGAAGTCGACGGACCACTATGCACATGCGGACGGCACGGTTGCATCGAATCTTTGGCATCCGGCTGGGCGCTTGATATGCAGGTGCAAGAAGCAATCAAAAAAGGCGTACCAACACTGCTGACCGAAATGAAATCTGGTGAAGGCAGCTCCGCCACAAAAGCAGATATACGCCTTGCTGCAGAGCTTGGAGACGAGTTCAGCATCAAGCTATTAGAGCGTGCGGGCGAATATATCGGCATCGGCGTCGCAAACGCTATAGATTTGTTCAACCCAACACTGGTGATTATTAACGGAACTTTGGTTGCCGACAACGAGGTGCTCATGAATGCCATCAGGAAAACAGTAGAAGAGCAGACAATGCCGCAGATATACAGCGACGTGAAAATTGTCGAATCAGAAATCGGCGTGCTGGCGTCAGCAATCGGCGCAGCAACGCTGTGTCTGGAAAAAAGCACAAAGACCGAGTAACACCAAACGAAAGGGAACAACAATGAAAGCAATTGTAAACGCGAATATTGTTCTTTATAATAGCATTATATTCGACGGCGTAATTTTAATCGAAAATGACCGCATAATCGACTTTGGCGAAAAAAGTAATATTAAAGTCCCAAGCGGCGCAGTAGTTATCAATGCAAAAGGCAACTACGCGGCACCCGGCTTTATAGACCTGCACACCCATTCAAGCGGAGGCAAGTGGTTCTTCGAAGAGCCGGAAGCTGCCAGCGCATACATACTTAAGCACGGCGTTACCAGCGTTTTCCCGGCGCTCTATTACAACATGGATCAGGCAGAGTTCCTGAAAGGCATACGAGACCTCAAAGCAGCTTCAAAACAAGGCGCAGGACGCATTATAGAAGGCATCTACATGGAAGGGCCATACCTCAACCCGAAGTACGGTTGTGATGCAGCCAATTACAAATGGAATGAAGGCGTGCTCAAAGAAAAGTATCAGCCATTGATCGACGAAGTGGGCGAGTTCGCAAAAGTCTGGTGCATCGCGCCCGAGGTAGAGAACATAGAAAACTTCGTGGATGACGTGCGCGTAATGGACCCGAACGCCGTTTTCTCGGTCGCCCACAGCGAAGCAACCCCGTATCAAGTTCTCGATTTGGTGCCAAAAGGGTTAAAGCTCGCAACGCACCACACTAACGCTACGGGCGACCTGCCGAAATATCCGGAGTGCAGGGGAGTGTGCGTAGACGAAGCCGTCAACTACTCAGACGACATTTACGCAGAGCTGATTGTCGACTCAAAAGGCATCCATGTCGACCCGTTCATGCTCAAACTGGTGCTCAAAATTAAAGGCAAAGACAAAGTCATTCTGATATCCGACGCGTGCGTGTTCGATGGTCCCATTCCACCCGGTTACGACGGTGTCACCGATATCAACTTCGACTTCGACGGGCAAATAGCAGGCTCCAAGCTGACAATGGACGTCGCGTGCCAAAACATGATGAAGCACACCGGATCGGGCATCTGCGACTTGTTCAAGTTCGCGGCATACAACCCGGCAAAGCTTCTTAATATCAGCGACATCGGCAGCATAGGTGTGGGAAACAGAGCCAACATCGTGATCGTTGACGACAAAATCAACGTCAAACAGGTTATGCTAAACGGCGAATTAGTAAAGGTATTATGAATTAAAATATATAGGAGGCCAAACAATGAAAGAGTTTACATTTGACCCGGCACCATTCGTGCCATTCCGCGACAAAGAGGCCATGGAAAGAGTGCGTAAAATCTCGGGCAAAGACTTAGAGAAACACCCGAATCCAAACTTCAAAATCAAGGTGCTGGTTAACCCTCACCCGATTTTTGTTGCAGACATGTTTACAAAAATCAAAGAGTCCGACGATAAAAATCAAAACGTAGTTATGGTGCTGCCAAACCCCGAGCCCGATACATACATGCCGGTTGCAGAACTTATTAATCTGTACCGAGTCAACTGCCGAAACGTTTATCTTTTCGCGCAGGACGAATGGGCAGACCAAGACGGCAACATCGCGCCGATCACATACAAAGCAGGCTTTGGCTACTCGCTGCTAAAATACTTCGCCATGCAGATAGACGAAGAGCTTCGTATGCCGCTCAGCAACATCATCACACCAACCAACGAGAACATCGCGGACTACTCCAAGCTCATCACCGAGCGGGGGCAGGGCGGCGCAGACATCATCTACACAAGTCCGGGTTGGGCTGGTCACATAGCGTTCATCGACCCAATCGACGAGTGGATAAAGGGCAGCATCGAAGAATACATGCAGCAGGACGCTAAAGTTGTCCCCGTGCACCCGCTGACAATCGCTCAAAACTCGCTTCACGGCTGCTTCGGACAGTCGGGCGACATAGGCAACGTGCCTCCAAAAGCCGCGACCATCGGGCCTGCGGACATCGTTCGCGCCAAGCAGCGTATAGAAATCCACGCACTGCAAACCAACTTCACCATGTCCTCATGGCAGCGCATGACATCGCGCCTCATTCTTCACGGGCCGGTCACGCCGCTGATGCCGAGCTCAATCTTCCAGCTGCTCGACACAAACGTCTACGTCAGCGAAGAGCTCGCAGCACCGTTTGGCTGTTGGGAAAAAGTCGGCTACTAAGCTTACTCCGGTTTGGCACTCCAAAAGCAATATAAAAGCACTCTGCATATGCAGGGTGCTTTCTTGTGTTCTTTTCTCGGATGTCATTGCTACACAAACTCGTCATCACACATTTCGCTTCACAATGCACGAATCGCAAATCTGTCTCCTACCATGTAGGGGCGATCATTGATCGCCCGCCTGCGCGCTGTCTGCTAACACTCATCAACATGCCGCTAATAAATCCCTCGATACTTATGCACCGCTTTGCTCATCGCAATCACATTCTCCGCCTTGCAAAAGTTCGGTATACTGTTACTGTCCGCGATAATATACCCGCCGCCAACTCCAAGCTCGTCAATCCGCGCTTTCACCTCAGCATCCACTTCCTCCACCGTTCCCTTGCTCAGCGTATAATCAATATCTAGATTGCCAACAAGACACAGCTTATCTCCATAGTTCGCTTTCAGCCAAGAGAAATCCATAGACTCCTTCTCAATAGGATGAATCGCATTCGCGCCAATCTCGATGATATCATCCAACACAAGGCTGTAATCCCCGTCACTGTGGAAAATCCACGGCTTACTTATCGCAGACGCCGCGTTTCTCAGTCCCTCTTTAAAGTAATCCCGAAACACCTTGGGCGAGAACATCATTCCTGTAGTATACGCGATATCATCAAACGCCCAAACAAAATCGAAGTCCATCTCGCACAGATTTTTCAGCAGCCGCTTGCTCCAGCTCGTGTACATCTGCACAACACCTTGCAGCAGCCCGTCCTCGTCCGCCATAGAATACGCTATCGCTTCCATCCCCATGCTCATTATGGTAGAAGACGCGCCCAGCCGCACTCTTACGCCCAATGCGAAATCGCCTTTGTATCTGTCAATCAAATCAGCAATACTGCGCATCAACTGCTCATCATCCGGGTCGGGCAGCTTTGCCTTTTGCAGCGCTCCGGGGCTGGTCAACAGTCCTGCGCTCACGCACGCTTCATCGTTCGCAATTACGTGCTCAACGAACAACGGTGGTACAACCTGAATTTGTATCGCGTCCATACCGAGAAACTGCGCAACTTTCGGCACAGTAGACAGTATCGGGAAAATCTGCGGCGTTTCGTCCATTCCTCCCAGCCACCCCGTCATGTTCAATCCGGTGATGGTCGGCTCGCTGATCTGCTCTCCGATAATCCGCTCCTGAATCTCTTTGGTAACCGTGTTGTACATATACGGAACAACATCGGGCACGCCGCCTTTTAGCGCAGTCGTGATTCTCTCTCGTTTGTCCATTTAGGCCACCTCGCATGTCTATTTTGTCTCGTACCTCGCGGTCAAAATCACAGTTGTGCCTTCTCCAATATCGCTCTTTATACTAACACCGCAATCATCTCCATACTGCAGCCGTAATCGCTCATCCACATTATTGATACCAACACCGCCGAGTTTTTTCCCGCTCACCGGTAAGTTTTGCATATCGAAACCCACACCATCGTCTTTGACAACAAACCGCAAATATCCGTCTTCTATCTTTGCACTAATGGATATGCTGCCTGCGTCATCCTTCTCCTTGATACCGTGATAAATCGCGTTCTCGACAATCGGCTGCAAAATAATTTTCGGCACAACGCAACCCAAAACGTCTTCGTCTATATCAAAGTCAAAACTCAGCTTGTCACCATACCGCATCTTCTGTATTTTCAAATACTGCCGAGCATGGTCAATCTCGTCCCGCACGCTAATCATAGACATTCCGCCGCTCAGCGACAGCCGGAAAAACTGCGCCAGCGCTTTGGTCATGTCCACAACACCGCCGCTGTCGTCCGCTTCCGCCATCCAAAGTATGGTGTCCAGCGTGTTATAGAGAAAATGCGGATTAATCTGGTTGGTCAGCGTCTTAATCTCCATGTCCTTTAGACTGCGCTCTTTTTCAGTATTCTCCTCCATCAGTGAATCAATTCGCTCAATCATGGCGTTGTACTCGAAAGCAAGGCTGTTTACTTCCTCGCAATAACGGCTATTCTCATCCAACACCATCCGTGCGCTTTCATGGCGGCTCATAGTGTCCTGCAGCTCTTTTATCGGCTTGGTGATTCTACGCGCGAATATATTGCTAACCACCAGCACCAGCGCCCCAATCACGACGATAAGCACCGCCACAGCCAGCACCAGCGTCTGCCTCAGCACAACAAGGTTACTTAGTTCCGTCATAATTACAAGCGTCCATTCTGCGTTTTGTATCTCGTACTTCTTTGTCAGCGTGTTCGCAGCCCTGTCGTAGTTCTCGTCGGCAAGCATACAAAGCATAAGCTCTTCTATCTTCTCGGTATTAGTAAAATAGCTCGTGTCCTTGTGATACACAAGCTCGTCACAGCTGCTCATAATAAACACTTCGCTGTTTTCCTGCAACTGCATGTTCAGCAGATGCTCCTGCACAAACCTATAATCTATGTCCATCAACAGTATGCCCAGATGCCCGCCGTCTGCGCTCACAATCTCCGAGCTCAGTGATATAACCCAAGCCTCGCTGCCGCTCGTAAACTCGTTCATCCGCGTGGGGGTCAGGTGCGGCATAGCGTCAATCGCCTGCTTGTACCAGCTTTTCTCCATCATATCGCCCGACATTTCCATAGTGACAGCGTTGTCGCTGCTTATTATCCTGCCGTCATAAGTCACAATAATAACCGACTCGATAAACTCATCTGTTTGCAGCACGGTATCAATATCGGCAAGTATGTCCTCTCTCAAATCCTCATCACCTTCGATATAATCAATCACCTTTTGGTCGCCGGTAACAAGGCTGCTTACAGCATACATCTTATCGATATACCCTTCGATATACTTGCCGCTGCCAACCACAGCAGCATTGCTCGCCTGCACGTTTTCGTCCAGCAGTATATTCGCAAATAAAAGATAGCTGCTAACGCCCACCAGCACTATTGCACACAGCAAAACAAGCCCATACGTCAAGAATATCTGGACACTCAGCTTCCTTCTTTTTCTACTTGTTTTTGACATGTTTTCTGTACCCACTCGGCGTATATCCCGTCTCTCTTTTAAACATCGCGCTAAAATAATTCGGGTCTTCAAACCCAACCGCGAAACATACTTCATATATTTTCATCTCGCTGCCAATCAGCAATATTTTTGCTTTATTAATCCGTTGCAATAATAGATAATTGCGAAACGGCATATTGAAATTCTGCTTAAACAACCGGCTCAAATACCCGGTGCTCAACCCAACTTTGTCAGCTAAAACGCTCAAAGAGAAACTGCTTTTTTGCAGCTCCTCTTCAAGTGTAGCTTGTATTAGTTTTTTATAGCTTTGCTCATCTTGCAGCGCTTGCTGCGCATCAAGCGAGCTTAGTTCTTCACGTACGCTGCTGTCCTCGCGGCTATCAATCAGCTTTCTCAACACTGCGGCAATATCGCTTTTGCTTACCGGCTTTAGCACATACTCGTCCACACCTGCTCTAAGAGCGCTAACCGCATAGTCAAAGTAATCGTAACCCGTCACCATCGCAATCTTGACATCGGCGTTTTCCGCTTTTGCCGCCTTTGCAAAATCCAGCCCATTCATCTTCGGCATGTTGATGTCGGCAAGTATCAAGTCGATGTCTCTCTCCTGCACAATCTTCAGCGCCTCCTGCCCGTTTTGCGCCTCATACACTTCCGCGATATTCAGCGCTGCCTTATTCAGACTGCGAACAATACCTTTGCGTACAATAGGCTCATCATCGACAACCAAAAGATTGTGCATAGCTCCTCCTATTTACTCAAGCAAATACCCGTAGCCTTCTGCATTCATCTGCTCAATTGGCACGAAACGAAGCGATGCGCTGTTGATGCAATACCGCAGTCCGCCTAGCTCCTTCGGCCCGTCGTTAAACACGTGCCCAAGGTGCGAATCGCCCACTCGGCTTCTAAGTTCTATCCTAACCATATTATAGGACAAATCTTCGATTTCCACAACCACATCTGACGAAATCGGCTTTGTAAAGCTCGGCCATCCGCATCCGGAGTCATATTTATCTGCCGAGCTGAACAACGGCTCGCCGGTCACAACGTCCACATATATACCAACTTCCTTGTGCCCGTCATACTCGCCGGTAAACGCATACTCAGTGTCACCAAGCTGCGTTACGCGATACTGCGCCTCTGTCAGCATTTCCTTAATTTCCTCGTCGCTCGGCTTAGGGTAATCGGCCGGGTCTACGCTAATGTCGCCCAATTTCAGCGTTGGCTCTTCAAGCGGCTCGTCGGCAATCGTCACGTCGATATGGCAGTACCCGTTCGGGTTCTTCACCAAATAGTCCTGATGATACTCCTCAGCGAGATAATACCCATCGAGCGGCATCACTTGCACAACTATTGGCTCTGCATAGTTTAGATCAACCTTCTCCATCGCTTTCTCGATTATCGGCAAATCCGCCTCGTCGGTATAATATATACCGCTTCTATACTGCGTTCCTCTGTCGTTGCCCTGCTTGTTTAGCGAAGTCGGGTCAACAACCTTAAAGAAATAGGTCAACAGATCGTCAAGACTCACGATACTTGCATCATATTGCACATGCACCGTTTCGGCGTGCCCGGTTTCCTTATATAGCACATCCTCATACGAAGGTGTGTCCGTGCTGCCGTTTGCATACCCGCTCGTCACGTTAACTACGCCGTCAATTCGCGACATGAACTCTTCCACGCCCCAAAAACAGCCTCCCGCCAAATAAATCTCGTTTGTAATCGTCGCTTTCATATCCTCGCCTTCATCCGTTTCATCATTCGCGTCCATATCTTCTACCTGCGCCTGCTCTTCCTCAAGCTGCGCAAGCGCCTCCGTTGCTGTCAGCTTTCCTGCAGTACTGCACGCTGCTAACGCAAAAGTCAGCATAGCAACTGCCACAATAAATATCAATATCCTCTTCATATCCTACTCCTTTTCTATACTCGCTAATGTTTCGAGTATCTGAACGTTGGTTTGGTGTCCCGGTGCCACAACCGCCACTTCGCCGTTTGCGTAAAGATAAACGAAAGTTGGGTACGCCCGCACATAGAACGTGTCTTTCACGATTTGCTGCGTATCCAGCAGAACAGTCAAGTCTTCATACTCATTTAGAGAATTAAACCACTGCACAAACTCCTCCTCGCCCTTCTCGGCACCGCGCCCGGGCTCCACCATCGAGATCACATTCACATCAAGGTCAAGCCCCGACAACTCGTTATAATCCTTCAGCCCCGACAAACATATCGAGCACCAAGATGACCATACTTTGATAACGGTAGGCTTTCCTTTTAGGCTGCTTAACTTAACCGTTTGTCCATCGGTATTTTCTAGGCTGCTATCCAGCCAGCTTCCCTGATCCACTCCGCCGCTTGCAACACACCCGGTAAGTATCAAGGCAGAGGCACAAATCAGTAATATCAGTTTTTTCATAAGAAATCTCCTTTGGCAATAATATACGTACATGATACCGCGCCGCGCCGCTTCGTCATACACACAAACATAATCAAAACCTTAGATTGCATGACATTTAGCGTTCTTTTTGGCTTGCTAATGCATCGTTTGCTATGATATTCTAGTCAAAACGGCACCAAAGCACCATCCACCTTTGGAGGTAAACATGCACAAATATCAGGTCACAGGCGTATGCCTGAACCCAAGCATCGACAGAGCGCTCACCATAGACGGCTTCGATTACGGAGGCACCAACCGCGTGCTCGGCTCGGTTGACTGCGCAGGCGGCAAAGGCTTCAACGTCGCGCTCGCAGCCAAAAAGCTTGGTCTGCGCGCCGCAGCAACGGGTTTCGTATTCTCCGGCAACGGCGATATCATACTGCACACACTCTCTGAGCACGGCGTCAGCGACCAAACACTGCACTTCCAGGGCAAAGTCCGCGTAAATCTAAAAGTCTTTGACAAAGCCACACAGGTCGTGACAGAGCTTAACGGCAAAGGCCAGATGATGGACGCCGACTCGTTCGCTCAAATGTCGCATAAAATGGATGAGCTCGCCAAAATCTCGCACTTCATGGTATTCGGCGGCAGCGTTGCACCCGGGCTTCCTGACGACGCCTATAAACTTTTGATAGAGATTGCCAACGCGCAAGGCTGCAAATGCGTGCTGGACGCAGAAGGCGCGCTGCTGAAAAAAGGCATCACGGCGCAGCCATTTATGATAAAGCCAAACCTGTTCGAGCTCGAGACGCTTGTCGGCACAAAGCTTAACACCATAGGCGAAATCAAAACCGCTGCGCAAAACCTCATTAATAAAGGTGTCGAAATCGTCCTCGTGTCACTAGGGCAGGAAGGCGCGCTGATTGTGAACGAACGCAAAGCAAAGTTTGCGCCCGGCATAAAAGTAGATGTTAAAAACACCGTCGGCGCAGGTGACAGCATGGTTTCAGGTGCAATAAAAGGACTAATTGATAGCAGCGAGCTTGCCGAAACGCTAAAGCAAGCCGCCGGCGCAGCAACGTGCAGCGTCATGCAGGAGGGTACAGGATTGACCGACACTTCGCAGCTAAAAAGCATATACGATAAAATTAAGATAACGGATATTTAGTCACACACTTTACGACAAATTGGCGCAGGTATTGCCTCGCCGAAGAATTGATAGTATACAATAAACTATTTCTATTGGATTAAAGCACAGCGATTGCCACGCCTTATTTTTTTACACTTTTCAACAGCCCCATGCCGTTATCATAAAATATGCCCTTCATCTGCGCCTCGCTTAGCCCCGCAATGTCAGCGCCAAGTTCCACCGCAACAGCAATCTCGTGCGCCATAAACGTAGCGTTAAAACCATTGCTCTGCACACGAAAATCGCTTTTCGCATACTGCTCTTTCACCAAATCAACCCAATGATCTTTCGCGTTCACACGTCGCCCAAGCATAGCGGCTACCGGCAGATCGGTCGCAAACAGCAATCGCTCGCTGCCCATCTCTCTTAGTGCCATTGCGATAGTAACGCCGTCCATCACCATCGAAGTGTCCATATACACGTTATCCAAATCGGCAACGCTGCCAACCGCCTGGCGCATCAAATACGGGTTATAACACCGTCCGCAGTGCGCCAGCACAATCTTCGCTTTCGGATAGCTCTTCGCCAGCTTGCGCACCCCCGCACCAATTTGCGGGTCTGCCAGCCGTAACGCTCTAGGCACGTGCAGCAGCACGATCAGCCCAAGTTCGTTCGCAATATCCATTTCGTTAGGCAACAGCATGTCCTCAACGCTCACTTCGCCGTAATCGTTGCCTACCCAGTTCAAAAACACCTTATATCCATAAAACTCATCTTGCGTCACCTGCTCATATATATCATCCGCGCCGACGCTGCCACCGCCGCAAACGAGCAGAGGATACTCATCCTTAGCCACATTTCGCTTCACGTACTCATTGGTCTTGCCGATATCCACCGCTGGCGTAGGCTGCCCAAACACAACCGCGCTGCACTGCTTATCGGGGAATATGCGCTTAAGGTCGTCCCGCAGACCCTCCATGGCATA
>JABGQS010000027.1 GCA_018648645.1 Clostridia bacterium
CCCCTTTTTTATTATTCAATAAAGTGTTATAATTATGAATATTAAATGAATAGCAGAGTAAATTATGAAAGATCTAAACGAAATAATAAATACATTAATAAATGAAGTTGGTATCCATTTCCGTCAGGCAATAGGTATTTTTGAATCATTTTTTTCCAGTTATGCCGAAACAGAAAGATTGCTTGGAATATGTGTTAAACACCTGGATTTTATCTCTATTCAAAAACATGCCCACCAGCTGAAAGGAACTGCAGCTAATCTTCGTATCCCTCATATTAGCAATAACGCATCACTTATTGAATCTGCTGCAAAAGAAAACAACACTGAATTATGTCTGCAATACATTCAAACTATCTCTGGATATATATCTTTATTAGAATCACAAATGATCTTATATAAGAATATTTATAAGTTAAAAATACTTATTGTTGAGGATAATTTTGTTAGTGGTAAACTTCTTGAGCAAATTATCATTAATTTAGACCATCATTCACTTGGGATTATTTCATCGTCTGAACAGGTTTTGTTGTCAGTTAAAAAAGTACTCCCTGATCTAATTTTCATGGATATTGATCTTTCAACTGAAATGAATGGAATATACACAGCAGAGCTATTATCTGGCTATTACTCTATTCCAGTTGTTTTTGTCTCGGTTCATGCAGATGAGTCTATTATTAAAACTGCAAAGAATTATGGCATCGGGTATATTGTTAAACCATATACTCCTAAAGAAATTGAAGAAATGATTGATTTAGCGGGTATAAAAATAGCAAATTTTGAGCGTACAATTAAAACAAATGAAACCAAATTGAAAATTAAAAATGATAATAAAATATTCTTTATTAACCTTGAAGAAGTAATTTATTTTGAAGCTAGAGCTCATACTATTTTAGCTTATACGGATTATAATACTTACAAACTTAGTACAAGTTTAAAAGAATTAAAGGCATTAGATGTAAATAATTATTTCATACAGCCTCATCGAAGTTTTTTAGTTAATCGGACTTATATAAAAGAGCTGATTAATGATAATTATTCTTATCAAATAAAACTAAAATGCTCATCAAATATTGTTCCAGTTAGTAAGAATAATGTAAAAATGATTAAAACAATATTTTAACGCATTCCACTTCGTGCACATTTTTATCCCTTTCATGCAATAGTTTACTTTATTATATCCTCTAATGTTAAGATTTTCTAAGATTAGCACATGGAGGTTAATTAATGTTTTTAATTAAATCAAAAGATATTGGTCCGAATATCAAAACTTTTATATACGGCTGCAAATCTTATGAAAAATTTGTAGCCCTTTCAGAATTGCCACTTGAGCAAATAAAAATAAATATTGTAAAGAATCACGACCGTAACCTATCTGAGAATAAAAGCAAATCACAAAGCGCATTATATGATTTTACTTAAACGCTTATTTCTATTTATAATAATAGTGTTGTTTGCCTGTATATCTTGTGGTGGTTTTTTAGATAAAGACATTAGTAGTAAGAGTCTAGATATCAATGCCTTATTTGATACAATATTATCCAGACCGATTCTCCCATCAGATGACATCTCGTCTAATACCATTTGCACTGATTATTCTAGGCAAGGCTTATTAATTATTAGATATAACAATAAAATGAATACTAATTATAAATTTAAACTGCAAGTTATTAAAGATGAAAATACTATTAATTACAATATTAAAGGTAATGGACTCATGGAGAAATTTCCATTACAATATGGGGATGGTAAATACACAGCTCGAATATTGAAAAACATAAGGGATGATGAGTATATTTCAATAGATGAAAAAGTATTTTGGGTTCAACTTGATAATCAAAATATCGTTTTCTTAAATTCAGTACAAAATATTGATTGGGATTATTCCATGGCTCCCAGATACATATCATGCTTGGAATGAAGTTTTAATAGATAATGAATGGTTTATAGTTGATATTACTTTTGATGCATGTATTTTCAGAAGTAAGCAGCTTTGTTTCAAAGATTCTAATGAATATATAAAAGTATACGAATATTAGTTCTTAAATCAAATGACCTTTTTTATAGAAAAATTTATATATTTTCACATAGTATAAGTGAGAAAAGAGGATGGCAAGGAGACATTAATTTGTCTCTTTTGCTTTAATTGGTTATTGGAAGAACAAAAATTACTTTAGGAGTAGCATATAGCAAACGCGGTAAAGACTTTTGGAGTTCGAACAAAGTGAAGTCCAGCGTCTTTAGTGTCCGTTAACATGGGCTTATAGCCCATGTACAAGCAAACTTTTGAACGGTTGCTATGACTAAATTGCCTTTTCGTTATTCAGAGAGATGCGAACTATAAATAGTTTAGGCTTAACTATTTAAGCTGCTTTTATTATGAGTGCTTTAGTTCGGACGGTTCTCCTTTTCTTCCAAAAAGCAATATACTTCTAAAAACTATAACTTTTTTTTAACTAGCTGTGACCCATCTCTAGTAGTACTACAGCACTGTAAGTGAATTTTAGCAGTATTTGTGTGCACCTGAAAATTTGTCAACATAATGTTAGCAATTCGTACTGTTGGGTGTCCCCCCCAAAGAACTGATCTGAATTGAAATAATACTAGCTAAGCTACTATAGATTACTGCGAGATTCTTTTAGTACCTTGTTTGCATGGCTTCTTTCTCCGCCAAAAAAGAAAGACACGCCGATGGCGTGTCTTTTTGTTTTGCCTGAAGGTGGATTCGAACGCGAGCGTCAAGAAAACGTGCCAGTGGCACGTTTTTAGCGAGGTGGCGTGATAGTGGAGCGTTAGCGGAACGGAGCGAATAGCGAGGATTAAGCGACGAAGGCGGGCGTGATAGTGGAGCGTAGCGGAACGGAGCGAATCCCACGTGTTGGAGGTTATGTTGCTTGGGGTGTTTTGTTTAATTTCGACAGCGGGATTCTACTATTTGAATTACCAATCAGAATACTTTTTAGAATACAACTAAAAAATTTCTACTCATATCCAAATGCAAATGAACCTATCTTCTTAGTTTCACCCGTAAAAACACTAATAGAGTAAATTTCTAATGTCATTGTTGTGTAGTCCTTATCAGTATAAATAATTTGTTGTCCGTCAAATAGTAAATCATATGCAATATCAGTTTCCAAATTATAAAACTTGCTTCTCATAGTTCTCATGTCCACATATTTTATTCCAAATGAATCATCAACGTAACTAGAATACACTATTTTATCGTCAACAGTATATATATCTGAAACTAATTCGCTTGTTTCCATTACTGTTGTATGTGTATCTTTTTCTATACTGTACTTTATTAATTCGGATTTTTCTTTTCCATTCTCATAATATGTTATCAACACATAATAAAGGTTGTCTCCGTCCAGCGAGAAATCGGCAATGATTTTTTCGATTTTATCACTATGTATCTGTTTGACTACTGTATTATTTTTGCTATCCAGAATAATTATATCATAAATATACTGGAAAATTATATAATCAGAATTAGCGATAAAAAGCGTGAATTCGTCGTGTATGAGCGAATTACTCCTATCATTCATATTGTAACAATAGATGCCCGCCTCTTCCTTATAAAAATAGTATATCTTTTCATCATTTACTAAAAAATACGGCGGGTCCTCAACTGATAACTCTAATACACTTTCACCATTCAATTTTCTTACACCACTTTGATCATTATAATAAACACTTCCGTTATCAGCATATATCCTTGATATCTCATCATTAACTATTACTCCCTCATCTGCCCATATTGCTCCTCTCCGATTGTTGTCGCTGTCCCGATAAGTAACCACAAAATAAGGCTTACCCGACGATACACACATATGACCAACTTTACAATTAATATCGCTGAGTTTTCTGTTTACTGTTAAAGTTAATTCTGCGCCGTCTACCCATTTTTCGCCTGACTTCGGCTCCTGCGCAATTATTAAGCCATTATCGTAATCCTCATCAGCTATGTACTCAATATTTACTCTCTCGTCCGCTCCAACTGTGTCTATCAAACACTCGATAGGCAGGTTAATAAAATCCGGTACTGTTTTCGGATATTCACTTATTTTACCGTTGATAGCGTTATAAATAAACGCTATTTCAGTATTTGAAGGATTATTAGCGTACTCTTTTTTTATCGCATCATAAGAGCTGTTTATATCTACTGAGTTACTATCAGTATTACAACCCGCGAATACTATAGTCCCAAGAGTAATTATAACGACTAGAGAAATTTTAAGTACTGCATCAATTTTTTTCATGACAAATCTCCTGCAATTAGTTGAATTAGCCAATTTCCAAATATAGCTTAGTATAGCATAATCCTTACAGCTAAGCGAGAGTGGAAACGCATAAGGTGTGACGGATAAAAGCTACACGAACTATCAACCACCTACTCCCCCGCGTACGCCGCCTTGAAGACCGCTTCGACTTTTTCTTTGGTGGGCACGCCTTCGTGCATTCTAACACCGTCTACGTAATAAGTGGGTACGTAGTAGTAATTGTATTGATCCGCAATGTCTTTTTGCTCATTCTCGTCTACTATACGGAGCGGTACATCTTTGAATTGCGGGTTCTCCTTGAATATCTGCTTCATAAACTTGTTTGCCATAATGCAATACGGACATGATTTGATTATAAATAGAATTACTTGCTTCATTGTTTACATCCTTTATGGTTTATTTGAAGAAGGCGCGTCACCACTCCTAATACAAGTCTACATTGTCGTAGTACACTTGGCTTTTAAACATGTCGATGGCTTGCGCCGTGGTGTCGCTGTTGCCGAGAGCCCACATCATTTTGGTGAGCGCGCACTCTACGCTTAGGAGCCCGGCTTCGATGACGTTCGGGATGCTGATGAACTTTTTGCTGAGCTCGTAGATGTCCATGTGCGTACCTTCGGTGAGCGACTGGGAGGAGATGACGACAAGGCACCCGGTTGCCGATATTTTCTTTATCGTTTGGTAATAGTCGCTGGACTCTGTTACGGGCAGCGTGCCGGTGCCGTACGCTTCGATAACAATTGCTTTGTACATACTCGCCATGAACTCGAGCACTTTGGTGTTAAGACCGGGCACTAGTTTTAGAACTGTTACCTGTTCGCTAAGGTTGGTGTAGAACTTGGGCTGCGTCTTCTGATCGAGAGTTTGGTATATCCAACGATTCCATCTGAAGCGACCGTGGGCGATGTCTGCAACGTCCGGGCTGTTTAGCGAGGTGAACGCGTCATAGGAAGTGGTTTTTACCTTTTTTGTGCGATTGCCGATGATTACCTTGTTGTCGAACACCACAAAAACGCCGGGCAGCTGCTTGCCGGCGAACAATATGCTGTTTCGAAGGTTGCTTATACCGTCGGTGTTCGTGCTGCCGATGGGAAGCTGAGACCCCGTGATGACGATGGGTTTGTCTGCGTCTTGGATTAAGTATGACAGCGCGGCGGAAGTGTAGGCGAGCGTGTCTGTGCCGTGCGTGATGACAAAGCCGTCGTATTCATGGTAGTTTTCTTTAATTTGATTAGCGATTATTGACCAATGCTTAATCTGAATATTGCCGCTGTCGATGTTCATCAGCTGAACACCATCAACTTGGTACTGCTCTTTTGGTATGTTCACTAAATTAAGCATTTGGTCAAACGTTAAGGATGGCACTAACCCTTGTGCTGTATTGACACAGCTGATCGTTCCGCCTGTTGATAATAATAGTATCTTTTTCATGTTACCGCTACCTTCACTCAAATATACAACGAGAGTAACACTTGAAATGAGTGCTGTCAATGTCTGCGCCAATTCCAATGCAACCGAAGCTGTCGACCCTCCCATCACAAACTGCCACTACTCCCCCAAACACCCAATTTGACATTGATAAACCGCGATGCTATATTTGCCCTACGATAGGAAAGCGTAAACGAGAGGGAAAATATGAATGTAGAATTTAGAGAAGCGCGACAATCGGATATACCGTTTCTGCGGCAGATGCTGTACGAAGCGGTGTTTTGGGGCGCGGGAGATGATAAACCGCCGTTTGAAGAGGGGCTGGAGTATCCCGGTGTAAGCAATGCGCTGGCAGGATGGGGCGAGCGAGACGGGGATATTGCTGTCGTCGCTGAAATTGACTTCAAGCAGATAGGTGCAGCGTGGATTAGATACTGGACGGATGATAATAACATACGCGGATATTACGATGAAAATATCCCCGTGTTGGTTATAGGGGTTAGCCAAGACTATCGACATCAAGGAATTGGCGGGAAAATGATTAGTTGGCTGGTCGATTATGCGGGCATGCAAGGCATAGCGAGGATCAGTCTTATGGTTAGCAAAGACAACTATGCGATAAATTTGTATGGGCAGTGTGGTTTTGTAGAATATGCCGATAAGGGAAATTCTGTTATAATGGTGCGTGAGATTGACGCGTAATTTGGTGTATTAATACTCCCCTTAGGATTCGCTTTTTTTGTGAGCTGCTGTTTTTTTCAGCCTATCAAGACCCAGGATGTATTTTCCCTTAATTTGATATAAATCGTTAAGTTCACTTTTTTCATGGTTCGTGTATTCTGTTATAGCACAACCTCTAATTATGTTTCGATTTCAACACTTACGGCATCAATGATTTCTATCAATTGTGCAATCTATTTGCCCGCCGAGTCGGCACAGTGCAAAGATTGATCGGCTGAGTTGCTATCTTTTGCGGTGAGACGGATTTTTTCCGGCTGTGATCTCGTAATAACAAAAAGCTGTATGCTGCCAAACCCGCCGATTTTCTTTCGGGTATAATTGCAGCCGGTGCTGTCTATCAGCTTACCGATGTCGCGAATTATATCGCCGCTTTTTTCGATTAGCTTTACGACCCAATACCCAAAAATGTTGCGGTTTTGGGGGTAATCATAATCTAGGATTAGCAATGTGCCGTCGTACTTTAGAACGCGCAGCATCTCGTTTATTGCAGTTTCGCCGTCCGGATAGCCCGAGAACGCCATTGTGTTTATAACGGTGTCAAAAAAGCTGTCCGGGTATGGCATGTTTTCTACGTTGCCTTTGCGGATATCGACGTTGATATTTCTCTTTTGCATTTTGGCCCGGGCACGGCGAACCATCGTTTCATTGTAATCGAGCCCGTATAAGTTTTTATCGGCGGGCAGTTTTGTAAAAAGATATGCCGGTCCGAAGGAAATGTCGATGATGTTGCTCCCTTTTATATAGGGCAATACGCACCTAAGCCAGTACTTCCATAGCGGAAAAACAGCTATGAATCCGCCATATGCTTTGGTATACTTTGTGTATATCCTATCCATCTTTTTGGTATACGCATCACGGTTTTGAGGTTTTTGCGTGTAGCGTAGTTTTTCTTTGCTGACTTTAAACATTGTTATTACCTCTCTCTTGATAATTCGATATCTATGTAGTCTATTCCTGTATGCTGCAATTACCGGTGGGATAACGGCGCTGAGAGTTAGGCAGTTTCTTGCGGTTTTGTTGACATATATTAACGCAACTAGTATAATATACTTTCACAATTCAGCTCAGGAAAATCGTCGATAGAAAGTATGGGTGATCAATATGAGTGAACATCAATTCAAGCAAGTTATTAAAAGTGAAGAAGAAAGATACTCATCAGGCATTCCTATTGTAATGCAGAGCTATGCCTTGATGCAAAACAGAAAGACGGGCGAAATGTCTGCGCAGATTGTTTTTTGCAACATTGCGGAAGAGCGGACGCAGGACGTGGTCGTCGATGTTTTGTGCAAGGATGCGCAGGGCAAGGATGTCAAGGGAGTCGTCGGGTACGTTTATAATGCGCCAAAATACAAGCGCAATCAAGAGTTTGGCGGGGATGAGATGATCGTGCTTCCCGATAGCCTGACACGCAGCATTGAGGTAAACATTACAAAAGCTGTGTTTGAGGACGGCAGCGAGTATAGCGCGAGCTCAAAAAGTGGCGCGATTCCCGTTCAGCAAAGGCTGGTGGATTATTTTGATGATGAGGAAATTGCGCAGCAGTATGTGAGGCAGACCAGAAGCATTGCGAAGTATGCTGCGCTTGAGCTTGATGAGATATGGCTTTGCAGCTGTGGCGCTGTAAACAAAACCGGCGAGGAGCAGTGCAATGTGTGCGGACTCCAATTGCAGGCGCAAAAGGAGCTGCTGGATGTGGATGCATTGAAACCCGGACTCGCCGCATATGACAAGGAGCAGGCGGCTCTTGTGGAGCAAAAGTCGCAGGAGAAGCGTCTGCAGAATCAAAAAACGGCAAGGACAAAAAAGCTGCTTAAAATATTTATACCAATCGGCGCGTTAATATTGGCGGCTGTTATCATTTGGACAACGGTGATGATACCGCTCGGAAAGTATAACGATGCGTGGGATATGTATTACGCGGGCGAGTATGCGGATGCGACTGACGCGTTTTATAAGCTTGGCGATTATAAGGACTCTGCAAGAACATACAGGTATTTGAACGAGAAGAGGCTGCTGCTCTCGTTTGGACTGATTGACGAGATTAATGATGAAATGAGCTTCAGCGATATACACACGGTACGCAGCGCAGGCACGCCTTATGTGCTTGACCTGATTGAAGCGGGCAGCTATACTGTGGGACTGAGAACCAACGGAACTGTTTTTGCCAGCGGGCTCGCGGTTGACACCGAGGATTGGGAAGACATCATAGACATCTCTTCGGGGTTTATGCACACGGCGGGGCTAAAGGCGGATGGCAGCGTGCTCGTTTCCGGAAGGCATCATGGCACGAGCGAGTGGGCCGATATTGTCTCTGTGAAAACGGGCGCTGAC
Organism: Clostridia bacterium; assembly: GCA_018648645.1. Classification (GTDB taxonomy): domain Bacteria; phylum Bacillota; class Clostridia; order Christensenellales; family SZUA-584; genus JABGQS01. The sequence goes on from JABGQS010000027.1 coordinate 8,781, forward strand.
CACACGGTTGGACTAAAAGCTGACGGCAGCGTTGTTGCAGGCGGCAAGAATGACGAAGGGCAGTGCGACGTGCAGGGCTGGAGCAACATAAGCGCGATATTTGCGAGCGGGTATGCGACAATCGGTATAAAGACGGACGGCAGCGTTGTTGCAACCGGGCAAAGTCTTTACGGCGAGCTTGATGTGCAGGATTGGCTGGACATTGTGTCGATATCGATGAGCGGCACGTTTACGATGGGGCTGACAAAGTACGGTACTGTTGTAGCGGTAGGAGACAACAGCGACGGGCAGTGCGACACGCAGGACTGGAGCGATATTGTTGCTATATCTGCGGGCGAGAGGTATTGCCTTGGGCTGAGGAGCGACGGCAGCGTTGTGGCGAGCGGGCTAAACAGCGTAGGGCAATGCGATGTGCAGGACTGGGAAAACATCGTGATGATTAGCGCGGGACGGCACCACGCAGTAGGTTTGCAGGCGAACGGAAAAGTTGTCGCAGCGGGCAGCAACGACTATGGGCAGTGCAACACCGATGGCTGGGAGTATGTTGTTGCGGTGTATGCCGGTGAGTTTCATACGGTTGCGGTGAAGTCGGACGGGAACGTGATTGACGCCGGAAAATATGACAGCGGTGGGTTTTATACTTTGGGTATTGAATTGTGGTAATGAGTAACGCTGGGTAGTGCTATTTGGCATTAAACATGACAACGAGCAACTATTATAAAAGCAGGCGTGCCGATAAGGTGCGTCTGTTTGTCATCGCAGGTTAGATGTAGTTAAGGTAAAGTCGGGGTTGGGCGAGCGATGTGCTCCCACCACATTTCGATGGATAGCCGGTAATTGAGCATCTGCTAAAAACATGGTATAATAAAATGAATACTGACGGTTTTTATTTGCGGACTTGAGGAGTGTTTTTATGAGCAAAAAAAGACGCCTATCCTTTGTTGCAATCAGTTTGATTGTGTATATCGTTTTGATTGTCGTGATGGTGCTGATTGAGAGAAAAGCAAGCGGCGGAACCATTAAGAGTTTGCTGGATGCAATCTGGTACTCGATTGTTACGGTTTCTACCGTTGGGTACGGCGATATATATCCCGTATCGCTTTGGGGCAAGATTATCGGGCTCGTGTTTATATTTATCAGCGTTGGGTTTTTGGGTGTTATTATCGGAGAGTTTACAAACTCGTTTCGCAAAAGATTTGAGAAAAGGAGATTTGGGCTGATGGGAACAGATTTTAAGAATCATATTATCGTAATAGGCTGGGATGCGTTTAGCGCAGATGTTGTAAGGCAGATTGTGAAAGCGGACAACAGGGCGGCTGTACTTGTTGACAGCAAAGATGACATTGATAAAATATATCAGAATTTTAAGCCTAAGCAGGTGTTTGCATGTTTTTCTGACATCAAGAACTATGAGTCGCTAAAGCTGCTAAACATTGAGAAAGCGAAGTCGGTATTTATCAACAACGGCGAGGATGCAGACAAGCTGATTGGGATACTGAACATTAAAAGAAGCTATCCCGATATTTCGATTGTTGTGCTGCTTGACAACACCGAGCTGAAGGATACTTTCTTGAGTGCGGGTGTTACGTTTGTATTATCTAAGAACGAGATTGCTTCCAAGATATTGGCCAACTATATATTTGAGCCGGCGGTTGCCGACTTTACGAAGGATTTGATAACTTCGACCGATGACAGTAGCGAGTACGATTTGCAGCAGTATAAAGTAGGCGCGGATAATCCGTTTCTTGATGCGAAGTATGGCGTGATGTTTGGCGAGCTGAAGGATAATTATAATATTGTTGCAATTGGGCTGAATAAGCACGACGAGCGCGGGTTGATTAAGGTGCCCCAAAACGAGGAAATCATTGAGCTTGGTGATGACGTGATTGTGATTGCGAACGGTGTTACTGAGAAAATTATCAAAAAGCTGTTTAAAGTGAGCGAGGGAGTTTAAGCAAATCCTCATTGGAAAACACAAACAGGTATAGCAGCATTAAGCGCTTGAAAGGGCGCTTTTTTTGTTGCGATGAGTATGTGCCTTTTCATGCAATGCCGTTAATAGTATAATAAGGTATATAAAAAGAAAGGCAGGTGGTTTTTTTGGAAGTGATACCCGCACGTGAATTTAATGAGTTGTTCGTTTGGATTGATATCGCGTTTATTGTGTCTCTGGCTATTATTCTTATTTATACAAAGCGATATGTGGCGGCAATTGTTGGTGTGCTTGGCGGAGTGCTGTATTTCATTGTGGACTATGGGATATTTTATCTTGCGCTGGGTACGAGAGTTGTAACGGGAGCTGATACCTTTTGGCTGCTTCTTTGGATGTCGATGAGCTATGGGTTTACCAACTTTGTTTGGATTTGGTTGTGGCTTGACAGGGACAAGCGAACGTTCGAGTGGTCGGCGCTGATTATCGCCGGGTGGCTGTGCGTTGCGCTGCTTAGCCAGAACTTTGGCACACAGATGGGCGCTATTACGACGACGAGAGGGACGGGGAGCTATCATGGTGTGATGGCGCTGATAATGTTCGTTGGGTACGCGATATTGATTGTAAGGAACATAAAGGGTGATAAGAGAATCAGCATACCGTGGATACTCGCGATTGGTGTTTTGGTGCAGTTCGCCTGGGAGGGTGTATTGCTTGTTACCGGAGTCCGAAGCATGCAAACAATGCCGATTATCTTAGGCTCGCTGATTGAGACTAATCTGGGGCTGCCGTATCTGTTCTTGATACACCGCGCTGTTATGGGAAGGCGCAACGAGGATTTGACACGCATATTAGAGAATGCACCATCTGAAAAGAATGTGAAGAGCGCGTAGCACGGTGGTGTATACCACTTAATATTACACAATCGTTCCGCTGGGGTTTGATTTGTGCGCTCAGCGTTAGCGTCTCGTGCGGGCGCAGCGCAGGCAGTGTGATTTTTGAGCTGCCGTTTGCGTCGTTTGCACAAACGTGTAATTGCCATTCGATGATTAGTAAGCGACATTTGCAATGTTCATTTATATTTTTGTCTGCAATGCAAGTGTGGTATAATATGAGGTGTGAGGTGGCAGAAATGAAATATGACTATATGCAGTTTAAAGAGTGGCTGAATACCGTGCCTGTTATCGAGTCGCACGAGCATTATGACGGGCAGACGGCGCCGTATGATAACATATTTGAGCTGGTTATAAACAACTATCTGCTGACCGATATGATGGTGGCAAACGGCGGCGCAGATCCGCTGGAGGTGATTGCACAGTGTGACACATTTGAGCAAAAGTGTGAAGTGTTTCTTTCGATGTATACAAATGCGCAATTTACTTGTTATGGACAGGCTGCAAGAAGTGCATTTTTGATGTGCTGGGATGCGGACATATTGACTACGGAGGGCTTGACGAAAATACGTGATGAGCAGGCGAAGCGGACACAGGAGTTTGGCGATAAGCTGATTGAAAAGGCGGGCATTAAAGCGGCGGTTTGTGATTTGTTTGATGTGGGGATGCTGCTTTATGATAAAACAAAGGTGTATGCCGATTGGTGCAGGTTTGCAATCAGCACGCCGGACTGGCATCGAATCATGAGCTTTAAAGATGTGGCTGACGTGAACGGCAAGGATTTTAGAAGCGGCGAAATTGCGTGTTTGGATGACTATATTGGCGCGATGGGAGCTTGTGTTGACAAGTGCATGGAGGACGGCAGGTTTGTTGCGATGAAGGATCAGTCCGCGTACTCGCGAGACATTGGGTATAAAAACCCCACCAAAGAGGATGCTGAGCTTGTGTTTTATAAGATGGTGGACGATCACGAGAAAATCTTGTCTTCGCACGATGCTAGGGTGCTCAGTGATTATCTGTTTCACGCGATTGTTACGTTGTCCGAAAAGCACGAGATACCGATGCAGATACACACCGGGCACATGGCGGGCGGGTATAACGATGTCAGCAAAGCCAATGCGGCGAAGTTGACCGATTTGATATCGCTGCACCCGAACGCTGTGTTTGATTTGTTCCACGGCAATTACCCTTATATGGGTGACTTTCTGTTTCTCGGAAAAAACTATCCGCACGTTGTGCTGGATTTGTGCTGGGTGCACAGCATTGATACCGATTATTCGATTGAACTGATGCGCAGGATGGTGCTGACGTGCCCGACAAATAAGGTGTTGGCGTTTGGCGGCGACACGTTTGGCGTTGAGGCGCAGGTCAGTTACTTGGAGCAGGCGAGAGAGAATATCGCAAAAGCGATGTGCAGTCTGATAGACGATGGAGTGTTGGAGGAAATGCAGGCGAAGAGAATTGCCGCCGATTGGTTGTATAATAATCCGAACCGGATATATAAGCTGGGACTCCCGCGCTATGATGTGAGCTAGAAATCTATGCGAGAAAAGTTGACGATATAATAAAACCCCTCACCGCGATTGTGGTAAGGGGTTTTAGTTAACCCGTTTTCGGATTTTCCGTTTACTCCGGCGCCGTTTCATAATCTGTCGCGCCTCAGTTTCTAACCAGCTTAGTCAGCATTGCAACCAGCATCATAAGCCTGTTTCTCTTCTGCTTAACTTTACCGCAGTTTGCTACCTGAACCATAAAGTATGCAGTGTCTACGCCTTCGCTCTTGCAATAAGAGTTTATCTCCACGTAGTTGTACAATCCTTGATTTCGCATTTCTGTTCCTTTCTGAAATTGCTTCCGTCGATGTGTGATCCACGCGATGTGTGATCCACACGATGTCTGTTCCAGAAATGTGTCGGACTGCTTTTGATGGCAAAAAAAAGATCCCTCGATAGGGAAACCTGTTTGCCGCATAAATTCAGTTTTGAATTACGCAATTATTTTGGTTTCTCATATCGGATTACCGACTGAGCCCTCCAATCAAATCACTGAGTTTGTTTGAATCGAACTGCCCTTCGGTATTCTCCATGCCATAATGACACATTTCGTTTTTGTTGTTCCTGTCTTCATCTTTAATCATATTACTAACTCCTTTCTGATTTGTTTTAGTTGGGACTTGTCCCACGAGAGCCAATATAACAGATTGTAAAGAGAATTGCAAGCATTTTATTATTAAATATTCGGGCTTTTATTTTTTATAGATTGACATAGATTTTACGAGCATTTGTGAGCCTGTAATCTGCAGATATATTTCTATTAAAAAGAAGAAGCGACATCCGCTTGGACGCCGCTTCCTGAATGCGTTATGTCGCACAAATTAGCGCATGGCTACACAATTTTCTTTTTCGTTTTCTTGCCTTCCACAGCGAGCATTTTTTGCATGTACTCATAGGTCTTGTCTCGCAGGATCAGTATGCGCTGCTTTTTGCTGCCTTCGTGCGCGGGGGCAATCGGCTCGCCGACTTCGAGAGTGATGAGCGGTTTTTTGTGGATCATCGAGAACGGCCACCATGCTTTTCGAAACTTGAACACCATGGGTACGACGGGTACATTAGAGCGGATTGCGAGGTTGAACGCGCCGTTTTTGAACGGGCGCAGCTCATCGTGCCACGGCCAGAGGGAAGCTTCGGGATAGAAGTGCACGATTCGACCTGCCTCGAGCTCTGCTCTCATCGACTCCATGAACGAGTTTAGCGCTTTTGGCGTTTCGGGAATTGGGACACCGCCGAGCATTCGCACCAGCCAGCGGACTACGGGAATCTCGAAGTTGGTGCGCAGGGTTGCCATGTGCGCTTTTTTGGGGAACAGACCGCACGCAACCATCGGCGAGTCCAGCAGGTGGATGTGGTTGGTAACCGTTACTGCGCCGCCTTTGACGTATCGCAGTTTCTTGTGTCCTTTGATTTTGAGGCCAAACCATAGGCGCGATATGATGTCGAGCAGCGGGATTGCGATGACATAGAAGAGCACTGTTGAGCCTAGCCGGAAAAACACATTTTTGTTGATGAACGCAAAGTTTTCGTCTACCTTATAGGTGAACGGCGTTGGCATACTCAATTTGTGCGCGTTTGGGTCGTCAATGTGCTTGTCGCGGTATTTCTTTTGTTTGATGACGTTGTCGTACAGCACTTCGATTTTATCGACCGCGAGCTTGACGGTGTATTGGCGCGCGCTCTTTATGTACACTTGGCTCTGTCGCGCCTTTTCGTCTTCGTTCTCGATCCAATAGTCGATTTTGCCCGCTAAATCTTTGCTGCTTCTGTTTTTGAAAAGGCTTCGCTCATCTAGCGCGAACTGCTTTGTTGCGCTCATTTTGGCGTTGGCGATTACGGGCACCAGACCGCTTGCAAAGGCTTCGATGCAGGCAATCGCTTCGATCTCTGCCTCTGCGGCGTGCACGTACAAGTCGCACTGGTTATACAGGTCTGCGAGGTCTTGCTTTGACATGTAGTCGAATATGGGCTTGTGCGGCAGCTTTCTCCCGATGCGCTCATAGTATTTTTGCTTTGGCCCTTTACCTAGGAAGATGAGCTGTATCTTATCTTTGTATTTAGATTTTAGCGCCGCTTTGATGATTAGATCTTGCCGCTTTTCGGCAGAAAGACGACCCACCATCAAAATGGTGAACTTACCCTTTAGGTGATCCGGCTTGTCGACCTTTTTTGGCGCAAAGGCTGCATCGCAACCGTTCGTGATTACGTGAAGGTTCGATTTGTAATTGTGCTTGGTTAGCTGACCTGCGATGAAATCGGTCGGACAATGGATGTCATCCACGTGCCGATAGAAGCGCCTGCGGAACCAACGATAAAGAATGTGATTCATCGGCTTTAAATATTTCAAGTGGACGTTGTACGAGACGTTTTCCGGCTGACAGTGGAACGCGCCGATGCAGGGGATGCCCATCTCTTGCGCGATCTCGCGCGTGCGCATGCAAAGCTTGTACGGCAAATAGAGATGCACTATATCTGCGCCACCAAGCGCGCGTCTGATTACAGCGTCGTCCGGCTTTGCAAACACTGTGCCTTGGTTGTCTACAAGCGGCTGAAGGATACCCAAATGACCCGAAGGTACAACAAATTTGTTTTCCCTCGGTTTGCCGGTAGAAATGACAACAACTTCGTGACCTCTGCCCCGCAGATTCTCCGCAAAGCGCGCGGCAGAAATAGTAGTACCGTTGTTCTCGTTGTCGAACTGGTCCAAAACTAAAACTATTTTCATTTTGATGAGCTTATAAAAAGGATTTACAAATAATAAATAACGATAATAGCGGTTTCCTTTTTACTTAATCTCGCACCACCTTTCGGTATAGATATGATTGTATACTACTATTATAGCAAAAAAGAGGGCAAGTACAAGCGATTTTTACACTTTGCTGTCGGGTAATCGCGGTTTTGCTTTTGACCAGTAGGAATGAAATGCTTATTTTACGATAGTTCAAGCTGTTGGTTTTGTCGTAAACCTCTCTCCTATATTGGCTTTATGATGCCCGTTCATGTTGCAAAACAGCGCCCGTCAAGCCTTATTTCATAAAAAATAAAATATATTATTCAAAAGTTGTTTCAAGTGTGATATTGTTGTTTATATAATACAAGTATATTACTATCTGTTTTTATGGGTCGACAGCAGTATAATAAAGAAACCGAAGGAACAGAAGCGTTATAATGAATTTATCTGAATTAGGAAGGAAGTATGGGTATGAAAAAGACTTTTATCATTTTTATTGTTTTAGTATTGGTAATGACCGTGTTTATGTCGGGCGCGCTTGCAGCCAAGCCGGAGGACAAGCCAAACAATGGCGATGAGCAGGGCGAAGACGAGCAGGGCGAGGAGCCTGACGGCGAAGAGGGACCAAAGAAGCCGAACGAGAAACGCGACGCTAAGAAGCTGTTTAAAGAGGAAACGCGTCCGCTGATTGATGAAGTTCATGCGAACCGCGAAGAGTGGGGCATGCTTGGAGAAGACCAGGATGGAGTTGGCGAGTTGATTGATGCACAGATTGAAGCGTTGACTGCCGATGAGTTTGGGTTGGATCCGGCGGTTCTTGCGCTCGTGAAAGAGAAGATTGCACAGCTGAAAGTGCTTAAAGCGGAAATGAGAAGTGCTAAGCGTGACGTCCATTCTCTGTGGAAAGATTACATTGGAGCGAAGAAGATTTCGGATGTGGACGCAGGAGTAGCCGCGCTGACCGCGATGATTGCAGTGCAGGAAACGCGCATTGGGATGCGTGTGGCGATTGCCGGTGTCATTGACGAGATAGCAGCGGCGCTTGGTATTGTTACTGTTCCGCCCGAACCTGTAGTTCCAGAAGCTTAGGGAGCTAAGCGGCTAAACAATATAGTATAGAAAAAAGCAGGCATCCATAAAAGGGTGCTTGCTTTTTGTTTGCGCAGTTATGTGAAAGCGGAGAAAATGCTTTGAGAAGATATGCCCCCGTGTATTGAAGCGGGAAATATGGTAGTATGTATGTAACTGTAGAGCATAGAGATAATGGGCGGCTCTATGAAGACCGCAGGAGAGATGGAGCGAGATTATGGGTTACGATATTTTTGATGTTTTTGGATTTTTGAGCGAGCTTGATGGCGCGGATAAGCAGACGCTGAAAGAGCATAGCGTGATAAAGAAGATGAGCAAAGGTCAGCTGATGCTGGGCGACAACAGCAGGTGCGCCGGGATACCGTTTGTGCTGAGCGGCAGCATACGGCTGTTTCGCACGTCGGAGGGTGGCAAGGACATTACGATATATAAGGTGGAAGCGGGAGAGCTTTGTGTGCTGGCAGCAGTTTGCTCGTTTGCGAATCTGGAGTACGATTTTACGGCGGAGGCGAGCGAGGACAGCGTACTGTCCGTATTGTCTGTGGAGAGCTTTAACCATTTGATAAAGCAAAGCCTTGTGTTTCGTGAGTTCGTGTTTTCGAGCATTGCTGACAAGCTGATTATGGCGCTGAACGCGATTGAGTTTTTAAACTTTGACAGTATTGAGAGCCGGCTGAAAAACTATCTTGGCACGGCGGCCGATGAGAAAAACGTTGTTGCCGCGACGCACGAAGCGATTGCCAAGGACATTGGGTCGTCCAGAGAAGTTGTTAGCCGCAAGTTAAAAGAGCTTGAAAACCAGGGGGTTTTGGAGCTGCAGCGTGGTAAAATCAAAATTAACGAGGTTTTGTGATAAAGTCACAGTCAAAAAATATGATGTGGAGTATTCTTGTAATTAGAAAGAGCGGACGCATGTGTTGCTCAAAGATTGAAAGGATACGAATACTATGATGAATTTGACGAAAAGTAACTTTGACGAGACGATAAACAAGCAGGATAAGCCGGTGCTTGTGGATTTTTGGGCGCAGTGGTGCGGACCTTGCAGAATGCTGACACCGATTATGGAGGAGCTTAGCAGCGAGTATGGCGAGGACGCGATTATCGCGAAAGTGAACGTGGACGAGGAAATGGAGCTTGCGCAGAAGTTTGGCATTATGAGCATCCCGAACGTGATACTGTTTCACAAAGGCGAGATTGCTGATAACTCGGTTGGCGTTAGAGACAAAAACTTTTATGCGAGCAAGCTGCAAACCGCAATCGACAACGGGTAGCGGAGGGCGAGAATGAGCATAACAGTAAACGGCGCGAAGTGTCCGCAAGATCATAGGTGCCCGGCGATAAATGTGTGCCCCTTGGACGCGATAAGCCAAGATGGGCACGGGCTGCCGCAAGTTGACCCGGATGCGTGCATATCATGTATGGTGTGCGCAGACTATTGCCCGATGGGCGCGTTTGAAGAGCTTGGGTAACCGGTGGCAATTGGATTGAATTAATTGTTGGAATGCCGGATGAAATGAAAATACGAAAACCTTCTACATATACAAGGGGCGCGCGTGATGTGCGCTTTTTGTTTTGCGCAAAACTGCCGGAGCTAGTCGGACTCGGCAGGCTCGTCCGCCGATTCTTGCGCTAATACGGTCTCCAGCGTTTTGATTTTTAGCAGGTGGATTGTGACACCGATGCCGACAGCGGCGAGGGATATGTGGACGTATAGGTTGGCTACCAGATGAGAGGATACGATGAGCGCTGCCCAAAGCAGTACGATGGCGGTGATTTTTGCGCTGCGTTTGATGGCGCGGTATTTTCTGTAGTTTTTGATGTAGCTGCCGAAGAAGCGGTTGTTTTCCAGCCAGTCGTGCATGCGATTTGAGCCTTTGTAGAAAAGGAAGGATGCAAGCAGCAAAAACGGCGTGGTGGGCAGAATGGGCAGAACGATGCCGACTATGCCGAGCGCGAGGGAAACGAAGCCGAGGGTGGTGAATAGGATATTGGTTTTTTTGGTGTGTGGTTTCATGTGGTTGATGGTTGTTTCCTTTCAGATGGTTTTGGTGGAGATGGTATTTGAAATTCTCATGATTGGCTAAAGCGAATGAATTACTCTTGGCAATTCCTTTACAAGTCTTTCGATATGTCTTTTGAGGTATATTCTGAACTCCCCGTAATAAAACGCAATGTCATCGTTATAATCGTTTCTAATTTTTTGACTTCCTGACTTCACTGTGTTTATAAATCCCCTTCTTACAATATTAAAGGTAAGTTTAGTTGTTGTTTCTCTTAGGTTGTTTAGCTTACTATCAATATGACAAATAGCGTTTCGCAATTTATTTACTAAATCAGTAATGTCTTTTATGCCTCCAACAAGTTGGATATCGTCAGTCCAAGTCACTCTACAATAATTATTTAATTTTTGAAGTATATAATTCAAACGAATAATTACTTCGATAAAAACCGATTGAGTGAATAAAGAATCCTCTTCAAGTACTTTAGACATGTAAAGCTCCATACATCTTTGATTTTCAAGTACTAATTCTCGTTTAAGCAAGTCTATTTCGTCCATTACTTGTCCCCTCCCTTGAAGAGCTTTTATTAAATGTTTCCAACACATTATAACAAAATGTGGGCAGTTTTTCTACTTTATCGTTTATGTAAGCAAGGCGGGCGAACAATGTTCGCCCCTACAATTTTACGGATGTGGCTATAGTGTTTTTCTTCTGCGTTTGAACTCGATTTCGGAGAGGACGACGCTGGCTAGGATTATGAAGCCGCCGATTACGATGTTGATTTTGAAGACTTCGAAGCCGATGAGGATAGCGAACAGGGGACCAAAGAGGCTTTCTGCCGACATGATGATGGCTGCTTTGGACGGGGTGGTGATTGTCTGCGCCCACGTTTGCAGGAAGTAGCACACGGCGGTGCTGAATATACCGACGTAGAGAATGGCAGGAAGAGCTATGGTCCAGTCGACGGAAATTGCCGCGGGGTTCTCGGTGGAGAAGAACAGGATTGTGCCGAAGATCGCGCTGGTAAGCAATTGGATGAATGTGATTCGGGTTGGGTTGTAGTCCTTTGCCGCAACGCCGAGGTATACGATGTGGGCGGCAAAACCTAGCGCGCAAAGCAGAAGGTAGATGTCGCCGGATGAGAACGAGAGTAGCGCAGTGCCTTTGCTGTAGGTTAGGACGAGTACGCCGATGAGCGTGGTGAAAACGAGGATGAACATTTTGAGCTTGGGCGGTTTGCGTTTAACTATCCAGATGATGAAGGGCACGATGACTACGTATATGGCTGTGATGAAGGCGGAGTTGCTAACGCCCGTTTGCATTTGACCTAGGGTTTGCATGAAGAAGCTGAAGAAGAGGATTGCGCCCGCTACAAGACCGACGAGCAGCTCTTTCTTGGTGATTCTCATGATTGTTTTGAACTTGAACGCGAACACGACAGCCGCGCCGATAGCAAACCGCAGAGCGAGTATGAGTGGCGTGGACATGCCCGACGTGATTGCGAACTGTACCGCGATGAACCCCGCGCCCCAAAGAAGCGCAACAAACAGCAATGACAAATCTGCCAGCCTGACTTTGCGGCCGGGGTGCTCCGAAGTGCTTGGCGGGTTGTCGTTTTTTGGTTTTTCGAGCTGGTCCGGCATTGGCTGTGTCCTTTTGCTATCAAAATATTCGCTGCACAATATCATAACACAGGCAGGGAGACTTATCCAGATGGTTTAGGAGATTTGGGTGAAGTGTTTTGTCGGAGAATGTTTGCGGAATAGGGAAATACCCTTCGGCTTCGCTCACTGCGAAGCTGAAGGGGTGACAAGGGGTGGTGACGGGCGTTTGGAGCGATCCCTCTGTGAAAAACGGCCGCGATAAGAAAGCGATGAGGTTTTGCTTTTAGAGCACGCAAGTGGTATAATTGCTTATCTATATATGTTATTTCGTACAATAAATCACTTCTTTAGCAATGCATAAATACTTTTGGAACCACCCTAAACAGGAGGAATTATCTATGAAAAGGTTTGTTTTCGTATTGGTAGTTATTACGGTTATTTTGGTGACTTCGCTGGTGGGCGTTGGCGTTTCGCTTAGCGAAGAGAGCAGGGTGAGCGATGAGACGGGCGTGTCGCTTTCGCCAAAGCCAACGTTTATACCGACACTCACGTTTATACCGACAATCACGTTTATTCCGCTGCCGACAATGTTGAGTTTGTATGTGAATATCCCCGACCCGAACCTTGACTTGGCGCTGCATCAAGAGGTCGGGAAGCCGATGTCACAGAAAATATTGTACATTGAGCTGGCCGGACTGACCGGGGACTTGTATCTGGGCGGCAAGGGCATAAGCAACGCGGAGGGTGTACAGTATTGTACGAACATCAGCGGGCTGATTATGGACGGCAATAACTTAACCACGCTGCCGACAATGAACTATATGAACGGGCTCGCTTACGTGTCGATGTCGGACAACGATTTTAGTATGTTCCCGCCGTCGCTGGCAACCGCGCCTAACTTGCAGTCGATTAACCTGAGCGACAACCCTATAAGCTCGGTTGGCGCGATTATCGGCACGATGGGAACCCTGCAGTCGCTTTGGCTGGAGGATTGCGCGCTTAACTCGTTCCCGGGGAACGTGGCTAACGTAACCTCGCTGAGACGGCTTAATCTAAACAACAACGACATAGGCACAATACCGGCCGCGATTGCAAACCTTACTAATTTGACGCATCTGCACATGAACAGCAACGGGATAAGCGAGCTGCCAAGTGCATTGTATAGCATGTCGAACTTAAAGACGCTTGAGGTTAGCGATAACGGTATCGACTCAATCTCGACCAGCATATCGGGCATGACGAGCCTCGAGTATTTGATGATTAACGATAATGATTTACAGTCTCTGCCCAGCGAGCTGTTCGCGATTGGCAGCTTTAAGGCGATTATCGCGATCAGGAACAGTTTGTACAGCCTGCCGAGCAACATCGGAAGCTCTAACATTGAGCAGATTACTGTGCGGGAGAACCGTATTACGCACTTGCCGAGCAACATCGGCGACGCTGCGAACTTGTATCTGGTGGACGTGATGGTCAACCGCTTACGCGAGCTGCCGAGCAGCTTTGACGACAAGAGCTATGACTTTATCAACTTGGAGTTTAACTTCCTTGACGTGACGCCGGGGAGCGACGCGCGGAATATTATCGACAACACCACGACGTTTACGCTTTATTACGAGCGACAGCTAAAACCGATTGACGAGGTGATCGCTGTGCCGACCGACGTAAGCGTTGCGCTGTCTTGGGACGCGGGGATGGACGGAGCGCAAGGCGGAGCGAGCTGGACGGTGGAGAAATACAGCATATATTTGAGCAACTCGTACACCAAAATCGGCGAGACGCTGCCAACCGAGTTTATGTTTGAACACACAGGGCTGACCCCCGAAACGACGTATCTGTATCACGTGGGCGTGGATTATCACGTTGTTGTACCGAGCCACAGCATTGACACCATGATACGCGCGTATACGGACGCGGAGCCAACCACGCTTGCCGAAGGGGCAATGACTTCGCCAACTGAAAGCGCGCAGGCAACGGAAGCACCCGCCGAGGAAGAGATGACTCCCGAGCAGCTGGCCGAGCAGGAGGCTGCGCAAGCAGCTGCTGCTGCCGCGGAAGCTGCTGCGCTGGGCGAAGAGATTGGGCTTGACAACGGTGAGAAACCGGGGCTGCCGATTTGGGCCATAATTGTGATCTGTGTGCTGGGTACCGCTGTTGTGGGTACGGGCGCGGGGTTGGTTATAATGAAGGTTAAAGGTGGTAAGAAGGGTGGCGCTAAGAGGGCTTAGAAGTTAGTAGGATGATGTGGAGATATTGAAACAGCGAGCCATCAGGCTCGCTGTTTTTTTGGTGGGGTGTGGTTTATATATCTTCGAAAGAAGCCATAGGCTTCTTTTAATCTTTTGCTACTTTTCTTAAAGAAAAGTAGAGTCCCCTTCTTTTGGTTCCCCGTCCCCCGTTCCCCGTCCTCAAGCCGACACGTCGAGCCACTTTTCTTGGGCGGCGGACCAGCGGTTGTAGAGGAGACGGGCGATTAGGCTTTTTGGGAGCAACTTGCCGAAGACGGCTAAGAGCCGATTAACTGCGCCGGGAGTGTAGGTTGCTTTGCCGGCGAGAGTTTTGGATATTGTTTTGCGGGCGACGGTGGGGAGACTTACTGTTGTTACTCGCCCCATGAAACCTTGGGCTGCGATACCGTCGAGTGCCTGCTGGGTTGTAGTCAACCCGGCGGGACAGAGCGCTAATACGTTGACGTTGTCGTGCATTAGCTCTTGCCGTAGCGCGATTGAGAAATCCAGCAGGAAGCGCTTGGACGCGGCGTAAGTCGCTTTTAATGGTATCGGGTACTGCGACGCTAGGCTGGAGACGATGACTACGTTAAACTTTTGAGAAGTGTCTCTGTGCTCCAGCGCGGCGTGGGTAACACGCAGGGTTGCGGCGATGTTGATGTTTACGATGTCTAGGATTTGATCGCAGCCGCGCTGCGTGAACCCGCCTTCGAAATCTATACCTGCGACACCGAGAAACATGTTTAGCTCAATGCCCCGCGCGTCGATTGCCGCGAATAGATCGGCGACCTCGCGCGGATTTGTTACGTCGCACACCTGAGTGTGTACTGCGACATCGTACTGGCGCAGGATGCCATGTTTTATCTCGAGCAGTCCTTGCTCGCTGATGTCGGTCAGAAAGAGGTCGTAGCCTTTGGCGGCACACTCGGCTGCCAGCGCGCGGCCGAGACCGCCGCTTGCTCCTGTGATTAATGCTGTCATGATAACGCCTCCTTGTAGTCGATATTGCAAAGCTGCTCGCTCAGCTGCCACAAACGCTGCGCGTCGCCAGCGCTGTTGACACGCTTGCTGTGTGGCTTGGGTTCGCAGCGATAGTAGTAAAGGTCGGTTAGGTTGGGCTCACTGCAGATGTAAGCATATGTCTGCGCGCTTACGCTTGGGTGCACACCGTGCTTGGCGCGCTTGCTCCAAAACCAGCTGACAAAGCCGCTTGTGTCTTTGCTGCCGATATCGGTGTTGACGAGCCCGGGGTCTACGACGTATGCGCGGACATTGCTGTCACTCAAAGTATCGTTGAAATGTTTGGCAAAGAGCAGGTTGGCTAGCTTGCTTTGCTTGTATGCGTACAGGCAGCTGTAGCGCTTCTTGAACATGATGTCCCTCCAGCGCATTTTCATCAGCTTGTGTGAGTCGCTGCCGGTGAGTATCATTTTGCCCTGCGCACGGCTAAGGTGCGGCAGAAGGCGGTGGGTCAGCAGGAAACCTGCGAGGTGATTTAATGCGAACTGCGTCTCGTAGCCTTCGTGCGTTGTGGTGTACCAGTTGCGTACACCGCCCGCGTTGTTGATGAGCACGTCTAGCTTACCGTCGTGGTTCTTGTCAAGATGCTGCGATATTTGCTCGGCAAGTCTGTTGACATCGGTTTGCTGTGCGAGGTCGCCGCAGAAGAGCTTTGCGTTAGATTTCGGTAATTCGGTTTTGATTTGCTTGAGCGCGGCATCGCACTTTGTCTGCGATCTGCCGACACCGAGTATTGCGTAGCCCTGCCGGCACAGGGTTTTTGCTACTGCCAGCCCTATGCCGGAGGTTGCGCCTGTAATTACTGCTGTTTTCATTGTTATCTCCTAATCTATGTCATCGACCATGCCCGCTGGGGCGTGAATCGTTATTTTAAGCTCGTACGGCTGGGCAAAGAGCCCGAGGAACTTGCCGCCCGGCGGTGTTTCGGTAATGGTCAGCACGCCGCCGCTAGATGTGATTACCGCGACGTCGGAAGCGAGAATCTGCTCGTCTGCCCAGAGGTTGAGCGAAGTTTTGATTTTTAGCTCATCCGACTCGATGAGTGTAACGTTTGCGTTGTCTGTATTGAGCGATATGTGCTCGACAGAAGTGCCGATAGTCGTGACCTCGCTGTTGTCGGCGGATTTCAGTATACCTGCGCCGAGAATGACAGCGATTGTTATCGCGAGGCCCACCGCGCTTATTCCAAATATAATGAGTGTTCTCTTGGTTAATTTTTTCATGCGATACTCCTTTTATCTTTTCTGCTGAGTAGCTTTGCACCTTTGTAGTACATGTCCTCCAGCAGATTCCATACTGCGATTACTTCGAACGCTATGGCTGCCCAGAAGAGCAGCGTTATTATTCTATCCTTTATCAATATCCAATTCATTGTTTGTCACCCTTTTCTGCATAATTTTATGGGCAACGCCGGTAAGGTTTCCGACTGAGAGTTTCCACAGCTTAATATTCGCTATAAAGCCGAGCAGCCCGCCGCTGCTTAGCACCAGCCCTGCAAAGATGCCGAGGAAGCCGTAAGCTATGTAGCCTTGGGTAAACATGTAGACTGCGTAGCCGAGTGCGGCCAAACCACCGCCGATGAGACCGACGGCCGCTGCGAATGCGGCGAGCATGGTGCTGAGCGCCGCGAAGTAGAGCGATGCTATCAGCAGACCGCCGCCGACCTTGAAGCGTAGGATTGCGCCGAGCATATGGAGCGTGTCTTTGACACCTTTACTCTCGTGAGCGCGGTTGGTCGCGCCGAGCGCGGTGTACATCTTGGCAAGCTCGCTCGGGTCTCCAAGAGAAGCGATGATTTGCTCAATTGACTTGCCCGCTTCGAGACCGATCTCAAAATGCTCGCGGTAGTCGGCGACGATTTCCTTTCGCTCGTTTGCGCTCATTCGTCGCAGCGATTTCTCCAGTTTATTTAAATAGTCATTCATCATCGTTTTCCTCCATTAGCTCGTTGACGTTGGTTGAAAACGTCTTCCACTCGTCTCGCAGCACGCGCTGGGCATCGATACCCTTTTGCGTCAGCTTGTAGTATTTTCGAGGCGGCCCTGCTGAGCGCTCGGACAGGTATGTTTCACAAAGACCGTCGAGCTTTAGCTTTCGCAGCAGCGGGTACAGTGTCCCTTCCGCAATCTCTATGCTTTGCGCCATTTTTTCTGCCAAGTCGTATCCGTAGGCATCTTTCTTTTTTAGCAGCGTTAGCACACAGAGATTGAGCACGCCTTTTTTAAACTGTGTATTCATCAGTTGATTCCTTCCTGTACATTGCCCACTACTGTTTAATATTCAGTAGCAAGTACAATATAGCACACACTACTGAACAATGCAAGGTAATTTTTGAAAAAAGTTGAAAAAAGTTTTGCGGCGTGTACGGAGAAATGCTGTTGGCGCTTTTTTTACGTTGAAGAAGATTCCTCGACAAGCTCACTTCGAAGTGGAATGAATGAAAACGGGGAGCTGGCGGGCAGGGTATGTGCGGGCGAGGGCGACTTGCAATCAATGAGGTCGGCGTGTGTGTGGATTTGGTATACATGCGGGCGAACAGTGTTCGCCCCTACAGAAGATGGTCGCTGTTCGATCTACAGGTAGCAGTTGATACTTGGGACGCGGCGTTGCTTGTTGAGGTATATTTTTATGTCGGGGCGTGATAGAATAAACTATAATGGAAGCGAAGGGGTATATATGAAAAATATCGTGATTACGGGGAGTACGCGGGGCATTGGACTGGAGATGGCGCGGGTGTTTTTGCAGAGCGGATGCAACGTTGTGTTGTCGGGACGCGGCGAGACTATGAGCGAGCAGGCGGCGTCGCTGCATGCGCAGTACTCTGAACAGGCGCTTTATGTGCCGTGCAACGTGCAGAAGCAAAATGATTTGGAAAACTTGTGGGCGGTGTCGTCCGAAGCGTTTGGATCTGTGGACTGCTGGATAAACAACGCGGGACAGAATGCGCCGTATGAGTATATATGGGACACGGGCGAGGACGCGCTTGGTGCGGTGATTGACACCAACATTAAAGGGATGATACTTGGGTGCCAGGTTGCTGCGAGGAGAATGATAGCGCAGGGTAGCGGGCAGATTTGGAACATGGAGGGCCTGGGGAGCAACGGCATGATTCAAAGTAAAGCGGTGCTGTACGGCATGACTAAGAGCGCGCTGACTTATTTCAGCAAGGGGCTTGCCAAGGAATTAAAAGACACGGGCGTGCTGGTCGGGCGACTTTCTCCGGGTATGATGCTGACCGACTTTATCACCAAGGCGCCGGACGGTAGCCCCGGTGAAGTGTACAACGATCCGCACTTTAAGAAGGTGTTTAATATACTTGCCGACAAGCCGGAGACGGTGGCGCAGTTTCTTGTGCCGCGGATGATTAGCAACACAAAGCAAAATGCGAGTATCGCTTGGCTTACGAACGCTAAGGCGGGGATGCGGTTTATGTGTGCGCCGTTTAGGAAAGATAGGTTGATTTAGGAGTGGTAATCGAAAAGGGTCGGGAGCGGCTCTGCTCATTTGGAACGACAACAGGGAGCTTTGCGTGATGCTAAATCTAGGAAAGTTTTTTCTTGTAAAATTTTCCTCTCAGGTACTAGTAAATTAGCGCCTGATTCACCTTTAAAATACGCCCGTTGGGTGGGGTTTCGCTGACTGCGGGCAGCGATTCAAGGCGTTGCCTTGAAAATCCATAATTTTTTGGAAAAAATTAAGTAAAACTTTTGTTTCTTATGATTGTTTTGGTTTGAAGGTGCAGTTCTTCTATTCCAAAAGGACGATAGGATACTTTTTATAGTGCACCAGCTAAGAAAATTTTCTCTTGTAAAATTTTCCTCTCCATCACTAGTGACGGATTCACCTTTTAAATACGCCCGTTGGTGGGGTTTCGCTATTCACTAATAGCGATTTAGGGCGCTGCCCTAAAAACCTGTAATTTTTTGAAAAAATTAAGTAAAACTTTTATTACTATGTTTGTTTTAGTTTTGATAGTGCGATGTCAACGCTGTCCACAAAGAGGATGCGGTTGCCGCGGTTGCATTCGCGGATGAAGTCTTGCAGTGCTTTGCTGGGGTATGCGGAAAAGTCGCCGACGATGGCGAGCTTCATGTTGTAGTTGGAGAACTTTTGAAGTATCTCTCCCGCTATGCCTGACTTGAGGTTGAGAAATTGGTCGGACAGGCTTTTGCTGTGGACGATGAGCGCGAGGTGTTCGCTGGTTTCGGTGTAGCCGAAAGTCGCCATGATGTCGAGCATGCCCTGTGCTGTCGCTATTTTGGTCGTGCTGTTGATGATGCCGACAGCGGTTGCTTGCTCTCTGATGATTCGCATGGTGATGTACCTACTTTTCTAGTCGTTGATGTATCCGGTTAGAAAGCCCATCATGGCTTCCATGAAAACCGGTCTGCCCCACAGCATGACGCGCAGCTTGTTTTCGCTATCGAGGAACTGAGCGCTCATGGACGATTTGCCGTACTCGGCGGGCTTGGCGTTGAGCGACGCGGTGAGCATGTTCGAGATGTTCATGGCCTCGTCCATGTCGTGCACGTTGATGTCTACCACGGCAGAGACGCTGATTCTGGCGGCAGCAGGTATGGACTTGCACGGTTTTGCACCGGTCTCCATGAACGCGCTTAGGTCATGACCCGAAACACGCCATGATTTGCCGACCTTAGTAGCGCGCAGTTTGCCTTCGCGGATGTAGCGCTGTATCGTTTTTGGGTGCATATCGAGCAGTTCGCTGATTTTATCCACCGAGTAGTATATTTCTTGCATGGGGTTACTCCCTTTTATTACTTGTTGGGTAATTATACGTAATTATTAGGAGCCTGTCAAGCGATTTTTGAGTGTTATTGGGAATAATATGGCGTGATGCGGCTCTATTTCTCGGAACATGTGCGTGTATTTGGTAAGCGAACGGGCACGCGGTGATTGATAATTACAATAATGTTAAATAAGCGTCGCCCGCTTGAATAGTGATGCGCCTTTTGATATTCTAAACATGCTGCAGGTGTATATTTTATTTTTATTAAGATTTGCAGCGGACTTATAATATTTATATTTTTTATTAAACGGGAGACAAAATGCTGAAAAAAAGAATAACGTATTGGTACATGCGCAATGCCGCACGGCTTGGTCATGCGTTTAGTTCCAATTGGTACGAAGTTTTAGGAAAGTTTGAGCGCCCCACGAGCGAACAAATGAATGTTGTTGCAATACCGATAGAGCAAAAGATTGACGCTCCGTCGAATTTTATTCTGCCCAGAGATATCATGTTTGCGCTGATTGACAGGGCGGCATGCACCGGCATCATTCACAAGTGCACGTGCAGGACGAGTGCGCGCTGCAGCGATTATCCGCGTGACATTGGGTGCGTTGTGCTTGGCAGCACGGTGGAGACGCTGGACCCGAGCATCGGGCGGATTTGCACAACGGACGAAGCCAAGGCGCATGTTGAAAAATCGCTCGGTACGGGGATGTACCCGTGCATATCTCACTATGTACGGGATGCGCAGATGTATAGCCTCGATTATGAAAAGCTGTTGATATTGTGCTTTTGCTGCGAGTGCTGCTGCACTATGCGCAACACCGCGAAGGTGACGGACGGGATGGATAACTCGTTTTTCAGCAACACGCACAAGCTGCCGTTTGTGACGGTGCAGGTGGACACGGATAAGTGCGACGGGTGCAAGAAGTGCGAGGATGTGTGCTTTGCAAACGCGATATCGTTTGAGGACGGGAAAGCCGCGATTGATCAGGACAAGTGCAAGGGGTGCGGAAAGTGCGCTCTTGTTTGCGACTGCTTTAGTGTGCGCTATGAGACCGACGATATCGACGCGATATTGGGGCAGATGCACACGACCAGCGATATATCGTAGAGGGAGGCCGGCTATGCACGAGAGCGCGCTTGTATATAAGATACTCGAGACTATTGCGCCGAGCATGAAACCAGAGCATGAGCTGAAAGCGGTGACGCTGGAGGTTGGCGAGTTTAGCTGCGTGAATACCACTACGCTGAAGCAGCTTTATAAGCTGGCGACCAAAAACACGTTTGCGGGAAAGAGCAAGCTGAAGTTTAGCGTGGTTAAGGATAACGATGACGTGATTATCAATTCGATTGAGGTAAGCCAATGAAAGTGAATATAAAAGCGTAAGAGACGGGGAACGGGGAACGGGGAACTCTTCTTTTCTTTAAGAAAAGAAGACAAGAAGTGAAAGAAGCCTGCGGCTTCTTTTTGAAGAATTATTAAGAAGAGGATGTTTGGTGAGGTAGTAAAGTGAAAGTAGATATAAAGAAAGATTTGTACGCGAGCGAGAAGAGGATGAGCGAGATAAACCGTGAGACGTTTGCGGGATTTGAGCTTCCTGTTATCAATATGATAGGGTCGCCCGGAAGCGGAAAGACCACGCTATTGGAAGCGACGCTGGAGTTTATGAAAAGCAACGGCAAGCGGGTGGGCGTGATTGAAGGCGATATACAGACGAGCATTGACAGCGAGCGGTTGGAGAAATACGGCATGCCCGTGGTGATGGTGAACACTGGCGGAGGGTGTCATCTCTCTGCGGACGATATTATGGAAGCCGCGCAGCAGCTGCCGCTGGATTCGCTCGACTTGCTGATTATCGAGAACGTTGGGAACTTGGTGTGCCCCGCCGCGTTTGACCTTGGGGAGAGCATGAAGATTGCGGTGCTGAGCACGCCCGAGGGCGACGAGAAGCCGCTCAAGTATCCCGCGCTGTTTAGGAAAGCGCATTGTGCTGTGATCAGCAAAGCCGAGCTGGCGGACGTGTGCAGGTTTGATATGGAGCAGGCGAAGGACAATATACGCAGCGTGAACGCGGACGTGAAGATATTGCCGCTGTCGGTGTTTGAGGGCACGGGGATGGAGGAGTATTTTGAGTTTGTTATGGGGTTGATGGAGTAGTGGTGGTTGTATATCAAGCACGAGCTAAGCTATGTGAGTCTGCCCAATGCGGCAGGCTTTTTATTATTACAAACATTTATAAACACGTTTGAAAACTTCGATAAAGTCCGTATAATGGTGTAAAAAGGGAATTCAAATAAAAAAGAGCCAAAGAGCTCAACCTCGGTTAAAATAA